>NZ_JBFAYE010000014.1:0-202614 GCF_040681145.1 Actinoplanes sp. NPDC051861
CCGCGGCCGGCGGACACACCGCACGAACCACCCGGCACTCCAACGCTCGACAGAACACTTGCCGAACGCAACGCCACACACCACAGAAAGGTTACGAAGACGACAAACTACCGCTAGACACCTTTCGCTGTCAGGGTCTGGCGGGGGCTGGTGGGGAGAGTCCGGTCCCGGCGAGGTAGGCGTCGGCCAGGTCGTGGCGGTATTGCATGCGTTTGAGCCGGTTCTTCACCGCGGCGGCGAGCGCGGTGGCGGTGCGCAGGCCGTGGTTGGCCAGGCTGCGTTTCATCGTCGACCAAACCTTCTCGACCGGGTTGAGCTCGGGCGCGTAAGCGGGGAGCTCGTAGACGCGCAACCACCGCCGACGGGCGAACGCGGTCCGGATCTCGGGGGTCTTGTGTAGTGACAGCCGGTCCCAGATGAGCACTATCGGTCCGGACAGTTGCTGATGAGCGGCGTCGAGCAGGCTGATCAGGCCGGGTTCACGGAATCCTTTCGGCTCACCCTTACGCCCACGGTAGAGCAACGTGCGGTAGATCAGCCGGCTGCGGTGGCCGGGCCGGTAGCAGCACAACCCGGCCACCGAGACCCGCACGGTGCCTTTCGCGGTCACCTTGACCACCGGCGTCATGCCCCTGGGAGCCCAGGTCGTGGCCTTGTGAGCTCGGAAAGCCTGCCCGCACTCGTCGGCGGAACAGATCCATGCGCCGCTTCCCGCGGCGACTCTTTTACCGCAGGCCACTGATACCTGCGCCAGTGGGCGATCTCTTCTTCGTCGCGTTCGATCGCCCGGTGGACCGGCATCTGCGCGGTGTAGCCGAGCCGCTGCATCGTTTGCCACGCGGTGGTGATGCCGACGCGCTGGTGGAACAGGGTGGCGATCAACGTGACCACCCGCGCGAGGGTCCACCGCTGGTCATCGCCGTAACCGGCCGCGGCCGGCCTGGCGTCCAGACGCTCGCGCAGCCGCTGCAGCTGGGTGTCCGACAGCCTCGGGTCCGGGCCTGGTGGCCCCTTCGAGGCCAGCGCGGCGGTCCCGCCGGCCGTCCACGCCCGCCGCCACTGATACGCCGACTTGTCCGACACCTCCAGGATCCTCGCGACCCGCGGCGCCGGCACGCCCGCCGCGAACAGGCCCGCGGCCTGCCAGCGGACCTGTTCCCGCCGTTCCCGCTGCGCCTCGTTCAGGCCGCCACCATCGCCGTACCGCATACCACCAGCACACCCGAAACCACCGAAACCGGTCGATCCCCCAAAAGCGTCTTCAATAGACCTGGCACAGACCCTGACCGCGAAAGGTGTCTAGCGGCTGAGGCAGAACCTTAGTCTTCCGCGTACTGCGACGTTTCGCCGCTGTCGCCGGCGTCGTTCACCCCTGCGGCCTTCTTGATCACCTGCTCGAACTCAGGCATGACCGCAAGCACACCTCGAGCGGCCGCTCGCGCTGCGTCGTGGAAGATCTCCGAGGGATACTCCTCGTCGGCCTTGTCCAGGCGCTGCCTGGTCTGGTCGAGGACGAGGAGCGCCAAGCCGACCCCTAAGGCGTAACGCTCTCGCGGGCGGCTCAGGTCGTCGATGTCGCGGGAGCGGGCTGCAATGTAGGTCTTGAATGCCGGGTACTGTTCGTTAAGCTGCACCACTGGAATCTTGGCGTCGCCGAGGCCAGCGACGTGCTCGAAGCCCTCGATCGTGATAGCCACGTCCGCAGCGCGGACATACTCCACGTCGCCGACGTCGCGCTTCTCCCAGCCGTCGACCGATGTGTGGTCTGCCCAACGGAGCACAACCTCGCTGCCGGGTCCAGACCCATCGGACCCGGCAGAGCCTCCGGTGGCACGGCGTCCGTTGCCAGCGCCGCGACCCTGGATCTCCGCAACGACGTCGACCTTGGTCGTCCAGGTCAGCTCCGATCCGAGACCTCCCGCGGCGCGATGCCAGTCTCGCAGCGCCGCGGTCAGCTCGTACCGTCCTGTAGCGGCCGTCTCGGGCACTGTCAGCATGACCCTGACGCGACCAGCGCGGCCGCGCCCAACGGTGATTTCACGCGGGCCGATGTCAGGATGGTCGGTGGTGACTACGAGAATCCCCCGCTCATCCGCCCAGAACTGGTCTACGACATCGACGACGAAACCCACTGAGCGGGTCTGACCCAGCTCGACCTTGATCTCGGCCGGGCCCTCGACCCTGGTGGGGTTGGGGTGCAAGGTGATGGGGCGGCGGCCGCCAGGGGAGCCACCGCCGCTGCGGCCCCCCTTGCCGGGTCCGCCGCCGTTGCCGCGGCCACTGCCACCGCCGAAACCGGTGGCCTGGAACGCTGCGCCGATGCGACGCCCAAGGTCGGCCGACAGGGCCTCGCCGCCAGCGCTGAGCGCCTCGCGAACCAACCGGTCGTTCTCGTCCTTAAGCTCGTCCCAGTCGCTCAGGAAGGCACCGACCGCATCCTCGAGCCGAATCGCGTCATCGGTGCGAACCAAGTCGTTGCGGTCGGCCGTGAACAGGCTCGTGCGGACGAGGATGGGCAACTCGTCGGTCTCGACCACAACCAGTACTCGGTCATGAATCTTGTGAAGCTTCGTGCGGCGCCGGAACTCTGCCGGCGTCCAGTGATGGTGGACCTGCCCGTTCGACGTGAAAAGCACCGCGTGGTCACGCGCCGCGAACTTGTCGATGCCGCTGGCCTCTCTGCGCTTGTCGAACAGCACAAACCTGACTGGAAGGTGCTGAGTCTGACCAGCGGCACGGAATGGAAGAACCTGCGAGGCGGACGGCAGCGCGGTCGCCGTCCCCTGCTCAAGCCGGCGCTCGAGACCGCGCAGGATCGTGCTTCGACTGCGGTCGGTCTCGTTCGTGAACAGCACCGGCATGACCGGCGCGAACAGACGCGTGTCAGCCACAGTGTTGAACGAGCGTTCGTCACGCTCAGTCTTTCTTTGGATGCCGTCGGTCCGGTAAGAGATCAAGGCCAGGTGAGTGCCGGGTTCAAAGCCAGGAACCTTCTCGGCCGGGCACGACCACGGTTCCGCGATGTCGCCGGCGTTTTCCCACGGGGCATCGACAAGGTACATCGCGGTTTTGCCCTTCGTGTTGCTGCGCCACTCCACCACTGCAACTGAGATCACATCTGGCTCATCCTCGGCAAGCAGGTCAGGATGGCGGCGAGTGACAAGCACGACCGCGCCGGCGTTGCGGTAGGTCATCGCGCCGCCCATTCCGAATGCGCCCTGCAAGTACAGCGCGTCTTCCTTGTGGCCACCGCCGAGACGGAAGATGGTACGGGCGATCATGTCCGGTGTCAGACCGCAACCCTTGTCCCGGAACACCGGCGTCAGGCGCTTGGTCTTGCTGGCTGGAGGGTCGGATTCCCGCAGACGGACGGTAACCTGACTCGCCACATCGCGCTCCTCGACGCCGTAGAGCAACGTGCTTGCAGCCTCCCTGGGCGTCTTGAAAGGAATGTCTGTGGCTTCCCCGTACTCCTGCAGCGCCAGCAGCTCGAGCACCGCATCCTGCATATTCGTGACCAGCTCGATGAGCTTGTAGTCGTAGGAGCCTGATGACCCCATCAGCCCGTGGTTGTTCCAGGTATCCGCCAGAGGCCGGTACTCTTCGCCGCCCAGCGCTACGCGGAGCATCGACTGCACATTCATGGCGTCCTGCACCGTCGCGGCGTCGAGCGCGGCGTTAACAATCTGTGCCGGGGTAATCATCGAGAAGATCCCGCCTTAGTATTCGCGTTGTCGTGCGGCGAGGCGCCCTTGGTGCGGACTTGGCGTCCACGGTGGGAGTCGGGGTTCAGCAGAGCGTCGGAGACGTTGTACGCAAATTCTTTCGCGCCACCCACCGCGAACCGCCCGAGGGCATGGTTGGCCTTGCCCGCGATGCCGTCCCACGGATACTGGGGTCCGTTCGGCGTGGGTACAACACGGTCCCAGCGGACCGACTGGAGGCGCTCGACGACCTCGACGACGCTGAGCGCGGACACGTCGTCGCGGCGGATGCCATCCGGCATACAGGCGTTGGCTAGGACCCCGATGCCCGCCATGATCGACGGTGCCGGAAGTACGGTGGTCTTGCGGCCAACGGCGTCGAGGTACGGCTCGATCACCTTCGCAATCCGAGCCCACACCTTAGTCACGGCGGCGGTCAGCTCTTCCTCCCCTACCGAGGTCGGCAGCTCGTACGGCTTGGAGCCGAGCTGAATGCCGGGCCGTCCCGCGACCGTCGTTAACACCCCTTGACGCAACGCGGACAGCGTGACCTGCTCAGGATCCTTCGCGCCGAGCTGCCGAGCGTTCGTGGCCACCCGGAGCCCGGTGGCATCGATGACGCGGCGCGTCAGGGCGGTGACTGGGTCATACGAGTCACGCTCAAGCGCCTCGCTGCTACTCATCTTCACGCCGTAGGTGTTGCGGTCGTGCAGCTGCTGCTGCGCCCACTCCGTCGATCGCGCCGAGTGGATCACCACCGGGACGACGTAGTTGAGCACCTGCTCGTCGTCGGACTGAAGCAGATCGAACCAGGCGCATAGCTGGGTGTCCGAGTCAAAAGCAACCAGCTGCTCGCCCCACGGCAAGTAGGCAGTTCCACCGACGACTTCGATCTTCTCTGGGGTCCAGCCCTCGATCGGCGGCATCGAGCCGGGCCGACGACCTGTAATGGTCTCGTGGATGTAGGTCCGGTAGGCGGCGACGTTCTTCCGCTTCTTCGCCTGAGTCTTCATCAGCCTCTGCACGAGTTCCCGTCTCTCCGCAAACTTGCGCACCTGCGGCAGCGCTTGCAGCACGACTGGATTCTCGGCGACATAGGGGTTTAGGAACACGTTCGGCAGCTGCGCAACGCGCAAACCAGTCAGGAACCGATGCGGGTCGAGCATCGACATGCCTAGCAGAGGGATCCCGTCCGGTGCGGAGTTGGGAGTGGTCACTAGGTCTCCTCGAGTGGGATTATCGTTAACTCGAGTTCCAGAGTAACAGCTCGAGTATGCATGTCAAGAACTCGAGTTCCGAGGCGGCGTCTATCACGGCTCCCCGACCTCATCGCCGATCGACGCTGTGACCATGTTCGACGTGCCGACACGCAAGGCTTCAGCTGCCGTGGCTCTGCTCGAACGCAGTTGAACGCTGCGGATGCACTCCTTACCCCGGCAGGTGTTAAGAGACGAGCCCGACGCGGACCCGTCCTGCGTCACCGGTGCAGAGGAGAACACTGAAAACGGAGGGGCACGGCATTGGTGCGGCAACGTCACCCACCTGGTCCCTGTTTCAGCAGCTAAATACGTGCAGGCGCTAATCTTGAAAACGGTGTGGGGAACGGTCACGTCCGCTGGCGTGGTGTAAGAGGCGGCCAGCGCTGATCCGTGCGCGTTGACCTTATGCGGCGATTGCAGTCGTTTCGACGGTTTCGATGTCGTGTCGTTCGGCATTGATGCTGTTCAGACGTGCTTTGCCAAGGATCTCCAAGCCCATGTAGCGGCGGCCCTCGACCCATTCGTCGGTCTGCTCGGCCAGGACCGCGCCGACGAGCCGGATGATCGCGTCCCTGTTCGGGAAGATCCCGACGACGTCGGTGCGGCGGCGGATCTCCTTGTTCAACCGCTCTTGCGGGTTGTTGGACCAGATCGGGCGCCAGAGCTCGCGGGGTAGGTGGCGAAAGGCAAGCAGGTCGGCGCGGGCGTCGTCGAGGTGCTCGGCGGCGGCCGGGAACTTCTCGCTGACGCTGTCCAGGACCCGCTCGAACTGGGCCGTGACCGCGGCGGTGTCGGGCTGGTCGAAGATCGTGCGGACCAGAGTGGCGACCCAGGGTTGCGCACTCTTCGGGGCCTTGGCGAGAAGGTTTCGCAGGTAGTGGGTGCGGCATCTCTGCCATTGAGCGCCGGGCAGCGCCGCCCCGATCGCGCTGACGAGGCCGCGGTGGGCATCGGAGATGATCAGGCGGACGGCCGGACAGGCCGCAGGCGGTCAACGAGCGCAGGAAGGCCAGCCAGCCGGCGCCGTCCTCGTCGGATGCGACGCCGCGGCCGAGGACCTCGCGGGCGCCGTCGGCGTTGACCCCGACCGCTACCAGGGCGTGCACGTTGACCGTGCGGCCGTGTTCACGGACCTTGACCAGAGCGTCGGTCCACACGAACGTGTACGGCCCAGCATCGAGGGGCCGGTTGCGGAGCGCCTCGACCCGGGCGTCCAGGTGCCGGGCCATCTCCGAGACCTGAGACTTCGACAGCGACTTGACCCCGAGCTGCTCGACCAGCCTCTCCATCCGCCGTGTCGACACCCCGAGCAGGTAGCTACCCCGAGCAGGTAGCTGGTAGCGACCACGCTGACCAGGGCTTGTTCGGCCCGGCGGCGGTGCTCCAGCAGCACCATCAAACCACGCGGTGGTACAGGGACGAACCACGTCCGGGGCCGCCGGGGATAGCGTCGGGGTATGGGGCTGCGGCGCGGTGGGGAATCGGGGGTTGGGGAGCGGATTCGCCAGCGGCGGCTGGTCAAGGGGTGGAGTGTTCGGTTCGCGGCCAGTCGGGCCGGGGTTTCGCATGCCACCTGGAGTCGGATCGAGCGGGGGCTTCAGGCGGCTGACAACCGGTTCATGCTGGCGGGCATCGCTGCCGCTCTCGAATGTTCGCCGGCGGACCTCGTGGGGGTGGATGTTCCGGCGGAGGACCGGCTGGCGGCTGCCGCGCGGGCCGGCGTGGTGGGGTTGCGGCGGGCGATCGTCGACATCGATCTGAGTGATCCGCCCGGTGGGGCTGCGCCGGAGATCAGCGAGCTGCGGCGCGGGGTTGAGCTGGCTGACGGGCTGCATCAGGCGTGTGACTACGCGGGTGCGGCTCGGCTGCTGCCGGGGTTGTTGCGTGACCTGCACACGGAGACGGCGGGGCCGGACAGCCGGGAGGCGCTGCGGCTGTTGTGTGAGGCCGCGTCGATCGCGTCATCGGTGCTGCGCAGTCTCGGGTGTCCGGCGGATGCGTGGTTGAGCGCGGAGCGGTGCCGGGACGCGGCGGAGGCGGCCGGGGATCCGCTGCTGCGCGGGCACGCCGCGTACGTTCTGGCCAGGTCGGCGGTCGCCTGCGGGTCCTATCAGCGGGGGCAGACGCTCGCGGAGCGGGCCCTGGACGACTTGAGTGGGGAGCTCGGCCGGCCCGGTGGGCTGGAGATGCTCGGCTCGCTGCACCTTGTGGCCGCGCTGGCCAGCCGGTGCCGGGACAGCCTCGAGGACAGCCGGGACCATCTGGACGGGGCTGCCGAGCTGGCGCGGCGCACCGGCGAGACCAGCACGATGGGCATGTTCTTCGGTCCCACCAACGTGGACATCTGGCGGATGACCATCGAGGTCGGCAACGGTGATCCGGGCCGGGTCGTGGAGATCGCGCGGCGTACCGATCCGGCGGCGGTGCCGGCCGGGGTTCGGCAGGTGTTCTACTACGCCGACACCGCGCGGGCGCTGACCCGGATCGGCGGCCGGGATCGTGAGGCGATCCGGTTCCTGCTCACCGCCGAGCGCGTCGCGCCGCAGCATGTGCGCACCTCGGACGAGATTGCGGAGACCGTGCGGGTTCTGCTTGAGCGGTCCCGCCGTCAGGCGGGCGGGACCGAACTGCGCGGGCTGTGCGAGCGCATGCGGTCGTAGACAAGAGCCAGCTCGCCGTGAACGCCGCTCTCCTGGCTCACGAGAGTCCAGTCGGCGGCGGGCAGACCGTCGGTGAAGAGGCGGGGGCCCGCGCCGAGGGTGACCGGGAAGATCATCAGGGCCAGACGGTCGACCTGGTCGGCGGCCAGCAGCGACTTGATGACGCTCGCGCTGGACAGGACGAGGATGTCGCCTCCGGGAGCCGCCTTTAGTTCGTCGGCCACGTCGGCCGCCGGCGCGGAAAGGACGGTGGTGTTGTCCCACGGCGCCTCGGTCAGCGTGCTGGACAGGACAGTCTTCTCGCAGGTCACCAGCCATTTCGCGAACGCCTCGTCGCGCGGGTCGGCGCCTTCCATGCCGATGACGGTGGGCCAGAAACCCATGAAACCTTCAGCATTCGTACGCCCGAGCAGCGCTGTCGTCGCCGGCTCCCAGAGGCTCGTCAGGTGATCGCGTGCGACGTCGGAGACGGCGTAGGGCATCACCCAGCTCATGTCGATCGTGTTCTCGGCACGTGCGTAACAACCGTCCAGCGAGAGGCTCATGTTGGTGACGACTCGGCGGGTCATTGCGGACTCCCATCAATAGCTGTCGTGAGTTTGTCGAGGCTCTGCCCGAACCCGATCTCGATGCCGGCGATGAAGTCGGCGGCGTCGACGGTGCTGCCGGTGACGCGGTATTGGACGTCCAGATCGACGCCGTCCGGTGCGGCACGCAGGTCGAGGTCGACCAGCGCGGTGAAGGCGACA
Organism: Actinoplanes sp. NPDC051861; assembly: GCF_040681145.1. NCBI lineage: Bacteria > Bacillati > Actinomycetota > Actinomycetes > Micromonosporales > Micromonosporaceae > Actinoplanes > Actinoplanes sp. NPDC051861. The sequence goes on from NZ_JBFAYE010000014.1 coordinate 8,373, forward strand.
CCACCGCCGGGCAGCAGCGGGCTCAGTCGGTACGCAAGGTGCTCGCCGGCCCGGACCTCGATCACCTCGCCCTCGGCACGTCCCACCACCACGTCCGAGCCGTCAGCGTCGTCGACGTCGCGATACTCCTGGACGATGCGGCCGCCGGGCCGGGCCTCGAAGACGAACTCGGAGATACGCAGGTCGTCCGGAGCCCACCAGCCGGCGAGCAGAGCGGCGTCGGTCAGGTGGCGCCACAGCTGCTCGGGTGAGGCGGCCAGGGAGCGCCGGAACCGGAACTCCCGCTCGTCGGCCCAGCCCGCCCGGTCGGCCGCCAGCCGCTCGGCCCGGACAGTGCGGCCGTAGCGCTGGAAGCCCTCGGCCTGTTCGGCCTGGTCGGCCAGTCGGGTCAACTCGGCGGCGAGGTCGCGGAGAGCCGCGGGACGCAGCTGGTAGACGCGCCGCTGGCCGATCCGCTCGGAGGCGACGGCACCCGCCCGCTCCAGCGCCTGGAGGTGCTTGGTCGTCTGCGGCTGGCGCGCCCGCGCGAGCTGGGCCAGCACACCGACGGGACGAGGCCGCCCGGCCAGCAGGCTCACGAGGCGCCAGCGTGCCGGATCGGCCAGCGCGGCGAGGAGTTCGTCCATGCCCAAATCATTCCCAGAGAAGAATATTCTTGTCAAGGAATACTGTGGCTGCGGAAAAGGGCCGCTCGATCGTGGGGATCGAGCGGCCCGGGGAAGAGGTCAGGCGGTGAAGCGGGTCCGGCGACGGCGAGCCAGCACGAAACCGACAGCACCGACGGCGAGGAGCGCGGCACCGATACCGGCAACCAGGCCGGTGGAGGAGCCGGTCACCGGAAGACCGCCACCATCGCCGCCGTCACTGGTCGGCGTCGCGGCGGGAGCCGAGGAGGTCGAGGTGGCGGAAGGAGTGGCCGAAGCGGTGGCGGAAGGAGTCACGGTGGGGCTGGCGGTCGGCTTCTGCACCTTCAGGTACAGGAAGCCGAGCGGGTGCGCCTTCTCCCGGAAGGTGAGCTGGTGCGGAACCAGCGTCACCTTGCCACCGGTGCCGCGGGTGGCCTCACCGGCGGCGTTGCTCTTCTTGGCGGCCGCGTCGATGCCGCCCATCTTCTCGACGGCCGCCTTCGTGTGCCAGAAGTAGTTGATCGAGCCGAGCTCTTCCTCCCACGTCGGCTTCGACGACGCGGCGATGGTCGACTCGGAGAAGGCGTACGTGGTCCGCGCCGCCAGAGGCGCGTCGAACTCGCACCACGCGCCGTCGAGGTTGCTGTCCACGTAGTACGCACAGTTCTCGAAGCGGCGCAGCAGGTCCGCGTCGTCGAGGGCGCGGATGTGCACCACCGCGCCGGGCAGCGCCTCGGCCGTCGTGTTGCCCACGCCCAGGACCGAGGTGGAGACCTCGCCCGGCTTGAGGGAGTCGACCTTGATCTTCCCGTTCGCGTCCAGCTCGGTGAGCGCGTCCAGCGCCGACTGAGTGGGTTCGTCGGCGTATGCGGGCCCGCCGGCCAGACCGGACACGAGCCCGGCGAGGCACAGGCCGAGTGCCGCCCGCGCAACCGTCTTCATCATGGAGACCCCCGTGAGTCCTCATCGATTTCCAGAGCGCGGGTGAGGTTAGCGGACATCGATGAAAGAGATCGACCCGGGTGGCGAAGTTCAGCCGATGTCCACGAACACGTCATCGATCGAGCCGGCGAACTGGTCGTTGCCGAAGCCGGGTCCCTTGCCCCCGATGCGCAGCGGTTCGGTGTTGGCGATCGTGAGCATCGGCGGCACCGGCACCCAGGCGCGTGGCCGGCCGTCGACGATCATCGTGAGGCGGTTCGGTGAGCGGCGGCACTCCAGGCTGTGCCAGGTGCCGTCGGCCACGTCGACGAACGGCTCGGCTCGGTAGATCCGGGCACGCTGACCCGCGATGACACAGCTCGGATGGCCCTGCCGGTGATCGACCTGCAGCTTGAACTGGCTGACGCCACCGACGGAATATCCCTTTTGGACCACGTTGGCGCCGTCAGCCAGGTCGCCGTGAGTCATCAGGACCGAGGCGCCGTACCGCAGTGGGCGCCGGCCGGGGTTGAGGTTGTCGTCACGAGTGCCTTCGAGGATGGCGCGGGGGCAGTCCCGCTCACGCGGCAGAGCGCACCGGTCCGGATAGACGACCGCAAGACCACCGCGCTGGGGTACGAGCCGAAGCCGCCCACCGTTCTGCCCGAGCGCCCGGAGCAGGTGCCGCCCGGTGGCGTCCGTGATCGGGCGACCGGCACCACCGTCGAAGGTGTACCGCACGGTCGTCGGAGTCTCCGCCACCCCGATCCGGCCCGGCGCGGTGGTCAGCGGAGCAACGGTGGGTGGGGTACGCACGACGCTGCGCACGGCTTTCACGGCACCCGCATCCGCCGACGCGGCCGGGATGTGGAGTGCCAGAACGAGGGCTGACAGGGCGCCGATGTGTACGACGCGCCGCCGAGAGTGAAGCATGGGGGATATTGTCCGGATTACCACTTGCCTGCCCAAATGAAACTCCGGACCCGGTCAAATGCACCCGTACGCGTTCGCCCGAAATACCGACACCGAATCGGGGAGGCCCGACTCAGCGCGCCCGGCTCACCGGCTGTGCCGCCCCGGCGGGTTCACCGACCACGGCGTGCAGCACGTCGTCTAATGTGATCACTCCGAGCGGGCGCCGGCCATCGCTGACCAGCACGATGTGCAGCCGGTCGCGGCGCATGGTGAGCAGCAGGTCGGCCAGGCTCCGCTCCGGGGCGACGACGGCGAGCGGGCGGATCACCTCCGCCGGGATCGGCAGGTGGCGCTGCGTGGCCGCGAAGCCGAGGACGTCCTTGATGTGCACGAAGCCCAGCACCCGGCGGGTGTCGCGCTGCACGACCGGGAAGCGTGACCGGGCGCTGCGGGTGGCCACCGCCTCCAGGGTCGCCGGCGAGACGTCGTCCGCCACCGTGGTCACCCGCGACCAGGGCAGCAACGTGTCGGCGGCGGTGCGGTTGTTGAGGCCGAGCGCGGCGTGGATCCGTGCGTACTGCTCCGACCCGAGCAGGCCCTCGGTGCGCGCCTGCGTGACCATGCCGGCCAGTTCCTCGGCCGTGAAGACCGTCTTGACCGCGTCGGTGGTCTCGATCTTCCAGAGGCTCAGGATGATCCGCGACGCCCAGCGCATCGCGGTGAGCAGCGGCTTCGTGGCGGTGCAGAACGCCAGCATGAACGGGCCGAGGATGAGCGCGGAACGCTCCGGCCCGGCCAGCGTGATGTTCTTCGGCACCATCTCGCCGATCACCGTGTGCAGGAACGTCACAATCATCAGGGCGATCACGAAGGCGACCGGGTGCACCGCGTTGTCCGGCAGGCCGGTCGCGGCGAACGGGCCCTCCAGCAGGTGGGCGATCGTGGGCTCGGCGATCGCGCCGAGCACCAGCGTGCAGATCGTGATGCCGAGCTGGGCGCCGGCGATCATCAGCGGGATCTGGCTCATCGCGGCCAGCGCCCACCGGGCCGCCTTCGAGGTCTCGGCGAGCGGTTCCAGAGCGGTACGCCGGGAGGCGATCAGTGCGAACTCGCCGCCGACGAAGAGACCGTTGCCGACCAGCAGCACCGCCACGAACAGCAGCTCAGTCATCGGCGGGCTCCGGCGGGGCGACCACGCGGACCTGCTCGATGCGGTGCCGGTCGACCTCCATGACAGTGAACTCCCACCCGTGCTCCTCGTACGACTCGCCGACGACCGGGATGTGGCCGAGCCGGGCGAGGAGGAAGCCGGCGAGCGTCTCGTACGGCCCCTCGGGCAGGCGGAAACCGGTCTGCTCGAGGACCTCGTCCTCGCGGAGCAGACCGTCGGCCAGGTACGTCTTGTCGCCGCCCGGCGCGGTCACCTCCTCGCTGCCGATCTCGTCGAGGTCGGTGTCGTGCTCGTCGGCGATCTCACCGACCAGTTCCTCGATCAGGTCCTCGACGGTCACCACGCCGTCGGTGCCGCCGTACTCGTCGACCACGATGGCCAGGTCGGCGTCCGCGGCGCGCAGGGCGGCCAGCACCTTGTCGAGGCTGAGGCTCTCCGGTACGTACACCGGCTCCTTGGCCAGCGTGGAAACTCGGGTCGAGGCGCGGCGCTCGGGCGGGACACCGAGGGCCTCGTTCACGCCGACGACGCCGGTCACCACGTCGAGCGTGTTCTCGTACACCGGAAAGCGGGTGTGCCCGGTCTCCCGGGCCACCGTGATCAGATCCGCCGCGCTTGCGGTGATCTTGAGGCCGACCACGTCGACGCGCGGGGTCATCGCCTTGGCCGCCCGCTTCTCGCCGAACCGGATCGTGCGGCGCAGCAGCGTCGCGGTCTCGTTGGGCAGCGCCCCGGCGCGGGCGCTGATCGCCGCGAGCAGGCCCAGCTCCTCCGGCGAGCGGGCGCTGGCCAGCTCCTCCTGCGGCTCGATGCCGAGACGGCGGACCAGCCAGTTGGCCGTGCCGTTGAGGACGACGATCAGCCACTTGAAGAGCGTGGAGAACCCGCGCAGCGGCGCCGCGGTGAGCAGGGCGACGCGCATCGGGCGGGCCAGGGCGGCGTTCTTCGGCACGAGCTCGCCGAAGAGCATCGAGAGGAGCGTCGCCACGACCAGCGCGCACACGTGGGTGACGGTCTCGGTGGCCGACCCGGCGATCGGCTCCACGATCGGGATGAACAGCTCGGAGAGGGCCGGCTCGGCCAGGTAACCGGTGAGCAGCGCGGTGAGCGTGATGCCCAGCTGTGCCCCGGAGAGCTGGAAGGAGAGGCCGTGCAGGGCGGTGCGTACGGTCCGGGCCCGGCGGTCACCCGAGGTCGCACGCTGCTCGATCTCCGCCCGGTCGACGGTGACCAAGCCGAACTCGGCGGCCACGAAAAACGCGTTGCCACCCGTGAGCAGCACGAAAGCCACCAGCGGGAGCACCGCGGTCAGGAACAGGCCGTCCATGATCGCTTCACCTCGGCCATCATTCTGCCGGATTGCCGCCAACAGGTACCAACCGCGCCCGTGACGAGGGGGATTACCGTCAGGGAATGAGTCTCCTCGACGAGTTCATGCTTCTCGCGCACGACCGGCTGGGCCGCCGGATCGCCGATACCACCCGCCTCGACTACGGGCTGGGCGGCGCGGTGCTGCTGGAGCTGGCGATGGCCGAGCGCATCGACGTGGTCGACAAGAAGGTCGCTGTCCTGGACCGGTCGCCGATCGGTGATCCGCTCGTGGACGCCGGGCTGGCCCGCATCGACGCCGACAGCCGGCGCCGCAAGGCCGGCCACTGGGTGAACAAGCTGGCCAAGGGCACTCGGCAGCAGGTCCTGGACCGACTCGTGACCACTGAGGTCCTCGACGTCGAACGCAGCACGGTGCTGGGGTTCATCCCCAGGACGCGGTATCCGTGGGTCGGCGGCCACGAGGCGGTCGCCGCCACCGACGCGCGGGAACGGATGCGGGCCGCGCTTCTCGGGGCGACGCCGGACCCCCGTACATCTGCTTTGTGCTCTTTGATCGCCGCGGTGGAGATCGACCGCAAGCTCTTCCCGGACATGGACCGAAAGGTGGTCCGCAGGCGCCTCAAGGAGATCAGCGAGGGCGCGTGGGCCGCCGCGGCGGTGCGCAAGGCGATCCAGGAGGTCCAGGCGGCGATCACCGCTGCCGCCGTCGCCGGTGCGGTCGCTGCCGGCAGCTGAGACGACGATGGCCGGCCGCAGCGGCGACCGGCCATCCGAAGCGTTGGTCAGGCTTCCTGCTTGAGCGACCGCAGCAGCACCGTGGCGACGTCGACGACCTCGACCTCGTCCTGCTTGCCCTTGCCGGTCACCCCGTCGCCGATCATCGTGTAGCAGAACGGGCAGCCCACGGCGATCGTCTTCGCGCCGGTAGCGAGGGCCTCCTCGGTCCGCTCGACGTTGATCCGCTTGCCGATCCGCTCCTCCATCCACATCCGGGCGCCGCCGGCGCCGCAGCAGAAGGAGCGTTCCTGGTTGCGGGGCATCTCGACGAGGTTGGCCGCTTCGCCGAGCACCTCACGCGGCGCGTCGAAGACCCGGTTGTGCCGACCCAGGTAGCAGGGGTCGTGGTAGGTCACGTCACCGTCGATCGGCTGGACCGGGGTGAGCTTGCCTTCCTTCACCAGATGCGCGAGCAGCTGCGTGTGGTGCACCACCTCGACCTTGAGGCCGAGCTGTTCGTACTCGTTGCCGAGGGTGTTGAAGCAGTGCGGGCAGGTCGCGACGATCTTCTTGACCTGCGCCTCCTGCAGCGTCTCGACGTTCTGCTGAGCGAGCATCTGGAAGATGAACTCGTTGCCGATCCGCCGCGCCGGGTCACCGGTGCAGGTCTCGCCCTCGCCGAGGATGGCGTAGCTGACACCGGCCTCGTTGAGCAGCGTTGCCACCGCGCGAGTGGTCTTCTTCGCCCGGTCCTCGAAGGCACCCGCGCAGCCGACCCAGAACAGATACTCGAAGTCCTCGGTCTCGCCGACGCGCGGCACCTCGAAGTCGAGACCCTTGGTCCAGTCCTCGCGGGTGTTCTGCGGCGCTCCCCACGGGTTGCCCTTGTTCTCCAGGTTGCGCAGCATGACGCCGGCCTCGGAAGGGAAGCTCGACTCGATGAGCACCTGGTAACGGCGCATGTCGACGATGTGGTCGATGTGCTCGATGTCGACCGGGCACTGCTCGACGCAGGCACCGCAGGTGGTGCAGGACCAGAGCACGTCCGGGTCGATGACGCCGTTCTCGTCGACGCCGCCGATCAGCGGGCGGTCAGCCTCGGCCATCGCCAGCACGTCGACGCCGGCCAGCTGCTCCTCGGTGCCCTTCTCCTCGCCCATCAGATCTTTCCCGCCTCCGGCGAGGAGATAAGGGGCTTTTGCGTACGCGTGATCGCGCAGTGACAACACGAGGAGTTTCGGTGACAGCGGCTTGGCCGTGTTCCACGCCGGGCATTGCGACTGGCAACGACCGCACTCTGTGCACGTCGAGAAGTCCAGCAGGCCCTTCCAGGTGAACTGCTCGACCTGGGCGACGCCGAACTGGTCCTTCTCCGGGTCGGCCTCCTCGAAGTCGAGCGGCTTGCCCTCGCTCATCATCGGCTTGAGCGCGCCGAGACCGGAACCGGCCGGCTTCTCCGGGCTGCGCTTGAAGTAGATGTTGAAGAACGCCAGGAAGCGGTGCCAGGCCACACCCATCGTCGGGTTGAGCGAGATGGTGATCAGCCAGGTCATCGAGATGCCGATCTTGATGAGGGCGGCCCAGGTGGCGCCGTCCTCCCAGGCCGGCAGCACCGCGCCGACGGCGTGGCTGACCGGAGTGGCCCAGAGCGGGTACTCGAAGTGGTCGGTGGCGACCTTGAAACCGCGGATCAGGAAGCCGAAGAGCAGCACGCCGACGATGACGGCCTCGACGAAGTACGCCTGCCACATGGTCGAGCCGAGGAACCGGCTCCGCTTCACCGCGCCGGGCTTCTGCCGCTGGCGGACGAACACCAGGTACAGGATGCCGATCATGCCGAGGATGCCGAACCACTCGGTGACCAGGCCGAAGATCGTCCAGTGGCCGACGAGCGGCAGGCCCAGCTTCGGGCTGACGACCTCGAAATACGCCTCGAGGACCAGCAGCGACAGGATGACGAACGAGACCATCACGAACCAGTGGGCCGCGCCGATCGCGCTCCACTTCAGCATCCTGGTGTGACCGAGGGTCTCGGTCAGCATGGTCCTGGTCCGGGTCTTCGGCTCGGCGAACCGGGCCGGTTCCGGCTGACCCTGGCGGATCACTGCGGTGATCGTGAGAACGGCTCGGACCGCCAGGTAGACGGCCACCACGGTGACCGCCCCCGCTAAGACGGTGGCGACGATCTGCGCGATGCCCATCTGCGTTGTGCCTCCTCGGTCCGGCCAGTGCGCCAGCCCAATGTTACCCACGAGTAATAGACGAGCGCGCGTCGCGGGTCAAGCAAAGCGCACCCCACGCGGAGCGGGGGTGCGCTTACTTTCGGCGTTTTTGACCCTTCTGACCTAAACCAGAGGTCAGCGCCAGCGGGACAGCAGCCCCAGCGAGGCGACCATGCAGCCGAAACCGACCGCAAGGTTCCAATAGCGCCAGCTCTCGACGGGCCACTGCTGCGACGAGAGGTAGTAGACGACGAGCCAAGCGATGCCGATGACGATCAGGCTCACTGCGGTGACTGGCAGCCAGACCGGACTCGGCTTCTTGGATGCAGCCGCCTTCACCGCCGGGCTGATGTCCGACGGCGGGGTGTAGACCTTCTTCTTGCGAACCTGAGACTTCGGCACGGTGCTCTCCTGAGGGCAACAAGTGGTGAACAACCCACCGCTGAGCGGCTCCGGGATCCCCGAATGCTGCCCGTGGCGAATACTGTTCGACAGCTAGCGTAGTCAAGTCGATGCGGAGACAGGCACCCGCCGGGGCAGGAAATACCTCGGCGTCGGTTCTTGAGGGGGCTGGGTGGTCTTTCAAGGGGGAGGCGATGCCTCCTGGCGACTAGTGCTGCGCCGTGCCGCGCGAGGCCTCCGGCCCCGTCGCGACCAGCGCAGAACCATCTGGTCCGCGGGCGTTCCGCTGATCGCTTTGGCTGCGGGTCTGCTCTTCACCACCTCAGCGACAACAGCAGACGGTACGGCGTTGCGCGACGACCGCCGGCCACAACTGACTCAGTTGATCACTGAGAAACGCAAGCGCCTTGCCTCGAGCCAGGAGGAGGCCGCCAAGCTGATGGCCGACGTCGACCAGGAGACGGCTCAGCTGGCCGAGGTGGACGAGCCGGTCGCGACCGCCCGGGAGAACGTGGCCGCCATGCGCCAGCCGGCCGGCTTCACGGCATTGCGCGGCCCCGGCGTCACGGTGACGTTGAACGACTCACCACGAAGGGGTACGGACTTCGGCGACAACGCCCCGGACAATGACGATCTCGTTGTTCACCAGGGCGACGTCCAGGCCGTGGTGAACGCTCTCTGGGCAGGTGGGGCGGAGGCTATGACGATCATGGATGTCCGCGTGATCTCCACGAGCGCGGTACGCTGTGTCGGCAACACGCTGCTCCTTCACGGCCAGGTCTTCTCACCCCCCTTCAAGATCACCGCGATTGGCGAACCCACAGCGATGAGTCAAGCGTTGGAGTCGTCAGAGGGAGTCAGGCAGTTCCGGGAGGCCGTCGCCGACTTCGGGCTCGGTTACACGGAAAAGGTGGAGAAGAACGTGACAGTGCGGGCGTACGACGGATCGACCGACCTCCGATCGGCGCAGGCTGCCCGGTGATGGTTCCCCCCGAGCAGTCCCCGAACCCGCCCGGCAAGGGCCGCCACCGCGCACCGGATGGCGACGCGCAGACCGCTTACATCCCCCGGATCACCGACGCCTCACCGGACGGTGTCCCCGGCGGGCCACTCGCGCCCCCGGTCGGCCTGGGCGGCAACGTCGACCCGCGTCCCGCGCGGTCGCCTCTGCCCATCCCGGCTCCGGCGGGTCCGGGCGTGACGGGCACACCACCCGTAAACGGCACAGGATCCCCGCTACCGGCCGAAAGCCCGGTGGGCGGCACCGCGGTGGCCCCGCTGCCCACGCGAGGCGCAGCCGCCCATTCCGAGCCGGTTGCGCCACAGAGCGGCGGCGGCTGGCAGGGCGGCTCAGCCACCGACCCGTCGGTGACCGCGCAGATCGGCGCCCCTCTGGAGGCGACCGGCCGCCGCAGCGCCCCGGCCGAGACCTGGCCGACCGCGGCACAATCGAGCGCCCCGGCCGAGACCTGGCCGACCGCGGCACAATCGAGCGCCCCGGCCGAGACCTGGCCGACGGCCGCGCGAACGAGCGCCCCGGCAGACAACTGGCCGACAGCCGCCCGGCCGGTCGCGCCGGAGCCCTCATGGCCGAGCGCACCGGCGGAGACACCCGCCTGGCCGACGGCAGCGCGAACGGACGCTCCCGCCGGCGGCTCGGGATGGGACGCCGCGACGAGCTGGAACAACGGGGCGGGCGCGACCGCGATGCCGCGCGGGTGGGACGAGAGCGCCCGAGCCAACGCCACCACGCCGCCCCACGGAGCCACTCCGTCCAACGGGAGCACGCTGCCCAACGGGGGAATGCCGTCGAACGGGGGAATGCCGTCGAACGGGGGAATGCCGTCGAACGGGGGAATGCCGTCGAACGGGGCCGCTCCGGCGCCGGCCGGGCCGGCCGCGGCCTGGAACAGCACGGCCACGGCAGCTGCCGGCCAGATCAATCCCGGTCAGGTCAACGGAACGCACACGGTCGCGGCCCCCACCGACAGCACCACCACCGCGTGGCTGCCGACCGCGAGCCCGGCCCGCCAACCCGCGACCCCGCCGCAGGCGACCCCGCAGCAAGCTGCCCCGCAGGCGACGCCACAGGCAGCAGGGGCCGCACCGGCGGCGTGGGCTCCGGCGGTTGCCGCGCCGACAGCAACGCCCGCAGCGCCGGCGGCATGGGCTCCGGCGGTTGCCGCGCCGACAGCAACGCCCGCGGCGCCGGCGGAGTGGGCTCCGGCTGCGGCCGGGCCGATGCCGGCGGGGGCAGCGCCTGTTGCGCCGGGTGTGGTGCCAGGGGTGGCGGGGACGGGGCGGACGAGCGATCCGAGTCCGACGGCTGTCATCCGTACCATTGACGCTCCCACCGGCTTGCTCCCCGCATTGCCGCAGGGTGCCCCGCTTCCTGGCAAAATGACCGCTCTCCCGCCCGGCGGGGCCGCTCAGGCCGCCCGCGACGCAGCCGGCCCCGACGCCGCACTCGGCGCCGCATCGGTCAGCGCGAGCCCCTCGGTCCGCCCCGGCGGACCGGACGACGTCCCCGCCGAACAGCCCGCGGAGGCCGAGGAGCCCAAGCGCGGCGAGCGGGTGGTCAAGCTGCGCCCGGAGCAGACCGACGAGGGCTACAAGAGCGTCTACTCCGAGCTGACCCGCCCGACGATCGGCTCCCGGATCCGGACCGGCATCCGCACCTCCGGCGAGCTGATGATCACTTTCGGCCTCGTGGTGCTGCTGTTCGCGGGCTACCAGGTCTTCGGCAACTCGGCCAAGGTGCAGTCCGAGCAGGACAACCTGGAGCAGGAGCTGGACCAGGCCTGGGCCGACCCGACCGTGGCGCCCACCACCAGCAACGTGAAGGCACCGGCCGCGCCGAAGGACGGCCTGGTCGGGCGCCTGTACATCCCGAAGCTGGACAAGAAGTGGGTGGTCGTCGACGGCGTGCAGCCGGACGACATCCGCTACGCGCCGGGCCACTACCCGGAGACCGCCAAACCCGGTCAGATCGGCAACTTCTCGGTGGCCGGTCACCGGATCAAGAAGATCTTCTGGCGGCTCGACGAGCTCAAGGACGGCGACGTGATCGGCGTCGAGACCAGGGACAGCTGGTACGTCTACCACGTCTACAAGTCCGAGGTCGTCAAGCCGCATCAGGTCGAGGTGGTCGCCGCGGTTCCCGGCAAGCCCAAGGCGAAACCGACGAAGGCGCTGCTCACGCTCACCACCTGTAACCCGAAGTTCAACAACTACGAGCGGCTGATCGTGCACGCCGAGCTGGTGCAGACTGTGCCGCGCGATCCGACCAAGGCCGACGCCGGCATGCCGGCGGAGATGAAGGCGTAACCGATGTACGCGTGGATCTGGCGCAAGCTCCCGGGCAACCTCTGGAGCCGGGTGTCCCTGTCCCTCGTGCTGGTCTCCGCGATCGGCGCGCTGCTCTGGTACGTGGTCTTCCCCTGGGCGACGCCGCTGCTCCCGTTCGACGACGTCCAGGTCGAGGCCGGCACCGGGCAGACCGACTCCGGGCAGGTCGACTCGGACTCGGTCATTCCCGGCGAGGGAGAGGCACCCGAGGAGATTCCGTACAGCGTGACCTCCAACCACCCCGAGCCCAGCCCCAGCAGGTGATGACGTGCGCATTCTGGTGATCGACAACTACGACTCGTTCGTCTTCAACCTGGTGCAGTACCTCGGCCAGCTCGGCGCGGAGTGCGAGGTCCGGCGCAACGACGAGATCTCGGTCGGCGACGTGGGCGGGTTCGGCGCCGCCGGCATCCTGCTGTCGCCGGGCCCGGGTGAGCCGACCCGTGCCGGGATCATGATGGACGTGATCAAGGAGTACGCCGGGAAGATCCCGATGTTCGGCGTCTGCCTCGGCCATCAGGCGATCGGCGCCGCGTTCGGCGCCACCGTGGCCCGCGCCCCCGAACTGCTGCACGGCAAGACCTCCGAGGTCCACCACAAGGGCGTCGGCGTTCTCACCGGGCTGCCCGACCCGTTCACCGCGACCAGGTACCACTCGCTCGCCGTGCTCCCCGAAACGCTGCCCGCCGAGATCGAGGTGACCGGCCGGACCGACTCGGGCGTGGTGATGGCGATGCGGCACCGGGAGCTGCCGATCGAGGGCGTGCAGTTCCATCCGGAGTCGGTGCTGACCGAGGGCGGTCACACCATGCTGGCGAACTGGCTCGCCTCGTGCGGCCTGCCGTCGGCCCTGGAGAAGGCCCCGGCCCTGGCCGCCGAGGTGGAGGCCCGCCGCCGGTCAGCGTTCGCGACCGTCTGAGCAACGAGTCTGAAGCGAGGCACGAAAAAGGCCGGTAGCCCGCGGGCTACCGGCCTTTTGTCACGCTTACTCGCCGCCGTCGGGACCCCCCGACGGGGTGTCGGTCGGATCCGGCTCACCGTCGGCCTGGACCACCACGATGATCACCGTGGTGCTCTTCTCGACCTTCTTGTTGCCCTTGGGGTCCTGGTCGATGACCGTGCCCGGGTCGCCGCCCTCGGTCACGAACCGCGGCTCGACGTTCAGCCCGTCCTGCTCGAGGAGCGCCTGCGCGACCTCCTGCGACTTGCCGATCACGTCCTGCACGACGACCAGGCTGTTGTTGGAGACCCGCACCGTGATCTTCGTGCCGGGCTCGACCTTCTTGCCGGCGCTCTCCACGGAGATCACTTCACCCTTGGGCTTCTCCGAGTCGACCGGCTTGATCTCCGGGTCGAGGCCGACGCTGCGCAGCGCGGTCTCGGCGGCGCTCTGGTTGCCGCCGACCAGGCCCTCGGGCACCTCGACCGGCTCCGGCGCGTTGCACACCTGGTAGGTGACGGACGCGTTGAGCTCGATGGCCGTGCCGGCCTGGACGGACTGTGTCTTGACGGTGCCGTCGCACTCCTTGTCGACGACCGGGTCCTCGGCCTGGACGTTCGTCAGCTGCGCCCGGGCGATCTCGGCCTGCGCGTCGGCCGGGCTGAGCCCGACCAGCTTGGGCATCGCCACCGTCTGCGGCGCCGCGTCGCCGCCCGGATCGTCGTCGCGCTGACTCATCGCCAGTGCGACGCCCAGGACGACCACCACGAGGAAACTCAGCCCGGCCAGCACCGCCATGACCCACGACGACTTGTTCTCCGGCTTGCGCGGCGGCGCTACCGAAGCCGGGATCGACCGCTGCATGGTGGTCGCGGCCTGCGGCTGCCACTGGTTCGTCCCGGACATCGCGACGGTCTCCGCCTGGCTCATCACCGGCGTCGCCATCACCGGACGGCCGGAGACCGCGCGCAGTGCGTCCGCGCGCATCTCCTGGGCACTCTGGTACCGGTTCAGGGGGTTCTTGGCGAGCGCCTTCAGCACGATCGCGTCGACGTCCGGCGGGACCTCGCGGTTGATCGTGCTCGGCGGGCGGGGGTCCTCACGCACATGCTGATACGCCACGCTGACCGGGCTGTCGCCGACGAACGGCGGGTGGCCGACGACCAGTTCGAACAGGACGCAGCCGGCCGCGTACACATCGGAGCGTGCGTCGACCGACTCACCGCGCGCCTGCTCGGGCGAGAGGTACTGAGCCGTGCCGATCACGGCGCTGGTCTGCGTCATGGTGGTGGCGCCGCTGGCCAGTGCCCGGGCGATACCGAAGTCCATGACCTTGACCTGGCCGTTCTGCGTGATCATCACGTTGCCGGGCTTGATGTCCCGGTGGATGATCCCGTGCCGGTGGCTGAACTCCAGAGCGGCGCAGATGTCGGCGATCATTTCCAGCGCGCGGCGTGGTTGGATGCGCTGTTCCTGTGCGAGAACTTCCTTGAGGGTCCGCCCGTTGACGAACTCCATGACGATGAACGGGAGCTTCTCGCCGGTGGCGGACAACTCCTCGCCGGTGTCGTAGACCGCGACGATCGCGGGGTGGTTCAGCGCGGCCGAATTCTGCGCCTCACGCCGGAACCGCTCCTGGAACGTGGCGTCGCGGGCCAGGTCAGAGCGAAGCATCTTGATCGCCACGTCACGGCCGAGGCGCAGGTCGCGCCCCCGATGCACCTCAGCCATACCGCCGTAGCCAAGCAGCTCGCCGACCTGGTACCTGCCACCTAGCAGGCGGGCCTGCGCCGTCATAACGTCTGTCGTCCTTCGTTCAGTCGGATCCGGCCGAGCTGGGCGTCGGCCTTCATAAGACGGTACGACGCCACCAACACTGGGTCAGCGACCACGCCCGAGCGGAGGATAGCCGTAGACCTGCTGTGATAGCCCAGCGTGTTGTCCGCGGCGGTAGTGCCGTTGCCATGTCGTAACAGGAAAGAGATGACCCCGGCGCAGAGCAGGACGAGAAGAGCCAGCACGACGGCCAGCACGACCAGAACCTGCCGGCCGAAGGTGCTCTCCGGCTTGGCGGTCGGCGAGACTGGCGGTGGGTACGCGTTCACCGGCGGTGACGACTGTGGCCGATACGGCGGTGGCGGCGGAGGTGAAGTCGGGACGGACGCGGCGCCACGGGCACCCGAGACCGGTCGCGGCACCGAGGCACGCGCCGCGGCACCGGACTGCGGGCGGACCGCCGCCGGACTCGTGGGCCGCGCCTGCTGCTGATGCTGCTGATGCTGTTGCTGCGGGTGGTGCTGCGGCTGCGTCACGGGCTGCTGCGCGGCCGTGGTCAGCGAGGACGCAGCCTGCCGTGCGACCGTGGCCATCGCCGAGGCGCTCGGCCAGCGCGCGGTCGGATCCTTGGACATGGCACGTTCCACAATGGCCCGTACCGCGGGCGGGATGTCGCCGGGCAGCGGGCGCGGATTCTCGCGGACGTGCTTCATGGCGATCTCGATCGGGGTGGCCCCGTCGAACGGCCGGTGACCGGAGAGGCACTGGTACGCGACGACGCCGAGCGCGTACACATCGGAGGCCGGCGTGGCGACGTCACCGGCGGCCTGCTCCGGCGAGATGTACGACGCCGTGCCGAGGACCGCGCCGGCGACCGTGAGCTGCCCGACCAGTGCGGAGCGGGCGATGCCGAAGTCGGTCAGGACCAGGGTGCCGTTCGGGCGTACCAGAAGGTTTCCGGGTTTGACGTCGCGGTGCACGATGCCGTTGCCGTGCGCTGCATGCAACGCGTCCGCGGCCTGCGCGACCAGCGCCATGGTCCGCGCCGGTGTCAGCCGGCCCACCCGGCTCAATGTCCGGGAGAGCGCGTCACCCTCGACGTACTCCATCACCAGGAAGGCGATCTGCTGGTCGCTGCCGTAGTCGTAGACGTCCACGACGCCCGGGTGGTTGATGGTGGCCATGGTCCGCGCCTCGCCGCGGAAACGCTCCGCGAACCCCGGCTCGTCGAGGAGCGCCGGCAACAGGATCTTGACCGCGACAGTACGGCCCAGCACCTCGTCGGTGCCGCGCCAGACATCGCCCATACCCCCGCCGGCGATCCGCTCCTCCAAGCGGTACCGCCCACCGAGCGTGACCCCCGGGCGGATCATGTCAGTCCCCTCCCCGGCCCGCCGCGGCCTTCATGATGAGCCCGGCGATCCGGGCAGCCTCGGCACTCGCGTGACCACCGGGCACGTTCTCCAGCATGACGCAGACCGCGGAAACCGCCTCACCCTTCTCGTTGAACGCGAAGCCGATGAACCAGCCGTGCGGGTCGGCACCCTCCGCGTTCTGGGCGGTACCGGTCTTGCCCCCGACGGTGAAGTCGTCGATCCGCGCGTTCTTGCCGGTGCCGTTCTCCACGACACTGACCATCATGTCCTTCAGTTGAGACGCGACATCACCCTGGATCGGTTCACGCAACTTCTCCGGCTGGGCCGTGTAAATCGTCCGCAGGTCCGGGCCGAGCAGCTTCTGCACCAGGTAGGGCCGCATCTGATCGCCGCCGTTCGCCACCGTGGCGGCGATCATCGCGCCCTCCAGCGGCGTCATCCGGACGTCACGCTGACCGAGCGAGGACTGGGCGAGCGCGGCGGTGTCGGTGCTGCCGTCCGGGTTGGCGATGTCACCGGTACGGCTCGCGGCAACCGCGAGTCCGTCGCCGCTCTCCAGGTCACCGACCTTGAGCGCCTCGTCCTCAAAACCGAACGCCTTCGCAGTGTCCTTGACCTTGTCCGCGCCAAGCTTCACGCCGAGTCGCGCGTAACCGGTGTTGCAGCTGGTCGTCAACGCGTCCTTCAGGGTGATCTGCCGGCCGGGGCAGACCTCGTCCTCGGAGTTGCGGATGGTCGCGCCGCCCTCGCGGTAGACGCTGCCCGCCTCGATCTCGGTGGACGTGTCGTAACCGTTCTGCAGAGCCGCCGCCGAGACGATCACCTTGAACACCGAGCCGGGCGGCAGAGTGTTGGCCACCGCTCGGTTCAGCAGCGGCTGGTCCTTGTCGCCGTTGAGCTTGTCGTACGCCTTCTTCGCCGTCGCCGGATCGTGATTGACCAGCGGGTTCGGGTCGAAGCTCGGCATCGAGACCATCGCCTGGATCGCGCCGGTACGCGGATCGATCGCGACCGCCGCGCCCTTTTTCACCCCGCGCTCGTTGTTGGTCATCTGTTTCCAGGCGGCCTCTTGAGCCTTGGCGTTCAGCGAGAGCAGGACGTTGCCGCCGCTCATGCTGTCGCCGGTGAACATGTTGCTGATCCGGTCGGCGAGGAGCTTGTCGCTCTGCCCGGAGAGGAAGTCGTTCTCGCTCGCCTCGATGCCGACCGCGCCCAGACCGACGGGCTTGTAGCCGAGCACCGGCGCGTAGATCTCCTTCTTCGGGTAGACCCGCAGGTACTTCAGGTCGTCCGCGGTCTCCTTGTTCTCGGCGACGGCCTGGCCGCCCACCTGGATCACGCCGCGCGGAGTGTCGTACTCGGCGATCATCACGCGGTCGTTGCGGTAGTTCGTGCGGTACTCGTCGGCCTTGTACGCCTGGATCCAGTTCAGGTTGGCGAAGATCAGGCCGAAGAGGACGAGGATGACGACGCCGGAGCGGCGAAGTGGTGCGTTCACGGCTTGATCACCTCCGTCATGGCGCCGTGCAGCTGGGTGGGTGCCTTCTTCGGTCCGGGCCGTTCCGGGCCACTGCCCGTGGCGGCCGGGCGCCGGGCGGCGTCCGAGATCCGTAGCAGCATCGCGATGAGCAGCCAGTTCGCCATCAGCGAGGAGCCACCGGCGGAGAGGAACGGGGTGGTCTGACCGGTCAGCGGGATCAGGCCGGTGATGCCGCCGAGGATGACGAAGACCTGCAGGCCGAGGGTGAACGCCAGACCGCCGGCGACCAGCTTGCCGAACGAGTCGCGCACCGCCAGGGCCGCGCGCAGGCCGCGCTCGACGATCAGCAGGTACGTCACCAGCAGCGCGGAGAGGCCGAACAGCCCGATCTCCTCGCCGAGCCCGGCGAAGATGAAGTCGGTGCGCACCTCGGGCACCTCACCCGGCGAGCCGGCGCCCGGTCCGCTGCCGAACAGGCCGCCGGAGCCGAGGCCGAGCAGGCCCTGGACCAGCTGGTAGCTGCCGCCGACCCGGTTGTAGTTCTCGTCGTCGAACGGGTTCAGCCAGACCTCGGCGCGGTCGTAGAAGTTCGCGAACGGGCCGCCGACCGAGGCACCCAACAGGTACGCCACGTAGACGCCGCCGAAGAACAGCAGCAGACCGATGATCAGCCAGCTGGCGCGTTCGGTGGCGACGTAGAGGGTGACGATGAACAGCCCGAAGTACAGCAGGGCGGTGCCGAGGTCCTTCTCAAAGACGAGGATGAGCAGGCTGAACAGCCACACCGTGACAACCGGGCCGAGGTCCCGGCCGCGCGGGAAGTCGATGCCCAGGAAGCGGTGGCTGGCCAGCGAGAGCACCTCACGCTTGCGAACCAGGTAGTACGCGAAGAACGAGACCAGGGCCAGCTTGGCGAACTCACCGGGCTGGATCGAGACGCCGCCGACGCGGATCCACAGCTTCGCGCCGTTCACCTCGGAGATGCTGCTCGGCAGCACGGCCGGGATCATCATGAGGACGATGCCGGCGAGGCCGAGCGTGTAGGCGTACCGAGAGACGATCTTGTGGTCGCGGATCACCAGGAGCAGCACCGCGGCGAGGATCAGCGAGAGCAGCGTCCAGGCCAGCTGACGGCCGCCGGTGTCCGAGAAGATCCCCGGGATCGGCTGGTCGGTGGCGATCGCCCGGGCCAGGTCGAGGCGGCGCAGGAAGCCGACGCCGATCCCGTTGATCAGAGCCACGGCCGGCAGGAGCACCGGGTCCGAGAACGGCGCGGTGAACCGGACCACGACGTGCAGGCCCAGGAAGAGCAGGCTCAGCAGCGCGGCCGGCACCCAGAAGTTCGGCTGCAGCGAGTCGAACTGGTTGGCCTCCACGGTGGCGCTGAACACGGCCACGATCACCATGGCGAAGGCGAGCAGCCCCAGTTCAGCGTTACGGCGTGTCTTCCATCCCGTCGGGATACGCGACATCTCGCCCGTGTTGGCGGGCGTCGGAGCCGGTACGGCGGGCGCGGTCAAAAGATGAATCCCCAGACGTGTAGGCCGTGCTCAGTTGACAGTCCGGCACGCGACCGGTTCACCGGCGGCCGGAGCACTCGCGGACGGTTGGGCGTTGGGAGTGGCGCTGGTCGGAGCCACCGACGGCTGGGCGCCGGCGGGAGTCGACGCGGCGGTGGACGGCACCGTGCCGTCCGGGGCGCAGACCGGCTTCAGGTTCGGGTTCGACGGTTCGTCGCTGGTCAGGTCGGCGAGCATGTTCTTCGCGTCGACCTGATCCTCGGCGTGGATGCCCTGCTTGACGCGCTCCTGCGCGACAGTGGTCAGGTCATCGAGCCGGACGGCGCTGGTCTCGCTGAGCGTCGACAGGTCGAGCCCGGCGATCTGCCCCGGAACACCGCGGAAGATGGCGATCTGCCCACCGTCGGTCGCACCCACGTAATACTGATCCTGGGTGTACTGCCAGCCGGCCCAGAGACCGCCGCCGAGCACACCGAGCAACAACAGCACCATGAGAGTGGTTCGGACCGGATGGCCCTGCGGCTCGGGTTCAAATCCGTTCGTCGGCTCCGGCTGCGCCGGGCGTGGCGGCGGTTTCAGCGCCGCGGCACGGGCCGCCGACGTGGAACTGTCCGCGACCGTGGTGTTGCCCCGGTCGAGGGAGGCCGCACCGCCGACGATCGGCGACTGCTCCACGATGTCGTCTATCGCATCCGCGATGATCACCGTGATGTTGTCCGGCCCGCCGCCGCGCAGCGCGAGCTGGACGAGCCGCTCGACACACGCCTTCGGGTCGGCGAGCTCCCGCATCGTCTGGCCGATCGTCTCCCCGCTGACCACGCCGGACAGGCCGTCGCTGCAGATCAGGTACCGATCGCCCTTGAGCACTTGGCGCACCGAGTACTCCGGGTCGATGTCCCGGCCGTCCAGCGCACGCGTCAGCAGCGAGCGCTGGGGGTGACTGCTGGCCTCCTCGGGACTCACCCGGCCCTCGTCGACCAGCATCTGAACGTACGTGTCGTCCTTGGTGATCTGCGAGAACTCACCCTTGCGCAACAAATACGCTCGGGAGTCGCCGATGTGCACCATGCCGAACTTGCTGCCGGAGAAGAGCACCGCGGTCAGCGTGGTGCCCATGCCCTCCAGCTGCGGGTTCGCGTCGACGGTGTCACGCAGCTGCTGATTTGCTGTTCCGACGGCATGCCGCAGGGCGTCGACGAGCGCGTCACCAGGGACGTCGTCGTCGAGTGGCGCCATGGCGGCGATGACAATGTTGGACGCGACGTCACCAGCAGCCATGCCGCCCATGCCGTCCGCGACAGCAAGAAGCCGCGGCCCGGCATAGACGGAGTCCTGGTTCAGGTCTCGGATCAGACCGCGGTCGCTCTGAGCGGCATAGCGCAGGGTCAGGGTCATGGCCGTAACTCAAGAGAAGTGCGCCCGATCCGGATCGGAACGCCAAGGGGGACTGGAGTAGGTCCGGAGACCTTACCGCGATCAAGATAGGTGCCGTTGGTCGAGCCGAGGTCCTCCACGAACCACTGCCCGTCCTGCGGCACCAGCCGGGCGTGCCGAGCGGATGCGAAGTCGTCGGTGATGACGAGCGTCGAATCCTCGGCCCGACCGATAGTGATCTGGGCTTCACCGAGTGTGATGCGAGTGCCGGCCAGATTGCCGGCGGTCACGACGAGTTGCCGCGCCGCCTTACCGCGCTTCGCCTTCGCCGGCCGGCCCTGGAGCACCGCGCCACCCACCCCCCGAGGGCTGGCGACGATGCTCTTGGACCGGACCCCGGAGAAGAGATCCCGCCGGATCACCCCGACCACTGTGAACACGAATATCCACAGCAGGATCAGGAATCCGAACCGGGCGACGGTGAGGACGAATTCGGGCAAGGTCGCTAGCCGTCCACTCGGAAGGTGAGCGTCGTGGTGCCGAGCTGGATCATGTCGCCCGGGTTCAGCGCGACCGCGGAGACCCGCTGGCCGTTGACCATGGTCCCGTTCGTCGACCCGAGGTCGGTCAGCACGACCTGGTTGCCGTCGTAGTCCAGCCGGGCGTGGCGGCGCGAGATGCCGACGTCCGGCAGTCGCAGGTTCGCCTGGTCGCCACGACCGATGACGGTCGAGCCCATCTGCAACGGGTAGGTCCGCCCGTCACCGGAGACCAGCCCGACACTGCGCGGGCCGCCGTGACCACCGTGCGGCGGGTAGCCGCCCTGCTGGTCGTACGGCGAGTACTGCGGGCCGGCGTCATACGCGGGCTGTTGCACCGGGGCTACCTCGCCGCCGGTGTACACCTCCGCGGTGACACGGAACATGCCCGTGTCCAGGCCGTCGCCCCGCTCGATCTCGACGATCACGTCGCCGTAGACCGTCCAGGCCTGCTCACCGATGAACTCGGCCTGGGACTGCGCCAGCTCCTGGGCCAGCGCGGCCGCGTATGGCGCCAGACGACTGTGGTCGTACGGCGAAAGATCGATCACGTAACGGTTCGGCACGAGAGTGCGGCCACCGGCAAGGATGGCCTTGTGCGCCTCGGCCTCCCGCTGCATGGCATTCAGAATCTCAACAGGGTGCACGACACCCTTGAACACCTTCGCGAAGGCCCCTTCGACCAGGCCTTCCAACCGCTTCTCAAAGCGCTGCAGCACGCTCACCGGCTCCTCCTCGGGTTCCGAGGACATGATGGTATCCGGCGACCGCTTGCGCATCTGTAGCCCAAGAGCAGCCGGCACTTCTGACCCTCGTATGACCGCCTGCGACGCCGTGCTAGTGTTCTCTGCGTCGCGGGCGGTATCAACTCGCTTAGTGACGTGCGACAGCGTAGTCTGTCGCAGCCAGTTACAAAAAGCAGGCTCGACCCGCCTGCTTCGGTCGCCAAAGGTCAGATATATGATCTAGGGGACAAGTCACATGGGGATGTGGCGGAATGGCAGACGCGCACGGTTCAGGTCCGTGTGTCCGAAAGGACGTGGGGGTTCAACTCCCCCCATCCCCACGAAGGTGCAGGGGCTCTGTGTTTGCGGGAAGCGCAAACCGGGGCCCCTTCGTCATGCTAGCCGGGGGGCCGAGCCCCCCGCACCCCCCACGTTGCGGTGGGAGCTGTGGAAAGTGCCTGGTCGCTGTGGGTGAATTTTCAAGATCTTTCATTTGTACGGCGTGAGCTTTCACTTCAGAGTGTTTTTACCCCCTGTTCAGGTGGTAGTAGTGGCTGTCACCCGGGTGGGTCGGTGATGTTGTGCTGTTCGGCACTTGGGTGTCAGCTGATTCACAGGGCGGTGAGGCTATGCTCGCCGTCTGTTGTCGCCAACGCTGGAGAGTCGTCCGTGATCGATGTTGCCCAGGGTAAGCGGAACGTGTTGGGCGTGCTCGTCGACGTGACGGACTATGCGTCGGCTACGGCGCGGATCGTTGAGGCGGCTCGGGAGCAGCGGGCGTTCGCGGTCACGGCGCTGGCGGTGCACGGCGTCATGACAGGCGTAGAAGACCCCGCGCACAACGCCCGTCTCAACTCCTTTAATCTTGTTACGCCGGACGGGCAGCCGGTGCGGTGGGCGTTGAACCTGTTGCACGGGGCCGGGCTCACCGATCGGGTGTATGGGCCGACGCTCACTCTCAAGGTCGTGGAGCAGGCGGCTGCTGAGGGCCTTCCTGTTTATCTGTACGGGTCGACGCAGCCGGTTCTGGATCGGTTGGTGCCGGCGTTGCAGGGGATGTTTCCGGCTCTGAAGATCGCGGGGGTGGAGGCGTCCAAGTTTCGGGCGGCTCTGCCGGGCGAAGAGGTGGAGATCGCGGAGCGGATCAAGGCTTCCGGGGCGCGGATCGTGCTCGTGGGGCTCGGGTGCCCGCGCCAGGAAGTGTTCGCGTATGCGATGCGTCCGCTTTTGGACATGCCGCTGCTGGCGGTTGGCGCGGCGTTCGACTATCACGCGGGGCTGCTGAAGAACCCGCCGGCGTGGATGCAGAAGTACGCGCTGGAGTGGCTGTGGCGTCTCGGCCTCGAGCCGAAGCGACTGTGGAAGCGCTATGTGCTGCTCAACCCGGCCTACCTGGGGCGGCTCGCGGCGCAGAAGGCCGGCCTGTGGAAGGCGACGGCACCGGAGGCGGCCACCGCGCCGGTGCACGGGTTCGCGGTCTGATCTCTACCCCTACGGGTGCCCGGTGGGGGCCTGGTCGGGGCATATCCCGGTTTCGGCGACGCCGGAATCGGTGAACGCTGTCGATGTGAACACCGCAGTGGACGTCATCCTGATCGGCATCCTCGCCGCCGTCTGGCTCGCCGCCGGACTGCTGGTGGACGGCCTGCCCACCGCCGGCACGGCTCACCAGCTGCGCCGCCGCGCCGGACTCCTCACGCTTCTGGTGGGCGCGGGTGCAGCGGTGTTCGTCGCTGTCCCACTCGTCGCCGAGCTCGTGCCGGGCCTGTCGTCGGCGCCGTCGGCCGCACTGCTCCCGGCCATACCCGCCCTGCTCGTGCTGACCGCCACGGTGCGGCGCCTCAGCTGGGTGCGGCGCGGTGCGGGCGCGTTCGCGACCGCACCACTCGCCCCGGTTCCGCCCGCGCTGCGCGCCGCCGCAGCACACCCTCTGGTGGCCGCGCCGCTCCAGGTGACCGGACTGACCGCGCTGATCGGCCTGCCGATCGCGGCGGGGCTGGTCGAGCTGCCGGGCGCCGGGACCTCGGGCATGGCCGGCATCGCCGTCACGGTGGTCGCGATCCTGGTCCTGGCCATCGGCATCCGCGCCGCCCTGCGGCACAGCCGTCTG
The DNA here is from genome assembly GCF_040681145.1 of Actinoplanes sp. NPDC051861. NCBI lineage: Bacteria > Bacillati > Actinomycetota > Actinomycetes > Micromonosporales > Micromonosporaceae > Actinoplanes > Actinoplanes sp. NPDC051861. Next base: position 31,867 of record NZ_JBFAYE010000014.1, read on the forward strand.
GCCCCGCTGGTGATGGCGCCCCTGAGCCGCGGGCGCAGCCGCGTCCCGGCCGACGCCCGCTAGGACTTCTTCGCCTCTTGCACGTACAGCAGCTCCAGAATGGAGCGTGCCGCCTCGAACCAGCGGTCCAGCCAGTCCGACGCCGGGAGCGTGCCCCGGGCCGGCAGCTCCAGCAGCAGCCCGCGCAGCAGCGGGTGGTCGGCCATCGACTGGCTGCTCGACGAGCTGCTCTCGGGCCAGGATCCGGAGCTGAAGACCGGCTCGGTCAGGCCCTGCAGGTCGAGCGAGGGCAGCTTCGCCGCCCGGTCGAGCGCGCTGGTCGGCTCGATACTGTGCGAGCGCCCGGGCGACCGCGTCGGGAGCCCGGAGCTGCTGCTGCGCGACACCAGTTCGCCGTCGCCGCCGTCCGCGGCCAGCGCAGCATCCCGCCGGTTCTGCCGGTACGCGCTCACGCCACCGCTGAATCGGTCCTGCGCCGTCGACGAACCGTTGCTGAGGTTCTCGGAACCAATCGTCATTTCTCTGCCTTGCCTCGTTCGGTGATCGTCCCGGCCATCAGCGCGGCCCGCTCCGCGCTTAGAGGCTTCAACGAGGCGGGTCGCGCACGGCGACGGGAAAAACGGGCAAATAGCTACGGCCGGCTCGGGTGCGACGCGCACCGAGCCGGCCGTTCACAGGGTCAGAGGTCGAACTCGCCGTCCTTGGCGCCGCCCACGAACGCGTCCCACTCGGCTGCCGTGAAGATCAGGGCGGGTCCCGCCGGGTTCTTGGAGTCGCGTACCACGATCGCCTCGTCGACGAACGCCACCTCGACGCAGTTGTCACAGTTCGGGCCGCTACGCGTGCTCTTGAACCACTCGGCGCGGCTCAGATCGACCCGGAAACCCTTCGTCTCGATTTCCACAACGGCTCCTCTATCAGCATCTCGATCATGTCGATGGACTCGTCCGGATCCAGGGCCGAGTCTCGGATGGTGTCGAAGACGGTGACGTACTTACGGAGTTCGTCGTCCTTCTCCAGGAAGAGCCCGCCGGCCGCGTTCTCGGCGAACACCACGGCGGGATCTCCGTCCGAGGGGAAGTCGAGAATGGCGAACGCGCCGTCCATGCCCGCGTGTGCGCCGACCGAGAACGGCAGGATCTGGAGAGTCACGTTCGGCAGCCGCGCGGTATCGACCAATTGTCGCAGTTGGTCCCGCATCACCGCGTCGCCACCGACCGGTCGACTCACCACCGCTTCATCGAGCACCATCCAGAGATCGATTGGATCGTCCTGAATCAACAACGACTGCCGTTCCATGCGGACGCGGACCCGTTGCGCGTTTCTCTGATCGGTGTCATCCCATCGGGCGGACCTGATGAGTGCCATTGCGTAGTCCTCGCTCTGCAACAGGCCCGGAATGACCTGTTGCTCGTACGCCCGAATTGATCTCGCCTCGGCCTCCAGGCCGACATATGCGCTGCTCAGGACCGTGGAGAACGGGTGCCACCACCCTTTCTGCCGCGCGTCTCGTGCAATTTGGACCAATTCGTCGGCAATACCTTGCTCTACGCGGTAAATGTCCAACATGGCCTGAACATCGCCCTGCGTTGCCCCGGTATGCCCGGTTTCAATGCGCGATATCTTGGACGTCGAGCAGCCGAGCCGCTCCGCCACCATGTCGATGGTCACACCGGCCGCCTCGCGGTACCTGCGCAGTTCCACTCCGAGGCGACGACGGCGAACGGTGGGACTGCGGCGTCGATTCACTCGATCAGTCTCCCCGCCGAGTTCTTGATCGTTCAAGCACATTGGATGATCACGGAGGATCACCAAAGGCTGACATGCAACTTGCATCGACAGAACTGGTGGTGCAATCTTTCCGTAGGCCCTGCATCACTTAATGTTCTTGAGGGAACAGGGCAAGTCAGGCATTAACCTCACAACGACGTCCGATACGGGGCGCCGAGACACTGGCAGTCTGTTGTGGACTGCCGCCCGAGACCTGGGTGGCGTGATCGGCGATAGTGACGTTCCGCAACCGTCTTCGATGGTTGGCACTGTCGAAGGCTTGCAAAGGTGTATCAGACGGGCAGACTGGTGCATCTGTGTCACAAGCTATTACCACCCCACATGAGTCTCAGGGCAGGAGATGACGTGGTTCTTCCTCGGTCCGGTGATGTCATCCACGTGACGAAGGCGGCCAGCGTTCAGTTCACATCGCCGATGCTCTTCCGGGTCATCCGGGTCCATGACTGGCCGACGTACGAGGGCTGGGTGTGGCTCGACGGTTACGAGCTCAACTCGGCCGGCGACGCGGTCGAGCGCCGCTCCATCTTCGTGCAGGTCAACGGCCTGCGACCGGTCGGCAAGGCACCGGATCCGCGGGCGCGCAACGGTGGCCGCCATCCCGTGACGCGCCCGGCCGCGGTCCCGACACGGACCCTGCGCGCCAACCGCTGACGGTGGTCTAACGAGGCGTCGCCGATGGGGACGACGGCGCCGGATCCGTCGTGCCCGGTTGGGCGACGACCAGCGTGACCCGGGTGTCCGACGGCACCAGCCGGCCCTCCGGCGGGTCACTGTCGATCACCGTCTCCGGCTCGGCGTCACTCGGCCGCCGGATCACCCGGTACGTCAGCCCGGTCCGCTCCAGCGCCGCCTGGGCGTCCTCGAGCGGCATCCCGCGCAGCGCCGGCACGGTGACCTCGCGGTCGACCGGCTCGGTCGTCGGCGGCGTGGACGCGGTCGTGGTCGGTGGTGTGGTGGGCGCGCTGGTCCGCGAGTCCCTGGTCGGCGTTGTCGCCTCGGTGACGGGCGCCGACGGTGTCTCCGTGCCGTTGCCGGAGTTCTGCACGATCACCGCTATTCCGAAACCGAGCAGGCCCAGGAGCAGCAGTGCCGCGATGCCGACTGCAATCGGCGTCCACCATCGCTTCTGCTCCTCGGCCGGCCCGAAGTCGGCCCAGTCGGCCTCACCGGTCTCGAACGGCTCGGTCTCGCCGCGCCTCGGTGGGCGAACCTCGGCTCGGCCGCTCCACACCGACCGGTCGCCGTCATCCGATCGGGGGCCCCCGGACGAGGGATTCGGGGCGGCGTCCATCGGGCGCGTCTCGTCCGGGCGCGGGGCATCCTCGTCCCGGCCGGGCGGTCGCTCCTCGGGCATCGCCTGTTCCTTCCGCTTCCCCCGCCAGTAGTCCGTCGCTGCGTCAACGTATCGAATCTTGGGGGCATGTGGGGCTGTCCACCGGGGGAAACCGGATCTCAGGGAATTCGCAGACATCGGCGGCTGCCAGTACAGTGCCCGGCATGTCCGACAGGGGCTTGACAGCACAGGCCGGCGCCGCAGCGGGAATCGCCGCGGGTGCGGGAGCCGCACAACTGGGTCTCGGCTACGGCCTCGGCGTCATCGCCTGGCCGGTCACCGCCGCCGAGGCGGAGAGCGTCTGGCTGGGCAGCCTCGGCTGGGCCACCTGGATCACCGCGAGCGCGACCGTCCTGGGTGCGGTGATCGCCGGGCGGCTGCAGCCGGCTCCGCCCGGTCGCTGGCGTGTCCTCTGGAGATTCGTGCTGGCGGCCTCCTCGGCGCTGGGCGCCCTCGTCTCGGTCGCGCTGGTCGCGCTTCCGGCCCGCTCGGCGGTACGAGCCGACACGCTCTCCCCCCAGGTGGTCGCCGGTGGCTACGCCCTCGCGGGGCTGCTCGCCGGCCTCGTGGTGGCGTTCTGGGCGGTGTCCTCCAGCCCGGTCGCCGCCAACCTGATCGGCACCGCGCTCTGGCTCTGGGCACTGGCCATCGCCGGTGTCGCCGCCGAACTGGCCAGTGGCCGTGACTTCGCGACGTACCTGACGAGCTGGCAGTTCGCCGAGTCGGTGAGCCCGATGCGGTACGGCGGTATCTACTGGCCGAGCGCCCTGCTGACCCTGGTGGCGGCGTTCGTCATCGGCCTGGCCGCGTCCTGGCCCGCCGCACGCCGCGGCGAACTCGGCCTCGGCACCGCGATCTCCGGCGCTGTCGGCCCGCTGCTCGTGGCCTTCTCCTTCCTACTGCTGGCACCGCAGCTCACCGCGGCCATGGGCCCGCTGCAGTCGGCCTACCTGATCGCGCCGTACGCGGTCCTCGCCGGCCTGGGCGGATCGGCGTTGACCGTCACCGTGGAGCAGGCGCGCCGCAACCGGCAGCAGCGCGTGGCCCGCCCGGCCGCCGGAGCGCTGCCGAGCGGCTCCTCCGACGACGAGCCGGACACCGCCGTCATCCCGGTCCCGCGCGCCTCCACAACCGGTCCGACAGCGAAGCCCGTCGCTCCGCCGCCTGCGCCTGCGCCTGCGAGGCCGGTACCACCTGCGCCTGCGAGGCCGGTCGCTCCGCCGCCGGTGAAGCCGATCACGGCCCCGCCGCCGCCCGCGAAGGCGACCGGACGTGCAACGGCACCCGAAAAGCCAGGTAAGTCCGATACTCCCAAGCCCGGTGACTCCCTGCTCGGCCTCACCGACCCGGAGATCGCCGAGGCCGCCCGCCCGTCGGCGAAACGGCCGGCACCACGCAAGTCCGGCAACACGATCACGCCGCCACCGGCCAACCCGACGATCGCCCGGATCAACCCGGACGAGAAGCCGTAAACAGCTAGTCCACCGGCCAGGTGTGCACGGGCTCGTTCAGCCGCTGCAGGTCCAGGTATCGCTGCGTCATCTCCCGTACCGCCGCGAAGCGATCCCCGTTGCCGCGCTGCTCCGCCGCACGGACCGCTTCCGTCTGCCAGGTCGCGCCATTGCGCCGGGCCCGGCACCGGCCCTCGATGATCCCGAGAAGCCGGTCCCGCTGCGCCGGATTCACCCCGAACCGGTCAAGGCCCGCATGGGCCTTCGGCAGCAGCGTGTCCATGACCAGCTCGGTGACCGGCACCCGGCCCGACCCGGGCCAGTGCATCGAGGCGTCGATGCCGTCGCGCGCACCGTTGCGGAAGTTCTCCGTCGCGGCCGCGAAGTCCAGGCGGGACCAGATCGGGCACTCCTCCTCGGCGAGCTCACCGACCAGTCCGAAGTAGAGAGCCGCGTTGGCCATCAGGTCCACCACGCTGGGGCCGGAGGGCAGCACCCGGTTCTCCACCCGCAGGTGCGGACGTCCGTCGACCACGTCGTAGACCGGGCGGTTCCACCGGTAGACCGTGCCGTTGTGCAGGCGCAGCTCGAGCAGCCGGGGAATGCCGCCGGCATCCCAGACCTCGGCCGGCTCCTCGTCGAACATCTCCGGCAGCAGCGGCGGGAAGAACCGGACGTTCTCCTCGTACAGGTCGAAGGCCGAGTTGATCCATTGTTCGCCGAACCACACCCGGGGGCGCACGCCCTGTTCCTTGAACTCGTCCGGGCGGGGGTCGGTGGCCTGCTCGAAGAAGACGATCCGGGTCTCCGCCCAGAGCCGCCGCCCGTGCAGGAACGGCGAGTTGGCGCCGAGCGCGACCTGGACGCCGGCCAGTGCCTGCGAGGCGTTCCAGTACCGGGCGAAGTCGGCGGGCGCGACCTGCAGGTGGAACTGGACACTGGTGCAGGCAGCCTCCGGCGCGATCGAGTCGCTGGTCCCCCGGTACCGCTCGACACCCCGGATGTCGATCCGGAAGTCGTCACCGCGCGCGCCGACGATCTCGCTGTTCAGCGCCTTGAACCGCTCGCCGGCCGAGAGGTTCCCGGGCACCAGGTGCTCGGGTGCCAGGGTCGGCAGCATGCCGATCAGCGCGAGCCGGCTCTCCGCTTTCCGGGCGCACTCGGCCGCGTGCCGCAGACCGTCCAGAATGTCGTGTTCGTAGTCGCCGAGGCCGTCACCGGCGATGTGCCGTGGCGGCACGTTGAACTCGATGTTGAACTTGCCGAGCTCGGGCTGGAACCGCGGATCGCACAGGTCGGTGAGGATCTCGGCGTTCCGCATGATCGGGCCGGCGTCCCCGTCGACCAGGTTGATCTCGATCTCCAACCCGGTCGTCATGGTGCCGTGGTCGAACGCGTCCGCGTCGAGCATGCGGCCCAGGACGTCGAGGCAATCGCGGACCTTGTGCCGGAACCGCACCCGGTCGTACGGCGAGAAGACGGCGTTCACCAGATCTTTGCCCATGGGCCCTCCCGGACAGCCAGGGACGAAGCGGACGTCGGTCACCTCTCTGTGAACGAACGCTTGCGTTCGGTTCACACTGCCATCCCGGCGGGCCAACCGCCAGACGAACCGAGGCGCCGCCGGAACCCCGGCGACGCCTCGGTTGTGGATCAGTCAGATATGGATCAGCCCTGCTGGAGGACGGCCTCGCCCTCGATCTCGATCTTGACCTTCTTGCTGACCATGAAGCCGCCCGACTCCAGGGCGACGTTCCAGGACAGGCCCCAGTCGTCACGGTCGATCTCGGTGTGCGCGCTGAAGCCGAAGACGTGCTGCCCATACGGGCTGGTGGTGGCGCCCTCGAACTCGACGACCAGCTCGACCGGACGGGTCACGTCCTTGATCGTGAGCTCGCCCTCGAGCACGAACTCCGCGCCCGAGTGGGACTTCACACCGGTGCTGCGGTACTCCATCGTCGGGTACTTCTCGACCTCGAAGAAGTCGCCGGTGCGCAGGTGGTTGTCGCGGTCGACCTGACCGGTCTCGACGCTGCCTGTCTTGATCGACGCGGTTACCGAGGAGTCCAGCGGATTCTCGCCGACCACGATGGTGGCGCTTGCCTCACCGAACTGGCCGCGGACCTTGCTGACCATGAGGTGCTTCACCACGAAACCGACCCGCTTGTGCGCCGCGTCCAGCTCGTAGGTGCCGGCGGCGGGGATCTGAAGACCTTCGAACTCACGGGTGCTGACGGTCATGACACTGCCTTCTCTCGAAGCTCTGCGGGGATGCTTGTCTGACGGAGCAACTATATGCTCCGCAATATTCCTCCTGTCAAGTGCCTGCTACTGTCGAGAGCGTGAACAGTGACCTGGACGACCCACGCCTCACCGCAGTCGGGCTGCTCGCGGAGGCGTACACGGGCTTGATGAACCGGCTGACCGTGCAGCTGGAGGAGCACCGCCTCTCCGGCGTGGAGTTCGAGGTGCTGATGCGCCTGGCCCGATCACCGGGCCAGCGCCTGCGGATGACCGATCTGGCAGGTCAGACGACGCTGTCCACCAGCGGCGTGACACGGGTCGTCGACCGGATGGAGCGGGGCGGCCTGGTGCGGCGCGAGGCGTGCGCGAGCGACCGGCGCAGCTCCTACGCGGTGATCACCGACACCGGCAGCCAGCGGCTCGCCGAGGTCCTTCCCGGCCATCTGGAACTCGTCCAGAGGTGGTATGTGGGATTGCTCACCGAGGAGCAGATGACCCAGCTGCAGGGCTCGCTGCGCACCATTCGGGACACGGTCAATCCCTGCGCGGTGGCCGGCAGCACCGAAACGGAAACGGTCCTGCCGGCCTGAGACGGGCTAGAGCCCGAGCCCTCGGGCGATGAGCATCCGCTGGACCTCGGACGTGCCCTCGCCCACTTCGAGGATCTTGGCATCGCGGTAGAAGCGGCCCACCGCGGACTCGTTCATGAAGCCGTACCCGCCGTGCACCTGGGTCGCGTACCGGCTGTTCTCCATCGCGGCGTTGCTGGCGTTCAGCTTGGCGATCGCCGCGAACCGCTTGAAGTCGCTGCCGGCCAGCATCCGGGCGGCGGCGTCGTAGTAGCCGAGCCGGGCCGTGTGCGCGCGCAGATCCATGTCCGCGATCAGGAACTGCACGGCCTGGTGGCCGCCGATCTCGCGGCCGAAGGCGGTGCGCTGCTTCGCGTACGTGACCGACTCGTCCACACAACCCTGGGCCAGCCCCACCGAGAGGGCGGCGATCGCGATCCGGCCCTCGTCCAGGATCCGCAGGAACTGGGCCAGTCCCCGGCCACGCTCGCCGAGCAGGTTGGCGGCCGGCACCCGGACGTCGTCGAACGACAGCTCGTGGGTGTCCGAGGCGCACCAGCCGACCTTCGAGTACTGCGGCGCCACGGTGAACCCGGGTGTGCCGGACGGCACGATGATCGTGGAGAGCTCCTTGGTCCCGTCCGGGTTCGTCCCGGTCACCGCCATGACCGTCACCAGGCAGGTGATGTCGGTGCCGGAGTTCGTGATGAACGCCTTGGTCCCGTTGATCACCCACTCGCCGGCCGACTCGTCGAGCACCGCCCGGGTGGTGGTGCCCCCGGCGTCCGAACCGGCGCCCGGTTCGGTCAGGCCGAAGGCGGCGAGGCTCTCACCGCTGGTCAGCCGGGGCAGCCAGGTGTTGCGCTGCTCGGGTGTACCGAACCGGTAGATCGGCATGGCGCCGAGCGAGACGGCGGCCTCCAGGGTGACCGCCACCGAGCTGTCCACTCTGGCCAGTTCCTCGAGGGCGAGGCAGAGCGCGAAGTAGTCGCCGCCCATCCCGCCGTACTCCTCGGGGAACGGAAGCCCGAAGAGTCCCATCTTGCCCATCTGCCGCACGATGTCGTACGGAAAAGACTTGTTCTCGTAGTGCTCGGCGATGACCGGGGCGACCTGCTCCCGAGCGAACGCCTGCACGCTCTGACGCAACTCCTCGTACTCGTCGCCGAGCCGGAAGTCGACCATGACGATCCTCTCTAGACAGGAGTGACGCCGTGCCGGCGCCGGGAGAACGCGCGTTCCTTGTTGCGTGCCGCGGCGAAACGGCGGACCAGCTCGGCCCGGAGATCGCCCGGCTCCACCACGGCGTCCACGACGAGTTCGCTGGCCAGGCGCATGATGTCGATGTCGCGCTCGTACTCGGCGCGGCGCTGTGCGACGAAGGCGGCCCGCTCATCGGGGTCCTCGATCGCCGCGATCTTGTTGGCGTAGACCGCGTTGACGGCCGCCTCGGCACCCATCACGGCGATCTTCGCGGTCGGCAGGGCGATGGTGGCGTCCGGCTCGAAGCCGGGACCGGCCATCGCGTAGAGACCGGCGCCGTACGCCTTGCGGACCACGACACAGATCTTCGGCACGGTGGCCTCGGAGATCGCGGTGATCATCTTGGCGCCGTGCCGGATGATGCCCTGTTTCTCGACGGCCGTGCCGACCATGAAGCCGGGGACGTCGGTCAGGAAGAGCAACGGCACATTGAAAGCATCACAGAGTTGGACGAACCGGGTGGCCTTGTCGGCGGAGTCGACGAAGAGCACGCCGCCCTTGAACATCGAGTTGTTGCCGACGACACCGACCACCTCGCCGTCGAGACGGGCGAACCCGACGGTCAGCTCGCGGGCCCAGAGCGCGTGGATCTCGAAGAACGAGTTCTCGTCGACCAGGCCTTTCACGTACCTCCGCATGTCGAAAGCCTGCCGCTCGCTGGCCGGAACCAATGCACTCAGATCGATGCCGGCAGGTTCCGCGCTCGCCGCCGCGGGCGGGCGAGCGGTCCAGTTGCCCGGAAGGTACGACAGATAGGTCCGCACCACGTCGAGCGCCTCGCGCTCGGTCTTGCAGAGGAAGTGGCCGACGCCGGACTCGGCGCAGTGCACCCGGGCCCCACCCATCGCCTCCAGGGTGGTCTTCTCCCCGGTGACCATCTCGACCATCCGGTCGGAACCCAGATACATGCTGGCGTTGCCCTCGACCATGGCGACCACGTCGCAGAACGCCGGAATGTAGGCCCCACCGGCCGCCGACGGCCCGAACAACGCGCAGACCTGCGGGATCGAGCCGGAGGCGCGGACCTGGTTGTGGAAGATCCGGCCGGCACCGCGCGGGCCGGGGAAGAGGTCGACCTGGTCGGTGATGCGCGCGCCGGCCGAGTCGACGAGGTAGACCATCGGCACGCCCTGCCGATACGCCCGCTCGATGATGCGGATGATCTTCTCGACCGTACGGGCACCCCAGGAACCGGCCTTGACCGTGGAGTCGTTGGCCATGACGCACACGTCCCGGCCGTCGATCCGGGCGACTCCGGTGATCACGCCATCCGCGGGCAGTCCGTCGGCGAGACTGTTGGCATAGAGCCCGTCCTCGACGAACGAATCCTCGTCGACCAGCAGCGCGACCCGCTCCCGAGCGAAGAGCTTGCCCTTGGCGGCGTTGGCGGCGTGGTACCGCTCGGCACCGCCGGCCAGCACCCGCTTGCGCACTCCCGCGAGCGCGTCGCCGTCCATCGGCCCTCCCTTAACGGTCGTTAATCCTTAACGAGCGTTAGGCTAGCTCACCGGCAGCGCCGCGGCAACGACGAACGGGAGCCCCCGCGGATGCGAGGACTCCCGTTTCGCGCTTCAGTGAACTCTGCTTCAGTGAGCAGGGTCAGTGCGCTGGGTCAGCGCACGGCCTGGAGCAGGTCGAAGCCGCCGAGGCCGCCGGTGCCGATGCCACCGAGGTCGTCGACCAGGGACTTCTCGGTCATGCGACCGCCCTTGTCGCCGTACTTGGCCGGCTTCTCGCCGCCGTAACCCTTGTCGCCGCGGACGTCGCCCTGGTCGTTGTAACCCTGGTCGCCACGGACGTCGCCCATGTCGTCCTGGTCGTTGTAGCCCTGGTCGCCGCGGACGTCGTCGTCCTTGTCCTTCTGGCCGTAGCCCTTGTCGTCGTCGTAGTCCTTGTCACGGTCCTTGCCACCGTTGCCGGGGTAGTTGCCGTGCGGGCGGTGGCCGTTGTCACCGATGACGTCGTCACCGACGACGTAGACCGGCTTCTGCTGGCCCGGGCGGATGACCCGAACCCGGCGGACGTCGTTGCTGGTGCTCGCGCCGATGCTGTTGGAGCAGACGCCGTACGACGACGCGGAGCCGAGCAGGGCGCCGAGAGCGTTGCCGCACGCGTTGATCGGAACGTTGATCGGAACGGCGACGTTGTTGCCGCTGACGATGCCCCGGTTACCGGCGGCGACCTGGCTCACGCCGGCGACGCCACGGGCACGGACGCGAGTGCGGTCGCTGTCGCAGCAGCCGTTCTCGGCATGCTTGCCCTCGAGGTAGACCTTGCCCCGGCGGACGGAACCGATGTGGTTGCTGCACACGCCCGTGCCCTGCGCGAATCCGATCACCGCGATCGCGTTGCCGCACGCGTTGATCGGAACGTTGATCGGAACGGCGACGTTGTTGCCCGAGATGAAGCCGCCGTTGCCGTACGCGACCTGGCTGACGGTGCCCACGCCCGGGCCGAGGCCGAAGCCGCGGTCGCTGTCGCAGCAACCGTGCTCAGCGCGGGTGCTCTCGATGTAGTTCCCGCTGACGCCGTAGCTGCGGGACCCACCGATCACGGACACGGCGTTGCCGGTGAGGTTGATCGGGATGTTGACCGGGACCGCGACGTTGTTGCCGGACCCGATGCCGGAGTTGCCGTACGCGACCTGGCCGACGTCACCGGCGCCGCCCTTGTGGCCGCTCTCCTGGATGTAGTTGTAGCCCGCGCCACGAGCGTCGGCGTAACCGAGCACGCCGATGCCGTTGCCGACCACGTTCACCGGGATGTTGATCGGGATGGCGACGTTGTTGCCGCTGAGGATGCCCCCGTTGTAGGCGGCCGTCTGGTCGACGTCGGCCTGCGCGGCCGCAGCCGGGGCGAGCAGCAGGGCACCGGCGGCCAGGACGCCGACGCTCAGAGTCTTACGAACCCACGTCTTCTTCATAAGAAAGAGAAGCCTTTCGCAATGGTCAGAATTGATTCCGATATTCAATTAGAAATGGTTCCGGGAACCTCTGTTTTTGGGCGCAGCGGTGCCCTGGCTCGTTTTCTCCGGCCCTGACCCCGCCTGTCGACACGCGCCCCTTTTGCCGGCGCTTCGAGCAGCGGTGAAGTGATTACCTGGGCTGTCCGCGATTCGCCGCCTGTGCGCAGGCGGGTGAGGAATCGGAGCGCCGGTGGGTGCGACGGCCGGGAGGATGGTGGCCGCCGGTGCCCTCACTAGTCAGGTGAGACGGTCGGTGCCTCGGCGTCGTGACGCCGGACCTCGACCTCGGGTGCGGGCCGGCGCAGCTGGAAGTCCACCGCACCGTTCGCGACCCGGGCCGGGAGGACGGCTGCCGAGCCGACCTCCGGAGACGATCCCGACGCTCCGGCCGGGATGCCGCTGACTGCCCCGAGGTTCATCCGCACCGGCTCCGGCCCGTCTCCGGGCGGCTCCTCGCGAATCGTTTCCGGCGTTACCGGCCGGAGGGCCGGAATGTGCCGTTGAACATGGGACCCGGGGGTGGTCTCCGCGTGCCGGATCCGCTTGACAGCGGCCGTGGTCCGCGAGACCTGAGTGCTGTTGCCCGCCGCGGCGAGCGTTTCCGGCGACACCGTCACCCGGGCGCGCTCGGCGCCTTTCCGGGCGTTCGTGCCACCGGTCGCCGGCGTGACATCCGCCGGCGATTCGTCCGGCGTGATCTCCGCCGGTTCCGGCTCGGTCACGGGATCCGCGGCGTTCTCCGCCGGCTCGGTCCGCGTCCGGTCATCCGCCGTTCCGCCGCTGGTACGCGGCGGGGCGATCACCGTGCGCAGGACCTTGCCGACGGGTCCCGCATCGATCGCGGTTCCGTCGTGCACGACCTCGTCGAGCGTCCCGACCGGCCCGGACAGCACCCGTTCCGGCGCTGTGAGGATCGACGTCACAGCGTGGCGCCGGTGGGATTTCGATGCGGACTCCAGCGGCTGGACGGCCGCCTTCAGGAGTCCGCCGACTGCAGCATCATCATCTCCGGACACCGTCGCGACACTGTGCAGCGCGGACCCGAGCAGCGAGCCGGACGGCTCGGAGTCAGGGTCGGCCGCGTGTGCGGCGGAGCCGGTGAGCAGCCAGGCCGCACCGGCCAGGCCACCGACCACGAGTGCACGCAGGACCCACCGGGAACCGGTGCGTCCCGCGCGGCGCTCCGGCCGCCGCTCCGCCCCCTGGGTTGGGGACGGCATGAGCGCGGAGTCGCCGCGGGCGATCGCCGCGGGACGGCACGCCGTGCGCGATTCGCGCTCGACCTCCCAGCCCGCCATGATTCACCCCTCGTCGTTGACGCCTTATACGCCGGTTTTGGTCCGCATGAGGCGGAACAGGCGATATTGGCCACTCGGTATTGGTAACGACGGGGGCGAGCCGGAAGTCACGCGGACAAATCAGAAAAATGATCGCAGGAATAGGGGCGAGAATCACACCGTCCGAGTTCGCGGACCGGCGCGCAGAACGCCGGACGGCAACGGGCGTCCTACGATCTTCTCGGCCAGCTCAGCCGCCTCGATCAGACGATCGAGGTCGATTCCGGTGTCCACGCCCATGTCGTGGAGCATGTGCACCACCTCCTCGGTGGCCACGTTCCCGGAGGCGCCCGGCGCGTACGGGCACCCACCGAGCCCACCCGCGCTGGCGTCGAACTCGGTGATCCCCAGCTCCAGGGCGGTCAGGATGTTCGCGAGACCCGTACCCCTGGTGTTGTGGAAGTGGAGAAGGTCCGGGCGCACGGCCGAGAGAAGATCACGCACCCGGCGCGGAGTTCCCATGCCCGTGGTGTCGCCGAAGGCGATGCGATCGGCGCCGTCGGCGCGGACGCGAGCCACGATGCCCGCCACCCGGTCCGGATCGATGTCGCCCTCGTAGGGACAGCCGAAGCTGGTCGCGACGATCACCTCGAGCGTCGCGCCCGCGTCGTGCACCAGCGGGATCAGCTGAGCGATGTCGTCCAGCGACTCCTCGGTCGACCGTTTGAGATTGCGCCGGTTGTGGGTGTCGCTGGCCGACACCACCACCTCTATCTCCCGGAAACCGGCGGCGATGGCCCGCTGTGCCCCGCGGGTGTTCGGGATCAGCGCCGAGTAACGCACATCCGGGTGGCGGTGCACCCGCGACCACACCTCGTCGGCGTCGGCCATCTGCGGGATCGCCCTGGGATGCACGAACGAGACGGCCTCGATCCGGCGCACACCGGTCTCACTCAGCGCGTCGATCAGCCGTACCTTCGCGTCGGCCGGCACCGGGTCCTCGTTCTGCAGGCCGTCCCGGGGTGCCACCTCACGGATCGAGACCGTGCTCATGAGTCAGCTCACCTCATCCGGGAGACGATGCCGGTGTCGTAGTCACCGGAGAGGAACTCCTCGTTCTCCAGCAGCTCGGCGAAGAACGGCAGATTGTTCTTGGGGCCGGCGATCCGGAAGCCGGCCACCGCGGCACGGGCTCGGGCGATCGCCTCGTCCCGGTCGGCGCCGGAGAGGATGAGCTTCGCCATCAGCGAGTCGTAGAAGGGGGTGACCGTGGTGCCCTCGGCATACCCGGAGTCGACCCGTACGCCCTCGCCGGCCGGTTCCTCCCAGGTCGCGACCTTGCCGGGGCCGGGCAGGAAACGCTTCGGGTCCTCGGCGTTGATCCGCAGCTCGATGGCGTGACCCGTGGTGGGCCGCTCCAGGTCCACATTGGGCGCCAGGCCGGACGCGATGCGCAGCTGCTGCTCGACGAGGTCGACACCGTGGATGATCTCGGTGATCGGGTGCTCGACCTGGAGCCGCGTGTTCATCTCCAGGAAGAAGAACTCGCCGGAGGCCGGGTCGAGCAGACACTCCACTGTGCCCGCATTGCGGTAGTTGACCGCTTCGCCGGCTTTCGCGGCTGCTGCCAGGAGTCGTGCCCGCAGCTCCGGGCCGACCGCGGGGGACGGCGCCTCCTCCACCAGCTTCTGGTTCCGGCGCTGCACCGAGCACTCCCGCTCGGAGAGGGCGATCACCCGGCCGTCGGCCAGCCCGAGGATCTGCACCTCGACGTGGCGGACCCGGGGGAAGTAGCGCTCGATCAGCACCGAGCCGTCGCCGAACATCCGCTCGGCGAACGCGCGGACCTTGTCGTACTCCGTACGCAGGCCGGCCTCGTCGTTCGCGACCGCCATGCCCATGCCGCCACCGCCGGCGGCGGCCTTCACCATCACCGGGAAACCGATCTCGCCGGCCGCAGCCAGGGCGGCCTCGACGGTCGCCGCCGGCTCCTGGGTGCCGGGCGCGACGGGCACACCCGCTGCGGCCATCAGGTTCCGGGCGTTGATCTTGTCGCCCATCGCGCTGATCGCGTCGGCGCCGGGTCCGACCCAGATCAGGCCGTTGGCCTCGACCGTACGGGCGAAGTCCGCGTTCTCGCTCAGGAAGCCGTAGCCGGGGTGGATGGCCTGCGCGCCGCTCGACTTGGCGGCGGCCAGGATGGCCTCGGTGTTGCGGTAGCTCTGGGCCGGGTTGGCCGGGCCAACACAGATCGCCTCGTCCGCCTCGGCGACGAACGGCATCTCCGCGTCGGCCTCCGAGTGGACCGCGATCGTCCGGATCCCCAGCCGGCGCGCGGTCCGGATGATCCGGCGGGCGATCTCGCCCCGGTTGGCGATGAGAAGCGACTCGATCATGGCGCTCTTTCTCTCGGTTCGTTCACCGCCCGGCAGGGGTCTCCTGTCCGTCCGGTGCTGCCGATGTGCTCGCCCCTACTAGCGTGTGGCTTTCGGGTGCGGAGCGCAGCTCGTTGCGTGTGGCTTTCGGGTGCGGAGCGGGGCTGAAGTTCACACGCTGGTTAGTGGCCGGTTAGGGCGTGGATGGTCGCGTCGCGCAGCAGGTCGGCCCGCCGGCGCCGCTCCACCTCGCCACCGAGGAACGGCGTCGAGTTCATGAGGCCGAACGCGGCGTGCGCCAGCACCCGCGCCTCCGCCGCCTCCAGCTCGGGGCGCACCCGGGACAGCACACCGACCCACTCCTCGACATAGAGCCGCTGGAGCCGGCGGATCTGCCGGCGCGGCTCGTCCGGGAGGCGATCCAGCTCGTGCAGGTGCAGAGCGATCACCGCGGGGTTGGCCAGCGCGAAGTCCACGTGGAAGTCGATCAGGTCGGCGAGCGCCGCCTCGGCCTCCTCGGGATGCCGGGCGACCCGCTCCTGCCCACCCTCCAGCAGGCCCTCGCTGACCGGGATCAGCGCGGCGACCAGCATCGCCTCCTTGCCGGCGAAGTGGTGGTAGAGGGCTGGGCCGGTGACGCCGGCGGCGGAGCCGATGTCGTCCATGGAAACGCCGTGATAGCCGCGGGACGCGAAGAGTCCCACCGCAATCTCCAGGATCTCGTCGCGGCGCGACCGCCGCCGGGGCGCCGGCGGGGTCGTCCGGTGCCGCTGTTCAACCGTCGTCACTCGGCAACTGTAACCCGATGTCAAGCCCGTACTTAACGGTCGTTCAGCCTATTTTCCGGCTGCGCGGGCCTCCTCGAGCAGCTCGGTGGCCCAGTTCCGGGCCGGTGCGTCCGGGCGCATCCCGGCCACCACCGCCTCGAGGATCTCGCGTGCCTCGGTGGCCGATCCGGACCGCAGCAGCGCCTCGGCGAGCATCCCGGCCACCCGGTCCGCGTCGTCGCCGGCACCGATCTCCCGCAGCCGCTCGGGCGCACCGCGCAGGTGCGGCACCGCCTCCGCGTAGCGCTCTCCGCGCATCAGGAGATTACCGACCTCGAAGGCGAAAATGGACCGGCCCCACCGGACTCCCGGCTGTTCGGCCAGGTCATCGGGGAGTTCGGCATAGCGCTCGGCGGCCAGACGGATGACCTCCTCGGCCTCCTCGACCTCGTCAGCGTAGTGGTGGGCCATCAGCCGGCGGCGCAGCAACCGCAGCTCGCCGACCGGGTCACCGGACTCCCGCAGGGCCTCGCCGGCCGCCCGGAACGTCAGTGCCGCCTCGCTGTCGCGGTCCAGGTCGTAGAGGAGCGCACCGGCCTCCTCGCCGATCTGCCCACGGCCGGCCGGGTTGTCGGCGAGCCTCTCGATCAGGTCGCGGAACGCGGTCAGCGCGCGGTTGATGTCGCCGAGATCACGGTAGAGACCGGCCAGCAGGAACCGGGTGTCGTTGGCGGGCTCCTCGAACCCGAGCCGCTCGAAGCCGAGCAGCGCCTCCTCGGCCACCTCCACCGCCTCCGCGAGACGGCCGGCCATCCGGTAGGCCTGGGCGAGGTCCTGCCGGGCGAAGGTGCCGCCCTGGTCGAGTCCCTGCTCGGCGCAGAGCGCCACCGCCTCGACCAGGTCGTCGATCGCGGCGTCGGCTCGATCGAGCCGCATCAGCGCACGCGCGCGCTGGACCCGGGCGTTGAGCTCGGCGCCCATGACACCGGCGGCCAGCGCCTCGTCGAGCGCGGTGACAGTCAGCTCGGGGTCGTCGCTGTACTGACCCGTGACCGCCGCGGCGAAGGCGCTCATCGTCGCCGGGCCGTGCTCGCGGTAGAAGTCCCACCCGGACCGGGCGGACTCCAGCGCCTCGTCGTGGCGGTGCGCCGCGCCCCGGTTCTGGGCCCGTACCAGGGCGTGATGAGCGAGCCGGCGCGCGTCGCTCCCGGCTTCGGCGGCGTGCTCGTCGGCACGGTCGCCGGCCTCGTTGGCCTCGTCGACCCGGCCCGACATCAGGTAGAGCCGGGACATCCGCAGCCAGGCACCGGCGCGGTCCTTCGGCTCGCCGTGCTCGTCGTGGTACGCCACATCGGCCTCGGCGGCGGCGATCCCCTCCTCGGGCGCTCCGCTGAACCCGCGCTGCAGGCCGATCTGCGCCCGCATCTTGAGCGCCTTCCCCGGCTCGCCCGCCTGCTCGTAGCGGTCGGCGGCGCGTTCCCAGAGCTCAATGGCGGTGTCCCCGTCGTCGGCACGGGCTCGCTCGCCACGGAGCCGCCAGAGCCGTGCCGCGAGCGCGGCGTCCTCGGGCTCGGGGAACCGCTCCTCGAAGGCGTCCACGACGGCCACCATGGCCTCGCGCTCGTCCTCCTCCCAGCGCTTCTCCGCCAGGTCGAGCAGCTCGGCGGCGGAGAGCTGCGGGACCTCGATCGGCTCCGCTGCCTGCTCTTCCTTCGGCTCGTCCCCGGGGGAAGGCGCGACGGTCCGCCGGGCGGTCGCCGACAGCGTCAGCTGGACGTCGTACGGCTTCGCGGTGAGCGTCTCGCTGATCAGCGTGCTCTGCCGGTCGGTGCCGTTACGGGCGTCGAACCGGCCGGCCAGCTCGGCCGCCGCTGCCGCCAGCTCCTCGGCCAGCGCCGCGGCGGTGACGTCGTCGTGGCCGCTACGGCGGATCGGCGAGTCGCCGTGGCCCAGCTCGGTGATCCGGCGCAGCAGCGCGGCACCCGCCGCCGAGAAATGCATCGCGGCGGCCGGCGAGGGCGCCCGGTCCAGCCAGTCGACGTGCCGCTGGAAGATCTCCAGGCCTCGGTGCTCGTTGCCGGTCCGCGTGCAGAACCGGATGTGCTCGGCGATGCCCCACAGGTCGGCCAGGTTGTTCCGCTCGATCAGGTAGGCCCGGCGGTGGGCGTCGGCGGCCTCGTCCGGGCGGCCCGTCTTCAGGTACGCCACCATCAGCTCGCTGAGGATGCCCTGCGGCTGCTCGGTGCAGTCCAGATCCTCGGCGAGCGTGGCCACGCCCCGGTCGACGGCCTCCTCCCACCGCTCGCGGCTCTTCAGATAGCGAACCAGGGTCGTCGGGTCGCAGCCGGCGCAGTCCGAGAGCGAGTCGCGCGGCGTCGCCTGCCACTTCTCGAACCAGCCGTCCGCCTCCTCGAGGTGACCGACGTGCCGGGCGACCAGGTAGCGGTGCTTGTAGACGGCCTGCAGGCCGTGTCCGCCCTCCCGGTAGCGCCGTTCCATGTCGTCGAGCACCGCGTACGTCCTGGCCAGCGGCACCTCGGGGAAGTCGGTCAACGAGTTGACCATGGTCTTGAACAGCCAGAGCAGGCTGTGCATCCACCGCTGGTGGTAGGGCGCGGGATTGCGGTCGAAGTCGGCGACGCACCAGGAGAAGGTGGGGAACGCCTTCACCGGCTCGCCGCCGTAGATGTACGCGTTCGTCGCCAGCAACCGGGTGCGGAACGCCAGCTCGGGAACGCCGGCCGTGTCCACGTGCCGCAAAACCTGCTCGATCAGGGCGATCTGAGCGGCGCCGTACGGCAACTGGCCGGCCTCGTGGAGCAGGTCACGGAGTTCCTCGGCGGTCTTCATCAGGAGTCCTCCCCAGGGACGGCGCGGTCGAGCAGACCGAGGAACGACGTGGTGAGCAGCGCGGCGTCGGACGGCCGGATCGGGTGGTGGCCGAGCATCAGCGCCTGCCCGTACAGCGACTCGACGGCCAGGCCGGCCAGCTCGGCGTCGGCGAGTGCGGCAACCCGGCGGACCAGCGGATTCCGGTGGTTCAGGACGAGCTGCGGGCGGTCGGTCGGCACCGTGCGGGAGAGCGCGTCGAGCACGCCGCCCCACAGGTCGTCCGCCTGGTCGCGGCTCGCGGTGAACTCCTCCTGGAACGCGGCGGCGCGGCTGACCAGGTAGAGCGCGGGCAGGGTGACCGGGTCGAACGCGCGGACCACGACCTCGCAGCCGAGCCGGTCGAGACGCCGCTGCGCGATCGCCAGGAACGGGCGCAGGCGCAGCTCGGTCTCGGCGTCCAGCGGCAGGAACCGGGTGGTCAGGTCGGCCGGGTCGAGGCGTTCCGCGGTGGTCTGCGGGTCGGTGGCGGCGAGGCGCTCGATCAGGTCGGCGTCGTACACGTACCCACCGTTGATGAGGCCGACGTCCTGGGCGGCGGCGACGGCGGCCAGCTGCCGGAACTCGTCGTCGGTGGCGGCGTAGCGCAGCGTGCCGAAGCGCTCGCGGAACTCGGCGAGGGTGATCTCGCCCATGTTGGTACGCATCGGGTACCACTGTTCGACCAGGTGCAGCATCTCGTCGTCGTGCAGGGCCAGCGCCTTGACGGCGAGGTGGTGCACGCGCAGGAACTCGCCGAGCCGGCGCGGATCGGTCGCGGAGAGCCGGACCAGCCAGCCCCGGATCTGGTCGGCGATCGCCTCCCGCGTCTCGGCGAGCTGGCCGTCGTCGTAGAGCGACTCGCGGCTCGCGGTGGGCCGCAGCTCGGCGCTGTCCACCACGCACCGGGCGAAGAACGCCCACTCCGGCAGCAGGCCCTCGACGCTCTCGGCGAGCAGCATCCGCTTCAGATAGACCCGGTGACCGCCGCGGCTCGCGGGGTTGACCGGGGTGGGCAGGACGAAGGCGGCGCCGGTGAGCCCGGCCGCCGGCACGTCCAGCTCGATCACGTCGAACGGGCGGAAACCGAGGGTCCGCTCCGCCCAGGCCATCCGGTCGGCGTGCGGCAGCTCCCACGGCAGTCCGCCGCCGGTGGTCGCCCGGCCGTCGACGGTCACCTCGACGGGGAGGAGCGAGCCGTACTGCCGGGCGAGTTCGGTCACCGTCGTACTCGTCAAGAATTGTTCGGCGCCGCGGCGCGGCAGCAGGGTGACCGTGGTCCCCGGCTCGCGGTCCTCGGCCGGGCCGACCGCGTAGCGACCGTCGGAGAAACCGGTCCAGAGGACCGGCGGCGCGTCACCACGCCGGGTGTGCACCCGGATCTCGTCAGCGACCATGAAGCAGGAGAGCAACCCGATGCCGAACTGGCCGAGGAACTCGTGCCGGGCGAAACCGAGCTCGTCGCGCTTGGAGCTGCGCCCGATGGTGGCCAGCAGCTCGTGCACCTGCGCCTCGGTGAGACCGATGCCGTTGTCGCTGATCCGCAGCGTGTCGCCGGTGACGATCTCCACGCGCCCGGCGTGCTCCGGGCCGACCGCGGTGATCGCGTCCACGGCGTTCTGCAGCAGCTCGCGGACGTAGACGCGGGGGCTCGCGTAGAGGTGGTGGCTGAGCAGATCGACGATGCCCCGCAGGTCGACCTGGAACGTGTTGCTCACGGGCGTGCACGCTACCGTGATCCACTGACAGAAACGGTGCCGCTTTTCAGACGGCACCGTTTCGATTCAGCTCAATCCGCCGCGCTCGGTGCCCTTGACGATCGGGGCGCGCACCAGGTTGCCCCACTCGGTCCAGGAGCCGTCGTAGTTGCGGACCTGCGGGTATCCCAGCAGGTGGTGCAGGACGAACCAGGTGTGGCTGGACCGCTCGCCGATCCGGCAATACGCAATGATGTCGTCTGCCGACTCCAGGCCCAGCTCGTCGCGGTAGATCTTGACGAGCTCGTCGTGCGGCTTGAAGGAACCGTCGTCGTTGGCCGCCGACTTCCACGGCTTGCTCACCGCACCCGGGATGTGGCCGCCGCGCAGCGCGCCCTCCTGCGGGTACGCCTCCATGTGGGTCAGCTCACCGGTGTACTCCTGCGGCGACCGGACGTCGACCAGCGGCCGCCCACTGGTGATGTGGCCCATCACCTGGTCACGGAACGCCCGGATCGCGGTGTCGTTGCGGACCGGAACCGGGTACTCCGCGGTGGGGCGGGTGGTCTTGTCCCGGGTCAGCGTGCGGCCCTCGGCCGCCCACTTCTGGCGGCCGCCGTCGAGCAGGCGCACGTCGCGGTGGCCGAAGAGGCTGAAGACCCAGAGCGCGTACGCCGCCCACCAGTTGAAGTTGTCGCCGTAGAAGACGATCGTGTCGTCCCGGCCGATGCCCTTGGCCGCGCACATCGCGGCGAACGCGGCCGGGTCCAGGTAGTCACGGGTGATCTGGTCGTTGAGCTCGAGGTGCCAGTCCACCTTGACCGCGCCCGGGATGTGCCCGGTGTCGTAGAGCAGCACGTCCTCGTCCGACTCGACGACGACCAGGCCGGGTGTGTCCAGGTTCTCGGCGAGCCACTCGGTGGTGACCAGTTTGTCGGGATGCGCGTACGCCTCTAGCGCCTGCGCCGGATCGTTCGGAACGGACATGTCTGTCACGCTAGCGCTTTCTAGTCACTGATCGGGGCGAGCGCCGGGCGCTTCGCCGTGATCAGGTCACCGGACGACTGCCCGCGCAGGTGCCGGGTCACCCACGGGGCCAGGTGCTCACGTGCCCACTTCAGGTCGGCGCTGCGTGCCAGCCGCCACGGCGTGGGCTGCGGCGCCGGTGGGACCAGCATCCAGTCCTCCTGGACGCCGACGTCGAGCGCGGCCAGCACGTGCCCGGCGACCCGGCGATGCCCGGCCGCGGACAGGTGCAGCCGGTCCTCGTTCCACATCTCGCGGTGCAGGAACGCGTCGTCGGCGAAGAGGTCGATGAGGTGTGCTCCCTGCCGCGCGGCGATGTCCCGGATGCCGTCGTTGAGCAGGGCCGCCCGCGGCGCGATCATCCGCTGGCCGCCCGGGATGTGCGCGGCCACGTCGGCGAACCGGAAGAGGACCACGTCGGCGCCGGTCGCCCGGATCCGCTCGACGGCCCGCTCGGCCCGTCCGAGCAGCGCCGGCAGGTCCACGCGTGGGCGGAGCACGTCGTTGCCGCCCGCCGCGAAGCTCACCAGGCCGGGCCGCATCGCCAGGACCGGCTCGAGCTGTTCGGTGAGCACCTGGTCGAGAAGGCGGCCGCGGATCGCGAGGTTGGCATATCCGAAGTCGGGGCCGGAGTCGACCGCCAGTCGTGCGGCCACGAGGTCGGCCCATCCCCGGTAGGTGCCGTCCGGGTACTCGTCGCACATGCCCTCGGTGAAGCTGTCACCCATGGCCACGAAGCTGCGCCAGGTCATGCGGCCCAGCTTTCCACCGACGGCGAATGAACTGAACGTGATGCTGGCGACACGGGGTTATGCGGGTGCGTTCGTCGTACCCGATCCCTAGGCTCGTTCCCGTGCTGCTTCGAATGTCCAGCTTGCTGCTCAAAACCCTGCGCGAGGAGCCGGCGGACGCGGAGGTGCCGAGTCACCGGCTCCTCCTGCGCGCCGGCTTCGTCCGCCGTGCCGCGCCGGGCGGCTACACCTGGCTGCCACTGGGGAAGCTCGTGCTCGACCGGGTCACCGACGTGATCCGCGCGGAGATGACAGCGGCCGGGGGCCAGGAGGTCTCGTTCCCCGCGCTGCTGCCCCGTGAGCCCTACGACACCAGCGGCCGCTGGACGGAGTACGGCGAGGACATCTTCACGCTGAAGGACCGCCGTGGCGCCGACTATCTGCTCGCGCCCACGCACGAGGAGATGTTCACCCTGCTCGTGCAGGACATGACCGGGTCCTATCGAGACTTTCCGCTCGTGCTCTTCCAGATCCAGACGAAGTATCGGGACGAGGCCCGTCCCCGCGGCGGTCTGCTGCGCGGCCGGGAGTTCCTGATGAAGGACGCCTACTCGTTCGACCTCACCGACGACGGCCTGGTCTCGGCGTATGCGACGATGCGCGCCGCCTACCAGCGGATCTTCTCGCGGCTGGGGCTGGAGCACACGATCGTCTCGGCGGTGTCCGGTGCGATGGGCGGCTCGGCATCCGAGGAGTTCCTGGCAGCGGCCGAGGTGGGCGAGGACACGTTCGTCGGCTGCACCGCGTGCTCCTACGCCGCGAACACCGAGGCGGTCGTCACACCCGCGCCGGCGTCCCGGCCGTTCGACGCTCCGGCGCTGCAGGCGCACGACACTCCCGGCACGCCGACCATCGCGTCGCTGGTGGACTTCGCGAACGCACAGGAGCTGGCCGGGCGGACCGACTGGACCGCGGCCGACACCCTGAAGAACGTCGTGGTGACGGTCCACCACCCCGGCCGGCCGGACGAGCTGCTCGCGATCGGCGTGCCCGGCGACCGCGAGGTCGACCTCAAGCGGCTCAACGCCGCGCTGGCCCCGGCCACCGCGACCCTCTTCGACGACTTCGCGTCCCGCCCCGACCTGGTCAAGGGCTACATCGGCCCGCAGGACCTCAAGGTCCGCTATCTGGCCGATCCGCGGGTCGCTCCCGGCACCGCCTGGCTGACCGGGGCGAACGAGTCCGGCCGGCACGCGACCAACGTGGTGTCCGGGCGCGACTTCACCCCGGACGGCACGATTGAGGCCGCCGAGGTGCGCGCCGGCGACACCTGCCCGTCGTGCGGCGCCGGCTCGCTGACCATGCGACGGGGGATCGAGATCGGGCACATCTTCCAGCTCGGCCGTCGCTACACGGACGCGTTCGGCCTGGACGTGCTCGGCTCCGACGGCAAACCGGTGCGCCCCACGATGGGCAGTTACGGCATCGGGGTGTCGCGGGCCGTCGCGGCGATCGCCGAGCAGCACGCCGACGAGCGCGGTCTGATCTGGCCGGCCGCGATCGCGCCGGCCGACGTGCACATCGTCGCGGCGGGGCGGGACGGCCAGGTGGAGGCGGCGCTGTCGCTGGGCGCGACGCTGGCCAGGGCGGGGGTCCGGGTTCTCGTCGACGACCGGCCCAACGTCTCGGCCGGGGTCAAATTCACCGATGCCGAGCTGATCGGCATCCCACGGTCCGTCGTGGTCGGGCGCCGTCTTTCAGAGGGGTACGCGGAACTGCGCGATCGGTCGACCGGAGGCAGGGACGAGGTGCCCCTTGTGGACATCGCGCGTGTGATCACGGCGGAGCTCGGGTAACCATGTCACTTCTGAGTCGGAGGAGCGGCAGGGGCATGGTGAGGCTGGTCGCGGACGCGATGACCCGACGGGTGATCTATCTGCCGGAGGACACGCCGCTCGACGAGGCCGCCCAGGTCATGCGCGATCAGGCGATCGGCGACGTGGTGGTGACCCGCGGCCCGACCATGGCCGGTGTGGTGACCGACCGGGACATCGTGGTGCGGGCGATCGCCGAAGGGCTGTCGCCGTCCACGACCACGCTGGGCGCCATCGCCTCCCGTGAACTGATCATGATCGAGCAGAGCGCCACGATCGAGGAGTCGGTTCAGGCGATGCGATCCCGTGGTGTCCGGCGGCTCCTGGTGTGCGACGCCGATCGCAAGGTGGTCGGCATCCTCAGTCTCAGCGACGTGGCCCTGCTGCCGAACACGGCCGCCGCCTGAGTATCGGACTTCGCTGCCCTGCCCTCGTTCCGCACCGCGGGTCGCCCGGCCACCGATCTCCGCCCGGCGGTCGCGGCACAGGCTGGGGGTGGCAGGCGGGTCGCGGGTCCTGCTCGGCGGGGCGCGATTTCCGTACCCCTGAAAGATGCGTGAGAAAGTCGCCTGGATCTCCATGGTCGGCGTGTGTGGAGGGCGCGACGTAGGGTCGGAACCGTGACTGACATGCCGCCGAAGCTGGCCGAGATCGTCGACGAGTTCGCCTCCGCGCCGCGCGATGTGGTGCTGGAGATGCTGCTGGAGTTCGCCGACGCGGTCCCGCCGCTGCCTGCCGATCTCGCCGGGCACGAGGGCATGGAGCAGGTCCCGGAGTGTCAGACACAGTTCTTCCTGAAGGCTGTGGTGCAGCCGGACGGCACCGTCGTGTCGCATTTCGATTGCCCACCGGAGGCTCCGACCACCCGGGCGTTCGCGGGGATCCTGGCGGAGGGCCTGGCCGGAGCCGGCGCCGCTGAGGTGCTGTCGGTGCCGGATGATCTCTATGCACGGATGGGGCTGGCCCAGGCGATCAGCCCGCTGCGGGTACGTGGCGGCACCGCGATCCTGGCCCGCTTGAAACGGCAGGTCGCCGAGCAGTCCGCCGGGGTGAGGTGACGTGGATGTCCAGGTCTGGGCCGACGTCGTCTGCCCGTGGTGCTACCTCGGCAAGCGGCGGCTGGAGAAGGCGCTCGCGGATTTCGACGGCACCGTCACGGTGACCTATCGGGCCTACCAGCTGGACCCGGCACCCGTGCCGTCCCCTCTGCCGATCAAGCAGGTGATGGCCGAGAAGTTCGGTGGCACTTCGCGAGCCGAGGAGATGTTCGCCCACGTGACCGCGATCGCGGCCGGTGACGGGCTGACGCTGGACTTCGACCAGGCTATCGCGGCCAACACGTTCGCGGCGCACCGGTTGGTCGCGTGGGGCGCGACCCTGGAACGACAGGCCGACGTGCTGGACGCGCTGCAGCGGGCGCACTTCACACTCGGCGTCGACGTCGGCTCGGTGCCCGCGCTGGCACGGATCGCCGGTTCGATCGGGCTGGACGAGGCGGCGGCCCTCGCCTATCTGGAGTCGGACGCCGGGACCAGCGCGGTGGAGACCGATCTTCATCAGGCGCGCGAGCTCGGCATCACCAGTGTCCCGACGTTTGTGATCGACGGGAAGTACGCGGTGCAGGGCGCGCAGGAGCCGGCCACTCTGCTCGCGGCGTTCGAGGAGATCGCGCGCCGAGAGGCCGTCGAAGCGGGTCTGTGACGCCGGTCGATGTCGTTTCACGTGGAACGACATCGACGAGCGTCAGCGAGCCAGGCCTTCGATGACCTCGGCGCCGGGGAGGGCACCCAGTGCCGGGCCGGCGATCGCGATCTTGCTGTGCCGGACACCGGAGCCAATGATCACGTGCGGGGTGGCGGCGACGCGGGAGTCGACGAGGATCGGCCAGTCGGCGGGGAGGCCGATCGGAGTGATGCCGCCGTACTCCATTCCGGTCAGGCTGACCGCGTCGTCCATCGCGGCGAAGCTCGCCTTGCGGACGTCCAGGTGACGGCGGACGACGCCGTTCACGTCGGCGCGGGTGGTGGCCAGGATGATGCACGCGGCGTACTTGGTGACACCGCCACGGCTACCGGAGACGATCACGCAGTTGGCGGACTCGGCGAGGCTCACGCCGTACGCCTCGCAGAACGCCGCGGTGTCGGCCAGGCCCGGATCGATCGGTGCCACCAGCACCTGGTCGGCGTCGATCGGCGCCTCGGCCGGCCAGACCGCCAGAGCCTTGGCGACCGGCGGGGCGAGCAGGTCGAGGCGGGACTGGGCGGATTCGGTCTGGAGGCTTCCCATCATGTCCGACATCCTCGCACCCCGGTTACGCTTCGCTGGTGAGCGGTGCAACCGACGACCCGCACCTGCGTGAACTCGTCCTGCTCCGGCGGGTCCGCGACCGGATCGACCGTGACTACGCCCAGCCACTGGACGTGGAGGCTCTCGCGCGCAGCGTCCACCTCTCGGCCGGTCACCTGAGCCGCAAGTTCCGGGCCGCGTTCGGCGAGTCGCCGTACAGCTATCTGATGACCCGGCGCATCGAACGGGCGATGACGCTGCTGCGCCGCGGCGACATGTCGGTGACCGAGGTCTGCTTCGCGGTCGGGTGCTCGTCGCTGGGCACGTTCAGCACCCGCTTCTCCGAGCTGGTCGGCATCTCGCCGAGCGCCTACCGCAAGCTGGGTGCCGGTGAGGCTGCCGGTATTCCCGGATGCCTCGCCAAACAGGTGATGCGACCGATCAGGAATCGAGAAGTGGCCCCGACCCGGACGGACCTAGCATCGTCGGCATGACTGTCACCATTCACTCGGCCTTCCTGCCCGCCGACGACCCCGACAAGTCGCTCGCCTTCTACCGTGACGCGCTCGGGTTCGAGGTGCGCAACGACGTCGGCTACGGAACCATGCGCTGGATCACGGTGGGACCGGTGGACCAGCCGCAGACCTCGATCGTGCTGCATCCGCCGGCCGCCGACCCGGGCATCACCGACGACGAGCGCCGGACCATCGCCGAGCTGATGGCGAAGGGGACGTATGCGGGGATCGTGCTCGGCTCGTCCGACCTCGAGGACACCTTCGAGCGGGTTCAGGCCAGCGGGGCGGAGGTCGTCCAGGAGCCGGCCGATCAGCCGTACGGTATTCGCGACTGCGCATTCCGCGACCCCGCCGGGAACATGGTGCGGATCAACCAGCTCACCTGAGTTCCTCAGTTTGAACCGGATCATGCCGAGCATAAGAGGTTGTGGAGGATCGTCGTAAAGCGCGCATCGGGACCGTCAGCGGGCTGGCTCTGCTGACCGGTGCCACAGCGCTGGTCGCCGTCGGTGGCGGTCATCATTCGATCTTCGCGACCCTGTTGCTCGGGCTGCTCGCTACCGGGATGGCGCACTCGCTCGTCACCGAGATCCAGCGGCAGGCACGGCGGCGGTCGGCCGGCGGCTGGAGCCGTCACGACACCGTCAACTCGGTGCTGCTCGCCTGCTGGTCGCTGAGCGCCACCGCCCTCATGCCGTTCGCCACCCGGCCCGTGCGGCTCCTGGCCCTGGTGCTCGCCGTCGGTTACGCCGTGTCCTGCGCCTACTTCGTCGTTGAGCGGCGCCGGGCCGTCTCCTCCACGGTGGTGCCGGCACCGTCGGAGACCGCTGTTCTGCCTTCGACCGCTGCCGTCCTGCCGGAGCTGTCTGACTCCGCGCCGAGCGCCTGACGCTGCTCCGGCACCGCCTCAGCCGTCTGACTTTGTGTCGGCGCCGCCTCGGTCGCCGGACCTTGTTTCGGCGCCGCGTCAGCCGACTGACCTTGTTTCGGCGCCGCCTCGGTCGTCTGACCTTGTTTCGGCGCAGCCTCGGTCGTCTGACCTTGTTTCGGCGCAGCCTCGGTCGTCGGACCTTGTTTCGGCGCCGCGTCAGCCGTCTGACGCTGTTTCGGCACCGCGTCGGCCGTCGGCAGCACGACCATCAGCGGTGGCACCGGCACGCCCCGGGTTTCGATCGGCAGCTCGGGGACCGGCAACCAGTCCACCCCGAGCGGCTCGGGCCCGGACCCGTCGTCCTGACCGGCCCGCGGCTCGCCGTCGGCCACGGTCACCGTGAACACCGACGTCATGCCCGACGGATAGGGCATCTCGAGCACGTAGCGTGCGTCGCTGACAACCAGGCCGGTCTCCTCGAAGACCTCCCGCCGCAGCGCCTCCTCGGCCGTCTCGCCCGGGCGTAGCCCACCGCCCGGCAGAGTCCACCACTCACCGCCACCGGATCGCCGGCTGCGCTCGTGCACCATCAGCACACGGCCGTCACGCACGATCACGGCGGCGGCCCGTCTTCGTTCGGTCACGAGTCGCAGGCTAACCGCATGACCTGTGCTGTGCAGTGCTCTGTCATTCCTTTGTGGATAACACCCGACACTGAAGAGCGGGCATATCCGCACCTACACCTTCGGAACGGTGACCAGCAGGTACGTTCTCTCAGCGAGCAACTCCCGGGTCAGCGAGACCCCGGTCTGCCCGGCCAGGAACGCCAGCGCCGGTCCCGTGGGATGCGTCACGGTGCTACCGCCGAGAAGCCCCGCCGCCCGCATCGCCGGCATGTAGTCACCCGGCCGCAGCCCACCCCACCGATCCGGCTGCCGCGAGTCGAAGTCCAGTTCGAGATCGCCGTTCCGCAACACCAGCAGCCGTCCCGCACCCTCAGCGTCCCCGCGGTAGGCCAATACCCGCCCGTCACGGGAAAGCGGGCTGACGAGCCGCTGAGTGACTCCCAGCGACCCGTTGTCCTCGACGATCACCGACCAGTCGTCGATCCGAGCGACTCCCAGGAAGTACCGATCAGCCCCGGCCTGCTCCCCGTCCCCCGCCGCAACCAGCCGCAACCACTCGACCCGCTCCAGCTCCTCGCCGCCGAGCCGCTCAACGACCTCGGCCGGCGTCAGGTCCTCAACCAGGGTGAAACAGAAGCCGGCACCGAGGCCGGACTCCCAGCGTGGCCATTGATAGTCGGCCGTGGACGGCTCACTACTCGGCACCGGCACAGCAGCACCGGGCTCGGAGCAGCCGGCCAACCCGGCGAGGGCAAAAAGGGTGAGGGCAGAACGGCGACGCACCGAGCCAGTAGACCAAAGATCCCCGGCGTTTTCTCACCCAGGACCTTCCCCCGCCCCGTCCGACGCTGCCGAACGACCCATCGGCAGCCGGTGGGGCCGGCCGGTAGCCGTCTTCCCCTTTGTTCGAAACAGGTCCGCGGACTCCCCGGCCGGAACAAAGGCTCGCGAGGGAGCCGAACGCTACCCCGGGAATGACGAAAGCCTCCCGGTCCGCAAACCGAGAGACTTATCCGTATCGGCTCCAGCTTCGCTCGCAGAAGTACGCCCCGGTGGAAGTCGAGATGCTTGATCTGACGGGGCGTGACCCGGTCCGGCGGCTGGTACCGCTGTACTTCACGACCGTCCATGGCAACCCTTTCACCGATCGGACCTGGTCCGGCGAGTGGGTCAAGTGGCGGACCAAGGCGGGATGGCCGGCCGATCCGAAGCAAGGCGGCTTCCAGGCTTTGCGGCATTTCTATGCCACCCGGTTGATCGCCAACCATGTCGATGCCAAGGAGGTGCAGCGGCTGCTACGGCATGCCAACCTCAAGACGACGCTGGAGATCTACGTTCACTTCTGGCCCCGCCAGGACCGCGTCCGGGGCATCGTCGGGGCGATCCTGCAAACCGCCCTCACACAGAAGGGCACAACCTGAGTTGTGCCCAGCTTGTGCCCAACGATCTTGAAATTGCTCCGCCGCAGGTCAAGAGCAGTTTTTTGTGGAGCCCAGGGGACTTGAACCCCTAACCCCCGCCTTGCAAAGGCGGTGCTCTGCCAGTTGAGCTAGGGCCCCCTGCCGAAGCCCGACCCTATCGAAGGTCAGGGGACGTGGTTGCCTCGTGCCACAGAGCCCGCTCGTCGCTGGACTCCTTGACCTTCTTCACAACCAAAGCCGCAGCGCCGACCACAGCGGCCACAATCAGAAGCTTCTTGAGCATCGAAAACCTCACCAGGCGCGAGTTGAACTCGGAGCGCAACCACTAAATCGCGGGGTGTCCGGGGGCTCGGCCCCCGGAGAAAGCATGACGAGCTGGCCCGGTCCGCCGAAGTTGGCGGACAGAGACCGCCCACCAGCTCGTGGGGCTAGCTGGAATCGAACCAGCGACCTCAGAGTTATCAGCTCTGCGCTCTAACCGACTGAGCTATAGCCCCCTCAACTGCGAAGGGAACGTTACCGCATCGGGTTGCGAGCCTCCAAAGCGGGGGTGGCTCGCAACCCGACGGGGATCGTCTAGTCGCGCTCGGCGAGGGTGAGCTCGATGCCGCCGACCAGGTCGGCGCAGACGTTGTAGATGAAGGCGCCCAGAGTGGCCAGCGCGGTGAAGAGAACCACGTTGACCGCACCGATCAGCATCGACGTGCCGATGACGCCCCAGGCGGTGACCTGGAACGGGTTGCTGGTGCCGGTGTCGGAGCCGCCGCTGGCGGTCACCAGGTCCTTGAGGCTGGTGTTGACCGAGCTCCAGACGCCCATCGTGTCGAGGGCCAGGTAGAGCACGGACGTCGCGACGACGACCACGATGAAGAGCACGATCGACACGGCGAACGCGAACTTCATCACCGACCAGGGGTCGATGCGCTTCAGGTTGAGCCGGGCCCGGCGGGGGCCGCGCGCGGCGGCCGAGGTGACCGTCGAGCGGGCCGAGCGGACCGCTTCCGAGACGCGGGCGGCGCCGACGGCGGCGGCGCCCGTCGCGGTGCCCGGGCCGGTGCGCTGCTTGGCGGCGCCGGGTGCCGTGGGTGTGGCCGCGCCCGCGGGCCGCGGGGGTGCGGACGGGGGCGCCGCCGGCGTCCCCGTGCGGGCGGCCGGTGTCCCGGGCGCCGCGCCCTTGCCCTTGGTGACGACCGGCACGGAGGCCGAGCCCTTCACCACCGACGGGCCACCCGGCCGCTTGGCCTCGGTGGTGCCGTCGGTGCCGGCACCGGGCTCACTCGGCGGAGCGGGCATGCCCGGCGCACGGGTGAACTTGGGCGGGGACGGGGCATCGGCGGGGACAGCGGCGCGCCCTGGGGTCTCACGACCGTTCGATGCGGCGGCGTCCTTCTTGGCCGCATCGTCCGGAGTCGCTGAGCTCCCGGGGCCCCCCGACTTCGCCTGTGTCTCCGGCATCAACTAGTCCTGTTCGTCAGGCTCGTCGGCATTGCGAGCAAGCGCCACGATGGTTACACCTTCTGGGAGGTCCATCAGCTTGACCCCCATTGTGTTCCGATCCCGTGTGCGCCGTACAGGCTTCACGGGAGTCCGGATGACACCACCATTGCTGGTGATGGCAAACAGTTCATCCTCCGGGCTGATCACGAGAGCGCCGACAAGTCCACCACGACGTTCCGTGATCTTGGCGGTCAGCACCCCCTTGCCACCACGGCCCTGCACCGGATACTCCTCGATCGGTGTGCGCTTCGCATACCCACCATCGGTGGCGACCAACACATCCATGCCCTCGCGCACGACTTCCATGGCGAGCAGCTCGTCGTTGTCACCGAAGCGCATGCCGATCACACCGGAGGTCGCGCGGCCCATCGGGCGCAGTGCGTCGTCCGTGGCGTTGAACCGGATGGCCTGGGCCTTCTTGGAGACCAGCAACAGGTCGTCCTCGGAGGCCACCAGCGCCGCGCCCACCAATTCGTCATCCTCCCGCAGGTTGATGGCGATGATGCCACCGCTGCGGTTGGAGTCAAATTCCTCCAGGCGCGTCTTCTTCACGAGGCCATTCTTGGTGGCGAGCACAAGGTGGGGCGCGACCTGGTAGTTCGGGATCTGGATGACCTGTGCGATGTGCTCGTCCGGCTGGAACGCCAGCAGGTTCGCGACGTGCTGTCCCTTGGCCACCCGGTTCGCCTCGGGCAGCTCGTACGCCTTCGCCCGGTACACCCGGCCCTTGTTCGTGAAGAACAGGATCCAGTCGTGCGTCGAGATGACGAAGAAGTGCGAGACGATGTCGTCCTGGCGCAGGCTCGCACCGCTGACACCCTTGCCGCCGCGCTTCTGCGACCGGTACATGTCGGCCTTGGTGCGCTTGGCGTAACCGGTTCGTGTGATGGTCACCACAACGTCTTCCCGGGCGATGAGGTCCTCCATGGACACTTCACCGTCAAACGGGATGATCTGCGTACGCCGCTCATCACCGAACTTCTGGACAATCTCCCCCAGCTCCTCGGAGACGATCGCCCGCTGCCGCTCCGGCTTCGCGAGGATGTCCTTGAGGTCGGTGATCTCCAGTTCGATCTTGCCGAGTTCGTCGATGATCCGCTGACGCTCCAGGGCGGCCAGCCGGCGCAGCTGCATGTCGAGGATCGCGGTCGCCTGGACCTCGTCGACGTCGAGCAGCTGCATCAGGCCCTGGCGCGAGTCCTCCACCGTGGGCGAGCGCCGGATCAGGGCGATGACCTCGTCGAGCATGTCGAGCGCCTTGACCAGACCGCGCAGGATGTGTGCGCGCTCCTCGGCCTTGCGCAGCCGGAACGCGGTCCGCCGGCGGATGACCTCGATCTGGTGCTCGACGTAGTAGCGGATGAACTGGGCCAGGTTCAGCGTGCGGGGCACGCCGTCCACCAGCGCCAGCATGTTCGCGCCGAACGTCTCCTGCAGCTGGGTGTGCTTGTAGAGGTTGTTCAGCACCACCTTCGCGACTGCGTCGCGCTTCAAAACCAAGATCAAGCGCATTCCGGTACGGCCGGACGACTCGTCCCGGATGTCGGCGATGCCGGTGAGCTTGCCCTCCTTGACCAGCTCGGCGATCCGCTCGGCGAGGTTGTCCGGGTTCACCTGGTACGGCAACTCGGTCACCACGAGGCACGGACGCCCCCGAGCGTCCTCCTCGACCTCGACCACCGCGCGCATCCGGATCGAGCCACGGCCCGTCCGGTACGCCTCCGTGATCGCCGACTGGCCCACGATCAGGCCGTAGGTCGGGAAGTCCGGCCCCTTCACCAGCTCCAGCAGCGCCTCGAGGGTGGTCGCCTCGTCCACCTCCGGGTGGTCCAGGCACCACTGCACCGCCGCGGCGACCTCGCGCAGGTTGTGCGGCGGGATCTTGGTGGCCATGCCGACCGCGATGCCCTCGGACCCGTTGACCAGCAGGTTCGGGAAGCGAGCCGGCAGGATCGTCGGCTCCTTGGTCCGCCCGTCGTAGTTGTCCTGCATGTCGACGGTGTCCTCGTCGATGTCCCGCAGCATCTCCATGGCGAGCGGGGACAGTTTCGACTCGGTGTACCGCATGGCGGCCGGCGGGTCGTTACCCGGCGAGCCGAAGTTGCCGTTGCCGTCGATCAGCGGGTAGCGCAGCGACCAGATCTGCCCCATCCGGACGAGCGCGTCGTAGATCGACGAGTCACCGTGCGGGTGGTAGTTGCCCATCACGTCGCCGACGACGCGAGCGCACTTGACGTAGCCGCGGTCCGGGCGGAACCCGGCGTCGTACATCGCATAAAGGATCTTGCGGTGCACGGGCTTGAGTCCGTCGCGGACGTCGGGGAGCGCGCGGCCCACGATCACGCTCATCGCGTAGTCGAGGTACGACCGCTGCATCTCGACCTCGAGGCCGACGGGCTCGACGCGCTGGCTCACACCGCCGCCGGCGTCGTCCTGGATGTCGTCGCCGCTCGGGGGTTCAGGAGTGTCAGTCACTATTAACCCTTACTCAAGGTGAAACCAGACAAGGCTGGCCAAAGCTCGCATACTGCTGTGGATAACACTGTGGAAATGACGTACACGCTGTGGATACGGCAGCGCCTGGAATTCAGATGTCCAGGAACCTGACGTCCTTGGCGTTGCGCTGGATGAACGACCGCCGAGCCTCGACGTCCTCACCCATCAGCACGCTGAACAGCTCGTCCGCGACCGCGGCGTCATCGAGCGTGACCTGCCGCAGGGTCCGGGTGTCCGGGTTCATCGTGGTGTCCCACAGCTCGTGGAAGTTCATCTCGCCGAGACCCTTGAACCGCTGGATGTCGTCCGGCTTGGCGTTCGCCTTCTTCTGCTGGCGCAGCGCGATCAGGCCGTCGCGTTCCCGGTCCGAGTACGCGTACTGAGCGTCGTCACCGCGCTTGTTCCACTTGATCTTGTACAGCGGCGGGGAGGCCAGGTAGACGTGGCCCTGCTCGACCATCGGGCGCATGAAGCGGAACAGCAGCGTGAGCAGCAGGGTCTGGATGTGCTGGCCGTCGACGTCGGCGTCGGCCATCAGGATGATCTTGTGATACCGCAGCTTCGAGATGTCGAACTCGTCGTGGATGCCGGTGCCCATCGCCGTGATCAGCGCCTGGACCTCGTTGTTCTTCAGCACCCGGTCGATGCGGGCCTTCTCCACGTTGAGGATCTTGCCGCGGATCGGCAGGATCGCCTGGATCCGGCTCTCCCGGCCGGACTTGGCCGAACCGCCGGCCGAGTCACCCTCGACGATGAACAGCTCGGTCTCGCGCGGGTCGGTGGACTGGCAGTCGGCCAGCTTGCCCGGCATCGAGCCGGACTCCAGCAGCGACTTGCGCCGGGCCAGCTTGCGAGCCTGCTGCGCGGCGATGCGGGCGCGCGCGGCCTGGTCCGCCTTCGTGATGATCAGCTTGGCGTCCGCCGGGTTGCGGTCGAACCAGTCGGCCAGCTGCTCGTTGGCGACGCGCTGGACGAAGCTCTTCATGTCGGTGTTGCCGAGCTTGGTCTTGGTCTGTCCCTCGAACTGCGGGTTCGCCAGGGTCACCGAGATGATCGCGGCGAGACCCTCGCGAATGTCCTCGCCGGACAGTTTCTGGTCGGCCTTGAGGAACTTCTTCTCCACGCCGTACCGGTTGACGATGCTGGTCAGCGCGGCGCGGAAGCCCTCCTCGTGGGTGCCGCCCTCGTGCGTGTTGATGCGGTTCGCGAAGGTGTAGACCGACTCGCCGTACGACTCGTTCCACTGCATGGCGATCTCGACCGCCATGCCCTCCTCGGGCGCCTCGGCACCGAACTCGATCACGGTCTTGTGGATGGCGCTCTTCGTCGCGTTCAGGTGGCGGACGAAGTCCGAGATGCCACCCGCGTACATGAAGGTGACCTTGCGATGCTCACCGTTCTCGTCGACCTGGTCCGGCCGGTCATCGGTGAAGTTGATGGTCAGCCCGCGGTTCAGGAACGCCATCTCCTGGAGCCGGCGGTAGATGGTCTGGAAGTCGAAGTCGACCGTCTCGAAGATCGTCGGGTCCGGCCAGAACTGGACCGTGGAGCCGGTCTTGTCGGTGCTCTCACCCTTGACCAGCTCGCTGGGCTTGGAGGCGTCGTACTTCTGGCGCCACACGAACCCGGACTTGTGGATCTCCACAGCCATCCTGGTGGAGAGCGCGTTGACGACCGAGACGCCGACGCCGTGCAGACCGCCGGACACCTTGTAGGCCTGGCCGTCGAACTTGCCACCCGCGTGCAGCACGGTCAGCGCGACCTCGACACCCGGCTTCTTCAGCTGCGGGTGCAGGTCGACCGGGAAGCCACGGCCGTTGTCGGTGACCGAGACACCGCCGTCGGCCAGCAGGATCACGTCGATGGTGTCGCAGTACCCGGCGAGCGCCTCGTCGACGGCGTTGTCCACCACCTCCCAGACCAGGTGGTGCAGGCCGCGTTCACCGGTGGAGCCGATGTACATACCCGGACGCTTGCGAACCGCCTCGAGGCCCTCGAGCACGGTGATCGACTCAGCGCCGTACTCCTGCTTCTTCTCTGACACCCTCGGCCACTTTCTCGCGCCGG
This sequence comes from Actinoplanes sp. NPDC051861, assembly GCF_040681145.1. Lineage (NCBI taxonomy): Bacteria > Bacillati > Actinomycetota > Actinomycetes > Micromonosporales > Micromonosporaceae > Actinoplanes > Actinoplanes sp. NPDC051861. Next base: position 67,877 of record NZ_JBFAYE010000014.1, read on the forward strand.
CACAGGCCCGCACGGGGTTGGCGGGCAACCGGCGGCAGCCGGGCGCGACAGGTGACCGAAGATGACACCGCGGGAAGAAGCGGACCACCGGTGGAACCGTGCGCGCCGGTCGCCGCGGACGGCCCGCGGATCGTGATCGGCTGGAAAAACCGCATAGCGTGACGATGGTGGCTGGACCCACCGCCATACACAGTTTTCCCGGTCGCTGTCGATTCTACTCCGCTGGAACGAGTTGGTGAGGGTCCGGCACCCCTTCAGGGCGCCTGAGAGTCCCGTAGCGCGATTGAGGCCGCCACCCACGTGTTCCCCTACACGGAACTACCCGCCACCGCAACAACAAGTGATGCGGCTGTTTCGAAGGCCGGGCGCGCCTGCCGAGCCGGACCGGCACACACTGCGACACTGCTCGACAACCGCCCGCACCGGTGTCGTAACCTCGCCCGCGCGGGCCGTTGTTGGCCGGACGTCACGTGGCGGGTTCCATCGGTGCCGCCGCGGATGAGCCCTGTGAGGCAGGTCGAGGAGGGGTGGCCCCGATGGCGCACGACAAGGGCCTGGACAACGTCGCGGTGCACTGGCCGCGGACCAATCAGTACTACGACCCGGTGGCACCCGCCGAGTTCGTCGACTTCGGAGCGATCGCCGACCGCCCCGAGATCGCCGCACCCACCGGTGCGTTGGCGCTGCACATCGCCAAGACCGGCACGGTGCGCGCGACCGCGTACACCGAGCTGGTCGACCTCCTGCTGGGTCTGGAGGGGGTGCTGTATGCCACCGACGCGGCCGCCGAGGACGAGGACCCGGTGATCGACCCGGACGGGTGTGCCTGGATCGCCGGCGGCCTGGAACGCTTCGTCGAGGGCCACGACAAGTTCGGCGACCTGGTCACCTTCGACACCGTCGCCGAGGTCATGCGCACCGCGATCGCGGGCGGCCGCCTGGCCGATCAGCAGTTGCGCTGGCTCGATCACCGGCTCGCCGCGCTGCGTGACGACGCCGGCAACGCGCCGCACTGGAGTTTCGCCCGCACCGAGCTGGTCGTCCTGGCCGGTTTCTATCGCCGTTGCGCCGAGCGAGGGTTCGCCATCTTCGCCGATTACTGAAAACCAATTCAGGGGTACGCCGAAAGCGCGCTCAGTGCTCCCTCGGCTGCCGTAGCAACGCGGTCAACGCCGCGGCCACCACCACGACCACGATCCCCAGCCCGAACCAGAAGATGTGGATACGGTCGGAGGACACCCGCTCGACCCGGGCGGTGTACGTCGGCGTCGCCGTGATCATCTCGTTGCCGCTGCACAGCGACGTCTGCCCGGCGATGGCGTACACGCGGTAGCGCCCGCCCTGGTCGAAGCGGTATCCACAGGACGCCTCGTTGTCCGATGTGGTCAGCGTCACGTCGGCGGGCGGATCGCCCTTGACCACGGACTCGACGGTGAAGGCCACCCGGCTCGACCCCGCGGCCTCGTCGATCGAGGTCACGACACCGACGAAGGCGACCTCCGCCTCCGCGACACCGGCGCCGGCCTTGCACGAGCAGGCCCACGCGGGAGTGGCGGCAACCGGTATCGGCGCCAGCACGAACAGCAACAGCACCAGAAGGCGGCGAACGATCATGCTGGTAAGACGTTCGCCGAGCGGAATCGGTTTCAGCCGTACGTGTCGCGCGGTCCGCGGCCCTGCACGCGCCACGAGCCGCGGCTCCAGGACGGCGCGGCCGGTCCGTGGATGTTGAGCCTGGTGACCACGTTGTGGCCGACCTCTTTGGCGATCTTCTGCAGCAGTGTGGCGGCCAGCAGCCGCAGCTGGGTGGCCCAGGCGGTGGACTCGGCCTCGACGGTGAGCACGCCGCCGTCGTCGAGTTTCACCGGCCGGCTGTGCGCGGCGATGTCCGGGCCGACCACCTTCTCCCAGGCGCCGAACACCGTCGCCTCGGCCTTCGGCTTCTCCCAGCCGCGTGCTTTGACCAGGCGTTCCAGGACCGCGCCGAACAGCTGTGGATCACGCGGATCGGGCCCGGGACCGGAGTAGCCGCGCAGGCGCCGTTCCCCGCTGCCGCCACCGGTGCGCCGCCGCGGTGTGCGGGCGGCCTCCCGCCGCCGGGCGAGGGCGGCGTCCAGCACGGCACGGGCGAGTTCCGGCCCGGCCAGATCGCCACCGGCCTCCAGCGGCCCCCCGGAGAACGAAGGGTGCCCCTCAGCGGGCGAGGGAGCGCCGGAAGCCTGCGGACCCACACCCGACCCTGCCCCATGATCCCCTGAGGGCTTCACGGGCCGCTGAGAGCCTTTTCTCGATCGCTTACCCGGTTCATCGGACACGTTCCACCGCCCCCGTCGTCACGTCAAAGCGTGCACCATGCAACGCGGACGGCACATCCTCCGGCACCGCACATGTCACCAACAGCTGGGCCGCATCGGACACCAGAGCGGCGAGACGGTCGCGCCGGCCACCGTCGAGCTCGGCGAAGACGTCGTCGAGGACGAGCACCGGCTCGATGCCGTCCGAGCGCAGCAGGTCGTAGGCGGCCAGGCGCAGGGCCAGCGCGAACGACCAGGATTCGCCGTGGCTCGCGTACCCCTTGGCTGGCAGGTCGCCGAGGACCAGCGAGAGATCGTCACGATGCGGCCCGACCAGGGTGACACCACGCTCGATCTCGGCGGTCCGGCGTTCCTGCAGGGAGGCCAGCAGGGCGGATTCCAGACCTGGGCGGTCCGCCGCCAGGCCGTCTCCGAGTCTTGATGCGTACGCGATCGAAGCGGCCGACCGTCCCGCGGCAACCGCGTCGTAGGCCTTGGTCAGGTGCGGTCCGAGAGCGGCCGCCAGCTCGATACGACCGGCCAGCAGCTCGGCGCCGTGGTGAGCCAGGTGCTGATCCCACACGGCCAGCGTCGACAGGTCCTGCCCGCGCGAGCCGCCCACCTTCCGGGTCAGGTACGCCGTACGCAAAAGGGCGTTTCGCTGTTTCACGACGCGGTCGTAGTCGGCGCGCACACCCGCGAACCGGGGCTGACGGGCGACGAGCAGGTCGTCGAGGTAGCGGCGGCGCTCGGACGGGTCGCCGCGGACCAGCTCGAGGTCCTCCGGGGCGAACAGCACCATGCGCAAGGCGCCGAGCACCTCGCGCGGCCGGCGCACCGGGGACCGGTTGAGCCGTGCGCGGTTCGCCTTCCCGGGGACGATCTCCAGTTCGACGAGCAGTTCACGTCCATCGTGGACGATCGCACACCGGATCACGGCTGAGCTCGCACCGGCCCGGACCAGCGGGGCGTCCGTGGCCACCCGGTGACTGTCCAGAGTGGCCACGTAACCGAGCGCTTCGATCAGGTTTGTCTTGCCCATGCCGTTCTGCCCGACCAGCACGGATACGCCGGGTTCGAGGTCGACCGCCACACGCTCGTAGGAACGGAAGTCGGCGAGCTCGACCCGGCGTACGTGCATCTCAGCGCTTGACGGCGTGGCCGCCGAACTGCTGACGCAGCGCGGCGACGGCCTTCATGGCCGGCGAGTCGTCCTGGCGTGACTGGAACCGCGCGAACAGCGACGCGGCGATGACGTGGGCCGGCACGGCGAGGCGCACGGCCTCGTCGACGGTCCAGCGGCCCTCACCGGTGTCGTCCGCGTAGCCCTTGAGCTTCTCCAGGTCCGGGTCCTCCTCGAGCGCCCGGTCCAGCAGGTCGAGAAGCCAGGACTTGACGACGCTGCCCTCACGCCAGCTCTTGATCACGCCGGGCACGTCGTGGATGTACTCGGAGGCCTTGAGGATCTCGTAGCCCTCGGCGTACGCGTGCATCAAGCCGTACTCGATGCCGTTGTGCACCATCTTCGCGTAGTGGCCGGCGCCGTGGGTGCCGGCGTGCGCGAAGCCGAACTCACCGGCCGGCTTGAGCGCCTCGAAGATCGGCTTGCAGTGCTCCACCGTCGCGGCGTCGCCGCCGACCATCAGCGCGTAGCCGTTGGTCTTGCCCCAGACGCCGCCGGAGACGCCGACGTCGAGGTATTTGATGCCCTTGACGGCCAGCCGCTCGGCGCGCGGGGCGTCGTCGGTGAACTTCGAGTTTCCGCCGTCGATGATGATGTCGCCCGACGAGAGCACCCCGGCGAGCTGGTCGATGGTGTCTTCAGTGATCTTGCCGGATGGAACCATCGTCCAGACGACGCGCGGCGCGGCCAGCTTCTCGGCCAACTCGGCCAAGCTGGCGGCGTCGCTTACATCCAGGTTCTGGTCGAATCCGACTACTTCGTGCCCGGCAGCACGCAGTCGTTCCCGCATGTTGCCACCCATTCGGCCGAGACCGATCAGGCCGAGTTGCATGGTGATCTCCCTAGATGAGCGGATGGTTCAAGCTCAGTATCAGCGAGTGACCCGGATCGGCATGATCAGATAGCGGTAACCCGGGATGATTTCGCCGTTTTCGTCGGCGGGAGAGATCACAGCGGGCTTGAACGCGTCGACGAACGCCAGCATCGCGGTCGGAGCGCCCAGGTTCTGCAGGCCGTCGATCAGGTACTGCGGGTTGAAGCCGATCGTCAGCGGCTCACCGGTGAAGGTGGCCTCCATGGCCTCGCTGGCGCGCGCCTCCTCGGTGGTGCCGGCCTCGACGACCAGGCCGTCCTCGCTGAAGCTCAGCAGGACCGGGGTGGTCCGCTCGGCGACCAGCGCGACGCGGCGCACGACCTCGACCAGCGCGGCGACCGAGACCCGGGCCTCGGCGTTGTGCGAGGCGGGGAAGAGCGAGCGCACCGGCGGGTAGTTGGCGCCGTCGAGCAGGCGGCTGGTGGTGCGCCGGGTCCCGCCGGCGAAACCGATCATGCCCTCGCCTGCGCTGCCCTGCGCCAGGGCCAGCGTCACCGAACCGCCCAGCGGGCCGAGGGCCTTGGCCGTGTCGTTCAGCGTTTTCGCCGGGACCAGCGCGTTCAGGCTGATCTCCGGGTCGTCCGGGTTCCACTCGATCTCGCGCATGGCCAGCCGGTAGCGGTCGGTCGCGAGCATGGCCATCGTCGACCCGTTCAGCTCGAGGCGCACACCGGTCATCATCGGCAGCGTCTCGTCGCGTCCGGCGGCGACGGCGACCTGGGCCACCGCGGCGGCGAAGACGGCCGACTCGACCGTGCCGGCGCTGGAGGGCATGTCCGGGAGGGTGGGGTAGTCCTCGACCGGCATGGTGGGGAGTGTGAAGCGGGCGCTGCCGCAGACCAGCTCCAGATGTGCGCCGACCGCGGCGATGTCCACCGGCTTGCCGGGCAGGGCCTTGGTGATCTCGGCGAGCAGGCGGCCGGAGACCAGTGCGGCGCCGTCGGCGTCCGCCTGCACCTCGACGCTCACCTGGCTGGAGACCTCGTAGTCGAAACCGGAGACCTGCAGGCGGCTGTCGGTGACTCGCAGCAGGACGCCGGCGAGCACCGGCACCGACGGCCGGCTGGGCAGGCTCTTGGCTGTCCAGGCCACGGCGTCGGCAAGGGCGTCTCGTTCCACCCGGAACTTCATGCTGTCCTCCGCGATGCTTCCTCTACAGGGGCGTCGGCCCCACTGAACTCTATGGCTCCAGCGGTATCCATGCGCGCCCGACCCCGGTGCTGCGAAGTCGAGCCGAGGGCACGGCGAGCCGCAAGCAGCCCATCCACACCTTCCACAACGCTGATGATTGCTTTTTGTTTTCTTAGAAGAGATAACTAGTCGTCTTCATAGGGCCTGTGCATAGTGTGGAGAACTTGAGTCTCTGCAGGTCACAGCGTTATCCACCGGTGATTCACATGTGGGCAACCAGGGTACAAACCCGGGGCTGCGTCCACAGTCGCCGACGCGACGGGCGTTGTCCACCGTTGTCCACCGGCTATCCACCGCTTATCCACCGGGTTTATCCCCCACCCTGTGCATAACGCTGGGACGCTACCGGCTCGTCGTCCCCAGAACCTTCAACAGGTAATCCACACGTTTCCACAGGGTGTGGGCAGTGATGTAACCGTACGTGACTGTCCACATCGATTTCCCCAGGGTTAGTCCACATCTGTGGGGTTGGGTGTCGTGGGTTGTCCACCGTCTGGGGAGGAAGGCTGTGGATGCCTGTGGATTAGTGTGGACAACGTTGGCACGAAACTGTCACGTCGCGACGTTGACAACTCGACGATTTTCGCCCTCAGATACAGGCAGCGAGACGCGTCGATATGTTGTCTGAGCAGCGAAGATCTGGGGACAACCTGTGGACGACCCGGTGCAAAGCCGGTGGATAACCGGTGGGTTGTCGGCGAAGGTCCTGTTCAGGCCGTTGTGCACGGGAGTGGTCGGCCCTGTGGAAGGCGGGGTGTCCGGCGACTTGCGGGTTCGCCGGGCACCCCGCCACCGGCAGGCGCTCCACATCTACAACCCCACGCGAGCTGTGCAGCGGCACGGCCGTTTGCGAGTTGAGGATTCGGCGCGGCGGTGGCTGACCTGAGGATTTTCGTGGGCGGCGGGAAACCGGTGCGTGGGTTCATGACCCGGAAGGGGACCGCATGCGGGACCACGCACGTGGCCGCCCGGTCCGCCCGGGGCAGAGCGCGATTGCGCGTATCCATGAATGGGGTTGAGAAGAGCGACCAGGCAGTGCGGTGAGCTGAGGCCGAAGGGTGACCGGCGGAAGCGTCAGGTGTTCTGCTTGATGCGGTTGGTGAGCTCGGCGATCTGGTTGTAGAGCGAGCGGCGCTCGGCCATGTGCTGGCGGATCTTGCGATCGGCGTGCATGACCGTGGTGTGATCGCGTCCGCCGAAGGCCTGCCCGATGCGCGGGAGGGAGAGATCGGTCAGCTCACGGCACAGGTACATGGCGACCTGGCGGGCGTTCACCAGGACGCGGCTGCGGGAGTGCCCGCGCAGATCCTCGAGCGAGACGCCGAAGTAGTCCGCGGTGGAGACCATGATCTGGTCGGCGGTGATCTCCGGGCCGGCGCCGTCGGGCATGAAGTCCCGGAGCACCTCCTCGGCCAGGGAGAGCTGAACCGGGGAGCGGGTGAGGCTGGCAAAAGCGGTCACCCGGATGAGGGCGCCCTCGAGCTCGCGGATCGAGTTGGAGACGCGGGAGGCGATGAACTCCAGGACGTCGTCGGGTGCGTACATCCGCTCCTGAGCGGCCTTCTTCTGGAGGATCGCGATGCGCGTCTCGAGGTCGGGCGGCTGGATGTCGGCGAGCAGGCCCCACTCGAAGCGGGTGCGCATGCGGTCCTCGAGCGTCGCGAGCTGGCGCGGGGAGCGGTCCGAGCTGATGACGATCTGCTTGTTGGCGTTGTGCAGCGTGTTGAAGGTGTGGAAGAACTCCTCCTGGGTCCGCTCCCGGTTCTCCAGGAACTGGATGTCGTCGATCAGGAGGATGTCGACGTCCCGGTAACGGCGCTGGAACGCCTGGGTCTTGTCGTCCCGCAGGCTGTTGATGAAATCGTTGGTGAACTCCTCGGTCGACACGTAGCGGACCGAGCGCGCGTGGCCCAGGGTGGTGGCGTAGTGGCCGATCGCGTGCAGGAGGTGGGTCTTGCCCAGCCCGGAGCTGCCGTAGATGAACAGCGGGTTGTAAGCCTTCGCCGGCGACTCCGCGACGGCCACGGCGGCGGCGTGCGCGAACCGGTTGGACGAGCCGATGACGAACGTCTCGAACATGTATTTCGGGTTGAGACGGTTGCCGTCGTTGCCGCCCGGGCGCGGTGACGCGCCGGGACCACGCAGATCCAGCGGCGGCCGGCCGGGGCCGTTGTCACCGCGGGTCGGGATCGGCTCGTCGCGGCGGTCCGAGAGCATGGCCGGGCGGTCGTCCGGGTGCCGCTGGTTGTCGCGCAGCTGGGACGGGTTGGCCGCCATCCGGTGCCCGACGGTGTCGTTCTGCGGCTCGGGACCCTTCTCACCGGTGGGCCCGGCCGTGGGCCGGTTCATCGGCGGGGGCGGCGCCTGCGGCATCGGATCGGCGAACAGGGCTTCCTGACCGTCGCGGGCGGTGGGCACGCCTCGGGCGAACGGGTTGGCGGGCGCGGAGTGCTGCGCGGAACCGGTGGGGTACGGCTCCGGCGGGCGAGGCTGGCCGGGGTAGGCCGGCAGCTCCGGCTGATAGGGACCGGCGTCGGGCTGATACTGCCCGGTGTCCTGCTGATAGGGGCCGGCGTCCGGATAGCGGGGCGGCTCGGCGTAGTGCCGGGGCTGCGGCTCGACCGGCGGCTGGCCGGCCTCGACCGGCGTGCCGTAGACGGTGCCGGGGACACCGGAACCGTCCTCGGGCGGGCGGACCGTGACGGCGACCTGTATCGGGCGGCTGAGCCGGCGGGTGAGGGCCTCAGTGATCGCCGCGCGCATGCGGGACTCGATGACGTCGCGAGTGAAGGTGTCCGGAACCGACAGCAGCGCGGTGTCCTCGACTATCGCCCGGAGCCGGACCAGCTGAAGGTAGGCGCGCTGCTGCGGCGAGGCGATCTCGTCGGACAACTCGCCCAGAGTTGCCTTCCACACCTCGCTCAGGTCGACCTGATCGGCCACCGCCGCGCCACCCCCATCGCCACCGACCCCCGGTGGACCTTGTGTCCGGCCTTCCGCCTGTGCCTGTCGGTGCCCTGTGCAGGCAACCGATCGGCCCCCCAACCCAGCACAGTTAACGTGCTGAACACGCACGGCGCCACCGGCTATCCACAGGTTATCCACACCCTGTGGTGTTACCGGTGGCCGCTCCCGGCCGGATGGTCGGCAGATTTACCGGAGCCTGTAGTGGCGCGGGCTGAAAACAGGCTCACCGTGGCGAACGATCCACCTGCTTGTCCGGTTTTGGCCGCCGCTTCGCGGGGTGCGAACGGCCGGTGAGACCAGCAACCGCGCACGCTAACAGCGGCGACAGGTGGACGACAACCGCCCGCCCGACCCTCCCCTGCCCGTCAGCGGGAAAAGATTCACTTTGTGCGCGGAAAGACCAGGTAGCGGTGGTCCATGCCTGCCTGTCGGCGTGCCGACCCAGGATATGGTTGACCGTCATAACCGCTCTCCGTAGGGTTGGGCGGTTGCTCGTCCGCGCTCTGGTAAAGTGGCTCCTTGCAGCGGATACCCCCTGGACGTAGTACGAAGACGGAGTTTTCTCGTGAGCAAGCGCACCTACCAGCCGAACAATCGCCGGCGTGCCAAGACCCACGGCTTCCGGCTGCGCATGCGCACCCGTGCCGGCCGTGCCATCCTGTCGTCCCGCCGCACCAAGGGCCGCGACAAGCTGTCGGCCTGAGCCGACGGTTTTTCGGGCCGGAATGCCCAGGTAGTCGTGCTGGCCGCGACGCAGCGACTGCGGCGTAGCACTGACTTCGCCGCAGCGATTCGCGGTGGCCGTCGAGCCGGTCGCGGAACCCTGGTCGTTCATCTGCTTGTCGACGAGCCGGCGCACGCCTCCACGGCGCGCGCCGGCTTCGTCGTGTCCAAGGCAGTGGGTAATGCGGTGACCCGCAACAAGGTCCGGCGGCGTCTGCGGCACCTGGTCCGGCCACTACTCGACGATCTTCCCGCGGGGACAACCCTGGTGGTCCGGGCCTTGCCGCCGGCTGCCGAGGCGACGTTCGCGACACTCGCCGCGGACCTGGAGGGCGCGCTCGCGACGGCCCGCCGACCCCGGCGGCCACGATGAGCGTGGCTGCCCGCGTCCTGACGGCGATGGTCGTCGCGTACCGTCGATACTTGAGTCCGGCGCTGCCGGCCCGCTGTCGGTTCTATCCCTCGTGCAGCGCGTACGCCCAGGAGGCACTGGCGCGGCACGGTGCGCTACGGGGAACGGGCCTGGCGATCTGGCGGCTCCTTCGTTGCCACCCTTTCCACCCTGGCGGGTACGACCCGGTGCCTGACCCGATCCGTCACCGCCCTGCCGATGTGACTGGAGCTTAGATTGAGTCTCGACTGGATCTACAACGCCATTTCGTGGATCCTCCTGCGATGGCACGCCCTGTGGGACGCGATCGGCGTCCCTGATGAGCGCGTGATCGGCACCAACTGGGCGTGGATCCTCGCGATCATCTTCCTGGTGGTGACGCTGCGCGTCATCTTGTTCCCGGTCTTCGTCAAGCAGATCAAGAGCCAGCGGGCGATGCAGGCGCTGCAGCCCAAGGTGAAGGCGCTGCAGGAGAAGCACAAGGGTGACCGGGAAACGCTCCAGAAGGAAATGATGGAGCTGTACCGGACGGAGAAGGCGAACCCGCTCATGGGCTGCCTTCCGATGTTCCTGCAGATCCCGGTCTTCTTCGGCCTCTTCCACGTGCTCCAGCACCTGGACCCGACGATCTCCGACGAGTACAAGCAGCTGTACGGCTGGTCGCTCGAGCAGTTCAACAGCGCGGCGAACGCGCACCTGTTCAACGCGCCGATCAGCGCGAAGTTCGGCTCGACCCCGGCCGAGCTGGCCGCGGTCGGTGCGGACGGCACCACGGTCAAGGTCCTGGCGGCCATCCTGGTCCTCACGATGATGGCGACCACGTTCCTCACCAGCCGCCAGATGATCCTCAAGACCGGCTGGGCCGAGGACCCGCAGCAGAAGATGATCCAGCGGCTGATGCTGTACGGCATCCCGTTCTCGCTGCTGATCTCCGGCGCGCTGTTCCCGATCGGTGTGGTCATCTACTGGGTGACGAACAACCTGTTCACCCTGGCCCAGCAGCAGTGGGTGCTGCGGAAGTTCCCGCCGGTGCAGATGGCCGGCGCCAAGGGCGGCAGCTCGTCGGCCCGCCCGGCCGGTTCCGCCGGCAACCGCACCGGCACCAAGAACCCGGTTCAGCCGGCCCGCACCGGTGGCCTGTTCGGCCGCAAGCCGGCGCCCGAGCCGACCAGCCCGGTCGTCGACACGAAGGCGCTCGCCCCGAAGCCCGGTGCCAAACCGGTGAATCCGAAGAAGGGCGCCCGACCGGCGAACAAACCCAAGGGATGATCGCAGCCCGGGCCTTCGGGTCCGGGCGCTCCCCTTCGGCACAGACCTCCCCGGGCTGGTTCGGGTATGTATCCGGCGGCGCGGGAAACAGCGGACCGACTTCGGTCCGGATCGAGTGACAACGGAGATGAGACCGTGACCGACACCAGCACTCCCCCTTCCGCCGAGCAGTCGGCATCGTCGGCGCCTGCGGCGTCCACGGCGTCCTCGGCGCCTGCGGCGTCCTCGGTGTCCTCGGTGGCCGAGGCCGCTGAGGCGACCGGCGCCGACGAAGCGAAGAAGTCGGAGAGCGTCGCCTCGGACGGCGACCTGTTCCGCCAGAGCGAGATCGCGGCGGACTATGTCGAGGGTCTGCTGGACATCCTCGACTACGACGGCGACATCGACGAGCTGGTCTCGGCCGGCCGTCCGATGGTCGAGGTGGTCGGCGGACGGCTTCAGCCGCTCGTCGGTCAGCGCGGCGCCACGCTCGAGGCGCTCCAGGAGCTCACCCGGCTCGCCATCTTCCGGGCCACGGGTTCGCCGAGCCGGCTTCTGCTGGACATCGGTGGTTACCGGGCGGCCCGGCGCAAGGAGCTCGCGGCGGTGGCTCGCAACGCCGTGGAGAAGGTCAAGGAACACGGAGATCCGGTACGCCTGGAGGCGATGTCGGCGTTCGAGCGCAAGTGCGTGCACGACGTGGTGAACGCCATTCCGGGTGTGCAGAGTGAGTCGGAGGGTGTGGAGCCCAACCGGCGCATCGTGGTGCGTGTGGCGGATTGATCTCGTGACTGACCCACGCTTTGGGGTGGGGGGTTTCGGCCCGGGCGCTGAGTCGCCCGGGCCGTCGTCTTTCCCACCCGTCTCCCCGCCACCTTCCCCGCCGGTCGCACCTTCCCCGCCGGTCGCACCTTCCGCACCGGTCGCACCTTCCGCACCGGGTTCGGCGCCGCCTTCGTCGCCGGTCCACCCCGCGTCGTCTTCCGCTTCCTCGCCTTCGGCCTCGGGTTCGCCCTCTTCGCTGTCCTCCGCCTCGCCGGCTTCGTCCGCGCCGGGCACGTCTTCCTCGCCGTCTTCTTCTTCTGCGCCGGGCACGTCTTCCGCGCCGTCTCCTTTTTCCGCGCCGTCTCCTTCCTCCGCGCCGTCTCCTTCCTCCGCGCCGTCTCCTTCCCCCGCGCCGGCTTCGGCTCCGGGTTCGGAGGGGCTTGGTGTGCCGCCGGAAGAGGTGGCGGTGGCGGCTGCTGAGGTGTTTCGGGAGCGGTTGGCGTTGGCGGGGCGGTTCGCGGAGTTGCTCGGTACCGAGGGTGTAGTGCGGGGGCTGATCGGCCCGCGGGAGACGCCTCGGCTGTGGGAACGACATCTTGTGAACTGTGGCGTTATGTCGGAGATAATCCCGTTCGGCGCTTCAGTCGTTGACATGGGCTCTGGTGCTGGTTTGCCCGGTATCGTTCTTGCCGTGGCCCGGCCGGATCTTGCCATCACCCTGGTCGAACCACTTGCACGACGAACCGCGTTCCTGGACGAGGCGGTCGCCGAACTGGGCCTGGATGGACACGTCACAGTTCTGCGCGGCCGCGCGGAAGAGGTTGCCGGGCACCTGCCGGGTGCCGACATCGTCACGGCCCGGGCGGTGGCGGCGCTCGACAAGCTGGCCGGGTGGTGCCTGCCGCTGGCCCGGGAGGGTGGGCGGCTCCTCGCGCTCAAGGGTGCTTCGGCGGCCGAGGAGATCGCTTCTCACCAGAGTGCGGTGTCGAAGCTGGGCGGTGGAGAGGCTGTTGTGCGGCTCTGCGGGGTTGGCCTGATCGACCCGCCGGCGACGGTGGTCGAGATCGTGCGGGAGCGTGTCGTGGGGACACGGGCTGCTGCTGCGTCTTCGGCGCGGGGTTCGGCGAAGGGCGAAGTACGCCGGGGTGGCGGGCGAGGGAGATCGCGGAGGGGCTAGATGGGTCGGCGGGACGCGCGCAAGCGAAACGGTCGCAAGGCGCATCCCGCTGAGCCGTCGAAGGCACCAGAACGCCCGGCGGGACCAAGTCTCCCGGTCTCGTCGACTCCACCGAGCTTTGCCGGCTCTGCGGATTCATTGGGTTCTTCTCTAGCCTCTCCTAGCTCGTCCGCCCTCCCTGGCTCGTCGGTCTCTGGTGACTCACCGGCCTTGCCGGGCTCGTCGGCCACTGCTGGCTCACCGGCCTTGCCGGGCTCACCGGCCTTGCCGGGCTCACCGGCCTTGCCGGGCTCACCGGCTTTCCCTGGCTCGTCGGCCTTCGCTGGCTCGCCGGCCTTCGCTGGCTTACCGGCCTCCGCTGGTTCATCGCCTGTGCTGGTGCCGCTCAGTCCGGCGCCTGGGCGGCCGTTGCCGGTGGGGACCGGTGTTGAAGAGGCTGCTCCGCGGCTGCATGGGGTGCCTGAGTTGGCCTATGTTTGTGTGCAGCCGTGGCCGTGGCCGGTGGGGACGGTCGCTAGTTTGACCTGGCAACAGCCGGCGTTGACGGACTTTGCGGGCGCTGTGTTGGGCCTGAGACGTAGTGGAATTGCCTTCGTGGGGCCGAATGTGGGCTTTCGGCGTACGAAAAATGGCTTTGATGTTGGATCTTCTGGCGGATCGATGCGGTTGGTCCCGGGCGTCATGGTGTTCGTCGCGGCGGCAGGCTCGGAATTGTCGGGGTTGCGCTCGACTCATCGGACTGCGGACCATGGCGGCGCATGCCCGACGCCCGTAGGCTGGCTGGGCGTCGATAGTGTGGAGCGGATCTCCTCTGCCGGGCCACACGCTTCGCCGGCCGAACCGTTCCTAGCAAACAGGGATAAAGCGGTGCATGAGTACGGTGTTTCACGTGAAACCGAGTCGCCTCTCGACAGGCCGTCGGGAATGAGCGTGGGCGGGCTGCACGCTGGCGAGCAGAATGTTCCGCAGCCGCGGGCCGGCGGACACGGTCCGTCGCTGCAGTATGGCCACGGGAACTCGCCACATCAGGCTGCCGACGACTTCCGAGGGCCATCTCCGGCACCCCGGTCGGGATCGTCGCCGTTATCAGTTCCAAGTGCGGCGGGTCCCGTTTCCGGTGCGCCTTCATCCGTGGTGCCTACTTCCGGGGTGCCCGTTCAGCCCAGCGAGCATGTTTCACGTGAAACGCCGGGCGGGGATGAAGACGATCCGCCCCTCGCCATGGAAGCGTTGCGAGCTGTGCAGATCCTCAACCCGAGCGGCGAGATCATCATGCCGCGACCGGACCACCCGAGGGTGATTTGCGTCGCCAACCAGAAGGGCGGCGTCGGTAAGACGACCACGACCGTGAACCTGGCTGTCGCGCTGGCACTTCACGGCAACCGCGTGCTGGTGGTCGACCTGGACCCGCAGGGCAACGCCTCGACGGGTCTGAACGTGCCGCACCACGCTGGAGTGCCGGACGTCTACGACTGCCTGATCGACAACGTGCCGCTGGCCGAGGTCGCGCAGCCGGTCGAGGGTATTCCGAACCTGTACTGCGTGCCGGCGACGATTGACCTGGCCGGTGCGGAGATCGAGTTGGTCTCGGTGGTGGCTCGTGAGTCGCGGCTGTCGCGGGCGATCGCCGGCCATCCGGAGAAGTTCGACTACGTCTTCATCGACTGCCCGCCGTCGCTCGGGCTGCTGACTGTCAACGCGCTCTGCGCTGCGCAGGAGGTGCTGATTCCGATCCAGTGTGAGTACTACGCGCTGGAGGGCCTCAACCAGCTGATCAACAACATCAATCTGGTACGCCAGCACCTGAACCCGACGCTGGACGTTTCGACGATTCTGCTGACCATGTACGACCGGCGGACCCGCCTTGCGGACGCGGTCGAACAGGACGTACGGAACCACTTCGGAGCTAAGGTTCTGAACGCCGTCATTCCCCGAAACGTGCGGGTTTCGGAGGCTCCTAGCTACGGCCAGTCGGTGATGACCTACGATCCGGGATCACGGGGTGCCACCAGCTATTTCGAGGCGGCCCTGGAGATTGCGATGCGTGGGGTCGACACGGGAGGCACGGCATGAAGAACCGTCCGCGGGGTGGCCTGGGCCGAGGCCTGGGTGCTTTGATCCCCACGGCGCCCGTCGCTGATCCGGCGGCAGCGGTTGAGGTGGTTCCCGAGCCGGCGGCCGTGGCCTCGGTGGCGGCGTCGGTTGACAGTCCGGCCGCTGCTGCTCCCGTTGCGCCGATCCCGGCTCCTGCGGCTCCGGCTGAGAACGAGTTGGCGCCGGTGCCCGGTGCTCGATTCGCTGAGCTGCCGGTGTCGGCCATCGAGCCGAACGCCAAACAGCCTCGTCATGTCTTTGACGAGGAGGCGCTGGAGGAGCTGAAGACCTCCATTCAAGAGGTCGGCTTCCTGCAGCCGATCGTGGTGCGGGACGTCGGTGACGGCCGGTACGAGCTCGTGATGGGCGAGCGTCGCTGGCGGGCGGCGCAGGCTGTTGGTAAGGAGACCATTCCGGCGATCGTTCGGTACACACCTGACGACGCGATGCTGCGGGATGCGCTGCTTGAGAACATCCATCGGGCGAACCTCAACCCGCTCGAAGAGGCGGCTGCTTATCAGCAGTTGTTGGAGGAGTTCGGCGCTACCCACGAGGAGCTGGCTCGGCGGATCGGCCGGTCGCGGCCTCAGATCTCGAACACGATCCGGTTGATGAATCTGCCGGCGCAGGTCCAGCGGCGGGTGGCGGCTGGGGTTCTGTCGGCGGGGCATGCGCGGGCTCTTCTGGGCTTGGACGACAGCGAGGCGCAGGAGCAGCTGGCGGAGCGGATCGTTCGGGAGGGGTTGTCCGTACGGTCCACTGAGGAGCTCGTGACGCTGGCGATCTCGGATGGGACGCCCAAGAAGACGGCGCCGGCTCGGCGGGCGAAGGTACACGCGCCTGCTCTGAATGATCTGGCTGAGCGGTTGTCGGATCGGTTCGATACCCGGGTGAAGGTTGACATCGGCCGGAACAAGGGGAAGATCACGATCGAGTTCGCCACGGTTGATGACCTTGAGCGGATCGTGGGGATGATCGGTGTGGAGGAGGAAGGGGCGCCTCGGGGGGACTCGGCTGGGGACTGAGGTCCTTGGTCGGGTTTGGCTCTGGGGTCAGGTCTGGACTTTCGCTGGTTGGTTAGTTGGGCGCGCGGGATTGGCCGCGCGCCTTTTGTGTTGTCTATTGGCTAGCCGGATTCGGGGGCTGTTTTGAGGGTCGAATCCGGTTCTGTCAGAACGATTCTCCTGGGATTTCTGCCCAGGCCTCTGCGGCTGGTTTCTGCAAACAGAATGTGAGTTTCTGGCGTGTTTGCCGGAATCAGGGTGGCGGGTCTGTGGTGGCTCGCTTTTTGCGTCTTCTGACTTGGTCGGCTGGCCGTTGAAGCTGTCGATCGGATCGCCAGTGCGCGGAATGTAGTGATGATCCAATGTTGGCTGGTAGGTCGTCGCCCTGCGGTGTCTGGGGATGGATGTCAGCGCAGGGCGTTGTTTGGTTTCACGTGAAACGGGGTGCTGTGAGCTCTGGATGTACGACTGGTTCCTTGGTGGTGCCCTGCCGCTGGCTATCCCTTGTTGCGCGACTCGGCCGGCCGCCTCGGTCGACCGACTCGGTCGGCCGCCTCCGCTGGCCGCCTCCGCTGGCCGCCTCCGCTGGCCACCCCCGCCCTCCGTTTGGTGGGGGTGGCGTCGTCGGCAACTGCTGCGAGGCTCAGGCCTTCCGCATGATGACCTTCTTGCCGGAGGCCTTGAGGGTGTAGGACACCTTCTGGCCCGTGTACGGGTTCTTGGCGCTGACCCGTACGCCGTCCTTGACGTTGGTGACGGCGAGGACCTTTTCGTTGGCGGTGGCGTTGTGGGCGGCTGCCGTGTTGCGAGCGATCTTGCGTAGGTTGGCGACCGTGACCTTCTTGCCCTTGGCTGCTTTCAGGGTTGCCTTGGCGCTGCGAGTGGCGACGTCCTTGGTGGCTGCGGGCATGTCGACGTAGGCAAGTGCCTTGGTGAGGGCCGCGCGGCTGACTGTTTGGTCTGCGGAGGGGAGGGTCACTGTTTGGGGGCCGTAGGCGTACGCGAGGGTCTGACTCAGCAGCGGCGGGTAGCTCACGCCGACGCTGTCCAGCACGCCGTCCTCGCCTACCTCGATGGTGGTGACCGCGTCCTCGGGAACCTCGTAGCTGTAGGTGCTGGAGCCGTCGTCGTGGACCGTCTTCGTGCCGGCGTGGTTGGCGCTGTCGGCGAGCATGATGCTGGGGCGGGGCTCGTTGTCGTCGACCCAGTCGTCCAGGTCCAGCTTCGTGTTCGTGGTGAAGACGAACTTCGCCGAGGGGCGGCCCAGTAGCTTTGCCGCGGCGTACTCGGCCCTTGTCTGGAAGTGCTCGTAGGAGCCCTTGTTCGCTACCGCGTAGCCGGCGCTCGTCTCGCGATCGACAGTGAACTCGTAGTAGGCGCGCCCACCGGTCGGGTCGATCGCGAACGTTGCCCCGCCTTCCGCTCCGCTGATCGTGACCTTGTAGGTCCCGCCCCACCCGGCAACGGACGCGGACTCGGTGGCCTTGGCGACCTCGCTGAGTTCCGCCTTCATCTGAGCCTTGGTCAGCTGGGTGGTGGTGTCGGCGGCGTAGGCCGCGGACGGCGCCACCAGAATGCCGGCCGCAATCGAGGCGGAGGCAAGCAGGATGGCGGGTCGGTGGAAGCGGGACACTCGGGGTCCTCTCAATGGCCAATCGAGCCGTTGGGATTTGGAGTTGAGTACGGCTCGGACGGGGGCGGTGGGGTGGGTTGCTGTGCCAGCCCGCGGTCCACGGTCGACAGGGGATGGTGATCAGGCAATCGGCTATCGCAGGGGAGAACGAAGGATTTCGGCCGTCGAGCCAGAGAGGTTTCACGTGAAACATCGCCCCGAGATGACGGATCCTCGCCGTGTGTTGGATGGGATGCAGGAGCTGCGTTGGTGGGCTTGTGAGGCCTTCGTAGGCGTGGGTCTGCCGATCGCAGTGAATCCATCAACGGGGCGAAACAGGTCCGCGAAACGCCAGCGATGGACACGGCGGCGCCGCGCTTGGTGTTTCACGTGAAACGGCTGTGCGACCAAGTGAGGCGGCCTGAAGGAAGTTGCGTCCCTCTGCCCGGTGCGCGGGGGTCCTGCAAGTTGCGAGGAGGGCTAGCGACGAGGGGAGCGCCGCCGTCGTTGTCCCGGGAATGGTGCCGCCGGTTGGACCGGCCCCTCAGTCCCAGCTGCATTTGTGGAAGTGCTGTGGGTCGTCAAGTCAATCGGTTCGGCAGACGCTGTCGGTGGGGTGCCCGGTCGAAATTTGGCCGGCTGGCGGAATCGGCTGGAAGTGGCGCCGGGATGAAATGGCCACCGAGCGGGGCGGCGCGGGGCGGGCGCGGGGCGGGCGCGGGGGGTGCCGTTGGGCGGCGGAGTGAGGCTGGCGAATCTTCGTCTACCGCGGCCAAGCACAGAAATCTGGACGGGAGGTTCTATGCGCGGCGGGAAACAGGCGACGGACTTGGCTTCGCAGATGCGGGTGGTGCCTCGGTGGGCGGGCGGCGCGGGCGTTGGAGTTGCAGGCCCGGGAGGTGTCGATGCGGAGGCTGGGTGCGGCAGTTGGCGCCGGCCGCCAGTGGTGGGCGGCGCTGGCGGGTGGGCGCCAGTGGTGGGCGGCGCTCGCGGTGGGCGCCAGCGGCGAGATGGCGGTCAACCGTCGGGTGGAGCTGTGTTCGTGTGCCTGACCCCATAGCGGAATTCGGATCACGGGACGGATCACTACTGCAGTCTGACTGTGGTGACTGCGGAGATTGCCAATTGCGAGTCGTGCTTGTGGCGGCTTGATGCTGGGGCGGCCGGGGTGTGCGAGAGATGGCTACTCGCAGGAATTGGTTCGGAGGCAGATCGGTGCGGCGGTTGTTGAGGGCGATGGGACTGGGCGATCAGTGGTCGCCGCTTCCCAGTTCGAAGTAGCCCGAGGCCAGGCGCTGGCAACTAGTCCGTGGTGGCATGTGGGCCGTGAACGCCGTGTCCGTGGTGACGGGTGGACCGTGGTGACGGGTGTCTCGTGGTGAGGGTGGCGGATGGTTCGTGGTGAGGGTGATGGGTGGCTCGTGGTGAGGGTGGCGGATGGTTCGTGGTGAGGGTGGCGCGCAGCTCGCGAAGGCCAGGGTGACCCCTGATGGTCTGGTGGCCAATGAAGGCGGGGCGCCGATGAAGGCCGGGCCTGTGGTGGCGGGGTTGAGCGTGGTGGGAGTCTGCTCTTCCGAGGTGTGTTGAATGTTGAGGGTTGCTCGGTTTCACGTGAAACGGTGCGGTGGGCCGGCCCGTCGAAAAGGAGGGCTCCCGCAGTGCTGGATTCAGCGGGGCCCATCCTGACGAGAGGCCGAAGGAGGGTGCTGCGGTCGGTCGATGGGCACTCCTGCGAAGAGTTGGGTGGCCGCGCATGGATTGGCGCTCGGTCAGAGTGGTTCCGCTGACCAGCCGGCGGTTTGAGTTAGACGGTCGTGCGGAAATGGCGCCTTTGGCGGGGCGCGTCGCTGGAGCTCCTGAATCGGGTCGCGCGTCGAGGCGCCCATCCTGATGCCCGCGTTGATGGGGCTGAGCTATGCGGTCGAGTCGCCACGCAGATGGTGGCGCGCGGTGTGTGGGCCCAGCGGAATCGAGTCATGCGGCGGCAAGGTCCCATGCTGATCTGACGTCGCCCGGGGCCAATGCGGGCGAGCCCTGCGAAGGGCACGACCTACTTTCACGGGTGTGGCGAAGATCGGAGCAATCCAGCCGCGCCATGCCAAGGCATCCCATCACCGGCACTCTGGTTGGACAACCTTCCCAAGGCCGACGGTGACCACCCCAGACCAAACGGCGACCGCCTCCAGTGCCGGCGGTGATGGCTTCGAGGATCGGTGACGACCGCGTCTAGTGCCGGCGGTGACGCTCCCCGAGGATCGGTGGCGACCGTCTCCAGCGCCGGCAGTGACGCCCCCAAGGATCGGTAGCGACCCGCGCCGAGCGCCGGCGGTGACCACCCCCGACCGAAACGGCGACCGCCTCCAGCGCCGACAGCGACGCCCCTGAGGATCGGTGGCGACCGCCTCCAGCGACAGCAGTGATGGCTCCGAGAATCGGCAGCGACCGTCTCCAGCGCCGACGGTGACGCCTCCCAAGGGCAGATGGCGACCTCCCTGCCGCCGCCGGTGACGTTCCGAAGACCGACAACATCACCGCCAATCCCCACGGTGGCCGGCGCGACCCGCCCACGGCCTACGCCCTCAAACCACCCGACCCCACCGACGAGCGCCAATGGACCACCCCCAAACCCCCACCCACACGACCGGATGAATCTTGGGGCAAACGCATGCGCCTACACCACTATCCACACCCTGTGCGTAGACCTGTGCACCCAACCCTCACCCCCGTTTCACGTGAAACACCGCCGATGGCCCGGACTACCGTCCACCGGTCTATCCACAGGGCGCCCAAGCCTGCGACGTCGCGTTTCACGTGAAACCCGCCTGCCTGTGGATAACTTCTGTGGATAACTTGGGGATGGGTTTGTGGGGATTGGGAGCGAGACCATCGTCTAACTCGCCATGCTGCTCAGTCGGGTTGGGCAGAGTCCCCCCGTAGTGCGAAATTGACCCGGGACAGCCCCTCCTGACCTGGGCTAAGGTCACGTCGTGTCCGAGAACACCGCCCCCCTGCCTGACTTCACACGATGGCCGTCATTCCCGTTCGAAGGCGACATGCGAGTCAAGAAACTCGCCCAACCGGTGGAGGTCGAGCCGCCCCGCAGCGGCGAGGATGCCTCCGATTGTGTGGCCTGCGGCACGCCCGATGACGCGTACATCTGGGTCAGCGAACGATGGCGGGTCCGGGCGATGGATCGGCCGACGGGTCTGCCGATGGTCCTGATCCTGGAGTGCCGCAGTCATCTGGACCTGGGCGACCTACCCAATCTGCTGGCCGCCGAGCTCGGCGTGATGACCGTCCGGCTCGAGCGCGCGATCCGCTCCCTCGACGGGGTCGCTCGCGTTCACGTCAACCGATGGGGTGACGGGTCCGCGCACCTGCACATGTGGTTCCTCGCTCGTCCCTACGGACGTCTCCAGCTGCGCGGCACGTTCCTCTCGCTGTGGGACGACATACTGCCCGTCATCCCCGAGACCCAGTGGCGTGAAAACCTCGCTCTGGTCGCCGCGTGGCTGGCCGACTTCGGGGGCAAGGCCAACGCCGAGCCGGCACACATCCAATGGGAGTCCCCCGCCACCTTCACCGTGCCGGCGCCCACCGATCCCGACCCCGAGGACGCCCGCCGTCCCGCCAACCTGGGCGATGTCGAAGCGGCCGAGACGCCACCTGCCGGGTCACCCTCCGCGCCCCGGTCACCCATCGCGTCCATGGAAAATCAAGACCAGGGCGTACGCGAACCCGCGCCAAAACCCCCTCCCACAAACCACGACTCCAACAACGCGCGACCGTCCTCCGAAGCAACCACCCCGAACGGCACAACCACCGCCGCAAAGACAGCAGGCTGAGCATCAGGCCGAGTCGCACCTCGAACGGCACCGCGAGGGCGCCAGGTCGAGCCCGGACCCGAAGGGCGGGAACCGGGCGGCGGGACTGGGTCGCGGCACCGGGCGGCGGGACTGGCTCGCGGGACCGGGCGGCGGGACTGGGTCGCGGGACCGGGCGGCGGGACTGGGTCGCGGGTCCGGGCGGCGGGAACCGGGTTGCGGGTCCGGGCGGCGGGAACGGGCAGCGGGAACGGGCAGCGGGAACGGGCAGCGGGAACGGATCGCGGGACCGGATCGCGGGACCGGATGGCAGAACTGGGTGGCGTGGCCGGCGGGACGCCGGCGGCAGGCGAGCAGGGCGATTCACGAGAAGTGACAAGAGAAGTAACGCAGAAGGCCCGGCAGCTGCCGAAGCAGCGCACCGGGCCTTCACTGCGCTTCGTGTAGCCAGCACCCCAAGACCTTCTCAGGCGTCCTTACGAGCCACCGCCCGCTCCACCAGCGCACTGAGCACAGCACCCAGATCAACCCCGGCAGCCTGCACCGCGAGCGGCAACAACGACGTCTCCGTCAGCCCCGGCGACACGTTGCACCCGAGGACTTGGGGCTCGCCGTCCGGGGACACGATCACGTCGATTCGGGACAGGTCGCGTAGGCCCAGCGCCTTGTAGGCCGCCAGCGCCGTCTCCGAGACCCGCGACGCCACCTCGGGCGCCAGCCGGGCCGGCACGTGCCACGTCGTCAGGCCGGCCGTGTAGCGGGCCGCATAGTCGTACACCCCGTCGCGCGGGACGATCTCCACGATCGGGAGTGACTGGGGGCCCGTCCCCAGATCAATGATCGAGACCGCGACGTTCGTGCCGGTGACGTACTGCTCGACGAGCGCCGTCGAGTCGTACGCGAAACAGCCCACCATCGCCGCCGGCAGGTCCGCCGCGTCCCGGACCACCGCCGCGCCGAGGCCGGAGCCGCCCTGGGCCGGCTTCACCATCAGTGGCAGCCCGAGCCGTTCGACGATCCGGTCCAGAACCGCGACAGCGCCGAGCTCCGAGAACCGGTCGTGGGGGAGCGCCACCCAGTCCGGCGTCGGGATCCCCGCCTCGCGCAGCATCGCCTTCGCCGACGGCTTGTCCCACGCCAGGCGAGCCGTTCGGGCGTCGGCACCCACGTACGGAATCCCGCACAGGTCCAGGACCCCGCGCAGCGACCCGTCCTCACCGGTGGCCCCGTGCAGCGCGATCACCACCGCGTCCGGCGGATCCGCCTGCAGTGCCGGCAGGAGTGAGACGTCCGCGTCGTGCAGTTCCGCCGTCAGGCCGGCTGCCCGCAGCGCGTCGAGCACACGGCGGCCGGACCGCAGGGACACGTCCCGTTCGTAGGACAGCCCACCGGCCAGCACCAGGATTCGTACATCGTCACGCGTACCCATGGCTTTGATCATGCCAAGTCGGGGCCGGGAGCGTCGGCAGCGGCCGGACCACGACGGCGCTGGTGGCCCAGGGCCCCGCCGCCGAAGACCGCGCGCATCGCCAACTCCTGCTCCATCACCCCGGACAGGCGCCGCACGCCCTCACGAAGGCGCTCCGGGGCCGAGAACGAGAAATTGAGCCGCATGTTCCCCCGCCCGGTCCCATCACCGTAGAAGCCCGTTCCCGGCACGTAGGCGACCCGCGCGGCGATGGCCCGCGGCATCATCGCCTTGGAGTCCAGGCCCTCGGGGAGGGTGGCCCAGACGAACAGGCCGCCGGCCGGGCGGGTCCACGTCGTGCCGGCCGGCATCAGGTCGTGGAGTGCCGACAGGAGAGCGTCCCGGCGCTCACGGTAGATCTCCCGATAGACCTTGATCTGCTCGCGCCAGGGCATCGTCGACAGGTACTGCGTGACGGCGCCCTGTGCGAAGGCGGACGGGCACAACACGTTCGCCTCGCTCATCATGACCAGCTTCTCGCGGACCGCGTGCGGCGCGAGGATCCAGCCGACCCGGAGCCCGGGTGCGAAGGTCTTGGAGAACGTGCTGACGTAGAACACGCCGTCGCGCCTGCGGGCCCGCAGCGGCAGCGGCGCGTCGCCCTCGAAGGACAACATCCCGTACGGATCGTCCTCGATCACCAGTAGTCCGGCGCGCTCGCAGATGTCGAGAATCTGCTCGCGGCGTTCCTCCGACAGGGTGACACCGGCCGGGTTCTGGAAGGTCGGGATCGTGTAGAGGAACTTGGCACGGCGCCCGGCTCGGGCGTTCTCCGCGATGGCCTCCTCCAGTGCTGCCGGGATCAGGCCCTCGTCGTCCATTGCCACGTGCCGGACCTGTGCCTGGGCGGCCTGGAAGACCCCGAGTGCGCCGACGTAGGTCGGTCCCTCGGCGAGTACCACGTCGCCCGGATCCAGGAAGAGCCGTGCCAGGAGGTCGAGGGCCTGCTGTCCGCCCACGGTGACCACCACGTCGTCCGGCGAGGCGTTGGTGATCCCGGACAGGGTCATCACGTCACAGATGCGCTCGCGCAGGTCGATGGTGCCCTGGCCGATCCCGTACTGCAGGCTGGTGGCGCCCTGCTCCGACGCCAGCCGGCCGAGCATCTCGCCGACCGCGTCCAGGGGAAGGGCCGCGATGTAGGGCGAACCACCGGCCAGCGAGACCACCTCGGGGCGGCTCGCCACGGCGAACAGCGCGCGGATCTCGGACGTGGTCATCCCTCGAACCCGGCGCGCATAGCGATCGGTGTAGTCGTCCTGGGTGGTACCGGTCATGTCGCTCTCACCTCGCAGAAAACGGAGCAGAAAAAATACGGAGACACCCGATCGTAGACGGGAAAAGCACCATCGAGCCGGTCGTCCCATCCTGGCTGTTGCCCGACCTGCTCCCGTTCATGGCGGTTCCGACGTAAGATTCGGCGGGGGCGCGGCGGAGCACGTTGACGGCGACCGTGCTTCAACACGGTCCCGTCCGCGTCAGGAGCAAGGGGTCCCGCATGTCGCGACGCCTGGTCAATCTCACCCTCGACACGCTCGAGGACCTGCCCCGGCCCTGCCGCCAGTGTGTGTACTGGGAGCTGGACCCGGTCTCCGCCGAACGGGCGTGCGCCACCGGCGACCCGGGGCTGGAGAAAGAGGCCTGGGTCTCACAGACACTGCTGGAGTGGGGCTCCTGCGGCAAGTTGGCGTACGTGGACGGCATGCCCGCCGGTTTCGTGATGTACGCACCACCCGCCTACGTCCCGCGCTCGATGGCCTTCCCCACCTCGCCGGTGAGCGCCGACGCCGCGCTGCTCACCACGGCCAAGGTCGTGCCCGCGTTCGCCGGCGGCGGCCTGGGCCGGATGCTCGTGCAGGGTGTGGCCCGTGACCTCACCAAGCGCGGGGTCAAGGCGATCGAGGCGTTCGGCGACGCCAAGGCCGGTGAGGTCGACGAGAACGAGGAGCACGCCGGCACGTGTGTCGCGCCGGTCGACTACTTCCTGTCGGTGGGCTTCAAGACGGTCCGCCCGCACCCCCGGTATCCGCGGTTGCGGCTGGAGTTGCGGACGGCGCTGTCCTGGAAGTCCGACGTCGAGTACGCCCTGGAGAAACTCCTCGGCTCGATGAGCCCGGAGACACTGCTGCGCCCGGTCCGCCCGGTGACCGCCACGCGGTCGGCGGACAACTGATTCAGGCTCGGTCGGCCAGCGCCATCCGCAGCTGCCGGACGTCGATCGAGCCGGTCGGTACGTCCCGCTCGACCGGGAAGTACATCCTCTGGACCGCGGCCAGCAGTGCCTCCACGATCTGCTCGCGGAACATCGGGTCGATCAGCCGCCCCCGGTCCACCGGCGAGGTGAGGTAACCCAGGTCGACGCGTACGGTCGGCATCCGGGTGAGGCGCAGCAGGTCCCAGGTCTTGGCGTGGGTGCGGCAGTCGTGCATACCCGTACGCACGACGATCTCCCGCTGGACCAGGTTGGCCAGCCGCTCGCCGACCGTGGAGCTCAACCCGTTGCCCGTGCCGTAGTGATAGGTCGCCACACCCTCGGCGGACGGCGTCGAGTGCCCGTCCAGGTGCAGCGAGATGAGCAGGTCGGCACCGAGGCTGTTGGCCAGGGCGGCCCGCTCGGCGCCGCTCAGCGGTGCGGCCGGCGACGGTCCACGGGTCAGGTGCACCCGCATCCCGGCCGCGGCGAGCCGGCCCTCCATCCGGGCGGCGAGGTCGAACACCAGGTCCGCCTCGTTCCACCGCAGCGGGCCGTCGGGCACCACCACGCCGGTGTCGTCACCGCCGCCGTGTCCCGGGTCGATCACGATGGTCTTGCCGACCAGGTTGGGGCCGGACTGCCGGAACGCCTCGGCCTCGCGCAGCCACTGCGGTCGCCCGCCGACCACCTTGCGGCCGAGCCGGCGCAGCGCCTTCATGGTCTGCGGCCCGCAGGAGCCGTCCGGGACCAGGCCCACCTCACGCTGGAACTGCGCGACCGCCCGAGCTGTCCGCGAGCCGTAGATCGCGTCGGCGCGGCCGGTGTCGTAACCCATCTCGAGCAGGCGCTCCTGCAGCGTGCGCACGTCCTCGCCGCGCAGCGCGTCGGGCACCGAGTGGAACAGGGTGCGTGAACCGAGGCGCCAGCGGGCGGCGTCCAGCGCGCCCCACGTCTCGTCACCGACCATGCCGTCGACGCCGAGGCCACGATCCTGCTGGAAAGCACGGACCGCGGTTTCCAGTGCCTCGTCGAAGACGTCCGGTTCGGCCTCGCCGAGAAACTCCAGGCCGACCAGGATCGACCGGATCTCGGAAACGGCGGGGCCGGTGTCTCCGCGTCGGATGGACCGCACTCAGGACTCCCTAGGGGCGAGGAAAACGAACCTTCCGAAGAGTACGCCCCGCACCCGAATCGGGCGCGGGGCGCGGAACGTCGGTGTCAGAGCGCTGATTCGATGAAGTTCACCAGGAAGCTCTTCGGTTTCGCACCGTGGATGGAGTTGACCCGCTCGCCGTCCTTGAACAGGGTCAGCGTCGGCACGGTCATCACCTGGTAGGCGAGGGCGGTCTGCGGGTTCTCGTCGATGTTCACCTTGACGATCTCCACCTTGTCACCCAGCTCGTTGGCGATCTCGGCCAGCAGCGGGTCGACCTTCTTGCAGGGGACGCACCATTCCGCCCAGAAGTCCACCAGAACGAGTTTGTCGGACTTCAGCACGTCAGTGTCGAAGGTGGCGTCGGTGACCACCTTGTTTGCTCCCACCAGGACCTCCCGGGTCTTACAGCTCTACGAATGAAGCGATGAAGCGCTCGGCGTCCAGCGCCGCGGCACAGCCGGTGCCGGAAGCGGTGATGGCCTGCCGATAGGTGTGGTCGACCAGGTCGCCGGCGGCGAACACGCCGGAGATGTTGGTCCGGGTGCTGGGGTGCTGCACCTTCACATAGCCCTCGTCGTCCAGCTCGATCTGGCCCTTGAAGAGCTCGCTGCGGGGGTCGTGGCCGATCGCCACGAAGACGCCGGTGACGTCGAGGACCTTGGTCTCGTCCGTCTTCACGTCGCGCAGCCGGACACCGGAGACCTTGCCGTCGGCGCCGAGGATCTCCTCGACCACCGTGTTCCACTCGACCTTGATCTTCGGGTTGTCGAAGGCGCGCTTCTGCATGACCTTGCTGGCCCGGAAGCTGTCCCGGCGGTGGATGATCGTGACGGTCTCGGCGAAGCGGGTGAGGAACGTGGCCTCTTCCATCGCCGAGTCGCCGCCGCCGACCACCACGATGTGCTGGTTGCGGAAGAAGAAGCCGTCACAGGTGGCACACGACGAGACGCCGTGGCCGAGCAGCTCCTGCTCGCCGGGTACGCCGATCGGGCGCCACGCGGAGCCGGTCGCCAGGATCACGGCGCGGGCGAAGAACTGCTGGTCGCCGACCCAGACCGTCTTGAGGCCCTCGGTGCCGGCCTCGGTCGGCTTGTCGGTCAGCTCGACGCGGGTGACGTCGTCGGTCAGGAACTCGGCACCGAACTTCTCCGCCTGGGCACGCATGTTGTCCATCAGCTCGGGACCCATGATGCCGTCCCGGTGACCGGGGAAGTTCTCCACCTCGGTGGTGGTCATCAGGGCGCCGCCGGACTGCACGCCCTCGATCACCAGAGGCTTCAGGTTGGCACGGGCCGCATACAGCGCCGCCGTGTACCCGGACGGTCCGGAACCGATGATGATCAGATTGCGGACCTCGTCCACTGCCGACTCCTCAGTCTGTTTCGCCGCACGAAAGGTAGGCGACACTGCACGCTAGAACGTCATGCTAGGTGTCCACCATTCCCCGGCGGCGGCTGGTGTCCGACCTCACGCCGGGGGTCCGGTCAGCGTACCGGGACTTGACCCAGGCCGGCCGCGCCCGCACCGGGTGTGCCGCAGTCCGGGCCGACCGCCCAGGCCCAGATGCCGTTGGCCGCGCTAAAACGGACAATCAGGGCGGGCTGTCCCTCGAACGACGCATAGTCCACCAATTGCGCCTCGATCGGGCCGCCGGCGTTCTCCCGCGCGATCGCCTCCAGGCAGGAGGCCAGCAGGTCCGGCGCGAGCAGCCGGCTCAGTCCCTCTTTCGCCGCGGTGATCTCGTCGGGCGCGTCGGAGCTGCCGGCGGTCTGCGCCTGGGCGGCTCGCTGCGCGGAGATCGAATCCAGGGTGCCGGCCGAGTAGTCGGTCCCGCTGTGCAGGACCTGGCCGACCGTGGGCGCGTCCTCGGCCAGCATCGGTGCGGGGGCGGCATTGTCGGCTGCCCCCTCCGCGGCCTGCGAGCTGCCGCCACCGCTGTCCTCGGCGCCGCCGGAGATCTGGCTGAGTCCGAATCCGGCGAAGGCGAGCACACCGGCGGCCACCGAGACGGGTCCGGCCCACCGCATGCGCCGTCGGGCACCGGCACGTGCGGCGCGATCACGCCGGCGTTCATCAAGATCCAAAACCTGCACGGGTACGGAGGAAGCCGACTCGCCGGGAGCCGGTGTCTCCTCGGCGGGCACCGTGAACAGCGAGTCCAGCCGAGCGGCCAGGTCGCCGGGCATCGGCTCGGGCGGCAGGTCCAGCAGCATCGCGCCGACCGAGGACATCGCCGGAACCAACTGCTCGTAGGCCGCCTGCCAGGCCGGATCCTCGGCGATCAGCGAGGTGACCCGATCCTCGTCCGGAGTGCCGTCGAGGGCGCCACCGACATAGTCGGCGAGCAGGTCGAGGTCGACCCCCTCGAACTCGGCGCCGGTCACCGCTGGTCCCTCCGATCGTGTCCGTTCGGCAGCGGATTGCCCGACGCCGACCCGGATGGGACGCTGCCGCCGCCCTCCCGGTTCCCGGCCCGGTGTGCCGAACCGGAGCCCTCCCCGGCCTCGCCGGAGGTCTTGCCCCGCAGATATCCCAGCGTGAGGGCCATCCGCGCTCTTCCCCGCGCGCACCGGCTCTTGACCGTGCCTTCCGCCACACCGAGCATTTCGGCAGCCTCGGACACCGGATAACCCTGGACGTCGACGAGCACGATCGCGGCCCGCTGATCGGCCGGCAGGGCGGCCAGCGCGTCCCGGACGACCAGGACCGTGTCCTGATCCGGCATCGGTGCGGCCGGCTCCGGCCCGCCCGGCCGGTCGTCGTCGCGGTTGCCGTCCGGCAGCGGCACCGTGGGGTGCGCCTGGCGCCGCCGGATCCGGTCCAGGCACGCGTTCACCACGATCCGGTGCAGCCAGGTGGTCACCGCCGAGTCGCCGCGGAAGCGGGCGGCGTTGCGATGCGCGTTCAGCAGGGCGTCCTGGACCGCGTCGGCGGCCTCCTCACGGTCGCCGGTGGTCCGCAGCGCGACCGCCCACAGCCGATCCCGGTGCCGGCGGACCAGCACGGCGAACGCCTGTGGGTCGCCGTCGGCATGGGCACGGATCAGATCGGCGTCGCTCGGCGCGGTCTCCCCCGCGCCGGGCACACCGGCTGAAACGTCCCGGAAAGTCACGCGAGCAATCTAATCCACAGCGGTGCCGAGATGCTTGCCCGCACCTCAGTAGCCGTAGAGTTCGATCTCGCTGACGCTGAGCTTGAAGCCACCGCGGCCGTCCTCGGCCTCCGGCAGGTCGGAGATGAAGACCAGCACGTACTGATACTTCTGGTCCGGCTCGAAGCCGAAGAAGTTCCAGTTGGTGCCGGTGCTCGGCTCCGGCGCCTCGTCTCCGAGACGCTTGAAGTCCTTCATGATCTTCTCGTCGCCGTCCGAGCTGTCGCCCGGGTCGTTGGCGCCGTAGCGGACGTCGAAGGTGGCGCCGGGAGTCGACGCGGCCACACGGACCTCGGCGAGCGAGCGCGGAGAGCCCAGGTTGATCAGGACACCCATGCCGGGCTTCAGGTTGCCGAAATTCGACCGGTTTTCGTAACGCGAGGTCTCCCAGACCGTCTCCGGGTCGCCGTCGACAGTGAATTTCGCCTGGTCGCCGTCATCGCGGTCACCCTTGGGCGGGTCGACCATGCGGACCATGTCGGCGGTCAGCGCGATCTTCTCCGGCGTGGGCGCGGGGGTCTGCGCGTTGCCGTCCGGCTGACCCTGGACCCCGGCGTCGACCGGCGCGGTGGCCTGGGTGTTCGGCTTCGTGGAGTTGCTGATCGCGCGGATGCCGAACACCAGGCCGATGATCGCGATGACGACCAGCGCGCCGACGCCGATCAGGATTTTCGGCGCGCTGCGGATCTGGTCGGTCGCCGAGGCGCCGCCGCCACCACCCTGCACGAACCGCAGGGGGCCGACGTCGTCGAACTCCTCGTCCTCGGCCGCGGCGTCCAGCCGGCCCAGCTCGGCGGTGAGCGCGTCGGCGGCCGGCGCGGCGACGCGCCGGTCGAGCAGGTCCATCGTGAGGTCGTCGAGGTAGGCCGGGACACCGGCGCGGATCTGGCGCGGTGCGGCCGGGTTGCCGGCACTGTCCCGGTTCGCATCCGGCAGGGCGGAGTTTCCCACCTCGTTGTGCGGCCAGTGCCCGGTGAGCGCGAAGTAGAGGACCCCGCCGACGGCGCGGACGTCCAGCTCCACCGAGTCGGACGCGTCGGCGCGGGCGTCGGCGAGCACGACCCGGCCGTCGTCGGCGATCAGCGTGCTGCCCGGGTGCACGTTGCCGTGCACCATCCCGGTGGCGTGCACGGAGGTCAGCGCGTCGGCGACGGCGTGCGCGATGGCGATCGCCCGGGACGGGTCCAGCGGGCCCTCGGCGGCGAGCATGTCGCGCAGCGACTCACCCTCCACCCACTCGCGAACCACGTAGGCCCGGGACTCCTCGTCGATCGCGTCGTAGACGCCGACCAGGTTGGGGTGGATGACCCGGCTCGCGGCGACCGCGGCCTGGAGCATCTCGGTCGCCGAGTCGCCGCCGGGGTGCCGCAGGACCACGGCGACAGGGCGGCGCAGGATCACGTCGATGCCGCGCCAGACCTGCCGTCCGGCGCTGTCGTTGTTGACGTGCTCTTCCAGCTGGTAACGCTCGGCCAGGATCTCACCGACGGTGGGCGCACCGAAGGTCATGACCGGTCCGGCCTCGTCGGCCGCGGTCTCGTGGCCTTCGCCGACCTGGGTCACCAGTCCTCCCTCGGGTGGTGCGCTGTGTGGGGTGCGCTGTCTGGGTGCTCAGGACGGGGTGCTCCCGCGCACATGCCGACACCGACCATACCCGCACAACGCCATGGTCCGGCAGGTCGTCCCCCGGCGCGGCATCGGCGTGGAGCCACACGAATCGGGTCAATCACCCACGAGGTGGTTCAGTGATACCTGTTCAGGGCATGATCCGGTCGAATCAGCGCCCGAGTCTGCGCCGGACCATCCCGACCACCTGGCTGATCTCCTGGACCCGCAGAGCCAGCGCGGCGCCCAGGTAGGCGATCAGGATCACCGCGCCGACCACCACCAGGTGAACCATGGCCTCGATCTTGCCGTCCGGAACGCCGGTGCCGGGCAGCAGCCGCAGCACCAGCAGGCCCAGTCCGGCGGCGATCGCGGCGGCGACCGCCACCTTGATCAGCGACATCGCGACCGTGCCGAGGTTGAGTCGGCCGATCTTGCGGCGCAGCACGGCGAGGGAGATCAGTGCGGAGACCACGTACGAGACGGCGTTGGCGGCGGTCATGCCGGCGGCGGAGAGCGACTCGCTGAGGACCGCGGCGAGCACGAAGTAGGCGCCGATGCGAACCGCCACGACCGGCAGGTTGATCAGTGCGACGGTCTTGTTCGCCTGAAGGGAATAGAAGGCATAGGTACAGAGGTAGCTGATCGACAGCGGCAGGACGGCGAACGCCGACACGGTCAGCACGACGCCGGTGTCCAGCGCCGCGTCCTTGCTGTAGTTGCCGCCCTGGAACAGCACGACCGAGATCGCGGTGCCGAGGACGCCGTAGACGACCGCGATCGGGGCCAGCGCGGCGGAGACCAGCTTGATGCCGCGGCTCAGGTCGGCGCTGACCTCCGCGTACCGGCCGTCGGCGGCGGCCGCGCTCATCTTCGGCAGCAGCGCGGTCATCACCGACACGCCGATGATGCCGTGGGCCATCATCGTCAGCAGGAAGACGTTGTTGAAGGCCAGGACGCTGGCGCTGCCCTTGCCGGCCACCTCGTTGAGGATGCGGACCACGACGAAGACGGCGACCTGGTTCGCTCCGACGTAGAGCAGCATCCAGCCGCCCAGGCCGCCGATCTCGCGCAGGCCCAGCGAGCGCGGGTCCCAGCGCCACTTCCAGCGGAAGCCGACCTTGCGCAGTGCGGGCAGCAGGCCGACCGCCTGCACGATGATGCCGAGCAGGGTGCCGAGGCCGATCAGCAGGATCTGCGCGGTGGTGATCGTCTCGGGGCTCAGCTTGTCGTCGGTGCCGAAGACACCCAGGAACACGCCGCAGGTGGCGATGATGACCAGGTTGTTGAGGATCGGCGCCCACATCGGCGCGGCGAAGTGCCCGCGGACGTTGAGCACCGCGCCGATCAGCGCGGAGAGCCCGGTGAAGAAGATGATCGGCAGGATCAGGTACGCGAAGTTCGTGACCAGATCCCGGTACGCGTCGTTGTTCTTGTCGCTCGCCTGGATCGCCGTGATCACCGGAGCGGCCGCGACCACCAGCAGGGTCGCGATCCCGAGCGACGTGACCGCGAAGGTCAGCAGTTTCTGGGTGAACTCCTGGCCGCCGTCGTGGTCGTCCTTGCGGCGGCGCACCAGCAGCGGGATCAGGACGCTGGAGAGGATGCCGCCGAGCAGCAGTTCGTAGATCTGGCCGGGGAGGAACTGCGCACTGGTGTACGCGTCACCGACACCCGCGCCGAGGGTCATGCCGATCAGCGCGTTGCGTACGAAGCCGATCACCCGGCTGACCAGGCTGCCGATCGCCATGATCGCGCTCTGGCCGGTGGTGCCGCGGTTCTCCCCGCCGGCCGGGACCTCCTCGGCGGGCAGCGCCTGATCGCCGCCGGGAACCTCGGCGTCCACCGAGACGACGGTGACACCCTCCTCGGCCGGCGGCTGCCCGTCCGGCGTCGCGTGGGTGCTGCGGTACAGACCGCCGTTCAACCGGGCCTCCCGAACCAGAGCGATATTGGAGCCACGATAAAGGCAAACGTCACACGTGGTGACGCAGGAGGGTGCCGGGTTCGGCCCCGGCCAGGGTCTCCACCATCCAGCAGGCCTCCAGTGGTACGAGAGGTTCACTCAGCGCATCCAGAACCGTCGGATGATCACAACCGGCCTCGGTGAGCGCGCCGAGCAGGGCGGGCAGCGGCGCCAGGTCACCCGAGTCGGCGATCCGGCGGGCCAGGGGGCGGGTCTCGGCGTACCAGTCCTGGTGGGGCATATCGGTGAGGGTCGCGCTCGCGCGGCGTACCAAATCTGCTAGATCCTCATGCGGGAAGCGCTCGCCCACCCGGACCTGGAGGCCCACCTGGGCCGGGGCACTCATGGCCGCGACAGCGGCCTCGTCGAGCACCCGGGGTGAGAGAACCGGAGGGGCCGGCCACCATCGGTCGTCGCTGAACAGCGGAAGCGGCGCCTGTTCCGGACCGGACGCCTCGGCTGGCGGCACCTCGCGGCGCAGCGACCGGTACGCCGCCTCCCGCACCGCCGCGATCGCCGTCGTGTCGTCCTCGGGCGTCGCCGGCGCGAACGGGGAGAGCAGTGCGACCACGATCCCGGGATGCGGCAGCGTCGGGTCGCCGAGGGCGATCACCCGGGCGAAGGCCTCCAGCTCCCACCACCGCAGGGCCGCCGGG
Organism: Actinoplanes sp. NPDC051861; assembly: GCF_040681145.1. Lineage (NCBI taxonomy): Bacteria > Bacillati > Actinomycetota > Actinomycetes > Micromonosporales > Micromonosporaceae > Actinoplanes > Actinoplanes sp. NPDC051861. The sequence continues at coordinate 101,420 of NZ_JBFAYE010000014.1, forward strand.
TAGGGACCGTCGGCCGGCGCCCAGCCGAGCTGGACCGGCTCGCTGGAGGCGGGGCGGCGCAGGCCCAGCGCACGCTCGCCGGAGGGCAGGTCGATGTCGAGGACCAGGGCGTAACCGTCCACCACGGGGAACGACACGCGCACGTGCGGGGGAAGTTCGTCCGCCTCGGTGAGGTCACCGGACCAGAAACGGGGGTCCAGGACCAGGCGTTGCAGCGCTTCCGAAACGGGCATATAGCCATCCTGCCCGGCGGAAAACTCAATAGCCATTCCAGATACCCTGGTCATCCCATGTCTTCTCTTCTTAACTCCGCCCAGCAGAAAGCGGTAGCCGAGCTGCTCCGCGTGTCCCCCGTCGCCGACGAGCTCGGGGGCCGGTTCTCCGCCGCGGGTCACGAGCTGCACCTCGTCGGCGGCTCCGTCCGCGACGCGCTGCTCGGCACCCTCGGCGACGATCTCGACTTCTGCACCGACGCCCGGCCCGAGCAGACGCTCGCCGCGGTGAGCGGGTGGGCGGACGCGATCTGGGAGACCGGCCGCGACTTCGGCACGATCGGCATCCAGAAGGACGGGCTGCGGATCGAGATCACCACCTATCGGGCCGAGGCCTACGACGGGGTGACGCGGAATCCGGTCGTGTCCTACGGCACGTCGCTGCACGAGGACCTGTCGCGGCGTGACTTCACGATCAACGCGATGGCCGTGTCGGTGCCGGGGCACGCGTTCGTCGACCCGTTCGGCGGGCTGGCCGACCTGGCGTCCCGGACGATCCGGACGCCGTCGACGCCGGAGATCTCGTTCGGCGATGATCCACTTCGGATGCTGCGCGCGGCGCGGTTCGCGGCGAAGCTCCAGTTCAATGTGGAGGAATCGGTCATTTCGGCCATGCGGGACATGGCCGCTGATCTGGACCGGATCACCGCGGAACGGATCCGGGACGAGTTCACCAAGCTGATGTCCGGCGCCGACCCGATCGCCGGGCTGCGCCTGCTGGTCGACACCGGGCTCGCCGACCGCTTCCTGCCCGAGATCTCCGGTCTCAAGCTGGAGATCGACGAGCACGCGCAGCACAAGGACGTCTACGAGCACACGCTGATCGTGGTGCAGAACGCGATCCGCCTGGAGTCCGGTGAGGGCCCGGACTTCGTGCTGCGGATGGCCGCGCTCATGCACGACATCGGCAAGCCGGCCACCAAGGCGGTCGGCCGCGACGGCCGGGTCAGCTTCCACCATCACGAGGTGGTCGGCGCCCGGCTCACCAAGCAGCGGATGCGCGCACTCAAGTACCCCAAGGACGTGATCTCCGAGGTGGTCGGGCTGGTCGCCCTCCACCTGCGGTTCTACGGGTACGGGCGCGGCGAGTGGACCGATTCGGCGGTGCGCCGCTACGTCGCCGACGCCGGTCCGCTGCTCTCCCGGCTGCACAAGCTCACCCGCTCCGACGTGACCACGCGGAACCGGCGCAAGGCCGCTCAGCTGGCCGCCGACTACGACGCCCTCGAGGAGCGGATCGCCCGGATCGCGGCCGAGGAGGACCTGGCCAAGGTCCGGCCCGACCTGGACGGCAACGCGATCATGGAGCTGCTCGGGGTGCCGCCGGGCCCGATCGTCGGGCAGGCATGGCGCTATCTGAAGGAGCTCCGCCTCGACCGGGGCCCGCTGGACCGGGACGAGGCGGAGGCGGAGCTCTTCAAGTGGGCCCGCGATCAGGGCCACATCTCCTAGCCGGTCAGCCTCTGCCCAGGCTGATGTCGCGGCCGATGAAGTCCGCCGGCAGGTTCAGCTTGGCCTTCAGCACACCGTTGAGGTCGTGCAGATAGAGGTCGCGGCCGCCGACGGCCAGGACCGTGCTGTTCTCCACGAACCGGACCGGCATGCGCTGCTGGGAGCCGATCGTGCCGAGCACGCGGCCGGTCGCCACCTCGGTGATCCGGACGCCGCCCGGTTCGGTGGCGTCGGGCATCAGTAGGACGTGCTTGCCGTCCGGTGACCAGGCGCCGGTCCCGGCGGGCACGCCGGGCAGCGGGAGCTCACGCAACCGCGCGCCGGTCGCCGCGTCGTAGACCACCACCTTCTGGACCGTGTCCTCCCGGTCCTCGGACTGCTTCACCGCAGGATCCCGCTCGGCTATCGCGACCTGCTTGCCGCCCGGCAGCCAGGTGAAGAAGCAGTTGTCCGGGCAGAGAGCCGTGCTCTCCGGAATCGTGTGGTCCTCGGCCGAGCCGGTCGCCGCGTCGATGATCCGGAAACCGCCGGCGTTCAGCGTGAGCAGCAGTTTCTTGCCGTCGGACGACCACTCCACACCGCTGCCGGAGCCGTGGTCCAGCATGCGGACCTGCCCGGTGGCCGCGTTCGCGATGCCGATACGGGCCGAGCTGTCGTCCTGCACGAGCACGTAGCGCCCAGCCGGTGCGGCGTCGAACATGGTGTAGCCGCCCGGGAAGACCTGGTAGCGGCCGGTCGCCCGGTTCAGGACGACGCTGCCCTGCGCCAGTGTGTCGGCGGGCCGCTGCTCACTGGTCCACTTGCCGGAGACCGCGGTGACGACCAGTCCGCCGGGCAGCGCGATCGGCTCGGTCCACCACTTCTTGCCGGCGGCCGCGACGTAGGGGACCTTGGCCGCCGGCTGCGGCGAGGTCACGGAGGGCGAGGGCGTCGGTGCCACCGGGACCGGGCGCGGTGCGCTGCGGCGATCTTCCATGATTGCGTACGGGGTGAGCACACTTCCGACCAGCGCCACCGCGGCGAGTCCGGCCACCGCACGGCGGCGACGGCGGATCCTCCTGCCCCGGTTCCGCGCGACGCTCGCCAGGTCACCGGGCGGCGGAGCGGTCGCGGCCAGCTCCTCGACGGCGGCTCGCACCGAGTCCTCGAAGTGCTTCATCGCCGGCCTCCCGTCGAGTGCGTCCATTCGTCCACGTCGCCGACCAGTTCGCGAAGTTTCGCCAGGGCCCTCGAGGCCTGGCTGGCAACCGTTCCGGGCCGGCAGCCCAGCACCGCGGCGGTCTCCTCGACCGTGCGGTCCTCGAGGTAGCGCAGGACCAGCACGGCGCGCTGGCGCGCGGGCAGGGTGAGCAGCGCCTCGCGGACCGCCAGGCGATCGGTGACGTCGTGTTCCGGCCGGCTGCTGTGCGCGACGTCCGGCGGTTCGGCGACGAACACCTCGCGGTGCCGGCCCGGCCGGCGCCAGCTCGACGCCCGGTCGTTGTAAATGATCTTCCGGACGTATGCCTCGGCATCACCGGAGATGCGTGGCCAGCGGGCGTACGCCTTGGCCAGCGCCCCCTGCACCAGATCCTCGGCGGCGCCCCGGTCCCCCGTCAGAGCGTGCGCGATCCGGAGCAGCACCTGCCCCCGTTCCGCGACGAAGGCGGTGAACTCCGCCTCGAGTGACTCCTTCACCCCTCACCTCCGACGGTCAGACGCGCGAGCGATCGGAAAGTTTGCATGCGTTTGTTGTCGTACCCGTGGCGCAGAATGGTGGGGTGTTCGTCGTCGAGTCACCGATCGGGCCGCTGGGCGTTGTCGCCGAGGGCGATGTCGTGGTCAACGTGCGGTTCGGGGCACGTCCCGCTCCGGTCACCGAGCACCCCGCGACCGAGCAGCTGAGCGCCTACTTCGCCGGGGAGCTGACCGACTTCACGGTGCCGTTCGAGCTGCGCGGCGGCTCCGAGTTCGAGCGTGCCGTGTGGGAGCAGATCGCCCGGATTCCCTATGGCGAGATGATCACCTACGGGGCGATCGCGACAGCCCTGGGCGATCCGGGTGCGGCGCGGGCGGTCGGCACGGCCTGCAATCGCAATCCGATCCCGGTGATCGTTCCGTGCCATCGCGTGGTGGGCGCCGGAGGAAAGATGGTCGGCTTCGGCGGCGGCCTCGACCGCAAGCGGAAGCTGCTGGAGCTGGAGGCGCGGGTCGCGCTGACGAAAGCGTGGGGCTGAACTCAGCGGGGCGCTTTGTCCGTACCTCTATGGGGTTGTGAAAAAAAGGCCGGCCCATCACCTGGGCCGGCCTTTTCGCGTGGCTTGCGCTGGTCAGCGCTCGATCTCGCCGGCGATGAACGCCTCGACGGCCCGGTGGGCGTCGTGGTCGCTGTACTGCACGGGCGGGGACTTCATGAAGTAGGACGACGCCGACAGGATCGGGCCGCCGATGCCGCGGTCCTTGGCGATCTTCGCGGCGCGCACGGCGTCGATGATCACACCGGCCGAGTTCGGGGAGTCCCACACCTCGAGCTTGAGCTCGGCGTTGAGCGGGGTGTCACCGAAGGAGCGGCCCTCCAGGCGGATGTACGCCCACTTGCGGTCGTCCAGCCACGGCACGTGGTCCGACGGGCCGATGTGCACGTCGCTCTTGACCATCTCGTGCGGGATCTGGGAGGTCACCGACTGGGTCTTCGAGATCTTCTTGGAGACCAGGCGGTTGCGCTCCAGCATGTTCATGAAGTCCATGTTGCCGCCGAAGTTGAGCTGGTACGTGCGCAGCAGCTCGACACCGCGGTCCTCGAAGAGCTTCGCCAGCGCGCGGTGCACGATCGTCGCGCCGACCTGGCTCTTGATGTCGTCGCCGACGATCGGCAGCCCGGCGTCGGTGAACTTCTGCGCCCAGGCCGGGTCGGAGGCGATAAAGACCGGTAGGGCGTTCACGAACGCGCAGCCGGCGTCGATCGCGGCCTGGGCGTAGAACTTGTCGGCCTGCTCGGAGCCGACCGGGAGGTAGGAGACGACCACGTCGACCTCGGCGTCCCGCAGAGCCTGCGCGACGTCGACAGCCTCGGCCGACGACTCCTCGATGATCTCGCGGTAGTAGGTGCCGAGACCGTCGAAGGTCGGTCCACGCTGGACCGTGACACCGCTCGGCGGCACGTCGGTCAGCTTGATCGTGTTGTTCTCGCTGGCGACGATCGCTTCGCTCAGGTCCATGCCGACCTTCTTGGCGTCCACATCGAACGCCGCGACGAACTTCACGTCGGATACGTGGTAGTCGCCGAAGGTCACGTGCATGAGACCCGGGACGCGGTCGTTGGGGTCGGCGTTCTTGTAGTACTCCACGCCCTGCACGAGGGACGAGGCGCAGTTACCCACACCGACGATGGCGACGCGGACGGAGCCCATCGCGTTTGCCTCCTTGTTGTTCATCACGGCCGGTCCTGGTGCGGACGCGGTGTTTCCGGGGGTGGTGCCGTCTCCGCCGCCGGTGTTCCGGCGGCGCGGTTGCGGCCGGCCGGCGTACGGCCGGACCGCTCGTTGGTGATCAGTTCCTCGAGCCAGCGGACCTCGCGTTCGCAGGCGTCCAGTCCATGGCGCTGGAGCTCCAGCGTGTACGCGTCCAGGCGGTCAGCGGCGCGGGCCAGGATCTCGCGAAGCCCCTCCCGGCGCTCCTCGATCCGCCGACGCCGGCCCTCGAGGATCCGAAGACGGGTGGCCTGATCGGTGCGCGAGAAGAATGTGAAGTGCACCCCAAAACCGGCGTCGTCATACGTCTCCGGACCGGTCTGGGTGAGGAGGTCGGCGAACCGTTCCTTGCCGTCGGCCGTGATCTTGTAGACAACGCGGCCCCGTTTGCTCGTCAACGGGGGAATGATGTCGCTGTTCGCCTCTGCCTCGCTGATCCAACCGGCAAGCTTCAGCCGCTTCAACGTCGGGTAAAGAGTCCCGTAACTGATCGCGGCTCGCAGCGTGCCGAGCTTGGTCGCGAGCTCCTTGCGCAGTTCGTACCCGTGCATCGGGGCCTCCTGCAGGAGACCGAGGATCGCCAACTCCAGCACCGGTCCCTCCCCCACAGTCTGCTCCGATGTATCGGCTCGATACATCGTCACCGTAGATCGGGTCGCGGAAGTGCGCAAGCAGGACATGCTCCGCAGTCGCCGCGCCACGCTGAGTGATGGCGGTCGCCGGGTTCGCGGTGACCGCGTACTCTTCTCGCCATGCGCACGCAGCGGCAGGTCGTCGACTACTCGCTACAGAAGCGGTCAGTCCTGCGTGACGTGCGTAACGGCTGGATCGGGACCCTCGAGGTCTGCGACGCGTCTCCTTACTTGAGAAACGCCGCGACGTTCCACGGAGAGCCGACCGACGAGCGCTGTCCGATCTGCCGCCGCGACAACCTGACACTGGTGCACTACGTCTATGGCGACGAGCTCAAGCAGTCGGCGGGACAGGCCCGGAAACTGGCGGAGCTGCCGGTCCTCGCGATGACGCTGCGTGAGTTCCAGGTCTTCGTGGTCGAGGTGTGCCGCTCCTGCGCGTGGAACCACTTGATCGAGCGTTACGTGCTCGGCCGGGACGGCATCGAGGCCGACGAGTCCTCGGTCGCGTGTTCCGCGGGGTCATGGTCACATCGCGGGGAGGGGCGGCGATGAACCTGTTCGATCTCGCTAACGTGTACAAGATTGGCACCGACATGAGCGTCCTGCGCCCATATCGGCCATCTGGGACATTTTGCAATACGGTTGCGGTCTCCGCAGCCGAAAACGCCCGCTCGTGGCGCACCGTCGGGGCGGCCCTTCCGGGCCGTCCGGCAGCGCCCCCGCGACCGGTAGGTGTGAAGACATGAACGCGTACGGCGAATCGCAGTCAGCACGAGCCCGGGCCCGAGTGCCCGGGCCGTCCGCTGATTCCACGCCAGGTGACGACGGTGGCCGTCCGGCTCCGGACGCCTATCGGCGTCCGTCCGGGGCAGCCGCGGTGGCCACGCCAGGGCGTGCGTCGGTGGGCGGTGCTTCAGCCGGCCGGGCATCAGTGGGCACCGCGTCCCCCGGCCGCGCCCCGGTCGGCTCGGCACGGGCAGCCGCGGCTGTCGCGCCGGCGGGAGGTGGGCGTGCCTCGGTGGCACGTGCCGCGGTCCGGCCGGTGCCGCCCGGCGGCCCCGGAGGTCCGGGAGGACCCGGCGGCCCCGGCGGGCCCGGTGGCGGATCGGGCGGCCTGGGCGGCGGCAAGGGACGCAGCAAGGCGGACAAGAAGTACCGCCGAGCGAACATCCTGACCGCCGCGGCCGCCGTTCTCGTCATCATGCTCGGTGTCGGCATCGTCGGCGGTACGTACTTCTTCGACGACGTCGAGCTGCCCACGCCCGAGGCGGAGGCGCAGATGAACGTCATCTTCGACTCCACCGGCAAGAACGTTCTGGCGCGCGAGGGTGAGCCTCGTATCAACGTCCCGTACAAGAACATCAGCCAGACGATGCAGTACGCGGTCGCCGCCGCCGAGGACAAGAACTTCTACAACCACAACGGCATCGACATGAAGGGCATCGCCCGCGCCGCGTGGAACAACTTCACCGGCGGCGACAAGCAGGGCGCGTCCACCATCACCCAGCAGTACGCCCGGCACGTGGCCGATCTCAAGGACATCAGCTACAGCCGGAAGCTGCGGGAGGCCGTGATCGCCCGCAAGCTGGAGTCGAAGTACGAGAAGCCCGAGATCATGGGCATGTACCTGAACTACATCGACCTCGGCGAGGGGCGCTACGGCGTCGAGGCCGCGGCCAACGGCTACTTCAACAAGTCGGCGGTCACCGGCGGCAGCGCGGGTAAGAAGGAGATCAACGTCTACGAGGCGGCGGTGATCGCTTCGATCATCAAGCAGCCGTACCCGACGGACACCCACGCCGGCTACGACCCGAACTACAACCTCAAGGACGCCCAGCAGCGCTGGGAGTACACGCTCGCCAACATGCGCGAGATGAACTGGATCTCTCAGGCTGACTACGACGCGCGCAAGTACCCGAAGGTTGCCGAGCCCAACCAGAACAAGTGCAAGACCTGCGCCGACGGCAAGCCGGTCGGCATGGTGTTGCGGCACGTGAAGGCTGAGCTCGCGGAGCTGGGCGTCACGAAGAACGACCTGGAAAAGGGTGGTCTGCAGATCACCACCACGATCAACCCGAAGGTGCAGGCGGCCGCCGTGGCCGCCGGCTCGCGCAAGAGCGAGAGCTCGCCGATGAACGGCCGGTCCGCCAAGATGCAGGCCGCGGTGATCGGCATCGACCCGAAGACCGGCCGTGTACTCGGTTACTACGGCGGTGACGACCCGAACGGCACCGACTACGGCGGCTACATGAACGGTGAGGGCACCGGCATCGTGGACTGGGGCGGCCAGTCGCCCGGCTCGACGATGAAGATCTACACGCTCACCGCGGGCCTGCAGGAGAACCTCTCCTTCGACTCGATCTGGGACGGCACGATCAAGCCCGAGGGCCGTGACAAGATCAGCAACGCGGGTGCGGAGGAGTCCAGCGTCTGTGGTGGCAAGATCACGCACTGTGACCTGGAGCGGGCGACGATCAAGTCGTACAACTTCCCGTTCTACTGGATCGCCGACTCGATCGGTTTCGAGAAGGTCATCGCCGCGGCCAAGGCGGCCGGCATCGAGCACATGTGGACCAACGGCTCGAAGCAGTACCCGTCCGGCAAGATGATCGACTTCACCAAGACCAACGAGTCGACGTGGAAGAAGAACTTCTCCAACGAGGTCGCCTTCGGCCAGTTCCGCGTCCTGCCGCTGGAGCACGCGGCGGGTGTCGCCACGATCGTCAACGGTGGTGTGAAGCAGAAGGCCCACTTCATCAAGTCGGTCAAGCGGCTCAACCCGACCAGCGGCAAGTACGAGCCCTGGAAGAGCGAGAACCTGGACGGCAAGCAGGTCTTCCCGGCCGACAAGATGTCCGACCTGCTCGGCGTCATGGGCAAGATCCCCGGCGACCAGGGCAACACCCTGCGCAACGGCCGGCCGGCCGTCTCCAAGTCGGGTACCTGGGAGTTCGGCAAGGGCAACGGTGACACCTGGTACGTCGGTGGCATCCCGCAGCTCGCGGCGACCGTCTGGGTCGGTGGCGCCAAGGACAAGGTCCAGCTGACCGAGACCAGCGGCAAGAAGATGTTCGGCTCCGGCACGCCGGCCGACATCTGGAAGGAATTCATCAACACGGTCACCGAGGAACTGGACTGGGACGTCGAGCGCTTCCCGGACCGGATCAAGGGCGGCGACCCGAAGGCATTGGGCAACGGCACCGCGCCGCCGGAGCCGGAGACCGACCCGAACCTCAGCGTGATCTGCCAGCAGCTGCCGGCGCTCTGCCCGACCAACAACGGCGGGGACAACGGTGGCAACAACGGCGAGAACAACGGGGGCAACAACAACGGGCCGGGTGGCAACGGACCCGGCGGCACCGGCGGTTGACGCCGATCCAGCCGACAGCGGCGCCCACCTCGGGTTCGAGGTGGGCGCCGCCTCGTTTTCGGCCGTCTGTCCTGTGAAGATCGGTTTGCAGGTGTGGGCCGTCACCTTTTGCGGCGCGTGATGCGGCATGATGCCAAGACATGAGCACGCAACCGTCCACCGACCGGCCCACCACCGACCGGCCCGACGTCACACCGGCGACCGAGGACGGGTTCGTGCGGGGGCTGTCCCAGATGATCGGCGGGCCGCTCGGCTCGCACGCTGTGCCGCCGGACTCGCGGCCCGGGCGGTTCTGGACGGCACCACGGATCGTGCTCGCTCTGACGTGCCTCGTGCTGGCCCTGTCCTGGGTGCAGAAGTCGCCCTGCATGGACGGCAACTGGCAGAAGAACGTGCAGTACACGCGGTACTGCTACACCGATGTGCTGGCGCTCTACTTCGCCGAGGGCATCAACGAGGGCAAGGTGCCGTACGCGGATCACCCGGTGGAGTACCCGGTCGTCACCGGCTACTTCATGGGCGCGCTCGGGCTGCCGGTGCACGCGTACGGGGTGAAGAACCCGGACATCAACCAGGGCAGCTGGTTCTACAACGTCAACGCCCTGGTCCTGTCGCTGTTCGCGGTCGCGACCGTGGGGGTGATCCTCGCCCTGCGGCGACGGCGGCCCTGGGACGCGGCCATCTTCGCGCTCTCGCCGATCCTGCTGCTCACCGCGACGATCAACTGGGACCTGCTGGCGATCGGGCTCGCCGCCATCGGGTTGTACCTGTGGGTCAAGCAGAAGCCGGTCTGGGCCGGCGTGCTCCTCGGGCTCGGCGCGGCGGCGAAACTGTGGCCGCTGTTCATCCTCGGGCCGATCCTGATCCTCGCCCTGCGCACCGGGCGGCCGAAGCCGTTCGTCGCCTCGTTCCTGGCGACCGGAGCGACGTGGGCGCTGGCCAACTTCCCGGTCTGGTTCTGGTACCACGAGAGCTGGCTGCGCTTCTTCCGCCTCAACTCGGAGCGGCCCATCGACTGGGGCACGTTCTGGTACATCGGCCGGTACCTCGACGGCAAGTGGAACACCGGCACCGACGGCGACCAGGGGCCGTTCCAGTGGCTGAGCAACAACATCCCGACGCTCAACTACCTGTCGTACGCCCTGTTCGGTCTCGCATGCCTGGCCATCCTGGTCGTCGGCCTGCTCGCGCCACGCCGCCCCCGGCTGTCCCAGTTGGCCTTCCTCGTCGTCGCCGCGTTCCTGCTCACCAGCAAGGTGTGGTCGCAGCAGTACGTGCTCTGGCTGCTGCCGCTGATCGCGCTGGCGCGGCCGAAGTGGGGCGCGATCATGGCGTGGACGGTCGCCGAGGTCGGCTACCTGGCGGCGTTCTACGCCGAGCTGATCGGTGCGGGCGGCAAGACGGTGATTCCGGAAGGGACGTTCGTGCTCGCGTCGACGGCGCGGTTCGTGACGGTGGCCGTGCTGTTCGGGCTCGTGATGCGCGAGATCTGGCGGCCGGAGCTGGACGTGGTCCGGGAGTCGTACGACGGGGCGGACCCGGATGCGGGGCCGCTGGACGGGCCGGACGTCGGCTGGGTCGCGGGTTTCCGGCGGACGTTCGGGATCGGCACGAGGTCGGGGTCGTCGGGGGACGCTGAACCGGCGGATCGCACCGACCCGGATCTCACAGACCCGGTGGGATCCCCGGCGGCGTCGTGATTCCTGGCGGCGTCGTGATCCCCGGCTGCGTCGTGGGTCCCGTGGTCAGTCCGGGTGCCGGGCTCAGCCCGGGACCGGTGCTTGCGCCCGGGGTCGGCAGCGGGGCCGTGCCGGGCGGCTGCTGACCCTGCTGCTGACCCAGCCGGAACAGGACGGCGTCGTCGAGGTCCTCGCGCGTGATGCCGAGCGCGTCCACCGGGATGTCGCCGGACCGCTGCCACGACGTGTTCGTCACCGCCGAGCGGATCAGCAGGACGCTGCCGACACCGATCGACCGTAGGTACTCGATGCTGGCCACGTCCGGGAACGAGGCCACCCGGGTGCGCAACTCGGTCTGCCGGGCGGCGGCGAACACACCGCCGCCGTTCGCCATCTGCTCGAACTTCGAGGTGGACCAGAGCTGCACGGTCTGATCGAAGATCTCACCGGTCGGCAGGACCAGCATCGGGCCGGCCTCAACCGTGCGCATGACGCTGGGCTGAGCCGGGACGGTCGGGTGCGCGGTGGCGTTCCAGCCCTCCAGGGCGACCAGGATCAGCGGCGTCAGCATGGCGAGCCGCAGGTAGGGGCCGGGCCACGGCGGGATCCGCTGTGCCGCGAGGTGTTCCGCGCGGCGGACGAAGTCGTCGACCGCGCCGGCCGCGAGGATCGCGAGGATCAGTGTGACCCAGAGCATGAGGCGCCCGGAGATGCGCAGGTCGAATGCGGTCGGGTAGTGCCCGAACAGCGGCAGGTAGGTCCAGCGGCCCTCGAAGAACGTGGTGCCCAGGGTGAGGATGATCGCGACGGCGAGGCCGAGCACCAGCAGGAGCCGGTGCCGGACCCGCCAGATCGAGAAGATCAGGCCGGCGAGGGCCAGCGCGTACAGCACGAAGCCGGGTAGCAGGGACATCTCGGCGGGCCAGGTCAGGAACGAGCGCGGCACCTCGTGGGCGGCGCCCCAGACCCGGGACTCGGCGGGGCCGATCAGCAGGCTGCGCAGCGGCGGGGAGAAGAACTGGATCTCCTGGAGGCGGGTCGGCGAGTCCTTGGCCAGCGCGTACGGCACGGCGATCATCAGGCCGACGCCGACGAAGATCAGGGCGCCGAGGACGTCGGTGGCGACGAGACGCCAGCCGAGCAGTGAGTCGTGGCGGCCGCGCAGGAAACGGAGCGGGGCGAACCTGCCCTCGTGGCGGATGCCGTGCACGACCGAGGCGACCAGCAGGACGAGCAGGATCACGCCCATTACGTACGCGAACGGCATGCCGAGCGAGAAGCCGAGCGAGACCTGCCAGATGGCGACGGCCCAGCCCGCGGCGGCCCAGCCCGCGTGGCGGCGGGGGGCGCGGAATCCGTACCGCATCGACCAGCCGTGTCCGCGGGCCAGCATCGCCAGGGCGAGCGGGATGCCGCCGGCCGAGATGATGTCGAGGTGGCCCTCCTGCGCCAGCCGCCACGGCGCGTACGCGAACGCGACGGCCGCCATCGCGGCGCCGGTCGGCCGGGCGCCGAGCTGGCGCACCAGGGCGTAGGCGCCGAAGGTCAGCAGTGCGTGCGCGACCAGGAAGATCAGGTTGTAGCGGAGCACGGCGGCTTCCGCGCCGCTGCCGATCATCCCGAACGGTGCCCAGCCGAGCAGGCTGTCACCGAAGCCGAAACTGAGCGATTCCGGGTAGTAGGCGTTGGAGTGCCACAGCCGGATCGGGTCCTCGACCAGGATGTGCCCGGCCCAGGCGATCTGCCAGGCCTGACGGGACGGGTCGGCCAGGTCCTGCGGGAGGGTGTGCAGCGGGTACTGCATGGCCGGCCAGGTCATCAGGACGGCCAGCAGGAGGCTGGCATAGACCGCGAGCGCCCACTCGTGGACCAGGCCGCGGCGTATGGCACGCATGCCGCGACGGAGGCGGCCGGGTGGCTGCTCGGGCAGGGCGGCGAAGACCGACCACGGATCCGGAGGGGCGCCGGGTGGACGGGAGTTCGGCAGCTTTTTCCGTACGTTTGCTTCGGGCTCTTCGGGTTTTTCCGGCTCTTCCTTCGCCGCCGGTTTCTCCGCCGGCTTGATCTCTTCCGGGGCCCGCTTCTGCCGGAACAGCCGGAACCTCGGCCGCCGCTCGGTCACGGCCGTGCTCGGCCCGCTCTCGCCCGGCCCCGGTGCGGAGGCGGGCGAGATCGGTTTCGGCTGCTCGGACATGACCCTCCCGTGCCGGTTCGGCTAGCTGCCCGCCCGCTGCCGCAGAAGGGCGATGTCCGCGGTCTGGCCCTCAGCTCCGCCCGGGGTCTCCACAATGGCCGGCGCCCCGGAGGCGCGGATCGCCGCCACCACCAACTCGGGGTCGATCTTCCCACTACCCAGGTTGTCGTGGCGGTCCTGGCCCGAGTCGAACCCGCCCTTGGAATCGTTGGCGTGGATCAGATCGATGCGGCCAGTGATCGACTTCACACGGTCGACGATGCCGACCAGGTCTTCGCCTCCCGCGTACGCATGGCAGGTGTCCAGGCAGAAGCCGGCGCCGAACTCACCCACCGCTTCCCACAGCCTGGCCAGATCGTCGAACCGCCGCGCACAGGCGTTGTCCCCGCCGGCCGTGTTCTCGATCAGCACCGGAAGCGGCAGGCCGCCTTCACCCTGCGCATACTCGAACGCCTTGCGCCAGTTCGCGAAGCCGGACGCCAGATCGGCGCCCGCACCGACGTGCCCGCCGTGCACGATCAGGCCCTTCGCGCCCAGCTCGGCGGCCGCCTTCGCGTGCGCCATGAGCAGTTTGCGGCTCGGGATCCGGATCCGGTTGTTCGGCGAGGCGACATTCACGATGTACGGCGCGTGGATGTAGATGTCCACCTCGGACGCCCGCAACACCTCGGCGTCCTCGCGTGCTTTGGGCGTCTTGTAACCCTGTGGGTCGGTGAGGAAGAACTGCACCGCGTCCGCGCCTCGTGCGGCGGCCTCGGCGAGCGGGTCTGCGGGGTCGACATGGGCTCCGATGCGCATGGGACGAGCCTACGACGCTTCCCCGCGCGTCACCGTGCCGTGTCACCTCTCGTTAGCTCCATTGATCTGGCTTGACCGATGCCGGCTGTGACCGGTGGCTGACTAGGGGATGGTGCATGTCGCGGCAGTTCCGATACCGGATGGCGGCGGTGGTGCTGAGTGGGTTGATCTTCGGCGTTCCGCTGCTCACGAACGGGACGGCCAGCGCCGAACAGCTGGAACCGGCCGATCGCCAGGTGAGCTTCGGCGGCGGGGTGCTGGGCCTCTCGTGTGAGTCGCGGCCCAGCGTGGAGTCGATGACCGTACCGGCGGACACGATCGTCCGGGTGGTCAACCGGACCGGGCACGACGCCCAGTTGCACCTCGGCAGCACGCCACGGGGTGTGGTCCCGGAGGACGGCTCGGCCGATCTGGTGTTCCGGCGCGGGGTGACCGCGGTGCTGCTGGACCCGAACTGCGACGAGAACGACGAGGTGGTGCCGATGCTGGTCACCACCGAGCCGTCCGATCCGGCCACGCAGCCAGGCCCGGACGCCACCTCGGCGGCCTCCACCATGGTCGCGGAGCCGTCGGGCCCGGGTTCGCCGGCGGGCTCCCGAGCCGGTTCGGCGCTGCCTGACTCGGCCTCCCCGGCGTCGCGCCCGTCGCGCATCACGCCTGGCGCGCGCCGGTCGAGCGTCCGGAAGGCGGCGGCCCGGCCCGCGGTCACCACCCCCGACGCTCCGTCCGTGCGTCCTCGTCTCAAGGTCAAGACCATGCGGGGTACGGGGATCGGCGCGCCTGCCTTCGCGGGAATGCCGCCGGGTGACCGTGTTCCCGCCACTCTCGCGTCCTCCTCCTCCGCTTCCTCCGTCCTTTCCTCCGCTCCGGCTCTGGCCGCCGCTCCCGAGGTGGCTTCGGCGGGTGGAACCTCGGTCGGCGGGACCATCGCCGAGCCGGTGGCCGCGGTCGGGCCGATCCGGGAGGGCCGTCCGATCGGGCTGCTGGGGCTCACCGCGCTGATCTGCGTGCTGGGCGTGTCAACCGCCGCGATTCGGGCAATCGTGTCGCAACGTGCATCTCGTACAAATATGGCGTAAGCTCCTCGGTGAAAGCTCCGCGGGGCGGACGCGTCCAACCTCATCGGTGTGGTCGTTCCTCCCCAGGTCCCACCCAACGAATTCGGACCGGACGCCCCGCGGCTTCTCACCACGACGACCCCGTCCACGGACGGGGTCGTCGTTTTTGGGCCTGGCGCCCTACCTGGGTATGCTGGCTCGGTTCGCAGTGTGTTCGCCGTGGGGCGTCTTCACTCCCACGGCTTTCTTCTGCGTTCGACACAAGACCTCCTGCCACGGAGAGACCGTGGCCGCATAGCCCACAGGAGGTGAGAAAGTCTTGCGTCATTACGAACTCATGGTGATCCTCGACCCTTCGCTCGAGGAACGCACCGTGGCCCCGTCGCTCGACCAGTACCTGAACGTGATCAGGACCGCGGGTGGCTCGGTGGAGAAGCTCGACGTCTGGGGCCGTCGCCGGCTCTCGTTCGAGATCAACAAGAAGGCCGAGGGCATCTACGCCGTCGTCGACCTTCAGGCGACCCCCGAGGCCGTCGCCGAGCTGGACCGTCAGCTTCGGCTCAACGAGAACATCCTGCGTACCAAGGTCATCCGTCCCGAGACCCGCTGAGGCGTTTTTGTCAGAGGGTCCTGAGACCCTTTGCGTCAACGACTTGAGCGGCGAGGAGAAGTTTCATGGCTGGAGAAACCACCATCACGGTCGTCGGCAACCTGACCGACGACCCTGAGCTGCGCTTCACCCCGTCGGGTGCGGCGGTCGCCAAGTTCCGCATCGCGTCCACACCGCGGACCTTGGACCGGCAAACGGGCGAGTGGAAAGACGGCGAGCCACTGTTCCTCGCATGCAACATCTGGCGTGACGCCGCCGAGCACGTCGCCGAGTCGCTGCAGCGTGGCGCTCGCGTGATCGTGCAGGGCCGCCTGCGCCAGAGGTCGTATGAGACGAAAGAGGGAGAGAAGCGCACCGTCTACGAGCTCGAGGTCGACGAAATCGGTCCGTCTCTGCGCTACGCCACGGCGAAGGTGCAGAAGATGAGCCGGTCCGGCGGCGGCGGGGGAGGCTTCGGCTCCTCCGGTGGTGGCAACCGGCAGTTCAGTGGCGGCGGCAATCGTGGCGGCGGCAACAGCGGCGGCAACGATTTCGACGACCCCTGGGCGACGGCTGCCCCGGCTTCCAGCAACCGCGGTGGCAACAGCGGCGGTGGCGGCGGCAACTCCTCGTTCGACGACGAGCCTCCCTTCTAAGCCCTACGGGCTTTACTGAGTTCAGGAGTAAGAGCAATGGCTAAGGCTGCGGCGCTTCGCAAGCCGAAGAAGAAGGTGAACCCGCTCGACAAGGACGGGATCACCTACATCGACTACAAGGACACCGCTCTCCTGCGGAAGTTCATCTCCGACCGCGGCAAGATCCGTGCCCGCCGCGTCACCGGTGTGACCTCCCAGCAGCAGCGGCAGATCGCCCGCGCGGTCAAGAACGCCCGTGAGATGGCGCTCCTGCCGTACACGGCCACGGCGCGCTGAGAGGGGGCACCGAGATGAAGATCATCCTCACTCAGGAGGTGTCGGGCCTCGGCACCCCCGGCGACATCGTCGAGGTGAAGAACGGCTACGGCCGTAACTACCTGCTCCCGCAGGGCTTCGCCATCCAGTGGACCAAGGGCGCCGAGAAGCAGGTCGCGGTCATCAAGCGGGCCCGTGAGGCGCGCGAGATCCGTGACCTGGGCCAGGCCAACGAGGTCAAGGGCCAGCTCGCCGGCCTCAAGGTCACGCTGTCGGCGCGCTCCGGCAACGGCGGCCGCCTCTTCGGCTCGATCACCCCGGCCGAGATCGTCGACGCGGTCAAGGCCGCCGGCGGTCCCGCCCTCGACCGGCGCCGCCTCGAGCTGCCCGGCCACATCAAGACCACGGGCGCGTACAACGTCCAGGTCAAGCTCCACCCCGAGGTCACCGCCACCTTCCCGGTGAACGTGGTCTCCGCGAAGTAACACCCCGCACCACCGAAACGGCGCGCCGGCCGACAGTCGGCGCGCCGTTTCGCGTTCACTCCCGGGCTGTTTGCTTCCCGGGCCGCTTCCTGGGCCGGCCGCCTCCCGGGCTGGCTGCTTCCCGGGCTGGCTGCTTCCCGGGCGGGCCGCTTTCCGGGCGGGCCGCTTCCGGGGCCGGCTGCTTCCCGGGCCGCGATTTCCCGGCGGGGGCTTTCCTCGGTCGGCGCCCTTCGTCTGTTCCGCGCTTGCCCGCTGGTTGGCGCTTGCTTCCTGGTGCGCGCTTCTTGGCTTTTTGTGCCTGTTTCGGTCGGTTCGGGCGTCAGCTCAGGCTGTTGCCGGTGATGGCGGAGCTGAGGACTGTGGCCAGCCCGCCGCCTACCACCGCGGCGGCCAGGCCCACGCTTGCCGACTTCCAGGCGGTGGTTGCCCAGCGGAGGGCCAGGGCGACCAGCATGCTGAGGGCGAGTGAAACGCCGAACTCGGGAGCGGCGCCGGCGAGCGTGTCCAGGGCGTGGCTGCGCTGGCCGCTGTTGAGCAGGAACATGCCGGCTACGAAGAGGAAGACGGGCACGCCGTACCAGACGACCGTGTAACCGACCGCCGCGAGTGGGCCGCCGGTGGTCTCCTCGTCGGTCTCGTCGTCGTCGGGGTCGAGCAGGTCGTTGCCGGCGCTGGTTACCAGACCGCTGTTGACGGGGCGTCGTTCGTAGGCGCCGGAGCCCTGGAACGCACCGGTGGGACGGCGCGGCGGCCAGGAGGTGTCCTCGTCCTCGTCGGGAAGAGCGTCGGCGGGCGGCCGGGAGATGACCGAGGTGGCGCTCAGCGCCAGGTTCGACGGTCCTGCCACGGAGGCGGAGCCGCTTGGCCGAAAGGGCGGAAAGTCCGATGTGTCGTACCGCCGGGGTTCGCCCTCTGTCAGTGCGTTGTCCCGGGAAAGCTCCTGGCGCCAATCGGTCTCACCGTCCGTCCCGGCGCTGTCACGGTACTGAGCGCCGCGGCGTGCGGCGCGTTCGGCGGAAAGCCAGTCAGCGGCGGGGCGGGCCTGGCCGTAGCCGGCGCCGCCGCCCGGAGGATCGTTCCAGTTGTCGTAGCCCTCGCGGCCGTTGTCCGGTTCGCCCGAACCGTACGCGGGCGCGCTGGCACGACGCGGCTGCTCGGACCACTGAGAGGGTCCGGCGGGCAACTCGCGGCGAGGCGGCTGCTGCTGCCAGGTCTGGCCGCCGGCGGGCAGCTCACGGGCTGCGCCGTAGGCGCGCGGCTCCGGACGGGCGGGCTCCTGCCACGGCTCACGACGGGGTTGCCGCTGGTCCTGCCAGCCGCCCCGTCCCGAGTCGGGTCCGCCCTGGTCCTGCCAGCCGGGTTCGGAACGTCCCTGGTCCGGCCGTCCCTGGTCTTGCCAACCGCGTTCGGCTCGGCCCTGGTCCTGCCAGCTCGGCTCCGGGCGTCCCTGGTCCTGCCAGCTCGGCTGGCCGCCTGCGGGGAGTTCGCGGGACGGAAGCTCGCGCGCGGGTGAACCCCAGCGCGGCGGCTCGGCCGACGGCAGTTCGCGTTGCGGCTGGGCGGCACCGTAGGCGCGCGGCGGCTCCCGGCGGGGCTCCTGCTCCCGGCGGGGCTCCTGCCAGGACTGGCCGGTGCCGGCCGGTAGTTCGCGCATCGGGGCCTGGCGCGGGGGCATCGGGCCCTGACGCCAGCCGCCCTCGGCGGGGGGCTCGTCGGGCTCGACGTTGAGTCGCCTGTACTGACGGCTCTGCCGCGGCTCGGGTGCGACCCGCCAGGCCTCCGGGTCCAGCGGCTCCTCGTCGCGGGCGGAGGGCTCGCTCACGCGGCGACGGCCGGTGCCGGTGGTGTCGGGCGAGCCGTAGCCACCGTACGGATCCTGGTCGCGGTTGCGGCGGCCGCCGCGGTCCTCGTCGTAGCCGCCGCCCCACGACGGGCTGCCGGGAGGCGCGCCGCCGGGAGTCGAGCTGCTCGGCCGGATGGCGCCGGGCATGGCGCTGCGCGGACGGCTGCTGGGCACACCGATGCTGGTCTGGGTGCTGCTGGGCGGTGCGCCGTTGGTGGGCTGTGCGCTGCGCGGTGCCGGCATCATCGCGCCGGAGCGAGCCGCGCCGTTGCCGTTCGGGACGGCGCTGGTCGGCCAGGCGCCGCTGCCGGGCATGCCGCTGCTCGGCAGAGGCCCGCCGGGAACGCCGCCGGTGCGCCCGCCGGGTCCGCCGCCGAATCCGCCGGGTCCGCCGCCGTTGGGTGCACCGGGTCCGCCGCCGTTGGGCCCGCCGCCGTTGAATCCGCCGGGACCACCACCGTTGGGTCCGCCGCCATTGAATCCGCCGGGACCACCACCGTTGGGTCCGCCGGAAACGCTGCCGTTGGGTCCGCCGCCCGGGCCGTCGCGTCGGCTTCGGCGGGACGCACCGCGGGCGCCGCCAGCGCCGTCCTCCGGCCCGTCCGCGGCCTCGCCCTTGGTGGCCTCCCGGCGAGCGGCTTCCGCGCGCCAGGCGAGCACACGGGGGTCGTCCTCGGCGCGGCTCCACTGGCCGGTGTCCGGGTCGCGGGTCCAGTTGCTGGTGTCCGGCTCGGCCTCCCAGGAGGAGGTGTCCTCGCGCCAGTCGGTGGCGTTCTGGTTGTAGCGGGCCGGGCGCGCACCACGGCGCGGCTCGGCGTCGCCCTGCTCGCGGCGACCGCGGCGGCCGCCGGGCTCGGGCATCCCCGGGCCGTCGAAGCGACCGGAGGCGGAGGGTGTGGGCGCCTCCGTGTACCTCGGGATGTTGCCGGTGTCGGTGTGCTGCGCCCAGTCGTCCTGGTCGGTGCCGGTGGACCAGCCGGTGCCTCCCGCGGGGGCGGCGCCGTCGGCCTCCGGTGCACGACGACGGCCGCGGCGGGGGGTCGGATCCTCGTAGGCGGCCTGACGGCGCCACGCGGCACGGTCGTCCTCGCGGACCAGGTGGCGGGCGTCGTCGACCGGTGAGGTCTGCCAGCCGGGAGCGTCGGTGCGCTCCCACTGGGTCATGCCGGTCGTGTTCTCGCCGGGATCGCCGCCGCGCCCGAAGTCACCACGCCCGTTGCCACGGCTGAAGCCGCCACGCCCGGGATCGCTGCGGCTGAAGGCGCCGGACCCGGGATCGCTGCGGCTCGGATCGCCACGGCCGAAGTCGCCACGACCCGGTTCGCGCCCGAAATCGTTGCGTGCGGGGTCGCGCCCGAAATCGTTGCGTGCCGGGTCGCGGCTGATGTCGCCACGCCCGGCGTCACGGCCGAAGTCGCCACGGCCGGCGTCGCGGCCGAAGTCGCCGCGCCCGGGGTCGCGGCCGAAGTCGCCGCGCCCGGGGTCGCGGCCGAAGTCGTTGCGTGCGGGGTCGCGGCTGATGTCGCCACGTGCGGGGTCGCGGCTGAAGTCGCCGCTGCCTGTGTCGCCGGGGGCCAGGTCGCTGCGGCCGAAACCGCCGGCGCGCCCGTAGTCGGGGGCACGGCCGTAGTCGGCGGGCTGACCGTAATCGGCGGGCTGGCCGTTGTCGGGCGGGCGGCCGGTCTCGGTGCCGCGTCCCCAGGACGGGGAGGGCTGTTCGCGGCTCCACGAGTCGGCGGGCTGGCCGGGGTCGCGGCTCCAGGAGGGCGAACCGGTCGCACCGCCCGCCGGGACGCCTCCTGCTGCGGCGCCACCGGTCGACCAGGAGTCGGCGGGTCGCTGTTGCCAGGACGGGGTCTGTGCTGACGGCTGCTGCCAGGACGGGGTGGCGGACTCGGTCCCCGACCACGTCTGCTCGACCGGCCGGGTGGCCCGGCCGGGATCCTCCGAGCGCCGCCAGGAGGGCGTGGTGTCCGGCTCCGGCTGCTGCCACGACGGCGTCTGCGCGGAGGACGGCTGCTGCCACGACGGTGTGGACGACGATTGCTGCTGCCAGGAGGGTGTCGAGGACGACTGCTGTTGCCAGGAGGGTGTCTGCGTGGAGGAGGACTGCTGCCAGGAGGGTGTGGACGACGATTGCTGCTGCCACGACGGTGTCGAGGACGACGACTGCCGCCACGACGGGGTCGACGAATTGTCAGCGATGTCGCTGTTACCGGAATCAGTACCCAGTGTGGGCCAGGCTGTTCCCTGGATGGCCAGTTGGTCCCGCTCGCGCTCCGGGTTGTCGTCGTTGTCGCCCTGCCACGCCTCGGTGGTGGAACGCCAGACGTGCGAACCGGTCGACGACCGCCACTCCGTGGTCTGCCGCCACCGTGCGCCGGTGGCCCTCCACTCGGACGTCTGGGTCCGCCAGCCGACCCCGTCCGCCGGGAAGGTGGGGCGCCCGGTGGACGCCACCTCGGACCAACGGTTGGCCGGCTCGATGGCCTGACTACCGGAATACGGCTCGACTTCTGCCTGCTGAGCCCATGCGTCAGCGCGCCGCTGCCAGGTCAGCGCCTCTTCACTGGGTGCCATGCTGCCGGTGTCGGCGAGCGAGGCCCACCGAGACTCGGATTCGTTGATCTCCGGTTCCCGGGTGAGCCAAGCCTCCGCAGCGCGCCTGTCGCGCGGCATGCGGGCGCCGTAGCCCCACTCCGGTTGGTCCACGTGAAAAGGGTGACGTGCGCAGGACGGAACCGCAACGCCTCAGCGCGACGGCTTGCTCACCGGCCAGGTATTTCCCCTGATTGGCATCCTTTTCTGCCCTCCACAGGTGGGGATGACAAAAGCGCTGCTGGGGAAGGGGCAGCACCCATTGTCCCCAGAAGTTGTCCACAGGCCTGTGCACAGGCAGGAGGTGGATGTCCACAACTTGTCCCAAGACTCGTCCACCGAGGTGGTTGGGCAGGTGGCGGCACGATTCGTACAGTGGTCCAGCCTCGCGTACCCACTTTGATCCGCGTGTTTCTCTGAAGCAGCGCTCGGATCAGCCGAAAGTGTCGTACCTGAGTTGTTCGATCGTGATGGCGGTCACTGTTTCGAGGGGGTCCGGGGTGTCGATCACCGATGACGCACGGCCGGAGTCCCGGCCGCCGTCGCAGGCCGGCGGTGGCTCCTCCGGCGGCGAGCCGCCCCGTAACGGATCGGGCGGCGGGTTCAGTGGCGGTGGGGGTGGTGGCGGCTTCGACAAGGCGCCGCCTCAGGACGTCGCGGCCGAGCAGGGCGTGCTCGGCGGCATGCTGCTCTCCAAGGACGCGATCGCCGATGTCGTCGAGATCCTCAAGACCACCGACTTCTACCGGCCGGTGCACGCCACGATCTTCGACACGGTGCTCGACCTCTACGGCCGGGGTGAGCCGGCTGACGCCCTGACCGTCGCCGCGGCCCTCGCCGACTCCGGTGACCTGCAGCGGGTCGGCGGCGTTCCCTATCTCCACACGCTCATCGAGAGCGTGCCCACCGCGGCCAACGCCTCCTATTACGCCCGGATCGTCTCCGAGCGGGCGATCCTGCGGCGCCTCGTCGAGGCGGGGACGAAGATCGTCCAGCTCGGGTACGGCACGGGCGGCAACGGTGGCCGCGACGTGGACGACATCGTCGATCTCGCCCAGCAGGCGATCTACGACGTCACTGAGAAACGGGTCAGCGAGGACTTCGCGGCGCTCGGTGACATGCTGCAGCCGACCCTCGACGAGATCGAGGCGGTCGGCGCGTCCGGCGGCATGATGACCGGCGTCCCGACCGGCTTCCAGGATCTCGACCGCCTGCTCAACGGCCTGCACGCCGGTCAGCTGATCATCGTGGCCGGCCGTCCCGGTCTCGGGAAGTCGACGGTCAGCATGGACTTCGCGCGTAATGCGGCGATTCAGAGCGGCTGTGCCAGCGCCATCTTCTCGCTCGAAATGAGCAAGATCGAGATGGTCATGCGTCTGCTGTCCGCCGAGGCTCGCGTGCCGCTGCACACGCTGCGGTCGGGCCAGCTCTCCGACGACGACTGGACGAAACTGGCCCGCCGGATGGGCGAGATCAGTCAGGCGCCGATCTTCGTCGACGACACCCCGAACATGAACCTGATGGAGATCCGGGCCAAGGCGCGCCGCCTCAAGCAGCGGCACAACCTGCGCCTCCTGGTGATCGACTACCTGCAGCTGATGTCGTCGCCGAAGAAGACCGAGAGCCGTCAGCAGGAGGTCTCCGAGCTGTCCCGTGGCCTCAAGCTGTTGGCCAAGGAGATCGAGTGCCCGGTGATCGCGGTGAGCCAGCTGAACCGTGGCCCCGAGCAGCGCACCGACAAACGCCCCCAGCTCTCCGACCTGCGTGAGAGTGGCTCGATCGAGCAGGACGCCGACGTCGTGATCCTGCTGCACCGCGACGACTACTACGACAAGGAGTCGCCCCGGGCGGGCGAGGCCGACTTCATCGTGGCCAAGCACCGTAACGGCCCGACGGACACGGTCACGGTCGCCGCCCAGCTGCACCTGTCCCGCTTTGTCGACATGGCCATCTGACGCTGCCGGTCTGCCGAGCGGTGGCCCACTGACGCGCGGGCGCGGCGGTGGGAGGAGACGCTGGGGTCCGCTGCGTGACGGCCTGGTGGAGGGCGGACGCGGCGGTGGGGGAAGACGCTCCCGATCCGCCGTGCGACGGCCTGGTGGCGGGCGCGGCGACGGGGTCTGCTGTGCGGCGCCTGGCGCGGGTGGGCGCGGCGACGGGGGTCTGCTGCGCGGGGGTGCCTGGCGTGGGCGGGCGCGGCGCCGGGGGAAGACGCTTCCGATCCGCCGTGCGACGGCCTGGTGGAGGGCGGGCGCGGCGACGGGGTCTGCTGTGCGGGGTGCCTGGCGCGGGTGGGCGCGGCGCCGGGGTCTGCTGTGTGTGCCGGGCGCGGGTGGGCGCGGCGCCGGGGGGTCTGCTGTGCGGCGGCCCGGTGGGAGGGTGAGCGCGGCGCTGAGAGAAGTCGCTGCGTGGCCTGGTGGAGGCGTGGGCGCGGTGATGGAGGAGTCGCTGGCCCGCGGTGGAAGGGCTGGCGCTGGGGAGGAGTCGGCCCTGTCCCGCCGGGGAGGAGCTGCGTGGCTCCGGACCGGCAGGGGTGAAATGGCGATATTTCCTCAGGCGTCGTCTTCGGGTGGGCGGTGATTCGTCACCAGTTGTTCTATCTGACGGTGTTTGCCGGCTGAGGCGTGCTGAACTGTTTCCACAATGGTGCGGGCCAGGGTTTGTGCGTCCCATTCCCGGCAAGCCTGCTGATCCAGTCGCAAATCCACCAGGTGGCCGTCGGCGTCCACGGTTGCGTGCACGGCGCCGTCCAGGGACTCGGCGCTGACCTGCATCGTCGCCAGGCTGCGCTGGAGTTCGTCCACTCCGGAACGCAGTTCCTCATAACGGCCGTAAACGTCTTCCAGGTCGTGGCGCAGAGCCTGGTTCGCCGCGCGATCCGCTGTTTCAGTCACGGTTCTTCCTCCGTTCGCCGCGACAGGGGGGCGACGTGACAATACCCAAGATCAGCGACGTTGCGTATTCCAGTGACTTCGTAACGCACATGAAAAGAGAAAGCTATCGAAATGGTTCTCTTTAAAGTGACGACACGGCTCCGGATGGTGGTCACCGAGAGTGATATGGGGCACGGCGGCGCCGGAGGTGGGGAGCTGGATCCGCGCGGAGAGGCAAGGATTGTCGCTGTTGGGAATGTCCACAGCGGAACGGCGAGGTGCGGGCGATGCCGGTCACTCTCGGTGCGGCTGGAACGGGTGTAACCGTGCTGTGACGCCCCGTGGCTGTCTCAGTCAGCGGACACGGAAGCGCGAAATGTGGACCTGAAAACACGTGTGCCCTGCGCACGGCGGGAAACCGTCATGCGCAGGGCAGCGTCGCGGAGAAGACCGGCTCAGTCGAACAGGTCGTGGAGGAAGCCCCGCCGGCGGTAGTGGCCGTGGTGCTGCTGCCGGTAGTGGCCGTGGTGTCCGTAGCCGGGCCGGCCATAGGGAGCGGCGGCCGCGGGCGGGTAGGCGTGCGGCGCCGGAGCACCGTAGGCGGGCGGAGGCGGGGGCGGCGGCACGTAACCGCCGTGCTGGGGCTGCTGGTGCGGAGCAGGCGGCGGAGGCGCTTGCCCTGCGCCCGGCGGCCGTGCGTTGTATGTCTGCTCGGCGGCGAAGAGCTTCTCGAGCTCACCACGGTCCAGGAAGATTCCGCGGCACTCGGTGCACTGGTCGATCGTGACGCCGCTGCGCTCGTAGACCCGCATCTCGCCGTGACACTTGGGACAGGTCATCTGCATTTCATTGACGGTACAAGGCCGTGTCATGCCGTGGGGCCGTTGTAGCTGTGTGGTTGCTGAGTGCGGTCGCCCAGACGAGCAGGGCCGCCGGGTACAGCAGGTAGCCGAAGCGGGTGGTCGGCATCAGCAGGATCGCGGTGAGCAGGCCGTACCCGCAGAACAGCGCGGCCGTGGCGGCGGAGCGGGGCGGCCGGCGGAGCAGCAGCAGGCCGATCACCGCGGCGGCGGCGACCAGGAGGCCGGCGGCGATGACGCGGCCACCGGGGAGTGACTGGGCGATCAGGTAGCCGGGGAACGGTGACTGGGCGGGGCTGGTGACGAGCCCGTGCCCGAGCGGGAACCGCAGCACGTTCTCGACGAGCGCGTCGGGATCGGCCAGCAACGGTGGCAGCAGGGCGAGCAGGGGCAGGCCGAGGGCGGGCGGGAGGAAGCGGCGCCAGTTGCCGGTGGTGACGGCGAGTACGGCCAGGACCGCGAGCACCGGTAGAGCGAAGAGTTTGCAGGCGGCCGCGGCGCCGATCGCGGCGCCCGACCAGCCGTAGCGGCCGGCGCCGGCGAGGGCCAGGGCGAGCAGGCAGAGAGCGAGCACCGGGATGTCGTCGCCGCCGGTGGCGAGCGTCAAGGCGGTCACCGGAAGAACGGTGGCCGCCTGAATTGCCCGTACACGAGAAGACCGAGAGGAACGCAGAAGCGTGACCGCCGCACCCAGCGCGACCACCGTCGTGATCGCGAACCAGATCCGGGCGTCTGTCCACCAGTGCTCGCCGGCCACCGCGCGGGGCAGCCCGAAGATCGCCATCCCCGGCTGATAGGGCCGGTAGCCGAGGAGCCGCTCGTCGAGAGGGATCGCGGCGATCTCCGCCCGGCTCAGATAGGGCGTGCCGCTGTGCAGGAGCGACTCGCCCATGTGCTCGACGACGACCACCTCCTCCTGGGCCCGGTCGGTACGCCCGTTGGCACGCTGCACCGCCTGGATCACCAGCGGAAGCAGGACGACCGCCGCATAGGTGGCCCAGGCCAGGAGCGCCCGACCGGCCGGCCGGCGCAGCACGAGCTGTGTCGTCACGATCAGCGCCGCCACGAGATAGCCCCAGGCCGCGACGGCACCCCACGCGCGATGCGGCAGCAGCGTCGAGGAGAGTGCTGTGAGCAGGGCGAACGCGGCGGAGATGAGGTACAGCCCGAGGTCGGCGGCGAGCCCTCCGGCGGCCCGGTCGATGCGTACGAGCAGGCCGCGGGTCTTCGTCACGCGGGCAAGTGTGGCAGAGACGCGCGCCCCCCGCCCGAGGGCTTGCGGGCCGGTAGCCGCACCACGGAGCCGGCGTCGTAGAGGGGCGTGGCCAGCACACCGGGCTGTCCGCCGGAGCCGCGCTGGAGGACGGCGAGGAAGCGCGCCGCCGAGTACGGCCGGGCGAACAGGTGGCCCTGACCGGCGAGACAGCCGAGCTCCCACAGGGTGCGTCGCTGCGGCTCGCTCTCCACACCCTCGGCGACGACCGTGAGGTGCAGGTTCCGGGCGAGGTGCACCGTCGTACGAATAACCGCGGCCGCCTCGGCAGACGTCTCGACCGCCGCCACGAACTCGCGATCGATCTTCAACTGGTGAACCGGGATCCGGGACAGCACCGACAGCGACGACACCCCCGTGCCGAAGTCGTCGATCGCGAGTCGCACCCCGGCGTTGCGCAGCTCAGCGAGTGCCCGCTCCACCACGTCCAGCTGGCTGATGGTGAGCGTCTCGGTGAGTTCCAGCACCAACCGGTTCGCCGGAACGTCGTGCCGGGCCAGCCGGGACAGCACCGCCCCCGGGAACTTCGCGTCGAGCAGGCTGCGCGGCGACACGTTGACCGCGACGGGCAGGTCGAATCCCGCCTCCCGCCAGGTCTGCATGGCGATCAGCGACTGTTCGAGCACCGCGTCGGCGAACGCCGGCAGCTGGCCGGAGCGCTCCACGGTCTCCAGGAACTGCACCGGGCTGAGACTGCCCTGGTCCGGGTGGTGCCAGCGGGCCAGCGCCTCGGCCGCGACCACCTCGCCGCTGCCCAGGTCGACGATCGGCTGGAAGTCCACAGTGAACTCGTGTTCGGCGACCGCGCGGCGCAGCTCGCCGGTGAGCATGAGCCGTTCCAGGTCGGCGGTGTCCCGGGCGTGCGCGTAGACGACGGTCTGCTCGTTGGAGCGTTTCGCCTGATACATCGCGATGTCGGCGCGGCGCATCAGTTCCTCCACGCTGCCCGTGCCGGCCGCCAGGGCGATGCCACCGGCCGCCTCGACGGTGATCTGCATGCCCTCGACGTCGATACCGCCGTCGAGCCCGGCGAGGATGCCGCTGGCCCGGTGGTTCGCGAGGGCGGGGGTGGGCAGGCCGCTGAGCAGCACGGCGAACTCGTCACCACCCAGCCGTGCCACCAGGTCGCCGGGCGCTGCCGCGTCGCGCAGCCGTGCCGCCACCTCGCGCAACACGTGGTCACCCGCAGCGTGGCCGAGCGTGTCGTTTACCTCTTTGAAGTGGTTGAGGTCGATCAGCAGCAGCGCGAACAGGCCCTCCTGCCCGGTGGCCTGGAAGAGCTCGCCCGCGCGGTCGTAGAGACGGCGGCGGTTGGCGAGCCCGGTGAGCGGGTCGTGCGCGGCGGCGTGTGCGTTCTCCTCGGCGATGCGGGCGAGTTCGGCGTACGCCTGAGCGTTGCGAACAGCCGTGCACAGCGCGGAGGCGAAGGTACGCAGCTTGTACTGCTCGAATTCGGTCAGCCGCACCGCACCGCCGAACCGCAGCCGCAGCACGCCCACGCGGATGCTGCCGTCGTGGGTGACGAGGTCGATCACTGTCTCCTCGGCGGGCCTCGGCTCGGTGGCGAGCGGCCCGTCCTCGAGCACCTGCGCCTCGGTGGCCCGGACTGTGCGGCCGGCTCCGTCGGCGGGCAGGTCGATCGCCGCCTCCGCCGCGGAGAAGATCTGAGCGGCCCGGATGGTGGCCGAGTGCAGAACCTTCGTGAGGTCCACCGCGTTCAGCTCGTCGGTGGCCTTGGCGAGGCGCTGCCAGGACTCCCGTTCCTCACGGGTCCGGACGCTGCGGGACTGCCACAGGTGCATGCAAACCACAACGAGCGGGACGAACAGCAGAAGCAACGTGTTCGCCCCGGTGAACAGCACGCCGACCACCAGCAGGGCGGCGGCCAGTTCGCCGAGGTAGCAGATCGCCTTCTCGATCCAGTTGTGCAGGACGACCTGCTGGATCTTTCCGCCGGTGGCGACCGCGACCACGGGGGCGTAGACGAGGTGGTCGACGGTCACCAGCGTGATCAGGGCGATCGTGATCGCGGCCACCGGGAACGGCGGGTCGACGATCTGCGGATGGACGCTGAAGGCCAGGAACACGACGGCGGCCGCGCCGGTGGTCAGCGCCTCCTTGGCGACGGCGAACAGCGTCTTCTGCAGGCCGCGCCGCTCGGCGCAGCGCAGGACGGCCATCGAGGCGACCGCGGTGAACACCACCCACGGCGCGGGGAGCAGTGACAGTCCGATCAGGACCGGGATCTCGCCCCAGTTGTTGCTGGCGTGGCTGTCACGGACCCGGACGTAGACACGGACCCGGTTGGCGAGAAGGACACCACCGGCGAGCACCGCCAGAGCCAGCGGGTGCGGCATCGGCACCGGCCTGGTCAGCGCGAAGACCGCGAATCCGGCAGTTGCGGAGAATCCCAGAACGACGACGAGACCGATGAGCAGCCTGAGCTGCCGATCGGTCACGTTGTGGTCGTCGCTGTTTCGAGACATCGCTTCCTTGTCGTTGCCGAGCGCGATCGGATCGTCGCTCAAGGCACAAGGTAATTCAAATGCATCAGTCTGTGCACTGACAGATTTCAGAGCCACTCAAGCCCGCGCATGGCGATTCCTCCATTTTGGTCGATGGCTTCCGGTATGTCCTGCTCAGTCCGTCGCGACAGGACGTACGTTAGGCGCAATGGAGTGTCGGTTTCCAGTAGATCGTGTCGGTATGCGCATAATGCGGGAATCGGATGAAGATCCGTTACCGACCGTTCCTCAATGGCGACGCAATGCGATGGGAATTGCTTCATCGAAACCTGTTATTCGGAGCCGCCGCAATGCATCTGACCAGTGCCGGAAGCATGACGGCTGCTTGTGGACAAAGTGTGAAGGCAATACGGCTGAGATGCGAACGCGGCGGCCTCGAGCGCTCTATAAGCTCCCGGTATGCCCCAGGAATTCCAGCTGACTCACGTCGACGAGACCGGCGCCGCGCGCATGGTCGACGTGTCGGCCAAGGAGGTGAGCGACCGGCGAGCGGTCGCCGCCGGTCGCGTGCACACCACCGCCGAGGTCATCGATCTGTTGCGGCGGGACGGCCTGCCGAAGGGTGACGCGCTCGCCGTGGCCCGGCTGGCGGGGATCATGGGCGCCAAGCGCACCCCGGACCTCATCCCGCTGTGTCACCCGATCGGGCTGCACGGTGTCACCGTGGAGTTGACACCGGGTGACACCACGGTGGAGATCGTCGCGACCACCAAGACCGCCGACCGGACCGGCGTGGAGATGGAGGCGCTCACGGCCGTCGCCACCGCCGGGCTGGCGATGATCGACATGATCAAGGCGGTGGACCCGGCGGCCAGCCTGGAAGCGGTCCGCGTTCTGCGCAAGCAGGGTGGGAAGACCGGAGATTGGGTACGTCCGGACGACCGCCCATGAGAGCCCGCGTGATCGTCGCGTCGAACCGGGCCGCGGCCGGTGTCTACGCCGACACCAGCGGACCCCGCCTCGTCGCGGGTCTGCGGGAACTCGGCTGTGAGGTGGCCGACCCGGTGGTCGTGCCGGACGGCGAACCGGTCGCCGAGGCCCTGCGCGCCGCCGTCGCCGACGGGATCGACGTGGTGCTGACCAGCGGCGGAACCGGCGTCACCCCGACCGACCGGACCCCGGAGGCGACCCGGGGGCTGCTCGACTTCGAGATACCGGGCATCGCCGAGGCGATTCGGGCGTACAGCCGGGACAGGGTTCCGGCGGCCGCGCTGTCCCGAGGGCTGGCCGGCGTCGCGGGCCGGACGCTGATCGTCAACCTGCCCGGTTCGACCGGCGGAGCCAAGGACGGTCTTGCGGTGCTCGGGCCGCTGCTGGCGCACACCGTGGACCAGATCCGCGGGGGAGATCACTGAACGGCACGGCGATAGGCTTCGCCGGTGACCGAGTTGACCCCCGTGGACTGGGAACAGGCGCGCACTCTCGCATATCGGGCGGGCTTGAGTTCCCGCACCGGCACCGAGAGCGTTCCGCTCGCCGAGGCGGACGGGCGCGCACTCGCCGCGCCGTTGCGTGCGCTCACCGACCTGCCCGCGTTCCCCACCTCGAGCATCGACGGCTGGGCGGTGCGCGGCGCCGGTCCGTGGCGCCAGGTCGGCCGGGTGCTGGCCGGCGGCACACCGCCGCCGCTCGCCGAGGACGGCACCTGCGTGGAGATCGCCACCGGTGCGATGGTGCCGGACGGCGCGGCGGCCCTCATCCGGGTCGAGGAATCCAAGACCGACAGCGACGGGCTGGTCTCCGGGGAGCCGCGCCCGGCCGCCGAGTGGCGCCTTCCGGGCGAGGAAGCCGCGCGCGGCGAGGAACTGCTGCCGGCCGGGACGGCCGTCGACCCAGCGGTGATCGGCATGGCGGCAACCTGCGGCTATGAGGCTTTAGAGGTACGCGTGGAGCCGCGCGCCGCCCTCCTCGTCTTCGGCGACGAACTCCTCACCGCCGGCCCGCCCGGACACGGCCGGGTGCGCGACTCGCTCGGCCCTCAGGTCCCCGGCTGGCTGCGCCGCTACGGCGCGACGGTCGACAGCGTCACCGGCCCGGTCAAGGACACGCTCGACGCCCACCTGGACGCGCTGCGCACCGCCCTGGAGACGGCCGACCTGGTCTGCACCACCGGCGGCACGATGCGCGGTCCCGTCGACCACCTGCACCCGGCGCTGGCCGAACTCGGCGCCGACTACATCGTCAACACCGTCGCCGTACGTCCCGGCTTCCCGATGCTGCTGGCCCGCATCCCCGGCGCCGACGGACGGCCGCGCTTCCTGGCCGGCCTGCCCGGCAACCCGCAGTCCGCGGTGATCGCCCTCGTCACGCTCGTCGCCCCGCTGCTGGCCGGCCTCCGCGGCCGCCCGCGGCCGCCGCTGACCGAGGTCGAGGTCACAGCGCCGGTCCCGGGCCGCGGCGCCTTCACCCACCTGGCCCTGGCGACCCTCGACGCCACCGGCCGCGCCGCCGCACCGGCGGGTCACGTCGGCTCGGCCATGCTGCGCGGTCTGGCCAACTCGCACGGGTTCGCGGTGGTCCGGCCCGGCAGCCAGGCGGTGGCCGGGGATCTGGTTCCGTTTCTGTCCCTTCCGTTGATTCCTGGGGAGCGCTGATGGGTCGGGTGGTTCGGGTCGCGGTGGTCGACGAGACCCTGGATCTGGCGGCGCACGAGGCGGCGGTGGCCGACCCGCGCGCGGGGGCGGTGGTCTCGTTCCAAGGGGTGGTGCGGGATCACGATCACGGGCGTGGGGTGACGTTGCTGGAGTACGAAGGGCATCCGAGTGCCGCGGATGTGCTTCGGGAGGTGGCCGAGGAGATCGCGAAGGATCCGGCGGTCTACGCGGTGGCGGTTTCACACCGGGTGGGGACGCTGGGGATCGGGGATGTCGCGCTGGTGGCTTCGGTGAGCACGGCTCATCGGGGGGCGGCGTTCGAGGCTTGTGGGCGGCTTGTGGATGAGGCGAAGGCTCGGCTGCCGATCTGGAAGCGGCAGGTCTTTCAGGACGGGTCCGAGGAGTGGGTCAACTGCCCCTAACCCTCTCGGGGGACCGGGATGGCCACCGGCCTTCGGAGCGGGCGGGGGATCGGGATCGCCGGTGCGCAGCCGTGGCGCCACGGCAGCGCGTTCACCAGCAGGATCAGGACAAAGGCGACCCCGTTCCACGGCTGACTCACCGACGGCCCCGCGACCAGCAGGACGAAGCCGAGGAGCGCGGCCACCCCCATACCCGCGCCTGTGTGACGGAGCACCCGGGGAACCCGGACATCCCTGCGACGCCGGACTGCCGTGTCGGCGAGGATCAGGACCGCGGGGAGCAGCCAAATCGTCTCGGCGGGGGCGGTTACCGGGCCGGCGGCGGCCGCGGTCAGGGCGATCAGGGTGAAGGCGGCGATCTCGTCGCCGTCGGTGTGTGCGGATCGGGCTCGGATCAGGCCGACGGCCAGCAGCAGGACGGCGAAGGGGAGCCAGACCAGGATCGGCGGGGCGGGGTAGCCGTACAGGCGGGCCAGCAGGCCGGCCAGGGACTGGTTGCCGGGGTCGCTGATCGGTGCGGCACGGTCGAGTTCCCAGAGGGTGGCGCCGAACCAGGTGAGGGTCTCGTCGGGGGCCAGCAGCAGGGCGCTGAGGGTCACGGCGGTGGCGGTCGCCAGGGCGGTGGAGGCGGCGCGTCGCTGCCGGGTGATCAGCAGGTAGACGATGAACAGGACCGGTGCCGCGGACAGTGCGGTGGCCAGGCCCGTGCCGATGCCCGCCCAGCCGCCGCCGGACCAGAAACGGCGCAGGCGATTGGTGGGGTGGGAAGGGGCCGGCCACCAGGTGGCTCGGCTGCGTGCCCGGGCGGCCCGGCGCAGCGCGATCAGGTCGGCCACGACCAGGCCGAAGAGAAGCAGGTCGGTCCGGCCGAGGCCGATCGCGGCGTGTACCGGGGTGGTGAGCATGGCCAGGGCGGAGAGGGCCAGGACGACGGTGGTGCGGCGGTGGCCGTAGCGGCGGGCGACCGGTCCGGCCAGCACGACGAGGGCCAGCAGGAGCGCGGTGACGCCGGCGAGGGCCAGCAGCCAGCCGGCCAGGCGCAGCGGAAGCAGCGTCAGGGGCGCGAGCAGGAGCGCCAGTGCCGGGGAGAGTGCGGCGCCGGCTTGAGTGCCGGGCATTCGGTACGCGTAAAGACTGTCCCCGCCCAGCCAGCCCCGGATCGCCTCCAACTCGATGGCGAGCGTGCTCAACTCGTACCGTTGCAATGAAAAGCCGACGACGCCGATGGTGGCGAATCCCAGCAGCGCAGCACGAAGCGCACTCTTGTCGATTTCCGGCATGAAACGACCCCCGTCTCGTCCCCGGTACCCGGATAGCAGAAGCCGGATAGCAAAGGGCGGGAACGGCGTGCGGAAGCGAGCTTAGAAGGCGCAGACCGACCGCGCGGCCCCTCGTCCGCTTTAACGCAAAGGCCGCTTATAGGTTGTTATCTGGACAAAGGGAGCTTCCGGGCGGCGGTGGCGGAGAGCGCGGCGATCTTCGCGTCCCGCTTGGCCGTGCGCACCGCGCGCCGCACCGATCGCTGCGAGCGGTCCACGGCATGGGTGGTCCGGTACCGCAGGTTGGGCCGTCCCTCGGTGTCCGCGGCGGCCAGCAGCAACCCACCGAGCAGGCCCAGGTTCTTGAGGAAGTGGGTCTGCTGGTTGGCCCGCTCCTCCTTGGGCGCGGACCAGAACGGGTGGCCGGCGTACGTGGTCGGGATCAGGCCGACCGCCAGCACCGCCGCGGCGGGCCGGGTGAAACGCCCGGTTGCCAGCGCGAGCCCGGCGACGACGTCGGTCACGGCCTTCACCCGGACCAGCGTCTCCGGGTCGGTGGGCAGGCGCGGATCGGTCCGTTCGAGCAGCGGGCCCACCCGGTCGGTGACCCGGCGTGCGGCCTCGACGCGTCCCCCGGGGCGAATCAGCACACGAACCCCGCTGATCACGAAGATCGAGGCGAGCATGGCACGGGCGGCGCTGCGAACGGGCTTCATGAACTTCGTTATACCCGCAGTGGCCGCGTCATACCGGTTGCGTTCTGAGGTACCTGCCGAAGTGCGGGACGGTGAAGGCGACCGTGCCGCGCTCACCGGAGTAGATGAGTCCTTTTTTGATCAGTGCGTCGCGTGCCGGGGAGAGGCTGGCCGGCTTGCGCCCCAGTGAGGTGGCGATGTCCGAGGTCGGCACCGCGGCGTCCATGTCGTTGCCCGGGTCGTTGGAGAGCGCCGCCATCGCTCGCATGTACTCCCGCTCGGCCGGGGTGGCCCGCTCGAACCGGGAGCCGAAGAAGCCGACCGCCAGCTCGCTCTCCGCCTCGGGGGCCGCCACCGACACGTCGTCCGCGGTGATCGGCGTCTGCGGGGCGTGGTCCCAGGTCGCCTTTCCGTACGCCTGAACAAAGTACGGATAACCGCCGGACTTCTCATACAGCAGGTCGAGCGCCTCCTGGTCGTAGTCGACGCCCTCCCGCTCGGCCGGCACGCCCAGCGCCAGATCCGCCGCGTCCCGGTCCAATCTGTCGATCCGCTGATAACGGAAGAGGCGCTCGGAATACGACTTCGCCGCCGACAGCACCGCCGGCAGGTGCGGGAGACCGGCACCCACCACGATCAGCGGCGCGCCGAGCTGGGACAGCTCGTGGCAGGCCGCGCAGAGCGCCGACACGTCGGTGGCGCTCAGGTCCTGCATCTCGTCGATGAACAGCGCGATCCCGGTGCCGACGTCGGTCGCCAGCGAGGCGGCGTCGGTGAAGAGCTCGACCAGGTCGATCTCGATGTCACCGGAGTCGGCACGGCCGCGTGCCGGCGGGACGTCGATGCCGGGCGTCCAGCGGTCCCGGATCTTGGAGTTGGCGTCGTTGGCGCGCAGCGCGAACGCCTTGAGCACGCCGAGCACCTCGTCGACCCGGTCCGGGTCGCGGTGGTGCGGGGCCAGCTCACGGATCGCCATGTGCAGCGCGCCGGAGACCGGGCGGCGCAGCGACTGGTCGGGGCGCGCCTCTATCTTGCCGGTGCCCCAGAGACGGCCGATCGCCGCCGAGCGCAGGGTGTTGAGCAGCACCGTCTTGCCGACGCCGCGCAGACCGGTGAGCACCAGGCTGCGCTCCGGGCGGCCGCGGGCCACCCGTTCCAGGACGACGTCGAAAGCGTCCAGCTCACGGCTGCGACCGGCCAGCTCGGGCGGGCGCTGGCCGGCGCCGGGAGCGTACGGGTTCCGCACCGGATCCATGGCGTAGCACAGTATCGGGCCATCTAGCGTGAACGCTAGAGTTCGGTCGATTAATCGCTCTACGGGTGTCTAGCAAATTGGCTAGACAGGCCCATACTCTTTGAGGCACAGCACGAAGTCCACGTCGTCGTACTCGGTGTCGTAGTAGTACCACTTGGTGTAACCGGTCACCTTGGCGCACTTGCTCATGGCGTCCTTCTCACCGGTGGTGCGGCCGTCGATGCGCTTGAGCACCTCGAACGTGTTCGCCGCGCACACCACGACCCGCAGTTTCGGCTCGGTGTTGCTGCCCTCGTTGCGGACGCACTGGCCCTTCACCGCGAACCGGGCGTCCTCGCTGGCCTGCGGGCGGGGCGCGATCACCGCACCGGTCGTGGTGGGCGTGGCCGCCGGGGTCGCCGCCTTCTCCTCCCGGCCGAACAGGAACCAGGCGGTGGTGGCCAGACCGCCGCCGACCAGCACGCTCAGCACCGCGACGACGGCACCCATCGCGAAACCGCGGCGGGCAGGCTGCGGCGGACCCCAGGACGGGGCGGCCGGAGCGTACGGCTGGTGCGGTATCTGCGGGGGCGGGCTCCAGGAGGACTCGTGGCCGTGCCAGGGGTCGGACGGCTCCGAATACGGCTCCTCGGGGGTCCCACCCGGCCACGGCTGACCGGAGTGCGGCCCGTTCTGCGACATCGGGTCCCTCCTTCGCTGCGTGCCACGGTATCGTGCGGCCCTGATTCCGGCCGTGCCGGAATCGCGGGTAGGAAACGTGCAGTTGCCTCGGAGGGTTACGTTCCGGTGATCGCGGCGCTTGTCTTCGGTTCGGCGGCGGCCGCGTTCGTGCCGCTCGTGGCCTACCGGCTGGCGGTGCCTTACGGCACACCGCCGCGTTCAGGTTGCGGTGATTGCGGCGAGACCTTCCCAGGATGGGTACGCGCCGGAGCACCCTGCCGCTGTCGCGGAGTTCGCGGCTGGATCGGTCCGGTGGCCGCGTCCGCCACGGCGGCCGGCGTGCTGGCGGCGGCGCTCGGCCCGGTTCCACGGTTGCCGGTCCTGCTCGTCGCCGCGGTGCTCGGAGTGCTGCTCGCGGTGATCGACATGCGCTGCCTGCGGTTACCGGATCCGCTGGTCGGGGCGCTGGCACTCAGCGCGGGAGTTCCACTGGCGCTGCTGGAGCCCGGCCGGATCACCACGGCGCTGGTCGCCGCCGGTTACCTGGGCATTGCGATGCTGCCGGGCCGCGGACTCGGGCTCGGTGACGTGAAACTGGGTGCGGTGCTGGCGTTCCTGCTCGGGTTCGGTGGGTTCCCGGCGGTGATCGTCGGGCTGGGTGCGGCCCACCTGATCAACGGAGTGGTGGCGGGATGGCTCCTGATCAGCGGGCGGGCCCGTCGCGGACGGGGTCTCCCGTTCGGCCCGGCACTGCTGGCCGGAGCCCTGATCGGACTGGTTACAGCAGCCTGAGCTGCCGGTCCTTGGGGCGGGCCGGTGCCGCCTCGCCCAGCCGCTCGAACAACCCGGAGTCGATCACGTCGAGGAACGGGGTCGGCGCCTGCTCCCGCTCGCTGCCGTGCCGCGACCGCTTCGCCGAGTGGCTGACGTAGAGCCGGTCCTGCGCCCGGGTCAGTCCGACGAAGAACAGCCGCCGCTCCTCGGCGATCTCGTCGTCGGTCGGCGTCGAGCCCGGCCACCGCAGCGGCAGCAGTCCGTCCTCGCAGCCGACCAGGAAGACCACCGGGAACTCCAGGCCCTTCGCGGCGTGCAGGGTGAGCAGGTTGACCGCCTCGGCCCGTGGGTCAAGGGCGTCCACCTCGGCGCCGGTGGCCAGTTGCTGCAGGAACAGCGAGAGGTCGTCGCCGACTCGCTGGGCCAGCGGTGTCAGCAGGTCGGCGGCTGCCCAGACGTCCTCGGGTGCGATCTGGTCACCGTCCAGAGTCGGTGCCGAGTACCGCTGGGCGAGCACCTGCGCGGCGAGCTTGACCCGGGCCGCGAGCGAACCGCCCAGACCGCCGGCGTGCCGCAGTTCGCGGGCGATGACCTGAACGCCCGTGCGGTCGCGCAGCCGGTTGTGCGAGCGCTTCTGCACCGGGATGCCGGCACGGGAGAGCGCTTCGACGATCGGGCCGGACTGCGCGTCGGTTCGGTACAGCACCGCGATGTCCGAAAATGACAAGTTCTCGACGGCGGTGGCGCGGGAGTCGACCCGGCCGGAGTCGAGCGAGCGGTGCGAGAGGCCGCCGACCATCTCGTCGATCGTGCGAACCACGAAGTCGGCCTCGTCGGTGACGCTGCGAGCCGGGTAGCGGCCGACCAGCGCGGCCTCCGGGTCGAGCCGGGCCGGATCCAGGCGCCGGCCGCTCACCAGCGACGACGGCGCGATGGCCTGCACCGCGGCGGCCAGGATCGGGGCCGACGACCGGTAGTTGCGGGTCAGCCGTACGAGCCGGGCGTCCACGAAGTCGGCGTTGAAGCGGAGGAAGTAGCGCACGTCGGCGCCACGGAACGAGTAGATCGCCTGGTCCGGGTCGCCGATCGCGCACAGGTTGCCGTCGGCCGGGCTGAGCAGTCGCAGCAGCTCGTACTGGAGATCGTCGACGTCCTGGTACTCGTCGACGAAGATCCACTGCCACCGCCGGCGGTACTTCTCGACCAGCGCCGGATCCTCGCGCAGCAGCGCCACCGGCACGCTGATCAGGTCGTCGAGGTCCACCAGGTCCTGCTGGCGGAGCAGCTTGCGGTACGCCGAGTCGTCGTCACCCGCCTGCTCGCGCGCCTGAGCCTGCTCCTGCTCGTCGGCGATCCGCCAGCCCGAGCCGAGTCCGGCAGCCTTGGCGTTCTCCTTCAGCACGGTCAGGCCGAGCGAGTGGAACGTACCGACGGTGATGTCCTCGGCCACGTCGCCGAGCAGCGCCTCGAGCCGTTCCTTCAGCTCGGCCGCGGCCCGCCGGGTGAACGTGATCGCGAGGCAGCGCTCGGGGAAGACACCGAGTTCGGCACAGAGGTACGCGATCCGGTGGGTCAGGGTGCGGGTCTTGCCCGTGCCGGGGCCGGCGACGATGAGCAGCGGACCGCCCGGTGCCGACGCGGCCACCCGCTGCATGGCGTCGAGCCGGTCGAGCAGCCCGGTGCCGACCTCCTCCATCCCGGCCAGCATCGGCTCGAACGGCTCGTGCGGGCTGGGCGGCGGTGCCAGCGGTGGCGGGGCGGGCTTCTGCCTGGCTTTCGGCTTCGGCTTGGCCGCGCCCGGCTTCGCCGCACCCGAGCCTGCCGGAAAGGCGTCTCCGGCGGAGACCGGCCTGGACCCGGGGAAAGGCGCGGACCCGGGGATCGGCGCGGAACCGGTGGCCCGCGCGGAACCAGCGGCCGGCGGAGCGGACCGTGCCGGCTGCGGTGTCGCGGCCGGGAAGTCGAACAGCGTCTCCACCTGCGGCGCGCTGTTCCGGTTACGGAGTTCACCCGGGTCGAACAGGGTGATCACGCCGTACTCACCGTCGTACCCCGGAACCCGCCGCACGTCCCCGCGGCGCAGCCGGGTGATCGCCTCGCGCAGCTCCTCGCCGCCGGCCTTGCCGATCTCCTCGACCGGGATCTTGCGCAGGATGTCGAGCTCCGAGCCGAGCGTGGCGACCAGGTGGTTGAGCTGGGCCTCCACGGTCTTCGACTTCGGGCCGACGCCGTGAATCTCCCCGATGATCTCGTGCAGCTGGATCAGGTGCTCGACGCGCATGTCCTTCCGGAAGCCGGCTGGGCGGTCGGCCAGGTCCTCGACCCGGCTCAACACGCCGACGGTCAGCGGGCGCCCGCACTCGGGGCAGCGGCCGCCGGCCTCCCGGGTGCGCGACGGCTCCCAGTTCACGCCGCAGGCACGGTGGCCGTCGGCGTGGTACTTGCCCTCCTCGGGGAAGAACTCAAGCGTCCCGGCCAGGCCGGTGCCGTCCTTGACCGCGTAGTAGTCCGGCACGCCGGTGAACAGCGTCGCCTCCCGGGCCAGCGCGGCCGGGGAGTGCGCGTCGGAGTTCGACACGAGGCGGTAGCGGTCGAGCGAGGAGACACGCCAGTTCATCTCCGGGTCGGAGGAGAGGCCCGTTTCCACAGCGGTGACGTGGTCGGCCAGGTCGGCGTAGCAGTCGGCGATCGCGTCGAAGCCGGACTTGGAGCCGAGCGCGGAGAACCACGGGGTCCAGATGTGCGCGGGGATCAGGTATCCACCGGACTCGAGCGTGATCTCGAGCAGGTCGCGCGAGTCCAGGCCGAGGATCGGGCGGCCGTCGGCGGTCAGGTTCCCGATCCGGGCGAGCGCAGTGTTGATCTTGCTGACCGACTCGAAGTCGGGGGCGTACAGAAGGTGGTGGACCTTGCGGGTGCGGTCGTCCCGCTTGTAGATCGTGGAGATCTCGACGCTGAGCATGAATCGCGCCGGCACCGTGGCGCTCAGTGAG
The DNA here is from genome assembly GCF_040681145.1 of Actinoplanes sp. NPDC051861. Classification (NCBI taxonomy): domain Bacteria; kingdom Bacillati; phylum Actinomycetota; class Actinomycetes; order Micromonosporales; family Micromonosporaceae; genus Actinoplanes; species Actinoplanes sp. NPDC051861. The sequence goes on from NZ_JBFAYE010000014.1 coordinate 140,936, forward strand.
CCGGGCAGCCGCTTGGTCACGGGCGTCTCGTCGGCCAGCCGGAACAGGCCGGGCTCGGCGGGTTCGAGGCTCTCCCGGAGGTGCTCGAACCACGCCGGGTGGGTGAAGTCGCCGGTGCCGAGCAGGCTGATGCCCTTGCGCCGCGCCCACCAGGCGAGGTTGGGCAGCGTCAGGTCGCGGCTGCAGGCTCGCGAATAACGCGAGTGAATGTGGAGGTCCGCGACATATGCATCCGCGGTGACCTCCACGCTCAGCATCCTGTCACGGCTGCTGTCGCCCTCACGAGTCGCCACGCTCAAACACACTTACCGATCTTGATGGGTTATGCCACACGCAATTCGATGACCGTGACCTGCGGGGGCGCACCGACCCGGACCGGTGGCCCCCAGAAGCCGGCGCCGTTGGTCACGTACACCGGTACGCCGTCCACGTTTCCGAAGCCGGAGACTACCGGTTGCTGCAGCTTGACGAGGTAGTTGAACGGGACCATCTGGCCGCCGTGCGTGTGCCCGGAGACCTGGAGATCGACGCCGTAGGGCGCCGCCTCGACCGCGGCCAGCGGCTGGTGCGCCATCAGGACGACGGGGCGGGCCCTGTCGCGGTCGCCCAGCGTACGGGCGAAGTCGGGGCCGTCGTCGAACTCCTCACCGTTCAGGTCGTTGACGCCCGCGAGGTCCAGCCCGTTGATCTCCACACGCTCGTTGCGCAGCGGACGCATCCCGAGCCGGGCGACCTCCTCGACCCATTCCTGGTGCCCGGAGTAGTACTCATGGTTCCCGGTCACGAAGTAGGCACCCTGCCGCGACTCGATGCCGGCCAGCGGCGCCGCGAACTTACCCAGCTCGGCGACGCTGCCGTCGACCAGGTCGCCGACGACGCAGACCATGTCCGCGTCGACCGAGTTGATCACCTGGACGATGCGCTTGGCGTGGTCGACACCGGTCAGCGGCCCGATGTGAATGTCGGAGACGACCGCGAGGCGGGTGCCGTCCATGGCGCGCGGCAGCTTCGCGAGCGGGATCTGCACACGGTCGATCTGCGGTGCACTGGTCGCGGTCCGCACCCCGTAGCCGGTAACGCTCGCCGCGGTCAGCCCGGCGAAGATCGCCGCACCCCTGGCGAGCAGCAGCCGCCGGTCGATCCCGTCGTCAGACGCACCGTTCTCGCCGGGCTCGGGCTTCTCGTCGGGCTCCGGCTTCTCATCGGCCACGTCGATGGCTGCCGCGGACGATCCGGCCTGCGCGGCGGTGACTTTCTCCTTATCGGTACGCCCGGCGCGCACCCACAGCAGGTTGACGACGAGTCGCGGAATCTCCAGAGCGACGAGTGCCACCAACAGGTAGAACATCAGCGCGATCCACAGATAACCCGGCCACGACAGCCACTTGAAGTAGCCGGCGCGCACCCCGATCAGCGTCAGCGGAACCAGCACCCCGAGCGCCACCGCCAGCGCCGTCCCGACCCTGCGCCCCCGCCCCGGCCGCAGGGTGTCGCGCACCAGCCGCTTCCACAGGTAGTAGTGGATCAAGCCGATGACCAGCAGGACCACCGCTACGAAGCCCAACACAGAAACCCTCCCCCAACGGCCGTTCCCAGCCGAGCCCGCACCAGCTTGCCGCCACAAGTGTCCCCGACCCGGTGGGGTCCTCCGTGCTGTCTCTCTCAGCCCTGTCTCAGCATCGCTGTGCAGTCTCCGCGCCTCTCCTCGATCGCCGAAACACCCGGGAGAGGGATCACCAGCGGTCGGTCAGGCAGGAGGTGACGCAGACGGCCAGCGATCGGTCAGAAAGGACGCCACGAGGGCGGCGTGCGAGAGCGGGCTGGAGGTGTCCGCCGGGTCGCCGTTGGTGGTGTAGTCGAGCAGGACAAGGTCGCTGTATCCCCGCAGCCTCACGACCAGGTCCGGCACTCGGTGTTCGAGCATCCAGCGATAGGCCGGGAGGTAGATCCGCCGCCGAGCCTCCTCATAACCGAGCAGATGAGCGCCGTCGGGGCCGGCACGGTGACCGCGGACCGCGCCGTGGCGGCGGGTCGTGCGTTTCAGTCCTGTCATCGTGGTCACCGCCAGTTTCGACGGGTCGACGTCGGTGTTCTCGAAGACCTTCAGTGCCTGCCACACGCCCTCGACGGAAGCGCTGACCGCGCCCGGCGACAGCGGCACGGGAATGCCGCCGTGCGGATAGAACGGGCTCAGCCGAACCCACGGCTCCGGCCCCCGCGACGTCACGTCGATGATCGTCGCCTGCGGGAATTGCGCCCGGACCGACTCGGGTTTCCGTCGCCGACTGGCGACTCTCACCTGCATGACCCGATGCTGCCGGAGGGGTACGACAAAAAGTCAGCCGCCGGCGAAGGGCGGAAGCACGTCGATGGTCGCGCCCTCCGGCAGGGCGGCGGCGCGGTCATGGCAGGTCAGGCCGTCGACCAGGAAGCTGGCGGCCTTCAGCACGAGGCCGAGCCGCTCGCCGTGCCGGTCCACCAGCAGCTGCGTCAGGTCGTGAAGGGTGGCCGCCTCGACCTCCTCCGACGACGTCCCGTTCGCGGCGGCGCGGGCGCCCGCGAAGTAGCGCACGGTGAGCACGCCTCAGCCTCCGATCGCGGACATGGGGCGGGCGGGCTGGAGGAACGTGGGGTCGTCGATGCCGTGGCCGGCTCGCTTGCCGCGCATGGCGCCCCGCCACGCCTCGGCGATGTCGGTGTCCGGGGCGTCGTCGCGGACCAGCTTGCGCAGGTCGCTCTCCTCGGTGGCGAAGAGGCAGTTGCGCACCTGACCGTCGGCGGTGAGGCGGGTCCGGTCGCAGTCGCCGCAGAACGGCCGGGTCACGCTGGCGATCACGCCGACGCGGGCGGGACGGCCGGCGGCGTCCACGTGCCCCGGGACCAGCCAGGTCTCGGCCGGCGCCGTTCCACGTGAAACATCATCGGGCTGGAGATCGAAGGGTTCGAGGGCGGCGAGGATCTCCGATGCGGTGACCATCTCGTGGCGGTCCCACTGGTGCTGGGCGTCGAGCGGCATCTGCTCGATGAAGCGCAGTTGATATCCGTGGTCCAGCGCGAACCGCAGCAGCGCCGCCGCCTCGTCGTCGTTGACCCCGCGCATCAGGACGGTATTGATCTTCACGGGGGTCAGCCCGGCCGCGACCGACGCCCGGAGGCCGGCCAGGACGTCGGCGTGCCGGTCACGTCGGGTGAGGGTGTGGAAGCGTCCGGGGTCGAGCGTGTCGAGGGAGACGTTCACCCGATCGAGGCCGGCCTCGCGCAGCGGGAGTGCCAGCCGGTCGAGCCCGATGCCGTTCGTCGTGACGGAGAGCCGGGGGCGCGGGGAGAGGCGGGCGGCCTCCGCGACGATGCCGACCAGGCCGCGGCGGATCAGCGGCTCGCCACCGGTGAACCGGACCTCGGTGACGCCCAGCTGCTCGACCGCGATCCGGACCAGCCGGTTGACCTCGGCGTCGGTGAGCTGCTCGGGCTGCGGCATCCAGGCCAGCCCTTCGGCGGGCATGCAATACGTGCAGCGCAGATTGCACCGGTCGGTCAGCGACACGCGCAGATCGGTGGCGACACGGCCGAAGCGGTCGACGAGCATCGTCACCGTCGGCACCCCATGGATCTCCTGAAGAGGCTCACAGATCGAATCTAGCCGCTGACAGCGCTCATCGCCGTTATGCATATCGCCCTGTGGACCATGGGCCCGGGGAATAGGGACCAACAGCGGGGTCAGGAGAGGGATACCGCGTCGGCGGCCGCGCGGACCGCGCCGCGGTAACCGCCGCCGAAGGCAGCGGTGTGTACCAGGAGGAGATGCAGCTGGTGCAGCGGAACGCGCGAGCGCCACCCGGCGGCCAGCGGCCACACCTCCTGGTAAGCGCCGAGGATCACGTCCAGGAACGGTGTGCCGCCGAACAGCGCCAGTGTCGCGAGGTCCGTCTCCCGGTGGCCACCCTGCGCGGCCGGGTCCACGAGCCAGGCGCGCCCGTCGGCGGCCCAGAGCACGTTCCCGGGCCACAGGTCACCGTGGATCCGCGACGGCGGTTCGCTTTCGTCGTACCCCTCAAGGGTTTTGATGATCTGGGAGATGAGCGTGACGTCATCGCCGGAGAGTGCGCCCCGATCAGCCGAGGTCTTGACGAACGGAAGCAGGCGCCGTTCCGCGAACCAGGGCCCCCACCTGCCCGAAGTCAGAGTGCTGTCCAGCGGCAGCGGCCCGATCCAGCCCGGCATGGCGGCGCCGAAGGCGTCGGCGCCGCTGCGGTGCAACCCGGCCAGGCCACGCCCGAACTCCTCCGCGGCCCGGCGCGTCGGCTCACCCGGCTGGACCCACTCCATCGCCAGCAGCGACGGGAGGGCCACCAGCACCTCCGGAACCGGAACCGCGCCGGCCGACCGGAGCCAGGCCAGACCGGCCGCCTCCGCGACGAACATGCCGTCCGGTGCCGGATCGGAGGGCCACGTCTTGGCGAAGATCGAAGCGCCGTCGTCCAGGGTCAGACGGCTCGCGGCGCAGACGCCGCCACTCACCGGCGTCTCACGAATCCGCTGATGAGTCAGAAATGTCGGTAGATGCTCCGGGTGAGTGCGCAGGTACGCCAGGTCCACACGGTTATCTTGCGCTTCCGGTGACGCACCTCCCACTTTGAGGGCAAGATGGCGACATGACCCCTGTGGCCGTGCGTTCGTACCGCCCGAGTGACCACTCCGCGGGCCGTCGTCTGTGGGCGGAGCTGACCAGGCAGCACAACGAGATGTACGGCGAGCACAGCGACGACGGCGGAGCAGGGTTCGAGGAATATCTGACCAGGCTGGACCTGTCCGGCCTGTGGGTCGCGGACCACGCCGACGACGGGGTCATCGGGATGGTCGGGCTCATCATCCGCGGTCGTGCCGGTGAGGTCGACCCGATCGTCGTGACCATCGGGCACCGGCACAAGGGTGTCGGACGGCTGTTGCTGCAGCACGTGGCGGCCGAGGCCAAGAAGCGGAACATGACGTCGCTGACGATCTCGCCGGAGTCCCGCAACGTCGAGGCGATCCGCAGTCTGCACGCGGCGGGCTACGACGTGGTCACCTCGATCGAGCTCACCATGGACCTGGAACGGCACACCCAGCCGTGGCACCAGGAGGGCCTGGAGCTGCACGAACTTCCGTTCCGCTCGTAGCGCCCCTGTGGACGGACCGGCGTGTCGTCCACAGCCCCGAAGGACGGCACGCGAACGCGGACCGGCACCGGCCACGCTGCCCCGCATGGCAACCTCCCTGCTCATCCGCAACTCGTCCGAACTCATCGCCGCGGTGCCCTACGTCCTGGGCTTCCACCCGGTGGACAGCGTCGCCGTGGTCGGCTTCAACGGCCGCAGTCTCCATTTCGCGGGCCGCTACGACCTGCCCCCGCCCGACTGCGACGTCGACGACTTCGCGGCGGAGAACGCCAGGGTCGTCGCCCGGCAGGATCTCGACTTCGCCATGGTGGTCGGATACGGCCCGCCCGAACGGGTCACGCCGGCGGCGCTGAGCCTGGCGGACGCGTTGACGCGTACGGGCCTGCGCGTCGCCGACGTCATGCGGGTGACCGACGGCCGATGGTGGTCCTACGGCTGCGACGACCCGCGGTGCTGCCCGGCCGAGGGCACGCCGTGCCTGCCCGGGGACAGCGTGATCGCGGCCGAGGCGACGTATCACGGCAAGGTGGCCCTCCCCAGCCGGCGTGACCTGGTCGCACAGGTGGCGGCGGTGACCGGCGAGCCCCGGGAGCGGATGGCCACGGCGACCGAGCGGGCCCGCAAGCGGTTCACCGACCTGCTCGCCGCCGACCAGCGGCACGGCCGGTCGATCCGCCGGGCCGGCCGCGGAGCGGTGCGTGATGCCGAGAAGCGATATCGGGCCGGCCGGCCGCTCACCGACGACGAGGTTGCCTGGCTGGGTGTGCTGCTGGTCGACAGCGCGGTGCAGGACTACGCGCTGGACCGCACCGGCACGGACGAGTGGCGGGTCAGGCTCTGGACCGACGTGCTGCGCCGGGCCGAACCGGCGCATGTGGCGGCGCCCGCCTGCATGCTCGCCTTTGCCGCCTGGCGTCTCGGAGCCGGACCGCTGGCCCTGGTCGCGCTCGAACGCGCGCTCAAGCAGGAGCCGGGCCACGAGCTCGCCGGGATGCTGCACGACATGATCCGGCACGGGATCGGTCCGCAGATGGTGGAGCGGGACGGCGACCGTGGCCGCCGTCCCCGATGAATCACGGCCGCGCGGTCTCCTGCTCGACGGTCGCGGCGCCGAGGTCCGCCGGGGCGGATCGCAGCGTCGCGGCCGGCGTCGGGTTGTCCGCGACCTGCTGCAGTCCCGGCACCCGGTCCTCGATCACGAAGGAGGCGCGGGTGTGTGCCGCGGCGCCCGGCGTCGTGACGTACGGCAGGACCACGAAGTCGGCGGTCAGCGAGTCCTTGGCGATCCGGGTCCGTACGTAACCGCGCTGGTTGTTGTAGAAGCGCAGGTGCGGGTTCCACGCCGCCCACGAGTGCTGCCCGGTCGGCACGTCCGCGCCGTTGCCGCCCGACGTGATCGACGAGCAGACCAGCTCGGTGCCGACGGTCTTCGAGGTCGGGTCGTCGTAGTCGAGCTTGAGATCGTCGGCCCAGTGCGCGTGCACGTCACCGGTGAGCACGACCGGGTTGCGCACGCCCGCGTCGACCCAGCCGCGGGTGATCCGGTCCCGGGATCCCTGGTACCCGTCCCAGGAGTCCATGCTGAGCACCTTCTGCGGGCCGGAGTTGTTGTCCCGCTGTCCGAAGAAGACCTGCTGGCCGAGGATGTCCCAGCGGGCGGTCGACCGGTGGAAGCCGTCCAGCAGCCAGGCCTCCTGCTCGGCGCCGGTGATGCTGCGCGCCGGGTCGTACGCCGCCGGGCAGTCCTTGTACCCGTCGCCGCAGCCCTGGTCGTCGCGGTACTGCCGGGTGTCGAGCATGTGGAACGTGGCCAGCCGCCCCCAGTGCAGTCGGCGGTACAACTGCATGTCGATGCCCTTCGGCACCGAGGTGCGGCGCAGCGGCATGTTCTCGTAGTACGCCTGGAACGCCGCCGCCCGCCGGGCCAGGAAGTTCGGGTCGGCCGCCTCGGGCACCTCGTCGGCCCAGTTGTTCTCGGTCTCGTGGTCGTCCCAGACCACCGCCCACGGCGCCACGGCGTGCGCCGCCTGCAGGTCCGGGTCGGTCTTGTACTGCGCGTGCCGCTGACGGTAGTTGGCCAGCGTCACCGTCTCGGGACCCTCGTGGTCGCGCGGGTTGCCACCCGGGATGTTGTAGACGTCCGGCGCGTACTCGTACTGGTAGTCGCCCAGGTGCAGGATCAGCTCCGGCTGGTCCTCGGCCAACCGCCGGTACGCCGTGAAGTACCCGTGCTCGAACTGGGAACAGGAGACGAAGGCCATCGCCAGCGAACCGCCGGAGGCCCAGCGCGCCGGAGACGTCCGGGTCCGGCCCACCGGCGAGATGTAACGCTCGGCGCGGAAGCGGTAGAAGAACTCCCGGTCCGGCGAGAGGCCGTTCAGTTCCACGTGGACACTGTGCGCGCGGTCCGCCCGCGCCACCGCCACGCCACGGCGGACCACCTTGCGGAAGCGCTCGTCGGCGGCGAGTTCCCAGGCCACCGGCACGTTCCGGGCGGGCATGCCACCGAGGCCGTCCTCGGCGAGCGGACTGACGGCCAGTCGGGTCCAGAGGACGAAACCGTCATGGTCGGGGTCGCCGGACGCGACGCCCAGGGTGAACGGGTCAGATTTCAGCGGGCCACGGTACGGCGAGGCGGTGGCCGCCACCGGCCAGATCGTGGCGGCTCCGGCGGCTCCCACAGCGGAGCTCAACAGCAGGGTTCGACGCGAGATCGACATATCTCGCAGCCTGAACTCTATGGATGACGGTAGATGTGGATCGAGTTGGCGAGCGCGGGAATCTCATGTGGTCAGAGCGTGACGCGCCGCTGCCCGGCGTAGATGTTCATCCGCGGCTCACGGAGGAAGCCGACGAGCGTCATCCCGGCCTCCTCGGCCAGCTCCACCGCCAGGGTGCTCGGTGCGGACACCGCGGCGAGCAGGGGCAACCCGGCCATCCAGGCCTTCTGGGTCAGCTCGAAGCTGGCCCGGCCGGAGACGAGCAGCACGTGCCCGGCGAGCGGCAGCCGGCCCTCGCGCAGCGCCCAGCCCAGCACCTTGTCCACCGCGTTGTGCCGTCCCACGTCCTCTCGCAGCACGAGCAGGTCGCCGCCGGGCGTGAACAGGCCGGCCGCGTGCAGCCCGCCGGTGCGGTCGAAGGTGCGCTGCGCGGCGCGGAGCTTGTCCGGCAGCCCGGCGAGGGTCCGCGCGGATATCTCCATCGGGTCGGCCGCGACGTCGAAGAGCGAACGGGTCCGCACCGCGTCGATGCTGGCCTTGCCGCAGACACCGCACGAGCTGGTGGTGTAGAAGTTCCGGCTCGGGTCCGTGACCGGTGGCGGCACGGCGTCGTCGAGCACGACGTCGACGACGTTGTACGTGTTCGGCGTGTCCGTGCCGGCGCAGAGCTGTGCCGTCACCACGTCGCCGGCCTTGCCGATCACGCCCTCGCTGAGCAGGAAGCCCATCGCGAGATCGATGTCGTGTCCAGGTGTGCGCATCGTCACGGCCAGCGGCTTCTTGCGTACCCGGATCTCCAGCGGCTCCTCCGCGGCGAGCTCGTCCCGGCGCTGCCGCGTGCCCGGTGACCCGCTGAGATCGATGCTGACGACGGTGCGCCGCGTCGTGTTCCGCCCCATGGCGGGAGCTTACGGCGACGCGTCGAAGTGAGCGCGCGGTCACGCCCGGCAGGCGCTCGGGATACGGTACTCACGTGGGGGGATTTGCGGCGGTGGTCCTGGCTGGTGGCGCGGCGCGGCGAATGGGTGGTGCGGACAAGCCGACCCTCCCGGTCGCCGGTCAGTCGATGCTCACCCGTGTTCTGGCGGCCGTGCACGACGCCGACCCCCGAGTCGTGGTCGGCAGGGTGACGTCCGACCTGCCCGTTCCGGTGCACGTGACCCGCGAGCAGCCGCCCGGCGGAGGCCCGGTGGCGGCCGCGGCGGCGGGGCTCGCGCTGGTGCCCGAGACGGTGGCGTACACGGCTCTGCTCGCGGCGGACCTGCCGTTCCTGACCGGCGAGGCGATCGACGTGCTGCGGCTGACGATGGAGTCGGCGCCGATGGAGGGCGCGGTCTATCGCGACGCCGAGGGGCACCTTCAGGTTCTGTGCGGTGTCTGGCGTACCGCGGCGTTGCGCAAGGCGCTCGACCGGCTCGCCGCGGAGCGGGGCAGTCTGCACGGCGCCCCGGTCCGGGAGCTGTTGTCGAACCTGCGGATCGCCGAGGTGTCCTGGCGACGTCCCGGCCCGCCGCCGTGGTTCGACTGCGACACCGACGACGATTTGCGGACCGCTGAGGAATGGGCGAGATGAACGAGCTGGACGGGTGGATCGCGGCGGCCGGCGCGGAGCTGGGCGTCGCACCGGACGAGGTGCCGACGACAGCGGTTCTCGACGTCGCCCGGGACGTGGCACACAACGTCCTGCGGCCCGGTGCGCCGGTCACCGCGTACCTCTTGGGCCTGGCTGTGGGGCGTGGCGCGGACCCGGCGGAGGCCGCCGCGAAGATCAGCGCGCTCGCCCAGTCGTGGCCGGGTCGCGCCTCTCGATAGGGTGACCTGAACGGAGGTGCGATCATGACGGCAGAAGGCGCCGCGAGCGAGACGTCAGACAGCGTTTTGCTGGACGAACCCACCACGGCCGACCTGCGGGCCAAGGTGACTCAGGCGTGGCGGGAGTTCGCCAGTTCGCTGGCCGGCCTGCTTCCCACGCTGCCGCCCGGTGCGCACGTCGACCTGACCCTGGACCCCACCGCGTCCGGTACCGGTACGGCGGTCTACTCGGTCAGCATCCGGGTCCTCCCCGACGGCGTCGTCGAGGCGCTGGCCGTCGGCAACGCCGAACTCCCCAACGAGTACCGGATGGACCGCGCCGCCGTCGCCGACCTGGTCGCCCTCGGCTGGTCACCGCCCGGCGTGCTGCCCGGCTCGGGTGACTCGTTCGGCCTGCGCTCGTCGCAGGAGAAGGCGACACAACTCGCCACCGTGGTCTCCCGAACCCTGCGCGACGTCTACGGCGCGCCGCACCCGGCCTTCCTCGTCTACCTCGTGCACGACGAAGAGGACGAGCCGATCGACGCCGCGCCGCTGGGCACCGCCCGGCACGAGCCGAGCGTCGAGGGCGGCGTGGACCTGTCCGAGCTGGACGACGACGACGCGCTCGAGGCAGCCCTGGCCACCGTCTCCGAGGACGTCGTCCCGCTCGACGAGCGGGTCCGCACGGTCGTCGCCACGATGTCCAAGACCACCGTCGACCAGCTGCAGGTCGACGCCGACGGCGACATCGGCATCCGGGCCGGCTCCGCGATGGTCTTCGTCCGGGTCCGCGACAACCCGCCCCTGGTCGACGTCTTCTCCCCGATCCTGACCGAGGTCGAGCCCACCGAGCAGCTCTACGTGAAGCTGTCCGAGCTGACCAACCGCATGCCGATCGGCCGGCTGTATTGCGCGCAGGACACCGTCTGGGCCTCGATCCCGGTGTTCGGCCGCAACTTCCAGGCCATCCACCTCATGCTCGCGGTGCAGGTGATGACCGGTCTCGCGGACGAGCTGGACGACCGGCTGCACGGCGAGTTCGGCGGCAAGCGCTTCTTCGGCGAGGGTGACAAGCCCGCTCCCGCCAAGGAGCCGATCTCCGACGAGCACCGCCCGGGGATGTACCTCTAGATCGGGATCGCTGTCGGCGTCTCCACGAGGCGCGACAGGACGACCATGCTGCGGGTGGATGTCACGAACGGCTCCGCCCGCAGCCTCTCCAGCGCCTGTTCCAGATGCCCGATGTCGGCCGCGCGCAGGTGCACGAGCGCGTCCGCCTGCCCCGACACCGTGTAGGCGCCCACCACCTCGGGATGCCGCCGGGTGGCGACAGTTATCTGTGCCGGTGTGGTCCGCCCGGTGCAGAACAGCTCCACGAACGCCTCGGTCGTCCACCCCACCGCGGCCGGTTCGATGACCGCGGTGAATCCCTTGATCACCCCGCTCGCGCGCAGTCTGTCCACCCGTCGTTTGACCGCCGGCGCCGAGAGGGACACCTTCGCGCCTATCTCGGCATACGAAGCGCGGGCGTCGGCCACGAGCAGCGCAATGATTCGCTGGTCAACGGCGTCCATCTGCAACGATTCGCCTCCGAGGAGCAAGATTTCCACCTGTTTGCTGCAACGCAGCCTACCTACTCTTAAACCTCATGAACCACACCGAGCGTTTGCCGCGAAACAGGACATACCTCATGTGTCCGCCTCAGCATTTCACGGTCGAGTACGCCATCAACCCCTGGATGGACACCACCGTCGCGGTCGACACCACCCTGGCGCTCACGCAGTGGGAACAGCTGCGCACCACGCTCACCGACCTGGGTCACGTCGTGCACGTCCTGGACCCCGAACCCGGCCTGCCGGACATGGTCTACTCCGCGAACGGCGCCTTCTCGGTCGACGGCACCGTTTACGGCGCCCGCTTCCTCTACCCCCAGCGGGCCGCCGAGGCGATCGCGCACCGCGCCTTCTACCTCGCCGCGGAGCACCGGTTCGTCGAGCCCGAGCACGTCAACGAGGGTGAGGGCGATTTCGCGTACCTCCCGGCCGCCCACGGCGGGATCGTCCTCGCCGGATACGGCTTCCGCACCTCGCCGGCCGCGCACGCCGAGGCACAGGAGGCGCTGGGCCGCCCGGTCGTCTCGCTGAAGCTGGTCGACCCGGCCTTCTACCACCTCGACACCGCGCTCGCCGCCCTCGACGACCGGCACGTCACGTACTACCCCGGCGCGTTCTCGCCCGCCTCCCAGCGTGTGCTCGCTCAGCTCTTCCCGGACGCCGTTCTCGCCGACCGCGCCGACGCCGAGGCGTTCGGGCTGAACCTGGTCAGCGACGGCCGGCACGTGATTCTCAACACCGAGGCGATCGCGATGGGTGAGAAGGTCCGTGCGGCCGGTTACCTGCCCGTACACGTCGAGCTCTCCGAGCTCAAGCGCGGTGGCGGGAGTGTCAAATGTGCCGTGGCCGAACTGCGGTTGTGAGCGGTGGTGCGCAAAGATGGATCGCATGACCGACGACACCCGCACCACTGAGCACAAGGAAGACGGCTCCGTCATCGTCGTGGGCCCCGACGGCCGCCCCATGGGCACGGTCGAGGAGGACGGCACGCTCACCCCGGAGGAGCCGGGCAATCTCATCGAGCAGCCGGCGAAGGTCATGCGGATCGGCAGCATGATCAAGCAGCTGCTCGAGGAGGTGCGGGCCGCACCGCTCGACGAGGCGAGCCGGACCCGGCTGCGGGAGATCCACAAGCGGTCCATCACCGAGCTGGAGGACGGTCTCGCACCGGAGCTCCGCGAGGAGCTCGAGCGTCTCTCGCTGCCGTTCGAGGGCGAGACCCCGCCGAGCGAGTCCGAGCTTCGCATCGCTCAGGCACAGCTGGTCGGATGGCTCGAGGGCCTGTTCCACGGCATCCAGGCGGCACTCGTCGCCCAGCAGATGGCCGCTCGCCTGCAGCTCGAGCAGATGCGTGGCGGCGTGCCCGGCCGTCCCGCACTCCCGATGGGCAACATCATCCCCGGCACCGGCAAGCAGGGCGGCGGCCAGGAGATCCAGGGCCGCACCGGTCAATATCTCTGATTTTTACGGTACGGAAGTGGCCGCCCCACGCCGGACCCCCGCGTCCCGCCGGTTCCACGCGGCCTGACTGCAACGCCAGGCCGCCCGGCGGGCGCCGGGGCCGCTCCGGGTGGTCACCGGGGTGGCCGCTCTCGCCGAGGCCCCGCTCGAGGCCCAGTTCCGGGCCTCGCTCGAGGGCCCAGCTCCGGGCCTCGCTCGGAGGCCCAGCTCCGGGCCTCGCTCGGAGGCCCGGCCTCGATCAGAGGTGGAAGGCCCGCCGAAGGTAGCTCGCCACGCCGTCCTCGTCGTTGGTCCCCGTGACCTCGTCCGCGACCGCGACCACGGCCGGGTGCGCGTTGCCCATCGCGACCGCCCGGCCCGCCCAGGTCAGCATCGGGATGTCGTTGGGCATGTCGCCGAAGGCCAGCACCTGCTCGGCCGGGATGCCCTCCTGCTCGCACAGCCAGGCCAGACCGGCCGCCTTCGTGACGCCCGCCGCGGAGATCTCCACGAGAGCCGACGACGACGAGCGGGTCGCCTCCGCCAGACCGCCCAGCGTGCCGCTGACCAGCTCCAGGAACTCGTCGGGATCGGCGGTCGCGGAACGGGCCAGCAGCTTCACGGCGGGCGCCGAGGTCAGCTCCTCGGGCGCCGCGATCACCTGCACGCGGTGATCGTGCTCCCAGCGGATCGTCCAGCTCTCCTCGTGGAGGAACATCCGGCCGTCCTCGACCTCGACCGCGAGCGAGACGTCCGGCACCGCCTCGCGCAGCCGCTTGATCACGTCGGTCAGCATGTCGACCGGCAGCGACTCGGCCCGCAGCACCTCGTCCGACTCCGGGTCGTAGATCACCGCGCCGTTGGCGCAGATCGCCGGGATCCGTTCGGGCATCTGGTCGTAGAGCTGGTCGAGCCAGCGCAGCGGCCGGCCGGTGACGAGCACCACGGGGACCGGGATCCGGTCGAGGACGTCGCGGGTGGCCGGGCTGAGGGTCCGCTCACTGGTGATCAACGTGCCGTCGATGTCCGTGGCGATCAGCTGAAAGGGAGGGTGTTTCACCTTCTGGACAATAGTTGGTCCAGGAAGACGGCCACCCCGTCCTCGTCATTGGTCAAGGTCACAGTGTCGGCCACGGCGAGCAGCTCCGGATGCGCGTTCGCCACCGCCACCCGGCCCCACCCCGCCCAGCCGAACATCGGCAGGTCGTTGGGCATGTCACCGAAGACCAGCACGTCCGCCGGATCCACGCCGACCGCCTCGGCGACGACCGCCAGGCCGGTGCCCTTGTCCACGTCTGCCGGGCAGATCTCCAGATAGTCCAGGCCCGCCTGGGTCACCGTGGCCACGTCCGGCGGGACCACCCGCCGGGCCACCGCGAGCAGGTCGTCGACACCGAGCTCGAAGGACCGGGCGAACGCCTTGATCACGTCGCCGGTGAGGCACTCGTCGCGGGTGCGAGCCTCGACGGTGACCGGGTATCGCCAGGTCGGGTCGTAGTCCCCCCACAGTGGGGAGTCGTCGTGCTCGAGCGCCTCGAACATCACCGACAGCGGGCCCACCACGGACTCCAGCGCGCCCAGCACCTGGCCCAGCATGGGGCCGGGGAGACGGGACTGCCGCAGGTAACGCGCCTCCGCCTGGTCGAGCACCCAGCCGCCCTGTGCCAGCACCAGATAGTCGGCGACCCGGATGTCGTTGCGGGTGAGCGAGGTCAGACGCGGCCCACGGCCGGTGGCGGCCACGATGCGGATGCCGGCGTTGCGGACCCGCTGCAGAACCTCGTGGGTGTAATCCGACACGGTGTCGTCACTGCGGACCAGCGTGCCGTCCAGGTCGGTGGCGATGAGCTTGGGGAGCCCAGGCTTGAGCATCGAGAACCTCCGTGGGTCTGCGACCCCCGCGGAGGGCGGAAGGAGAACGTTACACCGGTTCGGCTACCAGCTGCCATGACAACTGGTAGCCGCCCGGTTGCGGTTACTTGACGGGTTGCCTCGCCGTTATTTTCGCCGGCTCCAGCACGTCCCGGCCCCCGAGGAACGGCTGCAGCGCCTTCGGCACCCGGACCGAGCCGTCGGGCTGCTGGTGGTTCTCCAGGATCGGGATCAGCCAGCGGGTGGTGGCCAGTGTTCCGTTCAGTGTGGCGGCGGTCTGCGGCTTGCCGTCGGCGTCCCGGTAGCGGATGTTGAGCCGGCGCGCCTGGAACGTGGTGCAGTTCGACGTCGAGGTCACCTCGCGGTAACGCCCCTGCGACGGGACCCATGCCTCGCAGTCGTACTTCCGGGCCGCGCTGGTGCCGAGGTCGCCGGCCGCCACGTCGATCACCCGATACGGAATCTCGACCTTGGCGAGCATCTCCTCCTCCATGGCCAGCAGCCGCTGGTGCTCGGCGAGGGCGTCCTCGGGCTTGCAGAACGAGAACATCTCGACCTTGTCGAACTGGTGCACCCGCAGGATGCCCCGCACGTCCTTGCCGTGCGAACCGGCCTCTCGCCGGTAACACGTCGACCAGCCGGCGAACCGCTCCGGACCGTTGCTCAGGTCGATGATCTCGTTCGTGTGGTAGGCCGCGAGCGCCACCTCCGACGTGCCCACCAGGTAGAGGTCGTCGGCCTCGAGCCGGTAGATCTCGCTGGCGTGCGCGCCGAGGAACCCGGTGCCCTCCATCGACTCCGGCCGGACCAGGGTCGGCGTGATCGACGGGATGAAGCCGTGCTCCACCGCCTGCTGGATCGCCAGCTGCAGCATGCCAAGCTGGAGCAGCGCGCCGACACCGGTCAGGAAGTAGAACCGCGAACCCGACACCTTCGCACCGCGCTCGGTGTCGATCGCGCGCAGCGCCTCACCGATCTCCAGGTGGTCCTTCGGCGCCTCGATCGCCGGGATGTCCCCGACCGTCCGCAGCACGACGAAGTCGTCCTCGCCGCCGGCCGGTGCGCCGTCCTCGACCAGGTTGGGCACGGCCATGTGCGCCGCGCGCAGGGTCTGCTCGGCCTCGCTCACCGCGGCCTCGGCGGTCTTCACCTCGGCGGCCAGCTCCTTGGTGCGCGCGAGCAGCGCGGCCCGCTCGTCACCGGAAGCCCTCGCGACCTCCTTGCCGAGGGACTTCTGCTCCGCACGGACACCCTCGAACCGCTGGGTGGCGGCCCGGCGCTCCTCGTCGGCGCGCAGCAGCGCGTCCACGACGTCGGTGGACTCGCCGCGCAGCCGCTGGCTGGCACGGACCAGTTCGGGATCTTCGCGAAGCAGGCGCAGGTCAATCACGGTTGTCGAGCCTACCGGTGGCCCGGTCCGATCAGCACACGGATATCCCCCGGTGTCACGATCGGTGCGGCTGGTCCCGCTGACCGGGGAAATTGGCGAACGGTGTGACCGGCGCGATGGTCAGGTCGAGGGGAACGTCCGGAGCGGATTCCTCCTCCTCGGTGGTGCGGCGCGACCACCGCGGGCCGTCCTCCGACTCGGGTTCGCGCGCGGTCAGCCAGAGGGCGAGCAGGGCCGCGCTCACTCCGGCGAGCGCGCACCACAGCCCTCGCCCGTACGAGACGGCGGACTGCTCGGATGCCAGCTCCATCGTGAAATACCGCGAGATGAGCCGGGTCTCGCTGCCGAGCAGGTGCACCATCGCGAGCAGCAGGGCGATCAGCACGCCGCCGACACTCAGCCCGCCGAGCCGCGCGTAACGCCGGCCGGCCGGCGGGCCGAAGAGCACCAGCACCACCGCGGCCACCAGCAGGAACAGGCCACAGAGGTACGCACCGCCGAGCCCACCCAGGTCGAAGAGGTCGGTCGGCAGCAGCCGGGTCTCGCCGATCTCGCCGTCCCCTTCGTAGTCGATCGGCTCGACCGCCGTCACCTGCCACTCGGAGATCAGTGAGGCGAACACCGCGACACCGCCGAGTCCGGCGGTCAGCACCGGCACACGCCGATCCGTGGCCAGGGCACGCAGATGCTCCATGGCGGGACGGCGCCGCGGCTCGTCTGGCTCCGGTCCGCCGAACTCGAGGACCTCAGAATCTCCGGACATGCGCTCCATGATGGCCCCTGATGTCGTACACGAACCAGCGACACCGAAATGGGCTAGCGTTCTGGACATGCCTATTCGTTCTGCTTCGGCACGCTGGGAAGGGAACCTCACCGAGGGTTCCGGCACTGTCAAGACCGGCAAGGGCGGCCTTGCGGGGAACTACTCCTTCAAGTCCCGCTTCGAGGAGGGCGAGGGGACCAATCCCGAGGAGCTGATCGCGGCCGCGCACGCGGGTTGCTTCTCGATGGCCTTCTCGAAAGGGCTCGCCGACGCGGGCTTCACGCCCACCTCGGTCGAGACCGTGGCCAAGGTCCGCCTGGACAAGACCGACGCCGGCTTCGGCGTCAGCGGCATCGACCTGGAGACCGTCGGCGACGTCCCGGGCATTGACGACGCCAAGTTCCAGGAGCTGGCCGAGGCCGCCAAGGAGAACTGCCCGATCTCGCGCCTGCTCAAGCCGGGCGCCCCGATCACTCTGGTCGCGAAGCTGGCCTGAGTCACGTGTTCGCCGGCGCGGCTCCGGCCGCGTCGGCGCACCTGTTACCGGCACAATGGGTGCGTGCCGGTCGATATGAGTCGTGAACGATTCGAGGAGCTGGTCGGTGAGGCCCTCGACGACGTGCCCAACGAACTGCTCTCCCTGATGAACAACGTGGTCATCCTCGTCGAGGACCGGCCGCCGGACGGCAGCGACGACCTGCTCGGCCTCTACGAGGGCACGGCACTGACCGAGCGCGGCTGGGACTACGCCGGCGTGCTGCCCGACCGGATCACCATCTACCGGATGCCCACGCTGAAGGTCTGCGACACCGAGGACGACGTCGTGGACGAGGTCGCGATCACCGTGGTCCACGAGATCGCCCACCACTTCGGGATCGACGATCACCGGTTGCATGAGCTGGGTTGGGGCTGAGTCCTACCCTGAGGTCATGCGTAGCGACCTTTTCTCGGCCGACAACCTCGAGAAGGAGTCCGCCCAGCCCGGGCTCCGGCTGCAGAACTCCAAGCTGTTGAAGGCCGAGCTGAACGGCGAGTTCATGGCCCGCACCGGTTCGATGGTGGCGTATCAGGGTCAGGTCCAGTTCGAGGCGCTCGGCTCGGGCGGCCTCGGCAAGTTCCTCAAGCAGAAGCTGACCGGCGAGGGCGTGCCGCTGATGCGGGTCCGCGGCCACGGCGACGTCTTCCTCGCCGAGAACGCCGCCGACATCCACCTGATCGACCTCGACCATGGCGACGCCCTGTCGATCAACGGGGCGAACGTGCTCGCCTTCGACTCCACCCTTCAGTACGACATCAAGATGGTCAGCGGCGCCGGGATGATGTCCAGCGCCGGCCTGTTCAACTGCGTGTTCACCGGGCAGGGCCGGATCGCGGTCACCACCAAGGGCACGCCGGTCGTGCTCAACGTCGACCAGCCGACATACGTCGACCCGCAAGCGGCGATCGCCTGGTCGGCGAGCCTGCAGACCGGTTACCACAAGGCCGAGCAGTTCGGCCTGGGCACGCTGCTGGGCCGGACCACCGGCGAGCGGTTCACGATGAGCTTCGCCGGTCAGGGCTTCGTCGTCGTGCAGCCCTCCGAGGAACCGCCGGGCGGCCTGGCCGGCCTCGGCGGCGGCAAGAAGGACTCGGGCGGCGGCATCCTCGGCGGAATCTTCGACGACTAGATTTCTCCGGCTCGGATCCGGGTCAGCCAGGCCGCCGAGTCCGCGTAGTCGGCGTCCGAGAGACCGGCCGGGGCCGCCACGGGCGGCTCCGGCTGGAGCCGGTGCTTGGGGTAGCTGCCGAGGAAGCGGACCTCGGCGCAGATCCGGCGCAGGCCCTGCAGGGCCTCGCCGAGACGCGGCTCGGCCACGTGCCCGGTGCAGTCCAGGAAGAAGACGTACGTCCCGAGCTGCTCGCCGGTCGGCCGCGACTCGATCCGGGACAGGTTGATGCCGCGGACCGCCAGCTCGGTCAGCACCGCGAGCAGCGCGCCGACCTGGTCGTGGCGGATCGACACGGCCAGCGACGTGACGTCGTCGCCGGTCGGCGGGGCCGGCTCGCCGGGCCGGGTGAGCAGCGCGAACCGGGTCACCGCCTCGGCCCGGTCGGCCACCTTCTCGGCGAGCACGGTGAGGCCGTGCTGCGACACCCCGATCGGTGCGCAGAGCGCCGCGTCGTGCTCACCCGCGGCGGCGCTGATCGCGGCGGCGGCGTTGGAGAGCACGTCGACAACGACGGCGTCCGGCGCGTTCGCCCGCAGCCAGTGCCGGCACTGCGCGGAGGCCTGCGGGTGGGCCGCGACCGTGCGGATCGCGGCGAGCGGCGTGAGGTCCCGGGCGGCGAGCACGAACTCGACCGGCAGCAGCACCTCGCGCGTGATCATCAGCGGGCTGCCGGTGATCAGCTCGTCGAGGGTGACCGGGATGGCGCCACCCACCGAGTTCTCCAGCGGGACCAGGGCGGCGTCCGCCTCACCGGCGCGCACCGCCTCCAGGGCCTCGGGCACGCTGCGCGCCGGGGTGCGCAGACCGTGCTCGGCCGCGGGGATGGTCCGCAGGGCGGCCTCCGTGAAGGTCCCCTCCGGGCCGAGATAGGCGAAGCGCGTGGGCGGCGTACCGGGCATCCCCGAATTCTATGGCTCAGAATCCGCAGGCCAGCACTCGGATGCCGGCCGGAGCCTCGGTCTGCATCCGCGGGTTGCACACGTCCGTGCCCGCCGCGACCAGTTTGAGCTGGGCGCCCTTGCCCGTCGCGGAGACCTGCAGCTGCTCAGCCTGACTGTCCCCGGCGATCCGGACCGACGTGAACGACCAGGTCCCGGCGCAGTACGGCCCGTCGGCGACCTGCAGTCCCTGGTCCGGGACACCGGGATCGTCCTCGACCAGTTTGAGGATCTGCGCGGCGGTCGGCTCGCCGGTGCATCTGGCGGCGTGCGTCGGCGTCGGCGTGGGTGACTTGGTCAGCGGCGCCGTGGTCGCTGTCGTGGTGGACAGCGGGGGTGGGGTCGCGTACCCGGGCACGGTGTACGTGGTGACCGGGTTGGTGGGCAGCGTGGCCGGCGGGACCGTCGTGATGCCGGTCGTCAGGTCGGCGGACGGTGCCGGTGCCGGGGCCGAGACCGGCGGGAACGCGCTCGGAGGAGCGTCCGGCGGAGTGCCGCACGCGGCGGTCAGCAGGAGCGCGCCCACGGCAAGGGGCAGGCGTGTGCGGGGGGACACGCGCTCATCGTAAGAGCTCGGGGTGTCAGCCCGCGATACGGTGGCCGGCGCCGGTCAGCGTATTGACCGCCTCGGTGAGCCGGACGGTCGGCACCAGCAGGTAATCGGTGTCGTACGTCGAGAAGGTCACGATGTTCACGCGGGCCTCGGCGAGCGGGCCGACCAGCGACGCGAGCACGCCGGTCATGGCCAGATCGAGGTTGGCGACCCGCAGACATCGCCACGCCGTGTCGGCCTCGGCGTCCGGCGGGACACGGTCGCTCGGGCAGATCACCGAGAGCTCGTCGACGCCCCAGGTCACCGAGATGACGCTCTTGTCGTCCGGACCCGTCGTGAGCGTGGCGGGCAGGGTCGAGCCGGCCGGGAGCCGGCACACCGCGTACTCACCTGGTAACAGGTCTAGATCGAGCATGAGGGCAGACTACGTTGCGGATCTGTAACGCCCAATGCCCGCCGGGTGCGTCGAACATTACATCGGTGGGGGCAAAAAGGACTTCAGTACCGTACCGGGGACAGGAAGGTCAGGGAACCTGCCACCCGGTCGCCGGAGAGCAGCGGCGTGGAGACCGCGTCCAGGGTGAGCGGCGCCTCGCCGGCACCCGGCACGACCCGCATCAGGCCGCGGGCCAGGCGCTCGCTGCTCAGTGCCAGCAGTGGCGGGATCTTGTCCGCCTCGGGCTCCTCGAGCCGCCCGGCTCCGGCGGTGAAGTCCACCAGCTGGAGCGCCGAGCTGAGTCGCTGTCCGAGCGCCTCGACCGGTTTACCCAGGCCGAGCAGGGCGCTGCACGACGGAGAGACGGCGAGAATCGAGCCGCTGACGTCGATGATCAGGCATGGCTCGTCGGCGGCGACGACCGTCGACGCCCAGCGTTCGACGCTGGTGACGAACTCGGCCTCGGCCGGTGTCCGAGCCTGGGGGACGAACGCTCCCGAGAGGGAGAGCTCAACATGCGCCACCCGCTCCTCCTCGCATCTTCGCGGCGACCGCCGGCGCGTGATCGGTTCAGCGGTCACGGCACCGGCTGGTCGACGGCGTCAGAAAGGAACGTTACCGGCGGGTGGGCCGCTTGTCAGCGGCCGTCTGTCCGTTGCTGTACCAACGGTAGTCGCCAGCCGGGCGATACGGGGCATTTGCCCACGTGCCAGGGTGGGTGGCGACAGCGGAGAGTTTGTTCGCCGTGGAGGGCGAGATCTTGGCACCACCGGCGATCAGGAGCCGGTCGAGCTCCTTGTCGGTGGAGACGAGACAGTCCTTCGGCAGGCCGTGCACGCTGATCACACCGGAACCGACGAACGTCAGCACGGCGGTGACCGGCACGTTGAGGCCGACCGCGGCGGAGAGCGCCTTGGCGGCCCGGCGGGCGTCACGGCGCGCCTCGGCGACGTACTGCGGACGCTTACCGTTGATCTGCACGACGTCACCGGCGATCAGCACGCGGGCGCGGCCATGATCGGCCACGGTCACCGCGTAGACCCCTCCGGGTCCGATCGCGAGGAAGCCGGCACGGTCATCGGCCGGGTCGGGCTCGTGGTAAGCCTGCATGGCGTCGGTCCGCGGCCAGTCGACGATGTGCCAGTTCGGTCCAAGGCGATCGAGGCGGGTCAGCGCGCGTGCACCAGCGGCTTCCAGGCGGCGTGCGTCGCGTTCGGCACGACGGCGCCGCGCCCACTCGACCGGTGTGACGCGCGGCGCATCCAGGACGGAAGGCGTCGGGCTTCGGTCGACGGGCGTGAGTGCTTTGGAAGGTACGGGCAGGGCGGGGCGGGCGGGGAAGACAGTCACTGCGACCTCCGGCAAAAGGTCAGTCGGGCTCTCTTATAACCACTACCGTACGTGCTCGATTCCCTACAGAACAGAGCGGAGGGGCGGAAAGAGAGCTGAGTGAGTGGTGAATGTCGTATTCACGGGCAACACTTCTTTCGGATGGTGCACCTGTACGCCTGAGTGCCGCGGTCTCGTCGCACCCACACAAGCTATCGCTGCCGCACGTCAGATGCATGGTCGTCTCAAGATCTAGTAGATCCGTGACCACCCGGTAGCGTTCGGTACGGGATAACGTCGGCGTCGTGTACGTCGACAGTGAAGTGAGCCACCTCCGTACCGTCCTGCTTCACCGGCCGGGGCCGGAACTGGCGCGGCTCACCCCGCGCAACAACGATTCGCTGCTCTTCGACGCGATTCCGTGGGTCGGACGCGCCCAGGAGGAGCACGACGCCTTCGCCGCGGCCCTGCGCTCCCGGGGAGTGGAGGTCCTCTATCTGGGTGACCTGCTCGCCGAGACGCTGACCGTGCCGGAGGCCCGAGCCGAGCTGACCGCCGGTGTGCTGGCCGCCCGCAGGCTCGGCGACGCGCTGCGCGCCAGTGTCGGAGGCTACCTGGCCGACCAGGATCCGGACCGGCTCGCCGAGGTGCTGGTGGCCGGCCTGGCGCACGAGGAGATCAAACCGAGCACCGGTGGCCTGGTCTACGAGATGATGAATGATCACGATTTCGTCATCGATCCGCTGCCGAACCTGCTGTTCACCAGGGACTCCTCGGTCTGGATCCGGGACCGTGTCGCGGTGACCAGCCTGGCGATGCGGGCCCGGCGGCGCGAGACGACCATCACACACGCGATCTATCGCTTCCACCCGCGTTTCGCCGGCTCGACCCTCCTCTTCGACCCGTCGATGGAGCACCTGGAGGGCGGCGACGTGCTCGTGCTGGCGCCCGAGGTGCTCGCCATCGGCGTCGGCGAGCGCACCACGCCGGCCGGCGCCGAGCGCCTCGCCCGCCGCGTGATCGACGCGGGCCTCGCGCGTACCGTCCTCGCCGTGCCGATCGCCCAGGAGCGCGCCACGATGCACTTGGACACCATTTGCACCATGGTGGACAGGGATGCCGTCGTCATGTACCCCAACATGGCCGACACCCTGGTCGCCTGGACGGTCACCGCCGGCACCGAGGGCGGCCTGCTCGTGCGGGCGCCTCGGCCGTTCCTGGAGGCTGCCGCCGAGGCCATGGGCATCGACCGCCTCCGCATCATCGACACCGGCCTCGACCCGGTGACCGCCGAACGCGAACAGTGGGACGACGGCAACAACACCCTCGCCATCGCACCGAGACTTTGCGTCGCATATGAGCGAAATGTCGAGACAAACGCGCAATTGGAACGCGCCGGCATCGAGGTGATCCGCATCGCCGGTTCCGAACTGGGCAGTGGCCGCGGCGGCCCGCGCTGCATGAGCTGCCCCGTCACCCGAGACCCACTCGCCTGACACCGGCTCGCTGCCCCGGCGCGGCGAGCCCTGGCTGCGTGAGCCGTCCCATCACCCGAGGCTGGCTCGCGGTGCCGAGCGGAAACGGTCAGGAGCCGGTGACCTCGGTGACGATCAGCTCGGGGACGGGTATCTCGCCGCCGGGAACGAGGTGGGCCCGGTCGGGGAAGTCGAAGACGGCTATTTCCAGCTGGACCGGGTAGTCGGGGGACTGGGCGACGCGCTTCACGACCTCGCCGTCGACCGAGAAGGCGAGGGAGCCCGGGCGCCAGTCGACCGCGTACGTATGAAAATCAGCCACGTCAGCGGGGAGGGTGACCGTCCCCCACTCCTCCGTGACCGCCGGGTCGCGGAAGGCGTGCAGGCCCATGCCGAAGTCGTGCGGGGCGGTGCCGAAGACCTCCATGACGCAGATCTCCGCGGAGCGCTCCGGGCGGTCCTCGACGCCGGCGAGCCAGAACGACACCATCGACCGTGGGGAGAGCACCGCCCGCATCCGGATCGCGAGGTGGCCGTAGAGCGGGGTGTAGCCCCAGAACTCGGGCTGCTCCTCGCGGACCGTCTGGCCCGGGAGGAACGGCTGGCCGCCGATCGTGCTCCCGACCGGGCCGGAGAAGGAGGCGGACTGGATGCCGGAGACCCGCAGCGGCGTCGGGTGGATGCCCTCCGCCCAGAGCGGCTGGTCCACCGGGATGCTCAGGCGCAGCTCGCCGCCGGACACCGTGTATGTGGCCCGCGTGCCGGCCCGTGAGCTCCAGTGCGGCAGGTAGTGCGGTACCCAGATCGACGGATCCAGGCCCGCACCCGCGAACCGCAACAGACTCACCGCAGGGTCAGCTGCCGTCCGATGAGGCCCTGCTTCGCGCGGCGCCCGGCGGCGTCGAGAGGCTCGTCGACGGCGAGGGTGTCGGCGTACCGCTTGGCGAAGTCGGCGAGCGGGGCCTCCCAGTCGGCGCCCTCCGGGTCGCCGGGCACGTCCCAGACCGGGACCAGCAGGCCGTGCGCCCGGAACATGCCGGCGAACTTGGTGTCCTCGCCGAGCAGCAGCTCACCGGCGGCGGAGAGGCGGGCGAGCGCGTCGAGCGCCCGGTCCTCGGGGTCGGAGAGGACCCAGCGGACGTGACCCTTGTCGGGGGCGACCCGGCACCAGTAGGCCGCCTTGGCCGCGGCCAGGCGCACCGTCGGGTAGATCGAGGCGTTTGCCCGCTCCAGGGACGCCTTGACGGTTGCGTCCTGCATCTGGTCCTCGTCCAGCCAGTACTCGAAACCGTCGTGCATGGTGATTTCGAGCGGGTCGTTGACGAGCAGGTCCTGCAGGCGCGGGCCCTCGCCGGGCAGAGCGGGCACCGAGACCGTCTCGCCGGGAGTGGTGCTCAGCGCGTTGAGGATCGCCACGGCCAGGTCGCGGGAGACGTCACCGGACTGGACGTGCCGCTGCAGGCCGATGAAGACGCGGCCGTCCCGGCGGGTCATCGCGGGCCACGCCATCGGCAGGACCGTGGAGAGGGTGATCGGGCGGTCGCCGAACTCCTCGACGATCTCCGGCTTCAGGGTCAGCGGCGCCGAGGCGGCCGGGACCAGCTCGCGGAGGGCGACCCATTCCGGTTCGTCCGCCAGGCCCTCGAACGGGCGGGCGACGAAGATGTCGCGCACCTTGGTCTTGGGTGCGGTTTCGCGGGGCTTGCGACGCTTGCTCACGAGGGACCAGCCTAGGGGGTCACTCACCGGAAACGGTGACGCGGGCCACCCCGTGTCTTGCGCGCCCGGCGTCAGGCGCGTGGTAAGCGCACCTCGGCGACGGTGCCGCCACCGTCCCGGGGCCGGAGCGACACCCAGCCGTGCTGGCGCTCCACCAGGCGGCGGACCAGGTACAGGCCGAGACCCGCGCCGGGGTGCGGGTGCTGTTTCTCGGACTCCGCCTGCCAATAGCGCTCGAAGGCCCGCTCGACGTGCTCGGGGGCGATGCCGGCGCCGCGGTCGGAGACCCGGAAACGCAGCGTGTCGTCGTCGGTGCCGGCGCAGACCTCGACGAGTGTCTCGGCCGGCGAGTACTTCTCCGCGTTGGTGGCCAGCTCGGTGAGGATCGTCGTGATCGAGTCGCGGTCCCCGTACGCCTTCGGCAGGTCCGGTGGCAGCTCGCCGAAGTGAATCCGCTGGCGCAACGCCGCGGGAAGCTCCTCGGCCGCTGTCCGCAGCGCGTCCGCCAGGTCGAACGGCCCGGACGCGGACGTGCCGACCGAACCGTCCTCGCTCGCCGCGGAGAGCAGCCGGTCGACCAGCCGGGCCAGCTCACCGGCGCGGGTGCCGATCACGCGGACCGCTTCCCGGCGGCCGGGCTCGCCCAGGGTGTCCCAGTGGTTGGTGAGCGTGTCCGCATATCCCTTGATGACCGTCACCGGCGTCCGCAACTCGTGGCTGGTGACCGCCACCCACAGGTCCCGGTTCTCCTGCCGCCGCGCCTGTTCCGGTGCGGACTCGCCGTGGATCGGCAGGCCGGTGTGCATCCCGTAGAGCCGGCCGACCAGACCGGCGACCAGCTCCAGGACGGCGTGGTGCTCGGGGCCGGGCTCGCCGGAGTCCTCGCCGAAGTAGACGTGCAGCGAGCCGACCACGGTCGTCCCGACCTCGCACCGCGCGCCCAGCATGTGCCGCAGGTCGCCGCCCTCGATCTGCCGGGCGAACTCGTCGTTGACCGAGTCGAGCGGGACCAGCAGGGTCCGCCGGGCCAGCAGCCGGTCGTCGGGCCCCTCGATCCGGCGGCCGATCGCGGACTCGCAGACGCCGGTGGCCGCGATGATGCGGCCGTGGCCCTCCGTGTACTCCGCGAAGCCGGCGCCGCGGGCGCCGAGGGCCTCACCGGCGAGCCGGACGAGTTGCTGGAGGACGGGCAGTCCGGACTCGCCCGCGTTGACGCGGTCGAGGACCGCGATCTGCCCCCGGGTGAGAGCCGCGTAGTCGGGACGCTCCGGCATGGTGCGAGTCTGCCTCGCCTGCCACGTTTTGGGCAGTCGAACCTAAGCGGATGCTGAGGTCAACCGGCCTACAGTGTCGTACGTCACATCCGATCGAGGTAGTCGAGCACGAATCGGGGACGGTCGGTGATCACGCCTTGTACGCGATGTTTCAGCACCAGTTCCAGATCCGCCGGTTCGTTGACGGTCCACACGTACGTCTGATGCCCGGCCGCCCGCATTGCCGGCAGCAGGCTCGGCCGGGCCCGGATCACCTCGATGCCCGGCCCCGCGGTGCGCGCGCCGAACGGCAGACGGCCGCGCCCCACGCCGGGCGGGACGAGCTCCAGCAGATAGACGGTGGGCAGGCTGGGCGCCTGGACGCGGACGCGGCGCAGTGCGAGGGCCGCGAACGACATCACGGTCACCTTGACCGGGTCGTCGGGCTTGGGGTCGGCCAGCCCGTAGCGTTTGAGGAGCCGGACGAGGCGGCGCTCGACCTCGGCGCCGTACCGGGTGGGGTGCTTCGTCTCGATCAGCAGGCGAACCTGGCGTCCGCTGGAGAGCAGCGTGTCGAGAAGCCTCTCCAGCGTGAGCAATCGTGACAAATCGGGCATATCATCGGCGGGGTAGCCGGGGTGCCACGACCCGAAGTTCAGCGCGTCCAGTTCGGCGAGGGTCTTGGCGCTTACCCGGCCGCGCCCGTTGCTGGTGCGATCCAGCTTCGAGTCGTGCACGCAGACGAGGTGGCCGTCGCGGGTCAGGCGGACGTCGCACTCGACGCCGTCCGCCCCCTCGTCGAGCGCGCGCAGGTAGGCGCCGAGCGTGTGCTCCGGTAGTGCGTCCGCGCCTCCGCGGTGGGCGAAGACGAGTGGCCGGTATCGGTCGTTCACAGCACCCGGGCCGGTTGCCCGTCCTCGCTCACCACGTCCTTACCGGCAGCGGCCCAGGACTGCATGCCGCCGTCGAGGTTGCGTACGTTGTCCCAGCCCTGGTTCATCAGATAGGCGACGACCTGGCCGGAGCGCCCACCCGCGCGGCACACCACGACCACCTCGCCGTCGGTCGGCACCTCGGCCATCCGGGCCGGCACCTCCATCATCGGCAGGTGGTGGGCGCCCGGCGCGTGGCCGGCGGTCCACTCGTCCGGCTCCCGCACATCGAGCAGGTAGGCGCCGGATTCGACTTGATCAGCGGTCACACTGGGTACCTGAGGTCCGAACACGGGAGACAGCTTAAAGCCGGGCTACTTCTCGTTGGCGACGACGCCCGGGTTGTCGAGGACGAACTCGGCGAGCCGGTCCTCCTTGACCGCCTCGAACATCGCCTGCGTGGTCTCGTCGATCCGCTCGCGCCCGCTCCCGTTGCCGGCGAACGTGCCGTTGTTGGTCCGCAGCAGCACCATGTCGTTGGCCGCCACGTCCTTGAGTCCGAGCACGAAGTCGGTGATCTTGGCGTCACCGATGTCCAGCACCAGCGCCTTGCCGGCCGACTGGATCACGCCGCCCGCCTTGATCGGGTTGGTCAGGACGCCGCCGGTCGCCGCCTTCTTCGCCATCGCCTTGATCAGCTGCTGCTGGTGGCGCTGCCGGTCGTAGTCGCCGTTCTTGAGCCCGTAGCGCTGGCGGGCGAAGTCGAGCGCCTCCCAGCCCTCCATGGCCCGGCAGCCGACCTTGTGCACCACCGGCTTGGTCGGCTTGCCGGTCTTGCGCGCGTCGGCCAGGAACATCGGCTTGCCCTCGACGAAGACCATGTGCTTCGAGGTGACCTGCTGGTCCACGCACATGGTCACGCCGCCGAGCTCGTCGATCACGCTCTTGAAGCCGCCGAAGTTGATGATCGCGGCGCCGTCGAAGCTGATCCCGGTCAGGTTCTTCAGCGTCTTGGCGAGCAGCTGCGCGCCGCCGCCCCAGCCGCCGCCGTTCTGCGCGCCGTGGAAGAACGCCTCGGTCGCCTTTGTCGTGCCGCCGCCGTAGTTGCTGGGCTCGAACGCCGGCACGTCGACCTCGGTGTCCCGGGGCACGGAGATCAGGTACGCCTGGTCGTGGCTCGCCGGGATGTGCAGGATGATGATCGAGTCGGCGCGCAGGTCGTCGGCGGCCCAGCGGGCCCGCGCGTCCACGCCCATGAGCAGCATGTCGATCGGGCCCTCGAGGATGTCCCCGCCACCCTCGGCCTCGGTCTTGCCCGCCTCACCGGTCAGGTTCTCCACCGCGATGTTCTCGGTGGTCTTGTCGAGCAGCACCTTGCCGCCGATGAGACCACCGCCACCGGCGATGAGAAGCACCGCCCCGGCCGAGGTGCACAACCTCGCCCAGAGCGGTGCCCTGCGCTTCTTTCTCACCGGCGCCACGCGATCCCGCGTCGGCGATGGCCGATCGGTGGTGACCGTCATGCAGCACTCCAGGGGTGAGGGGCTGCATTACCTTACGGACACTTTCCGTCCAGCTGAAGGTCTATGAAGTTTCAGATTTGATTCAGGCCGGAATTCGCTACTTCTTTGGCGGGTTTGCGGCCATCCACTCGTCCATCTTGTCGGCCGCCATCGCGTCGTAGAGAGCGATCGCCTTCTCCCGGTCGGAGACCACCACGGACTGTCCGTCGATCGTCTCGCTGCCCTTGTTGGGGCTGGTGATGAACGTCAGGTTGCTGCTGCGCAGGTTGCGGAACTGGACCACGGTGTCCTTCAGCGAGAAGGTCTCGTCGACCGTGACGGCGGCGGCGACCGCGTTGAGGAAGTCGTCCAGCTTGCCGGGGTTGGTCAGCGTGCCCGTGCTCGCCGCCTTGTCCATGATCGCCTTGAGGAAGTCCTGCTGGTGCTGCATGCGGGCGAAGTCACCACGGGCGAACTGCTTGCGCTGGCGCACCCAGTCCAGCGCCTGCTTGCCGTCCATGTGCATCATGCCCTTCTTGAACACCCGGTACGGCTTGTGGATCGACGTGATGGTCTGCTCCACCTTCAGGTCGACGCCGCCGAGCGCGTCGGTGACGGCCTTGAAGCCGCTGAAGTCGATCGTGATGACGTGATCCAGGTGTACGTCGGTCATGCACTCGACGGTGCGCACCGCGCGGGGGATGCCGCCGAACGCGAACGCTGCGTTGATCTTGGCGCGGCTGCCCGAGGTGCACGGCGCGTTGTTGTCGCTCGGGATGCTCACCCACAGGTCACGCGGGATCGAGACGATCTGCGCGGTCTTGTGGTCGGCCGGGATGTGCATGATCATCAGCGTGTCCGCGCGCCACTGGTTCGCCTGGTCCTGCTTGGCGTCCGGGTCTCGCGAGTCGGTGCCGACCAGCAGGATGTTGAGCGCGCCCTCGACGGCCTTGCCGGGCCGTTCCGCGGTGATCTCGGAGAACGCGTTGGTGCGCTTGAGGTCCTTGTCCAGGCCGCTCACGTACCCGTACGCCGCGATGCCGGCGACGATCGCGAGGACCAGAACGGCGATGCCCGCCACCAGGGCGATCCGCTTCCACCGCGGGCGGGGGCGCCGTCCCCGGTAGGGAGTGCCCGGACCGCCACCGTCCCGCGGGGGCCAGTCGCGGTTGTCTCCCGGGCCCCCGGGCCGGCCGACAGGCCGGGCACCGTAGCCGGGCACCGAGGCCCGGCCGGAGGAGTTGCCACTGGGAGAGGTGGTAGCAGACATGTAACCCAGATTACGGAGTGAAACTCAATGATCCGGGTCCTCGACATGCATCGGCACGAAGGTAGGAGTTTCTCGGATACGGAGCACGGGCCGGTGCGGCGACTGCACCGGCCCGCGTCTGAGGTAAGTCAGTGGGCCCCGTGGCCGGTCAGCGACCGGACCTCGAGCTCCGCGTACTTCTCCGGGTCGGTCTCCTTGGAGATGACCGTGCCCAGCCAGCCGAAGAAGAAGCCGAGCGGGATGGAGATGATGCCGGGGTTGGACAGCGGGAACCAGTGCCAGTCCGACTCCGGGAACATGGCGGTCGCCGAGCCGGACACCACCGGCGAGAAGAACACCAGGATGACCGCGGAGCCCAGGCCGCCGTAGATGGACCAGAGCGCGCCCGCCGTGTTGAACCGGCGCCAGAACAGGCTGTACAGGATCGCCGGCAGGTTCGCCGACGCCGCCACCGCGAACGCGAGCGCCACGAGGAACGCCACGTTCAGGCTCTGCGCGAAGATCGACAGGGCGATCGCCACGGCGCCGATGAGCAGAGCGGAGATCCGGGCGACCCGGACCTCGTCCCGCTCGGAGGCGGTGCCGCGCTTGATCACGCTGGCGTAGAAGTCGTGCGCGAGGCTCGACGACGACGCGAGCGTCAGACCGGCGACCACGGCGAGGATCGTGGCGAAGGCGACCGCCGCGATCACCGCCAGCATGATCGAGCCACCGGTGTCGCCGCCCAGGTAGTCGATGCCGAGCTGCTGTGCCAGCTGCGGCGCGGCGGTGTTGCCCGCCTTGTCCTGCGCGGTGATGTTCTCGCCGCCCACCAGAGCCGCCGCGCCGAAGCCCAGGGCCAGGGTGAACAGGTAGAACGTGCCGATGATGCCGATCGCCCAGAGCACGCTCTTACGCGCGATCCGGCTGGTCGGAACGGTGTAGAACCGGGTCAGGATGTGCGGAAGACCGGCGGTGCCGAGCACCAGCGCGAGGCCCAGCGAGAGCAGGTCCATCTTGCTGTAGAAGGTCTTTGCCGCGTCACCCGCCGTCTCCACGCCGTAGCGCAGACCCGGTTCGAGGAAGGCCGATCCCTTTCCGGATTGTTCGGCGGCGTCGCCGAGCAGCGCGGACAGGTTGAACTTGTAGTGCGCCAGCACCATGATGACCATGATCGCGGCGCCGCCCATCAGCATGAACGCCTTCACGATCTGGACGTACGTGGTGCCCTTCATGCCGCCGACCGTCACGTAGATGATCATCAGCGCGCCGACCAGGATGATGGTGGCGACCTTGGCGGTGTCGGCGTCCATGCCCAGGAACGTCGTGTCGCCCTTGATCCCGAGGAGCAGCGACACGAGCGCGCCCGCGCCGACCATCTGCGCGATCAGGTAGAAGATCGACACGACGATCGTGGAGGCGCTGGCCGCGGTGCGTACCGGGCGCTGGCGCATCCGGAACGCCAGGACGTCGGCCATCGTGTAGCGGCCGGAGTTGCGCAGGAACTCGGCGACGAGCAGGAGCGCCACCAGCCACGCGACCAGGAAGCCGATCGAGTACAGGAAGCCGTCGTAGCCGTACAGGGCGATCAGGCCGGCGATGCCGAGGAAGGACGCCGCCGACATGTAGTCGCCGCCGATCGCCATGCCGTTCTGGAAGCCGGAGAACTGCCGGCCGCCGGCGTAGAAGTCGGTGGCGGTCTTCGTCTGCCGGCTCGCCCACACGGTGATGCCCAGCGTGATCGCGACGAAGATCAGGAACAGCGTGATGGTGAGTGACCGCGAGGTGGAGGTGCTGGCCTCGGCGGCGAGGATCCCGGTGGGCATCAGTCCGTGCCTCCGTCGGTGGTGGCGGCGGCCTCGGCCTTCGGCGTGCCGTTCTCGAGCTCGTCGTAGATGTTGTCGGCGAGCGGGTCGACCTCTCGCGCGGCGAACCGCGCGTAGTACCACGCGATGACGAACGTGGAGACGAACTGCAGAAGGCCGAAGATCAGGGCGACGTTGATGTTGCCGATGACCTTGATCGCCATGAAGTCCCGCGCGTACGCGGAGAGAAGCACGTAAAGGGCGTACCAGACGATGAATGCAACCGTCGTCGGGAAGATGAAGCTGCGCAGCTTGTGCCGAAGCTGAGCGAACTCCTCGGAGTTTTGTACCTCGAGGTACCTCTCGGGGGAGGCCGGCACGGGATCACCACCTTCGTGGGGGCGGGCTGACTTTCCGCGACCGTACGAAGGAGTGGGCCACGTCACGGCCGGATGGTCGGGGTGTGCGCTGAGTGGCGGTCTGAATGCGCTGAATGGCACTAGCCCAGCTCGGCGTACCTCCCCCGGTAGTGGACCAGCGGCGCGGCGGCGGTAGCGATCTCGGTGGATTCGATCACGCCCTCGACCAGCAGAGCCCACCCGCACGGGCGGTCGCTGTCGAGACGGCAGCCGGCCCACGCGGTGGCGTTCGCGGGCACCGGGCCCCACTCGGTCTCGCGCCACTCGCCGGCGGCGAACAGGCCACCGGGCGACGGCATGAGACCGGCGAAACGGTCGGCCAGTTGCCGGTCGGCGGGGGTGAGCGGGACGACGGTGAAGACCCCAGCGGTGAGCGCCGCGTCCCAGAAGTCGCTCTCCTCGTCGATCAGGCCGACGACGCGCCCCGGTTCCCCGTCGGCGATCAGGGTCGACGAGACGGTGAGACCGGCCGGGCCGGGTGCCGTCCAGATCGTCACCGGTGCCGCCAGCCGCCCGCGCAGCCGCCGCACCGGCGACTTCGCCGAGTCGGGCACGGCGAACGGGTCGGTGGAGTGAATGCGGCCACCCGCCTCGTTGGGATTCACCCGATCATTCTCCCGATTGCAGATGGCGCACGCCGCTACCGCGATTAATTGATCACAAACTATTTTGTAGGGATGCCCCAGGAGATGCTGCGGCCGGGTGACATCGTCCAGGTCGGCGCGGAGGCGAGCGTCCAGTTCTCCGGTGACCGGGCCCTGCTGTTCCGGATCATCCGGGTGGATCCGCGGGTCACCTACGACGGTTGGCTGTGGCTTGATGGGTACGTCATCGGGCAGGCCGGCAACGCTCTGCAGCGCCGCCGGATCTTCGTGCGCCGCGAGGGCCTGCACACCGTCATGCTGAAGAGCGGCCCGGAGGCGCGGACCGTCAGCGGGCGGTGATCGCGGCGAGGAGCTCGGGCATCCGCCGGTCCAGCAGGTTTCCGGCCAGACGGGCGCCGAGGGCGTACGCCGCCGTCCCGTACGCGAGACCGACAGGCAGGCCGATCCACAGCCAGACCGGGCCGAGAAGGTAGCCCGCGAGGATCACCGGGAGCGCGCCGAGCACCGCGCCGCCCATCGCGCCGAGTGCCGGCAGAGCCTTGCTCAGACCACCGCCGGAGGAGATGGCGAACGGGGTGGACGGGTCGGGCAGGGCGTAAGCGGCGCGGACCGAGACCGGCAGGACCAGCGCCAGCCCGACGCCGTAGACCGCGAGCAGGGTGCCGAGTTGTGCCGGGACCGATGCCGGGCTCGCGCCGGCGAGAAAACCGTTCACCAGGGCCACGAGCAGCAGCAACGGCACCGTGAACAGGGCGTGTGCGGCGGCCCGCGAGTGCACCTCCAGGCGGCCCGGAACCCCGGTTGCCAGGTTGGTGGCGTAGGCGCTTCCCTCGTACCCGAACTGGTTTGCCAATCCGATCGGCGCGATCGCGCCCACGATGACCGCAAGCCCCGCCCCGCTCGCGTTCTCCGAGCCGAAGGCGCTGGAGAGGGGCAGGAAGACGCCGGCCACCGCCAGGGTGACCACCGCCGCACGCCGCCGCGTCTCCCGCCACCAGTAGCGCGTCTCGCGTGCCATCAGCGCGCCGAATCGGCTGCGCGGCGACCATCGGAACAGCAGCTGATCGACCGGGCCGCGACCGTTTGCCCTGGTCCCGGTGCCGCCGCGACTTCCGGCCGTCGCGGTGCCGGCCATTGCCCGCTCCAGCGTGCGGCTCCACCACCAGAGCAGGCCGCCGGCCGCTGCCAGCACGATCAAGAGCTTCAGGGGTACGGCCCACAGGCGGCCGTTCGCGACCTCGAGGCCAACGGTGTACGGGGCGCCGAGTGGAGTCCAGCCGACCACCTCGGCGATCGCCGCGACGCTGTCCCAGTCCGCCCGGTTCAGCACTCCCAGCAGCAGCAACTGCGCCGGGCCGAGGGAGGCCGCCACCACCGCGAGCAGGATCGTGGCCAGATCACGGGCCCGTCGGGACCGCAGAGCGGTGGCGAACGCGCTGATCACCGAGCGGCTCAGCGCCACGCACAGCAGCAGTCCGCAGACGATCCCGGCGAACTGGACGAGCGCCGCGCCGGGCCCGCCGAGCCGTGCCGCGCTGTCCACCATGCCGGCCGTGGCCGCCAGCGTGGCGAGCGCCGGAATCCCGATCAGCGCGGCAACCGTGAGACCGGCCAGCAGGGTGCGGCGGGCCAGCGGCAGCAGCGCGAACTGTGCCGGATCGAACGTGTCGTCGATGCCGAAGAAGAGCAGCGGCAGGAAGATCCACCCGAGCACCAGCAACGCGCCGCCGAACGGGAACAGCACGGCGGCGCCACGGTCGCTGTCCACCAGACCGGGTGTGGCGAAGGTGGCGTACCCGAGAACGGCCAGCATCCCGGCGGCGACCGCGCCCAGGACGAACATGACGATCCGGGCCGGGCGGCCGCGCAGGCCGTTGCCGGTGATCCGCAGCTTGAGCCGGACGAACGGCCAGACCGAGGGCGTCACAGCCACGCGAGCTCCGACCCGGTGGCCACCCGGCCGCCGACGACCTGGACGAACACGTCCTGCAGCGAACGTTCGCCGCGGATCTCGGCGAGCGGGCCGTGCATCCTGAGCACGCCGTCCGACATGATTGCCACGTCGGAGCAGAGCCGCTCGACGACCTCCAGCACGTGGCTGGAGAAGACGACGGTGCCGCCGCCGGAGACGTAGCGCTGGAGGATGTCGCGGATCAGCGCGGCCGACACCGGGTCGACCGCCTCGAACGGCTCGTCGAGGACCAGCAGGCGGGGCGCGTGCAGCAGGGCGCAGGCCAGGCCGATCTTCTTCTTCATCCCGGCCGAGTAGTCGACCACCAGAGTGCGGTTGTCGACGCCGAGTTCGAGCACGTCGAGCAGGTCACGGGCGCGCTGGTCGACGACGTCGGCGGGCATGCCGCGCAGCATCCCGTGGTACGCCAGCAGCTCCGGCCCGCTGAGCCGGTCGAACATCCGCACACCGTCGGGCAGGACGCCGACCAGCGACTTCGCCTGTGCTGGGGAGTGCCAGACGTCGTACCCGAGAAGCACGGCCTGTCCCGCGTCGGGCCGCAACAGGCCCACCGCCATGGACAGCGTCGTGGTCTTGCCGGCGCCGTTGGGGCCGAGCAGGCCGAAGAACGAACCGGCCGGCACGTCCAGGCTGATGTCGGAGACCGCCAGGCGGGTGTCGAAGCGCTTGACCAGTCCTCGCAGCGACATCGCCGCGGTGCCGTCGTCGGCGGGCGTGCGCTGGGGCGGAATGTTCATGTCTGGAACGTATCGGTCCGCCGGGTGGTGGGGGAACCACCCGGCGGACCCGAGGGATCAGCCCACCCGTTCGATCACGGCGCGCCTGATCAGGAACTTGCCCGGCTCGCGGACCTCCTCGAACGCGGCGTTGTTGAGCAGGACGCAGCTGCCGGAGGTGGTCTCCACGGTGACCGTGATGCTCTTGTTGTTGTCGAGGTTCGTGACCTTCAGGCGGGTCCCGATCGGGAAGGTCCCGCTGGAGGCGAACGGTGCGCCGGCCTCGCCGGAGAGGGTGACGGTCGAGCCCTTGCAGACGACCTCGCCCGCGTTTGCGGGGGGTGCCGCGGCCTCTTCCTCTTCCTGAGCGGGCGGCGCGGCTTCCTGCTGCTCCTCTTCCTGGGCAGGTGGGGCCGCCGCCGGCGGGGCGGCCACTCCACCCTCACACCCGGCCTGCTGCTTCTGCAGGTTGATCAGGTTGATGACGTCCTGGCGGTTCTTCAGGATCGCCTCGGTCTGCGCGTTCGGGTTGGCGCGCTGCTCGGCCATGAAGTCGAGGTTTCGCTGAATCGCCTGGTCCATCCCGTCGCAGACGGTGGACGCGTTGCTGAGCCCGGTGCCCACAGCGATCCCGCCACCGGCGATGGCGGCGACGATCAGACCGATGGCCAGTTTGCGGTTGCCGCCGGTGAGTCCGCTGCCCGGCCGCTTGAAGGATCCTCTGCGTGCTCTCATGCCCGGATCTACGGAACCCGCCATGATCACGGACGGGGTTCGAACATTAAAGAACCTTAAATCAGGTTCGCAGCGACTCCGGTGCGTGCAGCCGCAGCATGGTGGCACCGACGTCGGCGGGCACCCGGCGGCTGGTCAGCAGCGATCCGCCGACCATCACGGCGAAGGCGAGCGGCACGGTCCAGGCCGCCGGCTGCTCGATCAGTTCGGCCGCCCGGCCGGTGAGCGGCGGCCCGAGAACGGTCACCAGCACGGCCGCCATCGCCGCGCCGCCACCGGCGACCAGCCCGGCGATCGCCCCCACGTCGGTCAGGCCGCGCCACCAGATGCCGAGCACCAGCAGTGGGCAGAAGCTGGACGCGGCGACCGCGAACGCGAGGCCGACCACCTGCGAGACGTCCATGTCGGACACATAGAGGGCGAGACCGGTCGGCACCGCCGCGGCCAGCACGGTGGCCAGCCGGAAGTCGCGGATCGACCCGTTGCGCCCGGACCGCAGCACGTCCGTGAAGATCACCCCGGCGACGCTGGTGAGCAGGCCGGACGAGGTGGAGAGGAAGGCGGCGAGAGCGCCCGCGGTGACCAGTGCGCCGAGCAGGCGGCCCAGGTGCCCGCCGCCCAGTGCGGCCTCGGGCAGCAGCAGGACCACGGCGTCGGTGCGGCCGGTCATCAGCAGTTGGGGTGTGTAGATCCGGCCGAGTACGCCGTACAGGGTGGGCAGCAGGTAGAAGACGCCGACCATGCCGAGCACCACGAGGGTGGTCCGGCGGGCCGAGGCGCCGTCCGGATTCGTATAGAACCGGACCAGCACGTGGGGGAGGCCCATGGTGCCCAGGAACGTGGCCAGGATCAGCGAGTACGTCGCGAACAGGCCGAGTTCGCCGCCGGGCAGCAGCCACTCGGGGCCGTACCCGGCGTCCACAGTGCTCACGTGCGGCACCGGGTCGCCGGCGGCGAAGGTCAGGGTCTCGCCGGCGTGCACGGCCCGGCCGCCGTCGAGCACCGCGTCCTGCTCCACCACCACGGTGGTCGCCGCGGGGAAGACGGCGCCGGCCGGCGGGGTGGCGGCCGGGCGGCCGTCGGACTGCCACTGCAGGATCAGAAAGATCATGGGTACGGCCAGGGCCGTCAACTTGAGCCAGTACTGGAAGGCCTGGACGAACGTGATCGCCCGCATCCCGCCGAACGCCACGTTCGCCGTCACCACGACGCCGACCAGCAGTGCTCCCCACACATAGGAGCCGCCGGTGACCGTGCTGAACGTGAGCCCGGCGCCCTGCAGCTGCGGCAGCAGATAGAGACAGCCGATGAAGAGCACGAACGTGGTCGCCAGCCGCCGCAGCGCCGGCGATCGGAGCCGCACCTGGCAGAAGTCGGGCAGCGTGAACGCGCCGGATCGCCGCAGCGGGGCGGCCACGAACAGCAGCAGCGCGAGGTATCCGGCGGCGAACCCGACCGGGTACCAGAGCATGTCCACGCCGTAGCAGAGGATCAGGCCGGCCACGCCGAGGAAGGACGCCGCGGAGAGGTACTCGCCGCTGATCGCGGCCGCGTTCCAGGACGGGCTCACCGAGCGGGAGGCGACCAGGAAGTCGGAGGTGGTCCGGGCGAACCGCAGGCCGTACGCGCCGATGGCCACGGTGGCCAGCACGACCACGATGAGGCCGGGCGCCAGGTACGGGTTCACCGGTCGGGCCTGCGGATCAGCGCGGCGAAGTCCTGCTCGTTGCGCTCGGCCCAGCGCACGTACGCCGCGCCGACCCCGAGCAGGAACGGGAACGACAGCAGCCCGAGCAGCAGCCAGGGCAGATGCACCCCGAAGACGGTGAACGCCCCGACCGCGGGTGCCGCCACGAACAGCAGCGGCAGCGTCCCGAGCCCGGCCGCCACCACCAGCGCGAGCCGGAGAGCCAGCGCGAGCTGTGCCCGGACCAGGCCCTTGACCAGCGCTTCACCGACCGGGGTCTGCTCGGCGAGGTCGGCGCGGGCCCGGTCGGTGGTACGCCGGGACGCGGCCTCGGCGAGCACCACTCGGGTGCGCGGGCTCGGGGGCGGATCGGCGGCCATGTTCGGCAGTCTCTCCACCCCCGGCCAATTGTCAATCCCGGTAGATCTCCTGAGCGCACTTCTGCGTGTCGGCCGGCGGGTACTCGGCGATCAGATCCCGGGCGGTCTGACGGCCCAGGTTCCACTCCCGCCAGCCCTCGTCCGCCGCGGTCCGGTCGCCGATCGCCCAGAGCAGGCAGGCCCGCCGCTCGGCGTCGTCGAGGGTGGCCAGTGCGGGCACCGCGTCCGGGGAGAGGGTGCTGAGGAACCAGTCGTCGATGCGCTGGGTCCGCTCGTACCGCTGCACGTGGTTCTCCGCGATCAGGCCGTCCGGGTTGGCGACGGAGAGCCCGAGCAGGGCCAGCACTCCGGCGCCGAGCGCGGCCCGGGGTAGCCAGGGCGCGTGGATCCGGATGCCGGCGACCAGCACCATCACCAGGATCAGCCCGAACCACACCTCGCAGCAGGCAACCAGCAGGCGCAGGCGGGTCAGGCCGTACGTGTCCGTGTAGACGCTCATCCGGTGCAGCGCCGAGGCGACGATGACCAGGGTCAGGACGGCGAGCGCGCCCAGTACCCAGCGCAGCAGCGCGCGGTCGGCCCGCCCGGTACGCGGAGCCCAGCGAGCGGCGCCGGCGAGCACCACCAGGGTGAGCACGGTGACGGCGCAGAGCTGCCAGAAGCCGCTTCGGGCGTACTCGGCGTAGGTGAGGCCGTCGGTCTCCACCACGTGCCGGCTGCCGCCGAACAGCACGGTGAGCTGCACCGCGACGAACGCGGCGAAGAGCAGCACCAGCAGGCCGAGCGGCACCGCCCACTCCAGGCGGCCCACCTTGCGGCCCTCGGTCTTGTCGAGGTCACCGGCCGCGACCGGTGCTGCGCGCAGATATGCGGCACCGGCCAGCAGCGTGAGGGTGAGCGTGCCGACGAACACCCAGCGGAACACCGAGTCCACCCGGATCTCCGGCACGAGGGCCTCGAACACCCGGGCGAACGCGGCGTCGGCGGAGACGAAGAGCGAGCCGAAGACGAGAAGCAGCAGCAGCGAGACGGCGACGGTGCCGATCACCCGGATCGCGGCGGTGTTCGAGCCGCGGTGACTCTGGCGGGCGAATCCGAGCTGCAGCCAACGGAGGCCGCGGATCGCGGCGATCGGGGTGAGCAGGTACCCGACGACGATCGCCCGCAGCGAGCGCCCGGTCGTGATCGCGAGAACCGTGGTGACCGTCGCGGTCAGCACGCACAGCACGAAGAGCCATTCCGCGGCCCGGAACGTGCCGACCGCGAGCAGGGCGACGGTGGCGGTGGCCCAGAGGAAGCGGTCCCTCGCCAGAGTCGTCCCGGGGCGGTTGACCAGCGGCGGGACGGCGTCCTCGTCGCGGATGACCCGGGCGGCGACCAGCGCGGCGGTGCCGGCCACCGCGGTGATGAGCCAGCCGATGCCGGGCCGGTCGAGCGGCAGGGCGAACGCGCTGACCACGGCGGCGATCAGCAGGGCGGCCAGGGTGGCTGCGGACGCTGGGCGGCCGGGTCCCGGCCAGCGGCTCGTGATCGGCCACGGTCCATGGAAAGGTCCGTCTATTTGACCTTTTTGTTCCGCTTGCGGAGCTGGGGGTGCCGTGGACATGTCGTTTCGCCCTTTCAGACGGCTTGTTCGCGCTTTCAGGCGGCTTGTTTGCGCCTTTTCAGGCGGCTTGTTGCGCTCTTTCAGGCGGCTTGTTTGCGCCTTTTCAGGCGGCTTGTTGCGCTCTTTCAGGCGGCTTGTTGCGCTTTCAGGCGGCTTGCAGCGGAATGCGTACCTGGATGTGGCAACCGTGCTGGTCGTCGGGCTCGACCACCGCGATTGTCCCGCGGTGCAGCTGGACCACCCAGCGGGCGATCGCCAGGCCGAGCCCGGTACCGCCGCCGGTCGCCCGCTCACCGCGGGTGAAGCGTTCGAAGACCCGTTCCCGGTCGGCGGCCGGGATGCCGGCGCCCTGATCGATCACGGAGACCATGAGGTGTTCGTCCCGCCGTTCGGCGCGGACCGTGACGATGCCGCCGGGCGGGCTGTGCCGGGCCGCGTTGTCCAGCAGGTTGGCGAAGACCTGGTGCAGGCGCTCCCGGTCGCCGGTGACGACCACCCCGGGGGCGGACACCTCGAACTTCACGTCGAGGCCGGTGCCGTCGGCGTTGACCGCGGCCTCCCGGGCCACGCCGTCGAGGAACGAGGGGACGTCGACCAGATCCTGGCGCAGCGGCACGACGCCGGCGTCCAGTCTGGACAGGTCGAGCAGGTCGGTGACCAGGCGGCTGAGCCGCTCGGTCTGTGCCAGGGCGGTGCGCATCGTCTCGGGTTCGGCGGAGGCCACCCCGTCGACGATGTTCTCCAGCATGCCCTGGAGAGCGGTGATCGGCGTACGCAACTCGTGCGACACGTTCGCGATCAGCTCGCGCCGCTGCCGGTCCGCGGCCGCCAGGTCCGCGGCCATCTGGTTGAACGCCGCGGCCAGCTCACCGACCTCGTCCTGGGACCGGGTGCGCACCCGCCGGGTGTAGTCGCCGCGCGCCATGGCCCGGGCCGCGACGGTCATCTCGCGCAGCGGCACGGTCGCGCCGTGGGCCATCACCTGCAGGGTGACCAGGCCGAGCGCGGCCGCGATGGCGGTCCACAGCACGTCGATCCGGTAGAAGTCGATGCTCCACAGGAAGACCAGCAGGCCCACCCCGCCGGCGAACCCGAGCGCCAGCGAGAGTTTCGCCTTGATCGACCGGACCGGGTCGAGCGGCCGGGGCAGCCAGCCGAACGCGCGGGCGGCGACGTTGTGGATGAGAACCATCATCTGTCGACCTCCAGCGCGTAACCGACACCGTGCACGGTGCGGATCAGATCCGCGCCGAGCTTGCGCCGCAGGCCCTTGATGTGGCTGTCGACGGTCCGCGTCCCGGAGGCGTCCGCCCACCCCCAGACCTCGGCGAGCAGCCGCTCCCGGGGCAGCACCGTGCGCGGCCGTCCGGCCAGGTGGACGAGCAGGTCGAACTCGGTCGGGGTGAGGTGCGCCTCGACACCGCCGCGCAGCACCCGCCGCTCCGCCTGGTTGATCTCCAGGTCGCCGAGCCGGATCAGGTGCTTCTGCGCAGGCCGAGCCGCATTCTTCTCCACCCGGCGCAGCAGCGCGTGCACCCGTGCGGCCAGCTCGCGCATCGAGAACGGCTTGGCCATGTAGTCGTCGGCGCCCACCGCGAGCCCGACCAGCAGATCGGTCTCGTCGCCACGGGCGGTCAGCATGAGCACCGGCACCGGGCGCTCGGCCTGGATCCGGCGGCAGACCTCGAGGCCGTCGAAACCGGGCAGCATCACGTCCAGCACGATCACGTCGGGCAGGAAGGCGCGTGCCGCCTGCACCGCGCTGGGACCATCACCGGCCATGTGCACCAGGAAACCCTCGGCACGCAAGCGGACGGCGACGGCGTCGGCGATGGCACGTTCGTCCTCGACCACGAGGACCCGTCGCTCGGTCGTCTCCACGGCGCCACCTCTGCTTCTCTGCTGTGTTGTCCCGCGGCCGTGAGCTTATTGACCGGGTGCGCAGAGGCGGAGGTGGAGTTGTGAACGAACTGTGGAGATGATCGCCGCGAGGTCCCTTGCGCTGAACTCATCGTGGGTTCGAATCCCACGCCCTCCGCAGTCAGAGGTCGACGGCGTCACGCGATCCGGGATCAAGCAATCTCACCAGATGTTCCAAGTTGCGCTTGACCTCGGCGATCCTCGGATGACCGGGGTCCAGCGCGGTCTCGCAGATCCGCACCGCCCGCTCCTGAAACCGCTTCGCATCGCCGACGCGATTCAGCTTGACCATGGTGAAGGCGAGGTTGTTCAACCTCGTGGCGATGCTCGGATGATCGGGGCCGAGGGCCGCCTCACTGATGCGCAGCGCCCGCTCCTGCAACGGCAGCGCCTCCGAGGCGCGGCCCATGTTGCTCAAGGTGTTGGCCAGATTGTCCAGCCAGGTGGCGACGTCCGGGTCGTCAGGCCCGAGGGCTGCCTCGCTGATGCGGAATGCGCGCTGCAACAACGGCAGGGCCTCGTCGACGCGATTCAGTTCGCTCAACGTCCACCCCAGGTTGCTGAGACGCACGGCGACATCGGTGTGGTCCGGGCCGAGTGCCGCCTCGCTGATCTGCAATGCGCGCTCCTGCAGCGGCAGCGCCTCCTCGATACGACCCAGATCGCTCAACGTGTAGGCCAAGTTGTCCAAGCCCACGGCAACGCGCGGGTGATCAGCGCCGAGCATGGCCTCGTTGATCCGCAATGCGCGTAGCTCCTTGGGCAAGGCGATCTCGGGCTGGCCCTGCGCAGAAGCGAAAACGGCAGAGTTGGCAAGAAGAACGGCGACGCTCTGAGACGGATGATCATCCGACACGGCCAGGGTGAAGGCGTCGATATGCGGGATCACCTCCCGCCACTGCGGCCACGCGCGGACGGCGGTCAGCGCGTTTCCGCTTGGCATCGCCTCCAGGAGCAGCCGCGCCGCATCCTTGACCGCAGTGTCGTCGTCGCAGCGGGCCCTGAGCACCGCCTGGACCAGCCGATGCACGGAGATCGTCGCGTCGTCAAGGGTGATCATGCTGTAGGACGCAAGTATCCCGAGAGCCCGGTCGACCCGAGCCTGTTCGTCGGTCAATGTGACCAGGTACCGACGCGGGATGCCGTCGGGCGCCAGGTAGGAGAGAACCTCCAGCAGCCGGAGCGCGAACGGTTCCCGCTCCCGAATCGCGTCCAGCGTGATGTCCCAGAGCCGGGCGATCGTACGCGACGCCTGCCCGCCCTGGTCGACACCGGCGAACGCCTCCACCGGCCGCGCGCGCAGCAACGCCAGATAGCCGGTGATCGTGATCCGCTGTTCGCCGATGTAGGCGCCCGCCTGCTCCAATGCGAGCGGAAGTTGACCCAACTCGGCCACCAACTCAGCCGCCGCCTCGTGTTCGCCGTCGCGACCCGTCAGGCCGACCAGCAGAGCCATCGCGTCGTCGGGTTCCAGGACCTCGAGCGACAGCGGGCGGATCCTGCCACGCCAGTTGATGTCCCGCCGCGTCGTGA
Organism: Actinoplanes sp. NPDC051861; assembly: GCF_040681145.1. Lineage (NCBI taxonomy): Bacteria > Bacillati > Actinomycetota > Actinomycetes > Micromonosporales > Micromonosporaceae > Actinoplanes > Actinoplanes sp. NPDC051861. Next base: position 184,097 of record NZ_JBFAYE010000014.1, read on the forward strand.
TGATGACCCGTCCGAACGGCCCGACCTGCGCCAACAGCGCGGACACCGTCTGCTGATCCTCGACATTGTCCAGGATCAGCAGCCACCCGGGATGCGCCTGCAACCACTGCGACGCCCACGTGGCAGCGTCGCCGGTGGTGACACCCGCCTGCGTGTGCGCTGGTTCGAGCCGCCGCGCCAGCTCGGCCAGCGACGACTGCAGAACCTCGCCGTCCTCGGCCGCCGCCCACCAGACCAACCCGTAACTCTCACCGTCCCGGGTCGCGTACTGCAACGCAAGCTCGCTCTTGCCGACGCCGCCGAGCCCGAACACGGCCTGGCCCACCACTGTCGTGCCGGTGGCGCTCAGCGCCTGCCGCAGCCGCGCCAGGTCGCCGTCGCGGCCCACGAACGGCGAGACAGGCAGGCGCGGTAGAGCGACCAGTCGCCCCGCGGGCACCGGCACCTCGTCCGGCCGGCGCACCACGACGTGGTAGTTGTGCTGCGCGTTGTTGTCGCCGACCTGCACGCCCCGCGCATGCGAGGCGTCCACACCCGTCAACGTGATCACCTTCAGTGTCCGGAGGTGACCATTCTGTCACTGCGCTCGCCTGCTATACCGTTTCGATGTAGCGGGACGCGGTGGGGCGGTGACCATGACGGAGTACGAGGCCGAGATCAGCGGCAGCCGCAACGTGCAGGTCGGCTCCCACAACACGCTGAACGCCTTCGACGTCGACGCCGACACCCTGCCGCCTCCGCAGCGGACCGGCGACGGCACAGTGCCGCACAACCTGCCGCCCGCCTCCTCGGTCTTCGAGGGCCGCGACGTCGCCGACCTGTTCCAACTGCTCGGCGGCACCGAAACGGGAGTCGTGGTGGGCCAGGCGGCGGTGCACGGGTTGGGCGGGATCGGCAAGAGCGAGCTGGCCAACCAGTACGCCCGCTCCTACCTGAACCGCTACCGGCTGATCTGGTGGATAACCGCGGAGAACAAGCAGGCCGTCGGACTCGGTCTCGCAGCCCTGACGAAGCGCCTGCACCCGGTCGCAAAACTCGCCGAGGCTCAGGAGTGGGCGGTGGGCTGGCTGCAGTCGAACACCGGCTGGCTGCTGGTGCTGGACAACGTCGAGGACATCGACGACATCGCTGAGCTGCTCGGCGCGGTGTCCGGGCGTGGGCAGATTCTGATCACCACCCGCCGTAACCTCGGCTCCCGCTGGCGCAGCCTCGGACTCAGAACCATGCAACTGGAGGTGTTGGAGCGCCCCGCGAGTGTGCGCCTGCTGCGGGAGTTGACCGGCCTCGACGACAGCGACGGAGCCGAACGGCTGGCGCAACATCTGGGTGACCTGCCGCTCGGCCTGCAGCAGGCGGCCGCCTACATCAGCCAGCACCACGCGATGACCTTCGACGAGTACACCGCGCTGCTGACCGAGGAGTTCGCTCGAGCGGCGAGCGACGCGGGTGAGGGAGGCACTCGGTCGCGCACCCTCGCCGCCGTCTGGACCGTGACCATGAGTGCCGTCATGGAGAAGAGCCCGCTCGCGGCCGGGGTGCTGGAGGTGATGGCGTGGCTGGGCGCCGATCCGCTTCCGGAGGCGGTGTTGAACCCGCTCGCCGACGATCACCGTGATGTGGCCGACGCGCTCGCCGTGCTCACGTCCTATTCGATGATCAGCCGCCGGCCGAGTGGGGTGGCGATGCACCGGTTGGTCCAGGCCGTCACGCGAAGCCAGGCCACGGAAGATGACTCCCGGGAATCGGCAATGAAACTACTCGTGGCCGCGGCACCCCCGGATCCCGCCTCGAACGTGGAAGGGTTCGCAATGTGGGCAGCGCTTCTCCCTCATGTGGCGGCTCTGACCGACCACATGTCGCCCGGCGACCACTCCGCGACGATGCTTTTCCTACGCGACCGCACGGCCGTCTACCAGCAGTATCAGGGAAACTTCGACACGGCGGTAGCCATCTTTGAGAGCGCTCTTGCCTACTCGGAACCGGAACTCGGCCCGGAAAATGCCGGTACTCTCACCACCCGCGCCAACCTCGCCAACGCCTACAGCTTTGCAGGCCGGATTGCCGACGCGGTCGGCCTGCTCGAACAGGTCGTCAGGGAGTCCGAACGGATCCGGGGTGTCGATGACCCAGAAACTCTCATCGCGCGTGCGAACCTAGCCGATTGCTACCGTCTCGCTGGCCGCGCGGACGAATCGATCAGCATGCAGGAACGGGCCGTTCACGACTTCGTCCGGGTCCTCGGTTCGGAACACCGGCACGTCCTCACCGTCCGGAGCCACCTTGCGAACTCCTACCTACAGGTCCGCCGGGTGGATGATGCCATCGCATTACTGAAGCAGATCATCAGTGATTGCGAGCGGATTCTCGGCCCGGAGCACCTGCACACCTTTACTGCCCGCGCAAACCTCGCCACCTCATACTCGATGACGGGGCGTTTCACGGACGCCATCCCCATGCACGAGCAGGTGCTGACTTACCGAATGCGCATCCTGGGCTCCGAACACCCGGACACGATCAGCACCCGGGCCAACCTCGCCGCCGCCTACTGGCGATCGGGTCAGGCCGACGACGCCATCGCACTGCTGGAGGAGGTCGCAGCGGTTCGGAAGCGGATCCACGGAAGCGAACACCCGCTGACCGTCGCGGTTGTTCGAACTCTGGCGCAGTGGCGACAGAACAAGGCTCAGTCCTGAGGCGGATTTATGATCATCTGAGGGCCGGCCCCTCTCCCCGCCAACTGGTCCGACGGATTGACCAACTTGCACCTCTGCAACGACAGGCACCCGCACCCGATGCACCCCGTCAACTGATCCCGCAGCCGCTCCAGCACCGCGATCCGCTCCTCCAACCGATACCGCCACCGCGCCGACAACCTCGACCAGTCAGCCTTGGTGGGCGTCCGGTTCTCCGGCAGCGACTCCAGCGCCGCCCGGATCTCGTCCAGCGACACCCCCACCTGCTGCGCGATCTTGATGAAGGCCACTCTCCGCAGCTCAGCCCGCTCATAGCGCCGCTGATTGCCGCTGGTCCGCGACGCGTGGATGAGCCCCTCCCGCTCGTAGAACCGCAGCGCCGACGGCGCCACCCCGCTGCGGGCGGCCAGATCGCCGATGGTGAGCGTCTCCATCGCAACTCCTTGAGCTGAAGTGAACTTCAAGTTGCAGCCTAGGTGCATGACCGTACTCACCGCACCCACACGCCGTCTGCAGACCCTGCTCAGCCGGGTCACCGGTGACGCGAAACACGCGCCGAGCGCCCACTCCACTCTGGACGTGCTCTGGGTTCTCTACGACCGGGTGCTCCGGAACACGCCGGAGACCGCTGACGAACCCGACCGCGACCGCTTCCTGCTCTCCAAGGGCCACGGGCCGGCGGCCTACTACGCAGTCCTGGCCGCCAAGGGTTTCATCCCCGAACAGTGGCTTGACGACGTCGGCGGCTCGCACAGCCGACTCGGGCACCACCCTGACCGGGTGCTCATCCCGGGTGTCGAGGTCGGGACCGGATCGCTCGGGCACGGGCTGGGTCTCGCCGTCGGCACCGCGCTCGGGCTGCGCGCGCAGGGCTTCGCGGAGGCAAGAACGTTCGTTCTGCTGGGCGACGCCGAACTCGACGAGGGCTCGAACCACGAGGCGATCGCCTACGCCGCCGCGATCAAGCTCCCCCTCACCGCCATCGTCATCGACAACCAGTCATCAACCCACGGCTGGCCGGGCGGCATTCCGGCCCGCTTCCCCGGCTGGAGCGTCTCCGTGGTCAACGGGCGCGACCACGACGAGATAGAACGTTCGTTCCGCATCACCGGACGCCCGCACCTGGTAGTCGCAGCCGTGGAAAGGAAGAGCCATGCGTGAGACCTTCATCAACACGACGACCGCCCTGCTCGACGACGATCCGCGTACCGCGCTGGTGCTCGCGGACATCTCAGCCGACTCGTTCCGCACCGCTCAGCAGCGACATCCGGACCGAGTGTTCAACGTCGGCATCCGTGAGCAACTCATGGCCGGGGTCGGCGGCGGGCTCGCGCTGACCGGGCTCCGGCCGATTCTGCACTCCTACGCGCCGTTCCTCGTCGACCGGGCGTACGAGCAGATCAAGCTCGACTTCGCCCACCAGGACGCGGGTGCCGTGCTGGTCAGCATCGGCGCCTCGTACGACGCGGCGGAGGAGGGCTACACGCACCAGTCACCGGGTGACGTGGCGCTGCTGGACACGCTGGAGGGCTGGACCGTGCACGTGCCGGGCCACAGGGACGAGGTGCCGGGCCTGCTGCGAGCGGCCGCGCTGCACGACGACCGGGTCTACGTACGCCTCTCCGTGCAGGAGAACAGCCAGGCCCACCCCGACAGCGGCAAGCTCCGAGTGATCAAACACGGCGGCCCGCTGGTCGTCGCGGTGGGGCCGATGCTGGACCCGGTCCTGGAGGCCGTCCGGGACATGGATGTCACGGTCGCCTACACCAACACGCCGCGCCCGCTCGACACCGAAGGGCTGCACGCGCTGGCCGGGACCGAGGTGGTGATGGTCGAGCCGTACCTGTCCGGCACGTCGGCCCGGCTGACGAGCGAGTTCCGCGCGCTGCACCTCGGTGTCGGGCGCACCGAGGTGCGGCGCTACGGCTCCTGGCGTGATCACGCTCAGGAACACGGCCTCGACCCGGCCGGAATCCGCCGCTCGATCGAGGCCTTCCTGTAACGACGTAAAACGATCAGGCGAAGACCGGTGCGGGAGCCCGCACCGGCACCGCCACCGGCTCCCGCCGGCCCTGGAACACCGCGCGCAGCAACTCCTCGACGCGCCAGACGGCGTCGGAGTCGCCGAGCTTCATCCGGAACCGTTCGCGCACCCCGTCCATCGCCGTGACGGCCACCTCGATGGACGGCTTGGCGAGATCGAGCCGCCAGGTCACGTTGCTGAGGTGGCGCAGGTTGGCGTGCAGGTGCAGCCGCAGCCGGCGCAGCGGCCGCGTCTCCTGGACGACCACCATCCGGCGCCGCGTCAGCAGCAGGTGATAGTTGCCGGAGAGCGGGCCGCCCGGCCGGGCGCATCGGGCCACCAGGACAGCGGGGTCGTCCTGGTCCACGCAGTTTCGGAAGATCGACAGGTGCCGGCTTGCCGTCGGGGGAGAGACCGTTCCGGCTTCGGCTGCGGTGTGGAACGTACTCAAGAACACGTCCATGTGATGTTTAACGGGGTATGAACGGACAGGGCGCGGCCGGACCCGCTGAATATCGAATTACAGGCCCTCTGCTGCCATAGTGTTTGCCATGCAGTGGCGCGTGAAGCCGGTTCTGCCGGTCTCCAAGCTGATGGGTGCGGTCGCCTTCGTGGTGCTCGCCGTGGCATTCGCCGAGGGCGATCCGGTGCGCTGGGTGCTGGCCGGTGCGGTCGCGGTGGGACTGGCCGGGTGGGCACTGCGGGATCTGCTGGTTCCGGTCCGCCTGGCGGCGGACGCGGAGGGCGTCACGGTGGTCACCGGATTCGCCACGCGCAAGCATCTGCCTTGGTCAAAAATCGAGAGGGTACGCGTTGAGCGAACCGTCCGCCGCGGCCTCCGCAATGAACTCCTGGAGATCGACGCCGGTGATGCCGTCTACCTGTACGGCCCGCACGATCTGGGTGCCCTGCCGGACGATGTCGTCACCCAGCTGAGTGACCTGCGCGGCTAACCGAGGATCGACTGTGTCCTGAACACCGCCGCCGCGACCAGCACGATCAGCAGCGCCGACAGCCCGATCACCTGTTTGAGCGTGCGGTGGGGCAGCTTCGGGTACGCCAGAGCGGCGGCCGCGGCGGCACCCGACACGAGTCCACCCAGGTGTCCCGCGATCGAGATGTGCGGGATCGTGAACGTGAAAATCAGGTTCGTGACCAGCAGCGGCACCATCGGGCCGGGGTCACGCAGGAGCCGCCGGTTCACCACGAAGACGGCCGCGATCAGGCCGAAGGTGGCCGTGGAGGCGCCCGCCGAGGGCTGGTTGGCGGGTTGGAACACATACGCCGTGACGTTGCCGCCGAGACCGGCGAGCAGATATAGCGCGAGGAACCGCATCGGGCCGAGCTGGGTCTCCAGATAGCGGCCGAGCTGTGCCACCAGCATCATGTTGAGCAGCAGATGCACGACGCCGTAGTGCAGGAACATCGCGGTGAACAGGCGGTACCACTCGCCTTCGGCGATGCCGTGCACCTGTCCGCCGTACGTCGCCCAGCCGAGCACCTCGCCGAAGTCGGTGAGCGGGGTGCCCTCGCCGAGCAGGCCGAAGAAGCCGCCGGCGCCGGCGATGGCGCGCGGGCCGCCGAGGACCGCGGAGGCGATCATCACGAGCGAGTTGATCGCGATGATCCCGGTCGTCGCATAGCCGAGCTGGCCGGCGCGACTGCCGCCGAAGGCGGTGCGCGCCGGCCGCTGGCTACGGCGTCCCTCTTTGACACAGTCCGGGCACTGATGGCCGACCGCTGCGTCGTTCATGCAACTGGTGCAGATCGGACGATCACACCGGCTGCACCGGAGCATGGTCTCTCGTGACGGATGGCGATAGCACACCGGTGCCGTCGAGGGAGCCTCACTCATGGCACCAAAGGTACCGTGAGCCGTCAGGAACGCTCGATCTCCACGCGCTGGATGACGACGTCCTCGCGCGGCCGGTCACCAGGGCCGGTCGCCGTGTTGGCGATCGAGTCGACCACCTTGGCGGACTGATCGTCGGCCACCTGCCCGAAGATCGTGTGCCGCCGGTTCAGGTGCGGGGTCGGCGCGACCGTGATGAAGAACTGCGAGCCGTTCGTGCCCGGTCCCGCGTTCGCCATGGCGAGCAGGTACGGCCGGTCGAAGAAGAGCTCCGGGTGGAACTCGTCGCCGAACTGGTATCCCGGGCCGCCCCGGCCGGTGCCGGTCGGGTCACCGAGCTGAATCATGAAACCGGCGATGACCCGGTGCGAGATGGTGCCGTCGTAGTACGGCCCGCTGCCCGGCTGACCGGTCCGCGGGTCCTTGTACTCCTTCGTTCCCTCGGCCAGTTCCACGAAGTTGCGGACGGTCGCGGGGGCGTGATCCGGGAACAGCTGGAGGCGGATCACACCGTGGTTGGTGTGAAGGGTGGCGTAGATGTTCTCTGCCACGGGTACTCCCGTCTGCGGTGATGGGACTGTTCTCGTGCAATTCGGATCCTCCCCCATGTCATGGATCCGGCCGCGCGGGGGTACCCGAGAAGGCAACATGGCCTGGGAGAAGACCACAGGAGGTGGGCACTGGTGTTCGCAACGATTCGTCGCCGCAGCCGCGCAGCACGGATGCGCAACGAGCTCAACCAGAGCATGGATCACTTCAAGCGCGCCGCGTCCCTGGCGGCGCAGGAGACCAGCGCGACCGTCGGACCGAAGTTCACGGCGGCCAAGGACCGCGTCCAGCCGGCCGCCTCGAAGGCCCGCGACGCCGCGTCGAACAGCTGGGACAGCGCCGTCGCGACGCTGAGCCCGCTGGTCACCGCCGCGAGCGACAACGTGCGGCAGACCGGCAAGACGGCCAAGAAGCAGAGCAGGAAGCAGCTCAAGAAGCAGGAGAAGGCGGCTCGCAAGCTGGAGCACAAGGCCCGCAAGGCGACCGGCCGGGAGAAGAGCCGCAAGGGCCGGCTCGCCGGTTACGCGCTGCTCGGCACCGCGGTCGGTATCGGTGCGGCGTACCTCGCGCGGCGCCGGCGGGACGCTCAGTGGGAGGAGTACGAGCCGGCCACGGCCTCGCAGACCGGCGCCGACGACGCCGCCTTCGAGCCGATGGAGCCGACCGTCTACACCACGTCGAACGGCACGGTTGCCGACCCGAGCAAGCAGAACCCCCGGTAAGCACCGCTGTCACGGCTGCCCGGCCCCGGATCGACCCAGGGTCGGGCCGGCCGTCTCAGAGCCAGCCGTTGCGCCGCAGCGCGCGGTAGAGCACAACGGTGACCAGGGAGAGGACCGCGATCAGGGCGGGATAGCCGTACTTCCAGTCGGTCTCGGGCATGTAGTCGAAGTTCATCCCGTAGACACCGGCGAACGCGGTCCAGACCGTCGCGATGGCCGCCCACGAGGCGATCTTTCGCATGTCGTTGTTCTGGTCGACGGTCACCTGGGCCAGCCGCGCCTGCAGGATCGAGTTGAGCAGGTCGTCGTACGACGAAACCTGCTCCACCGTCCGCGTGAGGTGATCCTGCACGTCCCGGAAGTAGCGCCGGATCTCCTTCGGCACCACACCCTGGCTCGACGTGATCGCCGCGAGCGGCCGCTGCAGCGGGACCACGGCCCGGCGGAACTCCACCAGTTCCCGCTTCAACTGATAGACCTGCTGTATCGGGGCGATCCGGTCACGCGAGAAGACGCCCTCCTCGATGATGTCCAGGTCCGCCTCGACCTGGTCGGCCACCTCGAGATAGTGGTCGACGACCCGGTCGGTCACCGCGTACGCCACCGCCCACGGGCCCTGCTCCAGCAGCACCGCCCGCTGCGCCTCCAGATCGGCCCGCACCGGCGCCAGCTCGGACGCGTCACCGTGCCGGACCGTGATGACGAACCGCTCCCCGATGAAGATCATCATCTGACCGGTCTCCACCACCTGGGAGCTCTCGGTCAGCTCCTGGTGCGGCACGTACCGCGCGGTGCGCAGCACCAGGAAGTGCACGTCGTTGAACTGCTCCAGCTTGGGCCGCTGCTCCGCCTTGACCGCGTCCTCCACGGCCAGCTCGTGCAGCCCGTACGTGTGCGCGATCGCGGCCATCTCCGCCTCGTCGGGCTCGTGCAGCCCGAGCCACACGAAGGCGCCGTCGCGGCTGCACGCCTCGCTCAGCGCCTGATCCGGGGCGAAGTCACCCGGCATGCGCTTGCCACCGGCGTAGACGCCGCAGTCGACGACAGAGGTCGACGTGCCGATCCCGGTGCCGTTCGGATCGGCGGAGTCGCCGTTGGCGAGCAGGCGATTCATCGCCCGCGCCGCCCAGTTGCGAGTCCAGGTGGCAGTTTCGCGCTCGGTCATCTCAACCTCCCCCGGGGACGACAAACCAATCGAGGTTACCCGGAGGTTCCCGTGCCGGCTCGGCGCCGGCACGGGAAAGACCGTGTCAGCCCCGTACCTCTTCGATGGCCTCGGCGATGCGCCGCACGCCCTCGTCGATCTGGTCGACGGTGACCGCGGAATAGGCCAGCCGCAGCGAGCTCTTACCGCCGGAGAGCAGGAAGTCGCTGCCCTTCACGACCGCGACACCCTTCTTCATGGCGACCGGGAACAGCCTGTCCACGTCGACGTCCGAGGGCAGGTCCACCCAGAGGAAGTACCCACCGTCCGGCTCGGTGAAAGTGGCGCCGGGGATGTGCTTGCGGATCGACTCGGCCAGCACCCGCGCCCGTTCGCCCAGCGCGGCGCTGACCGTCCGGACGGACTTCTCGATGTCGCCGGACACGCAGAACTGGTGCACGATCGCCTCGGAGACCATGCCCGGGGAGATGTAGAGGTTGGTGGCCTTCTTCGCGATCGCGTCGATGAGCGCGGCCGGGCCGACCAGGTAACCGACCCGGACACCCGGGCAGACCGTCTTGGTGAAGCTGGAGGCGTGCACCACGGTGTTCTCGGTGTCGAGCGAGAGCATCGAGGGCAGCGGCTCGCCGCGGAAGCGGATGTCCACGTACGGGTCGTCCTCGAAGATCACGAAGCCGTACTCGGCGGCGAGGGCCAGCAGCACGCGCCGCTTCTCCAGCGACAGCGTCAGGCCGGCCGGGTTCTGGTAGTTCGGGATGATGTGCGCGAGCTTCGGGCGCAGGCCGGACTCGAGCAGGCCGCGCAGCTCGTCGACGTCGATGCCGTCGGACTGGAGCGTCACCTGGTGCACCTTGGCACCCAGGTTCTGCAGGTTGAGCAGCGTCCGGTCGTACGTCGGCTTCTCCACGATCACGTCGTCGCCGGGCTGGACCAGGTGCCCGAAGAGGAACGCGTCGGCCTGGAGGGAGCCGTTGGTCACAATCACCTGGTCGGCTGAGACGCCGTGCTTGTCGGCGATCCAGCTCCGCAGCGGGAGGTAGCCGACGGAGGTACCGTAGGCGGTCACGCCGGCCGGGTCGGCGTCGAAAGCGCGCGCGGCGGCGGCCTTCAGGCCCTCCACGTCGACGATGTCCAGCGACGGGGCGCCACGGGCGAAGGAGATCAGCTGCTCAGCGGTCATGCCCAACAGCTTAGAAGCCGGGTCTATACCATTTTCAAAGCGGTCCTTGCGAGTGCCGCTATCCTCGCTGGGCACCTTCATACCCTCGTTTTGGAAGGAACCACCCCATGATCGGTCTAGTTCTCGCCGCAGGGGCCGGGCGCAGGTTGCGCCCGTACACGGACACGCTGCCGAAGGCGCTGGTCCCCGTGGACGGGGAGACGACGATCATGGACATCTCGTTGCGCAACCTGGCCGCGGCCGGGCTGACGGACGTCACGATCGTCGTCGGCTATTGCGCCGGCGCCGTGGAGGAGCGTGTCGAGGCGTTCCAAAACAGGTACGGCGTGAAGATCTCCCTCGTTCACAACGACAAGGCCGAGGAGTGGAACAACGCGTACTCGCTCTGGCTGGCCCGGGACCACTTCGCGCAGGGTGCGCTCATGGTCAACGGCGACACCGTTCACCCGGTCAGCGTGGAGGAGACGCTTCTGGCCCACCGCGGCCCGAGCATCCTGCTGGCAGTGGACACTGTTAAGAAGCTGGCTGACGAGGAGATGAAGACCGTCTTCAATGCAGATGGCCAGCTCACCAAAATCACGAAGCTGATGGAGCCCGCCGAGGCGTACGGGGAGTACATCGGCGCCAACATCATCGAGGCGTCCGCCGCCGGCCGGCTGGCCGACGCGCTGAAGACGACCTTCGAGCGCGACCCGAACCTCTACTACGAGGACGGCTTCCAGGAGTACGCGAACCGCGGCGGCGAGGTCCGGGCCGCCGAGATCGGCGACCTGCCCTGGGTCGAGGTGGACAACCACGACGACCTGGCCAAGGCCCGGGACATCGCATGCCGCTACTAGCCCGTAGCGTCCAGACCCCGCTGCACATCGACGTGCGGCGGGGCGCGGTGGCAGACCTGCGCAACATCCTGGCCGACGGGCGCATCTCGTCCGGCGGCGAGGTCGCGGTCGTGGTCGGGCCCGGTCTCGGTGAGAAGGTCGTCGACCTGATCCGCCCGTCGCTGAAGTCGGCGGACGTCTTCGTCACCACCGGCGGCACGCTCGACGCCGCTCTCGAACTCGCCGACAAGCTGCGGTCCGGGCACTACGACGCGGTGGTCGGCATCGGCGGCGGCAAGACCGTGGACACCGCGAAGTACGCGGCGAGCCGCTGGGGCCTGCCGATGGTCTCGGTGGCGACCAGCCTCGCCAACGACGGGATCGCCTCACCGGTGGCCAGCCTGATCAACGACGGGATCAAGGGCTCCTACGGCGTGCACATCCCGTTCGGCGTCATCGTCGACCTGGACTTCGTGGAGAACGGCCCGGAGCGGGTCAACCGGGCCGGCATCGGCGACGTGATCAGCAACATCAGCGCGCTGGCCGACTGGGAACTCGCCCGTGAGGTACGCGGCGAGCCGGTCGACGGCCTGGCCGCCTCGCTGGCCCGGATGGGTGCCGAGGCGGTGCTCACCATGCCCGGCGACATGTCCGACGACGCGTTCGTCACGGTGCTGGCCGAGGCGCTGATCTCCAGCGGCCTCGCGATGGCGGTCTGCGGCAGCAGCCGGCCGTCCAGCGGCGGCTGCCACGAGATCATGCACGCCACCGACTCGCTCTACCCGGGCACCGCCTCGCACGGGGAGCTGGCCGGTCTGGGCGCGCTGTTCTGCACGTTCCTGCGCGGCGACGAGCGGCGCTTCCGGCAGATGTCCGAGTGCCTGGAGCGGCATCAGTTGCCGCGTACCCCCTCGGATGTCGGCCTGGACGCCGACCAGTTCGCCCGCATCGTGGAGTTCGCACCGCGGACCCGGCCGGATCGCTACACGATCCTGGAGCACATGGCCCTGACGCCGGACGAGACCCGGCAGAAGCTCGCTGAGTACAACGATGCCGTCGCAACCCACTGACCGGCCGCCCACCGCGGCTGACTACTACACGGTCAACCGCGGCGGCGGCCTCTTCAGCGAGGCCGTCAGTCAGCGCCTCGGCGCCCGCATCGCGGTCCAGGCGCACAAGCACCACCTGACGCCGACCGTCCTGACCATCCTCAACCTCGGCATCGGCTGCCTGGTCTCGTTCGTGGTGATCGCCGCGGCCGGCCCGGTGGCCGACGGCGACGTCTGGCCCCCGTTGGTCGGGTTGCTGGCGCTGATCGGCTGGCAGCTGGCCTACGCCTTCGACTGCTCCGACGGCCAGCTCGCTCGCGTCACCGGCCAGACCAGCGCGGCCGGCGCCCGCCTCGACGTGCTGTGCGACGTCGCCGTGCAGTCCGCGCTGGTCGCCGCGCTCGCCGCCACCGCGAAGGCGCAGGAGCCGGACACTCCGGCCTGGCTGCTGGCCGGCTTCGCCGCGACCTGGATGGTCAACCTGGTCACCTCGGTCATGCAGGGCGGCGACCAGGCCGCCAGCATGGTCACCAGCCGCTCCCTGCCGGTACGCGCGGTGAAGCTCATCCGCGACTACGGCGCCGTCATCACCCTGGCCGGCGTCGTCCTGACCGTCGCACCCCAGTGGACCGTCTGGTTCGTAGCGTTGTTCACCCTGATCAACGGCGGCTTCCTGGCGGCTTCGATCGCCTTCGCGGGGAGGGCGGCGCTCAGGTCCTGACCGGGATGGCGCTGGAGGAGCCAATCACCTGGTTCCTCTCGTCGAGGGCCTCGACGACCACGTATTCGGGGAGGCCGGCGAGGGTCAGTGAGGTCTCGAATCCGGTCCGGGCGGCCTCGACCGCGGTGCTCAGCGCGCCCGGTTGGCCGCCCGCCCGGGCGCGCCACCGGCTGACCCCGGTGTGCCCGTTCCAGCTGGCGCTGGCGATCACGTTGCCGCCGTCCACCCGCAGTCCGAGGGCGGGCTGGTCACGGGCCACCCCGGGCCACTCGGCCTTGTAGGCCCGATACGACTGGTTGTCGGCCGGCAGGTGCCCCGCCAGCCGGACCGTCCCGTCAGCGGCGTGCTCGGTGAAGTGCGGCTGCTGCCCCCAGCCGATGAACGTGCCGCCGTCGGCGAGTTCCCGGAAGTTGCCCTGGGTGGGTGCGGAAAGCCGCTGCGGGTGGACGTGCTCGGCGACGAACGTGACCGTCTTCGCCTTCTCGTCGACCCGGAAGATCAACCCGCGTGAGTACTCCCGCTCCACCGTGATCCCGGCGCCGTTGTCGAAGATGCTGTAACTGCCGTCCCGGCGCCGCTGGAAGTCGTGCTGCCAGGAGAACGAACTTCGCTCGTCGACCCGGAGATCCGACTTCTTGCCGCCGATCCGCCAGATCACCTCGCCGGTCGTACGGTGAACCTTGTAGAGCCCCCACGTGTGCCGGGCCGAGAAGAGAAGGTGCCCGTCGCGGTCCAGGCTCACCGAGTTCGGGTGCAGGTAGTCGTAGGGCAGGTGTGCCGAGTCCCCCTGCGGCAGCGGCGCGTACGACTCCGGAAGGGTCACATGGTCCCGGGCCCGCCACTCGAAGATCCGCCGTCCGGTCGCGATGTCGATCTCCTGAAGAACGCCGTCATGCAGCACACCGTCGGACGGTCCACCCACCGGGCTCAGGTCGTACCTCACCGGGTCGTACACCCAGAACAGCGCCGTGCCCCGATCCGTCAGCACCAGGTCATGCTGGTCCGCCTGCTCGGAACCGGCCGCCCGGATCCTGGTGATCTCCCGGTAGGACTCGTCGGCCAGGACGAACTCGCCCTGGCCGACGCCCTGCCCGCCGGTGCCGCCGATGGTCCCCTCCCACCAGGTCAGCACCGGCCGGCCCCGGTATCGCTGGACCTTGAAGTCGATGGCGACGGTGGCCGGGTCGGGCACCTTCTTGAACCAGATCGGCGAGCCCTGCTCGTCGACGATCAGCGGCCCGCGCAGCGCTCCGGCGAACGGTGTCAGGAACACGTGACCGGGAACCGTCCCGGCCGCCGCTGTGGTGATGGTGACGTCCGGAAGCCCATCGAGGTCGGGCCGAGACCGATATTTCGGTACTTTTACGGCAGAAGCCGGGGCTGGCTCATCAGGTTCCCGGCGGGCGCCCACGAGGTATCCGGCGCCACCGGCGACCACCGCGGCCGCCGAGCCGAGGAGCAAGGTGCGACGTGAGACATCGGTCATCGCCGCTGGGTTCCCCGCGGCGCCACGGAACTACCTAGATATGAGCTGTGAATCCGGCATAGATGTCGATGAGCCGCTTGGTCAGCACGTCCGGGTGGAAATGCCGCAGGTAGCGCTCCCGCGCCGCCGGAGCGACCGCGGCCGCCTGGTCCCGGGCCACCGGCAGGACGGCCGCCAGCGACGCGGGGTCCGGCTGGGCCAGCCACCCGGCCGCCTCCGGCCCCTCACCGACCAGGTACGGAATACCCCCGACCGCCGTACCCAGGACCGCCCGCCCGGTCGACAGCGCCTCCAGGATCACCGTGGGGAGCACGTCCTCCCAGGTGGGCACCGCGATCACCACGGCTGACGCCCGACGCGCCGCGATCATCCCGGCCCGGTCCAACGGGCCCAGATAGTCGACGTCGCCCCGAGTGGCCGCCGCCTGCTCGGCCAGCGGGCGCAGTTCACCGTCACCGGCGATCCGCAGCGTCCCCAGGCTCCCGTCGGGGTGTTGCTGCCACGCGTCGAGCAGCAGTCCGAGACCCTTCTCCGGAGACAGCCGGGCGCCGTACAGGAACCCGTCGCCGAGCGGCTCGGGCGCACCCGGGTCGGGCAGGCCGTTGGGCTTGACGACGATGCGGTCGGCCGGGATGCCGTAGTCGCTGAGATGCGCGGCGATCTTGTCGGTGAGCGCGATGTAGCGGTCCACCGAGCGCCACGTCCCCCGGTGCACGGCCAGCGTGGTCGCCATGATCGCGCTCTGCGCCGCCGAACCGCGGTAGCACCTGTGCGCGACGGCCGGCCAACCGAACGCCCGACCCCGGCAGTCCCGGCAGTTGTGCCCGTCCCGGAAGTACAGCCCGGACGAGCAGACCTGCCGGTAGTTGTGCACGGTCTGCACCACCGGGACACCGTGCTTGTGCGCGGTCCGGATCACCCACGGCGAGAGCAGCGGGTAGGGGTTGTGCAGGTGCAGCACGTCCGGCCGCTCGGCGGAGAGCAACGCCGACAGGTCCCGCTGCGCGTCCACGCCGTAGAGCGGGGAGATCGGCAGGAGCGCCTTGCGGGACGCCGGCATCTCGCCGATCGAGTCCGAACTGCGCTGGAACGGGAGCACCTCGACGCCCGCCGCCCGCAACTGCTCGATCTCGGTGTCGACGATGACGTTCTCCCCCGAGGGGATCGCCTCGCGATACCGGTTGTGCGCTACCACCACCTTCATGGTGCGAGACGCTACCGTGGGACAGTGCCCGAACTCCCTGAGGTCGAGGCGCTCGCGGCTTTCCTTCGTGAGCGCGCGGTCGGCCACACCGTGCAGCGTCTCGAGGTCGCATCGTTCAGCGCGCTGAAGACTTATGATCCAGCGCCCTCCGCCGCCGCCGGTCTCGCCGTCACCAGCGCCGGGCGGCACGGCAAGTTCCTCGACGTCGGCCTCGGCCCGGACCTTCACCTGGTGATTCATCTGGCCCGCGCCGGCTGGCTCCACTACCGCGAGTCGTTCAAGTCGCCGACGCCGCTCAAGCCGGGCAGCGGCCCGATCGCCATCCGGGTCCGCCTCGACGACGAGTCCGGTTTCGATCTGACCGAGGCCGGCACCCAGAAGTCGCTCGCCGCCTATCTCGTCCGCGATCCGGCGGCCGAGGTGCCTGGCGTCTCGCGTCTCGGGCCGGACGCCTTGGCCGTTTCGCTAGACGAGTTCACTTCTCGCATACGCGGGCGAAATGGACAGATCAAGGGTGTTCTCGTCGACCAGGAGGTCCTCGCGGGCATCGGTAACGCGTATTCCGACGAGATCCTGCACGCCGCCAAGCTGTCGCCGTTCGCGCTCACCGGCAAACTCACCGACGAGCAGGTCAGCGCGCTCTACGACGCGATGCGCGAGATCGAGACGGACGCGGTGCAGCGGTCCATCGGGATGAAGGCGGCCGAGCTCAAGGGCGAGAAACGCGCCGGGATGCGGGTGCACGCCCGGACCGGCCTGCCCTGCCCGGTCTGCGGTGACACCGTGCGCGAGGTGTCCTTCGCCGACAAGAGCCTGCAGTACTGCGCGACCTGCCAGACCGGCGGAAAGCCGCTGGCGGACCGTCGCCTGTCCAAGTTGGTGCGGTGAATCCGCCACCGGGCGATCACTTACCGTACACACCGGGATTGCCGCCGCAACGTCACCTTCACTCCGGGCGATCCATCGGTATAGTGGCTCGGTCCCTGGCAACCGTTATGACGCGAACGGGTATCGGCGGACCCGCCGATGATCGAACGGTCGTGGCGGTGCGTAATCTTTTTCCGGATGCGGGAGGACGTAGGCGAAGTGACGACTAGCCTGCATCGCCCAACTACCGACAGCAGCCGGAGCAAGCCCGTGGGGTACGACAGCTTCGAGTGGCAGGAGCAGCCACCGAGCAATGGCGTCCCTCGTTCCGCGTGGACACGGCAGCACCGCCGGCTGTCCCGCTGGCACCGGCCGTACACTTTCGCCCTCGTCCTGCTGGACCTGCTCTCCGTCCTCGGCGCCAGCTACATCGCCAACTTCCTGGAGAAGTCGCGAGCCGGTTTCACCGACCGCAGCTGGCTGTTCCTGCACGGCACAGAACTCTTCACGTTCTTCGCGTACGTGGCACTGCCGCTCGGCTGGCTGATCCTGCTGTGGACCAACGGCTCCTACGACCGGCGTTACCTCGGTCTGGGCAGCGAGGAGTTCAAGCGGGTCGTCCGCACCTCGGTCACGGTCGTGGCCGGTGTCTCGCTGCTGGCGTTCGCCACCAAGGCCGACCTGTCCCGTGGCACGGTCGCCACCGCCTCGATCAGCGCGCTGCTGCTCATCCTGCTGTGCCGCGTCACCGCACGGCAGGTCCTCCACGTCGCCCGGCGCCGCACCGGCCACGGCGCGCACCGGATGATCCTGGTCGGCACGCTGCCCGAGGCGCTCGAGGTCTACACCGCGGTCACCCGCAGCCCGGCCGCCGGCCTGATCCCGGTCGCCATACACATCACCGACGGCTACGCGGCCGCCCGCGGCATCGAGACCCCGGTCCCGGTCTACGCCGGTCGCGACGTCCTGTCGCTGGTCCGCGAGGTCGGCGCCGACACGATCGCGGTCTGCGGCTCGGCCAGCGCCGAGCCCGGCGAGCTGCGCCGCCTGGCCTGGCAGCTGGAGGGCACCGGCGTCGACCTGGTGGTCGCCCCGCAGCTCACCGACATCGCCGGCCCGCGCGTGCACATCCGCCCGATCGAGGGCCTGCCGCTGCTGCACGTCGAGGAGCCCACGCTCTCCGGCCCCGGCTGGCTCACCAAGAACCTGATGGACCGCATCGCCGCCGGCCTCGGACTGATCCTGATCAGCCCGATCCTGCTGGCCATCGCGATCGGCATCCGCCTCTCCGACCCCGGCCCGGTCTTCTTCCGCCAGCCGCGCGTCGGCCACGAGGGACGCACGTTCCGCGTGTGGAAGTTCCGCACGATGTACCAGGACGCCGAGGAGCGCAAGGCCACCCTCGAGGAGCTCAACGAGTCCGACGGCATGCTCTTCAAGATGAAGCAGGACCCGCGCATCTTCTCGTTCGGCCAGAAGCTGCGCGCCACCTCGCTGGACGAACTCCCCCAGCTCATCAACGTCCTCAAGGGCGAGATGTCACTGGTCGGCCCGCGCCCTCTGCCCGCCGACGACGGCGACTACCTCGGCGATGTCCGCCGCCGCCTCCTGGTCCGCCCCGGAATAACAGGACTGTGGCAGGTGAGCGGACGCTCCGATCTGTCGTGGGACGAGGCCGTCCGCCTCGACCTCTACTACGTCGACAACTGGTCGCTCACCTACGACCTGAGCATCCTGTGGCGCACCATCTGGGTCGTCCTGAAGCGCAAGGGCGCATATTGAGTTCCCACCCCCACCTCCCGGCCTTTTCAAGATCAAAGGCTTGATGTCGTAGCGGGGTGGGGTACAGACCTTCGCCGAGGGCCGCGCGGCGGCGAGCTGGCCGCTGACGCGTCCAAAACACTCACCACCCGGCAACCTGCGTAAGTGGTCACGCCCAACCCCAGCCCACCCCCAACTCCACACACCAAGCCCCAAACAACGTTGCGTGGGGAGTTCGGCCGCGCTGCGCACCCCAACTCCACACACCAAGCGTGGCGCGACGTTGCGTGTGAAGTTCGGCCCCGCTGCGCACCCCAACTCCACACACCGGGTGTGGCGCGACGTTGCGTGTGAAGTTCGGCCCCGCTGCGCACCCCAACTCCACACACCGGGTGTGGCGCGACGTTGCGTGTGAAGTTCGGCCCCGC
>NZ_JBFAYE010000014.1:202712-278011 GCF_040681145.1 Actinoplanes sp. NPDC051861
GCTGCGCACCCCAACTTCACACGCTGGGCGTGGCGGGACGTTGCGTGGGGAGTTCGGCCGCGCTGCGCGCCTCAACTTCACACGCTGGGTGTGGCGCGATGTTGCGTGGGGAGTTTGGCCGCGCTGCGCGCCTCAACTTCACACACCGAGCAATCCTTGGCATTTGGGGGCGGAGCGGCGAGTATCTCCAGCGTGGCTGGTCAGGTGGGTAGCGTGCTGGCGGTGGTGGCTGTTCTTGTCGCGCTTGCCGCCGCCGTTGTCGCGGTGCTCAGGTTGCGGGCTCGGCGGGGGATTGCGACGGCCATGCAGCGGGCCACCTACGACGTGTTGCACACGGCTGAGCTCGCCGCCGAGCCGCTCCGAGCCGGGCTGACCTCGGCGACGGCCGGAAAGGCTGTTCGCCACCTGCGGACTCTCGTCGGCGCGACGGGGCTGGCGATCGTCGACGGGCGGACCTGTCTGGCGTTCGACGGGCGGGGGACACACCACGAGGAGCAGCTGACCTCGGCCGCGCGCAGGGCCATGAAAGCGCGGCGTTCCGTCGTACTCAATGGCTCTGATCTTCCTTGTGATCGCATGGATTGCGTGGTCCGCGGAGCTGTTGTGGCACCTCTTGCCGGTCCCGATGGCGCAGCCGAGGCGGCCCTCGTGGCCGTGAGTGACGACCAGCCGGCGCCGGGGCTGGTGCAGGCGACGCTGGAGGCCGCGCGCTGGGCCGGATCACAGCTTGCCCTCGCCGAGCTGGACTCCTCCCGGGAGCGGCTGGCCCGCGCTGAGGTCCGTGCCCTGCGCGCCCAGATCAGCCCGCACTTCATCTACAACGCGCTGACCGCGATCGCCTCGTTCGTCCGCACCGACCCGGAGCGCGCCCGCGAGCTGATCCTGGAGTTCGCCGAGTTCACGCGGTACTCGTTCCGCGCGCACGGCGAGTTCACCACGCTCGCCGAGGAACTGCGCTCGATCGACCGCTATCTGACCATCGAGCGGGCACGGTTCGGTGACCGGCTGCAGGTCAGGCTGCAGATCGCGCCCGAGGTGCTGCCGGTCGGCCTGCCGTTCCTCTGTCTGCAGCCGCTGGTGGAGAACGCGGTGCGTCACGGACTGTCGCGTAAGCCGGGCGTCGGTATGGTGAGCATCGAGGCGCGCGACGCGGGCGCGGAGTGCCACATCACGGTCGAGGATGACGGTGTCGGCATGGATCCGGAGGTCTTCGGGCGGGACGGCCACGACAGTGAGGACGGCCAGCACGTCGGTCTGGTGAATGTGGACGAGCGGTTGCGGTCGGTCTTCGGCGACCACAACGGTCTGGTGGTGGAGACCGCGCTGGGCGCGGGGACGAAAGTGAGCATGCGAGTGCCGAAATTCCATCCGCAGGTCCGGGCATGAGCAGCCTGGTCGTGCTGGCCGTGGACGACGAGCCACCGGCCCTCGACGAGCTCGCCTACCTGTTGAACGCGGACGGCCGGGTGGCGCACGTGCACCGGGCGGGTGACGCGACCGAGGCTCTGCGGGTGCTGCGCGACACCGAGGTGGACGCGGTCTTCCTGGACATCCGGATGCCCGGCCTGGACGGCATGGAGCTGGCCCGGATACTGCGCCGGTTCGCCCAGCCGCCGGCGATCGTCTTCGTGACCGCCTATGACGACGGTGCGGTGGACGCGTTCGACCTGGGTGTCACCGACTATGTGCGCAAGCCGGTGCGGGCCGAGCGGCTGGGCGAGTCGCTGCGGCGGGTTGCGGGCCTGCGTTCGGCGCCGGCTCCGGCCGTGCCGGCCGACGAGCCGGCGATTCCGGTGGAGCTGGCGGGCACGACGCGCATGCTGCCGCGGTCGTCGGTGCGGTGGGTGGAGGCGCAGGGCGATTACGCCCGGCTGCACACGGGGGAAAATTCGCATTTGGTACGCGTATCGCTCGCAACCTTGGCGGAGCGCTGGGCCAATGCCGGTTTTGTCCGCATCCATCGCTCGTATCTGGTCCAGTTGAGGCTGGTCACCGAGCTGCGCCTCACCAACTCGGGTTACGTGGTGGCCGTCGACGGCGTCGAGCTGCCGGTCAGCCGGCGCCACACCAGGGAGCTCAAGGACCGCCTGATCCGTGCCGCCAAGCACGACTGGACCCGCTAATCCACACCGTCATCCACAGGCCCAGGCCCTTCTCCACAGAGTTATCCACAGGGCCTGCAACTTGCACGAAACATCAGCCCGTCTCGGGCTGAGGGTGGCAGCGGTACCGACCGGCTGGGTCGGCGGCGAGGCCCGGAGAGAACGAAGATCTGACATGGGGCAGGCTACCGATGCGGCCGGCATCAAACGTCGTCGAGACGCCCGGCGCCGGCTACACCGTTTCACATAGCGGCTCGCATGGTCACCGGCCATCCGGAGCCTGCGGCATGCTTGGCGGGCTGTCTCTGCTGTTGGACGGCGCCTGCTGACGGCTCACCCGAGGGATCATGTCCAATCGGTCAAGCCGAGCTCGAATGACCCCGGCCAGGTGCTCCGCATGCTCTCGGTCGTCGCGGAACAGTCTGAGGGTGCAGGCGAAGTGCATCGAAGACCAGGGCGAAGCGCGCGGCGCCGGATCGAGGCGGCGTTGAGCAGGGGTACGAACTGGCCGGCTGACCCACTCGTTGCCGCGCATTTGTCGCAGCGAACGAGATCGAGCGGGCTGCCGTGAGACTCCAGATCTGACACCACGAGCCCCCGCTGGCCTGCTTTGCGCAGTTCAGCGGGGGTTTCTGCTGCTCGTGACCCTGCGGAGGGCGTGGGATTCGAACCCACGATGAGTTTCCCCATACCGGTTTTCAAGACCGGCGCCATCGGCCACTAGGCGAGCCCTCCCCGTAGTGCCGCTCCAGTCTGCCACCCGCCGACAATTCGTGTCGTACCGGTGGGGCAGAGTCGGGGGCATGCGCGCGATCGTGATCGAGGACAAACAGCTCATCTGGGCCGAGGCCCCGGATCCGGAGGCCGGCGACGGTGAGGTCGTGGTCGATGTGACCGCGGCCGCCGTCAACCGGGCCGATCTCATGCAGCGGCAGGGGCTCTATCCGCCGCCCGCCGGCGCGCCGCCCTATCCAGGGCTGGAGTGTTCCGGGGTGATCAGCGCGGTCGGGCCGGGCGTGACCGGTCATCACGTCGGTGAACGGGTGTGTGCGTTGCTTGCCGGGGGCGGTTACGCGGAGCGCGTTGCGGTGCCCGCCGGCCAACTGCTGCCGGTGCCGCCCGGCCTGTCGCTCGTTGAGGCCGCGGCACTGCCCGAGGTGGCGTGCACGGTGTGGTCCAACGTGGTGGATCGGGATCGGCTGCGGCCGGGTGAGACGTTGCTGGTGCACGGCGGCGGCAGCGGGATCGGCACCTTTGCGATCCAGCTGGGTGCGGCGCTGGGCGCGTCGGTGCTGGTCACGGCCCGTGCGGGAAAGCATGAGCGGTTGCGCGCGCTGGGTGCCGACCTGACCATCGACTATCAAGAGCAAGATTTTGTACGGGTGGTGCACGACTTCACGAGAGGTCGCGGAGCCGACGTCGTGCTCGACATCATGGGCGCGAAGTACCTGGACCGGAACGTCGACGTGCTCGCCGTCGAGGGGCGGATCTCGATCATCGGGATGCAGGGCGGCCGTAAGGCGGAGCTGGATCTCGGAAAGCTGATGGCGAAGCGGGGCCGGGTCTCGTCCACGTCGTTGCGGGCCCGTCCGCCGGCGGACAAGGCGCGGATCGTCAGCGGTGTGCGGGAGCAGGTGTGGCCGCTGGTCGCTGCCGGACTGGTCAAGCCGGTCATCCACACGACGTTTTCGCTGGCTGAGGCGGCTCAAGCGCACCGTCTCATGGAGTCGAGCGACCATCTGGGAAAGATTCTCCTGCTGCGCTGATCACTCGTTCGGGGGAACAATTCGGGAGGCAATGGTCCGATAAGTCCGTATATGCGGCGAGTCGCAACCGTCTGTGGCCGTCGCGAACCCAGCATGGACGGACAGTGCGGCCGGGTCCCGGCCGTGACGCCGCAAAAGGATCGCTGGGGGACACCGTGACCTACACACCGCACCGTTCCGCGCCCACCCGGACTCTCGTGCCGCTGGACGACGAGAGGGACAACCGCTGGCGGACGCGGATCTGGATCGCCGGTGGTGTGGTCGTGGTGCTCGCGCTGGTCGCTTTCGGCGTCTGGGGCGTGACGACCGCCGACCGTCGCCCGATGGCGGTGGGCGACGCGGTCCCGGGTGGAGCGCTCGCCGGCAACTTCGAGTTCGCGGCCGGCGATCTGCGCTGCGGGGTGGAGTCGGTCGGCCCGGACGGACTGGATCAGCGCGCTTCCGGGCAATTCTGCCTTCTTCACGTCACGGTGAAGAACATCGGTGGTGAACCGGAGCTGTTCGACAGTGGTGCACAGCGGGTCTACGACGCCAACGGCGTAGCCTACGCCGTCGCCGATCAGGCCGCGGTGTTTCTCAACGATCGCAACCCGACGCTGCTCAACGAAATCCCGCCCGGCGACAGTGTCGAAGGTGTTCTTCCGTTCGACGTACCCAAGGATGCGCAGCTCACAGAGGTCTCGGTGCACGGTTCGATGTCCACACCGGGCGTACGGATCCCGCTTCCTCCGGTTCGGTGACCGTCGCGTTTATCTTTTCGAGATTGGGGGATCAATTATCTGAATCGGCCCCCAGCGCATTCGATGGTGTGTTGGCATGGTCCACGGAATACGCACGGTTGTCCGGGTTCCCATTGCCCACCTTCGACGGCGGCAAAAGCGTGGCAGGCAGCATCGTCCACGCACGGATGGGATTCGCGCGAGTGCCCCGGGCCTATTTCGGAGGCAACACTGCACGGTACGTCGACGCGCCGCGCGTTGACCGCCGGCGCTCTTGCGCTGGCCGTCATCGCACCGGCCCTGGACCCGGTCGAGCACGCAGCGGAGGCCGTCATCACGCCGCCGCAGGCCTTGCCGACCACACCGGAGCTTCCGGATCTCTCGCCCGGCGACGAGATCCAGGGACGACAGCTCCGCAACCGAGATTGGCAGATTCCGCTGCGCGCGGACCTGGACGAACGGGCTGCGGCCGTACAGCGGGCGTCCCGTTCGATGCCACGGCGGCCCGCGGCCCGCGCCGCCGCACGACAGCGCCCGGTGGTGGCACCGGCCGCGCGGCAGGCGGTGAAGCTGAACAACCGCCCGGCCGCGCAACGCTTCATCACCCGCGACGGGTTCACCAACCGGGAGTCGGCGAGTGAGGCGGCCCGTGGCACCGCACGCGAGGTGGCGCGTGGCACCGCGCGCGAGGCGCGTGGAACGGCACGTGACGCGACCCGTGAGGCGGCGCGCGATGTGACCCGTGAGGCGGCGCGTGACGCGACCCGTGAGGCAGCGCGTGACGCGACCCGTGGACGGGCGGATGCGGTGACCCGTGGAGCGTCGGGCGGGACCGCGCGTGGGGCGGCTCGCGGGGCAGCCGACGGAGTGGTCCGTGGATCGGCGCACGCGGCGGCCGGTGACACCCGTGCCCATCGTCGTGTGGCCGTCCAGCAGAAGCGGACGACGGTCTCCAAGCGCAGTGGGATGTCGGTTCGCAAGACCACCCGGAGCACCTCGGCGCGCCGCCTCAAGACCAACCCCGGCCGGCGGATGGACGCGGTCATCGCCTTCGCCCGCTCGCAGGTCGGCAAGCGCTACGTACGGGGCGGCGAGGGGGCGGGTGGCTTCGACTGCTCGGGGTTCACCAAGCGCGCGTACGCCCGTGCCGGTCTGCGGCTCCCGCACTCGTCCGGCGCGCAGGCCCGGCGTGCGCGGGCCATCTCCCGCTCGCAGGCCCGCCCCGGCGATCTGGTGGTCGGGCGTGGCCACGTGGGCATCTACATGGGCAACGACATGATGATCGACGCGGGCAACCAGCGCACCGGTGTCGTGTACCGCAAGCTCTACCGGGGACTCAAGGTGGCGCGTCTGTAGCGGCGCCGGACAGAGCAGTGGGCACCCGCCGGACGACAGGTGCCCACTCGCTCTATCGCAACCGGGCGCGGGGATCTCTGCCGCACACACCCGGTCGGATGTCTGACAGAAGCATTACCGACGGGGCCTCTGGGCATGCGCACCACCTGTGCGTTTACACGTACGAGTGACGGCGCGTCGCAATGCGGGCGAAAGGCGCTTGTCACGTCAGCCGGTTAGTCTCGGCCCATCGTGGGAAAACTCGATCAGTTAGTCACCACGCCGCCGGAGGCCCATCATGAGTCTTGACCGTGCCCTGGCTCCCGACCCGTACGATCTTCTGCCGCCGGTCCCGTCCTTCACGGTGACCAGCGCCGACGCGACGGACGGGCAGCCACTCGACGAGCTCTTCGTGCACACGAGTGTTGGCGGGAAGAATCTCTCGCCGCAGTTGTCCTGGTCGGGGTTCCCCGACGAGACGCGGGGTTTCGTGGTCACCTGTTTCGACCCGGACGCGCCGACCGGGAGCGGGTTCTGGCACTGGGTGCTGGTCAACCTGCCGGTCAACGTCACCGAGCTGCCCCGGGGCGTCGACCCGTTGCCGGAGGGCGCGTTCTGCGTGCGCAACGATTACGGCGAGCGCAACTACGGTGGTTCGGCGCCGCCGCCCGGAGATCGCCCGCACCGCTACGTCTTCGCCGTGCACGCGATCGACGTCGACCGTCTCGAGGTGACGCCGGACGCGTCGCCGGCCTACGTCGGCTTCAACCTGGCGTTCCACACCCTGGCCCGAGCCACCGTCCGCCCCACCTTCCAGGTCCGCGGCTAACCCCCGTGTGAACTTCAGCCCCGCTCCCCACCCAAAAGTCACACGCTGCCGTGGTTGCTGGCGGTGTGTGGACTTCAGCCCCGCTCCGCACCCGAAAGTCACACGCTGCCGTGGTTGCTGGCGGTGTGTGGACTTCAGCCCCGCTCCGCACCCGAAAGTCACACGCTGCCGTGGGTGCTGGCGGTGTGTGGACTTCGGCCCCGGTCCGCGCCCGAAAGTCACACGCTTGAGGTGGGAGCGTGCCGGGGGCGGCCGGGAGGTGTGTGCGTTCTGCGGAGATGCTAAAGGCCGCCGGGTTAGCGGCGGCCTTTGCGGTGTTCGGCGGGGGGCGTCAGCGCGGCGACTTGGC
This sequence comes from Actinoplanes sp. NPDC051861, assembly GCF_040681145.1. Taxonomy (NCBI): domain Bacteria; kingdom Bacillati; phylum Actinomycetota; class Actinomycetes; order Micromonosporales; family Micromonosporaceae; genus Actinoplanes; species Actinoplanes sp. NPDC051861. The sequence goes on from NZ_JBFAYE010000014.1 coordinate 209,813, forward strand.
GACGCAGAAGACGGACTGGCCGAACGGGGGCTTCACGAGGCGTTCGGCGGCCTTGGTCACCGGCAGCACCAGGCTGTCGTAGACCTTGACCATCGGGCCCTCTTTCGGCGCCAGCTTGAAGATGCTGGTGGCGCCGTAGTAGCCGATCAGGCCCAGCGCGTTGGCGTAGTGGAGCTTCTCGATCTCCAGACCGGCCTCGATGAAGGCGGCGGAGAGGGTCTTCTTCGTGTAGCGCCGGATGTGGCCCGTTGCGATGTCGACCTGGCTCATGGCGAACATGAACGCCGGCACGATGATGATGACCCGGCCGCCGGGGCGGACGAGGTCCTTCATGCTGCGCAGGGCGCCCACGTGGTCCTCGATGTGCTCGAGAACGTTGTAGGAGACGGCGGCGCTGTACTCCCCGTTCGCCTCGGGTGAGGGGAGGAGCATCTGCTTCACGTCGATGTTCGGGTGGTCGGCCATGCGCTCCTTGAGCAGCACGAGCCGGTCCGGGTCGGCCTCGGTCGCGGTGAAGCGCGGGAGGTGCTCGGCCCACTCGACCGCATAGTCACCGAGGCCACTGCCGACTTCGATGGGGTTGTCCCCGAGGTATGGGAGCGCGAGCTCGACGAACCACCTGCGGTGGTTCACAGCCGTGGCAAGGCCTTCGAGCACTTCGGACTGGATCCGCTGGTCTCCAGTGATGTCTGCCATAGGTGAGGTTCCCTCATCTTGCCGATCTGAGTTGCAGCGGGACCGGTGAAGTTAACCATCTGACGCGCCTAACCGAAAGTTGAGCGCCGGGCGCCGCTGATTTTTTGGCCTGATTGAGACATAGCAGGGTTGGGTACTCCGGTGGGTTACGCCTACTGAAGTCCACCAGATGGACACCTTGTGCGGGACACGCGAAAAACACGCGTACATATCGGCTCTATCACGCCTCGGGCGCTCACCGCTGGGTTCTTGAGAACCTCGGTTAGGCTCGCCGATGCTATGACGATTACGGGTTTTGACTCGACAGGCCAGTCAACCGGCGAGAACGTTCTCCCGCCCCGCCAAGTGACCCCCGCCGACGACCTGGACGCGGAGCTGATCGCCCTCGGGGGCGGTGTCACCCAAGCCTCTCCAGCGGTCGCCACACCGGTTGAGGAGAGCGAGGCTGAGCAGGCAATACAGCCTGCGGAGCGCCGCCGTCGGTGGCGCGTGCTCACGTGGCGCGACGTCCTGGCGATCTCGACTTTCGTCGCTGTCGCGCTCTTCGTCACAGCACCGTTGTGGCTCAATCTTGATCATGAACTGCGCGATGATCCGCAGGATCAGGCTTTCTTCGAGTGGATGCTGGCGCACGGTGCACGCGTGCTCACAGATGGCGTCTATCCGTTCTTCTCGGACCGCCTGAATTACCCCGACGGGGTGAACATGATGGCCAACACCTCGGTGTTGGCCGTTTCGTTGCCACTGACGCCGATCACTCTTCTGTTCGGTCCGCATGTGGCCTTCAACGTATTTCTCACCGGCGCATTGGCATTAACCGGGACTTCGTGGTATCTGGTGCTCTCCCGCCGCTTCGTGACCTCCCGGCTGGCCGCGTGGGTGGGTGCTCTCTTCTGCACCTTCGCGCCGAGCATGGTGTCGCACGCCGGCGGTCACCCGAACATCGTCTCGCAGTTCCTGGTTCCGCTGATCATCTGGCGCACGCTGGAGCTGCGCCGGCCGCGCCGCGCGATCCGCAACGGGCTCCTGCTGGCCGGGCTGCTGATCTGGCAGGCGTTCATCAACCTCGAGATCCTGTTCATGACCGCGGTCGGCCTCGGCATCTTCTGCGTCGTCATGGCCGTGGTCCGGCGCGGGGTGCACCGCGGTGAGTTCCTCACCTTCGTCCGTGCCCTCGGCGTCACCGCCGCGGCCACGCTCGCCGCGCTGGCCTATCCGCTGAGCGTCCAGTTCTTCGGGCCGCAGAGCTACCAGGGCCTCGCCGAGTTCGTCCGCAACTTCGGCGCCGACCTGGGTTCCTTCACGGCGTACGCGAGCCGCTCCGTCGCCGGCAACAGCGCGGTGGCGACGGCCCTCGCGCAGAACCCTGCGGAGGAGAACGCCTTCTTCGGCTGGGGACTGGTCATCCTCTTCTTCGGGCTGGTCCTCTGGATGCGGCGGAGCGCACCGGTGGTGACCATCGGCGCGATCGCGGTTTTCTTCGCGGCGATGTCGCTCGGACCGCGCATTTACCTGAACGGCATCAACACCGGCGTCCCGGGCATCTGGGCGATCATGCACAGCATCCCGGTCCTCGACTCGGCCGTGCCGACCCGCTGGGCCATGGCGATCGCGCCGATGGTCGGCATCGTGCTCGCGCTCGGCTGCCAGCGCGCCGCCGACCTCATCAAGTCGCAGCCGCACTCCCGCGGCCCGGTCCGGGTGGCGATGATCACAGCGGTCGCGATGGCGCTCGTGCCGCTCGCGCCGACCCCGCTGCAGACCGTCGCGATGTCGCCGGTCCCCGAGTTCGTCACCTCCGGCGCCTGGCGGCAGTACGTGGACGACGACCACACCCTGGTCGCCCTGCCGCTGCCGGACAGCAGCTACCCGGATCCGCTGCGCTGGACCGCCTACACCGGGCACGACATGCGCATCGCCGGGGCGTACGCGTTGCTGCCCAACCAGAACCCGCAGAACCCGGACGACCGCACCGCGATCTTCTCGCCGCCGTGGCGCCCGACCAGCGGCCTGATCACGTCGATCCGGCAGGGCAACCCGATCCCCGAGGTGACCGCCGAGCGGCGCGAGATGACCCTCGCCGACCTGCGGTTCTGGAACGCGGGGGCGGTCGTCCTGACACCGCAGCCGCGCGACATCGAGATGCTGCGCACGATGTCCGACCTGCTCGGCTTCCGCCCGACCTGGACCGGCGGCGTCTGGCTGTGGGACGTCGGCGCCATTGTGGACGACCCCGACGCCGTGCTGACCGCGGAGACTCAGCCCTGACCAAGGGTGCTGACCGCGGAGACGCAACCCTGACCGCGGAGACGCAGACCTGACTTGAGTGCCGCCGGTGCCGGGAGAACCGTTCCCGGCCGGCGGCGGCGTGCGGCCTGGCGCCGCACGTTGCCGGTGCGGTTCTTACGAAGCAGGACGCGTAGCGCGTACGTTTAAGGGGTTTTGATGCAGCAACCCGGGCAGACCTTGGGCTGAGGCAGGGTGAAGGCCAGGCAGCAGGTCTTGCGGCGCACGTCGAGTTTGCCGCCTCGCCCGGAGTACAGCTCGATCAGATCGCGCACACCCAGCGTGCCCAGCAGGCGGTCGATGCTCTCCGCCGACGAGCCGGGCAGGACGTCCGCGGAACGCAGAACGCCGTAGGCGATGCCGGAGGCGAGCGAACCGAGCAGCGTGCGCTTGCCGAGGCGGACCCGGCCGTGGATGGCCTCCAGCAGCGGAGTGAGGTGCTCGTCGAGGATCGCCCGGCGGAACTCGGCCAGCAGCGCGTCCTCGTCGGCGACCACGCGGACCTGGGGCAGGCCGCTGAGCGCGAGAGGGTCACTCGGAAGGACGGCGACCGGGATCGACGGGCGGACACCCAGCGTGATCAGCGGGCGCGGGTCGTCGAAGTGCATCAGGGTGTCACGCGCGGTGAGCAACGGGACGCGGCGCGCGGAGGCCCAGCCGAGCACGGCGGGCAGGGTGAGCCAGTAGGTGTAGGCCTTCCAGGCCAGCGCGGCGGCGGCATGCGGCTGAGCGTTCCAGCGCCGGCTTGCGGAATCGAGCAGGGTTTCCAGATGTACGCCAGTGAGCTCCGCGGTCGACGACCAGGCAGTCTGGTCGTGCACGATCAGGTCGGGCGCCAGCCCGGGCAGCTGGGTGCTCGTGCCGAACATCGCCCGGAGCGTTGCGGTGACCGGGGCGAGGGGGGAGAGTTCCAGGGTGATGGTCACGGGCGGATGCCTGCCCGCGGCGACAATGGTCGCTGAGTCACCGTGTTTCTCCTCGTCGAGGTGTGGTCCAGGACGACCTACCGTACCTGGTTAAGGGTAGCCTAACCACACTCTGAGGCGGGATCTTTCGGACGAATACCCTGAGCAAGAATTACTTGACGTAGCGTTGCGCCCTTGCCGGATTTGTCAAGGTACCTGTCGGCAACGCGCTACTAGCCCCTTACGGACACTCCCGGCGGCGACACTGAGATTGCCGTCGCGAAGGGGACATCCGTGATGACCACCTCGCCCATTGAACGGGCCGCAGATCAGTTCGTTACGGCGCTTGCGCAATGGCGGGTCGAGCGTGGGATGACAAAGAAGCAGCTCGCCGCGCGGATGGGCTTCGACCCCTCCTACGTGAGCCACGTCGAGGGACGGCGACACAAGCCCACCGAGGATTTCGCCCGCAGGGCCGAGGCTGTGCTCAACGCGGGCGGTGCGATCTGGCAGCGATTCCAGGAGTACGACGAACTGCGCCACGCGCGCGGAGGCGGCTCGGCCATGCACCGTGACCCACCGGTGCCGGTCCAGTGGCTGCCGCCCGGCACCGGGCTCGTCGTCGAGCAGGAGATCGCCGAACTGCGGTACACCGAGGGCGCGTACCGGTGCGTGGTCAAGCGGGCCCTCTACAACGCCGGTGTCGAGCCGGTCACCCGGTACCTCGTGAAGATCGCGGTGGATCGCTATCCGCACGATCCGGCCGGTTCGAACCGGCACCACCGGGAGAACCCGCTGACGTTCGAGGAGATGGACGTCGAGGCGCGGGCCGGCGAGGGTGACGCCGCCGAGTCGATGCAGTGGCGGGTCAAGCTGGACCGGGACGCGGCCAAGGAGATCTGGCTGCTGTTCGCCAACGAGCGCGGGCAGTTCCCGCTCTATCCGGGCGAGCGGACGACTATCGATTACGCGTACACGGTCGGTGAGGAGAAATGGGGCCAGTGGTTCCAGCGGGCCGTCCGGCTGCCGACGCGCTCGCTGACCGTCCGGCTCAACTTCCCACAGAGCTTCGAACCGCAGGTATGGGGTGTGGAGGCGTCCCTCGCCGCCGAGGTGCCCGTCCGCACCCCGCTGGAACGCCGCATCGAGGGAGGTCGCGCCATCTTCGAGTGGTCCACCGACGCGCCCCTGCTCAACGCCCGGTACCGCCTGGAATGGCGGTACCGCGGCGCCGACGCTCCGAAGTACGACGAGATCGGGCCGCCGGAGCCGGCCCTGCCCCGCGCCTCGCACCGCATGCGGGGCATCGGCATCATCCAGCGCGGATCCGACCTGCTGCGGCAGCGGGCCCGCCACTTCCAGCTGCCCCGGGAGGGCGCCGCCGCCCGGGAGGCCGTCACCCGGCTGCTGACCTCGCTGGGCCGGCTGCAGGATCTGCACGAGTTCAGCAAGGGTGTCGGCCTGGCCGCACCGCAGATCGGCGCGCCGGTCGCGGCCGCCGTGGTACGACCACCGGACGTCGACGTCGACCCGGTGGTGCTGCTCAACCCCCGTGTCGTCGGTGAGTCGGCGGACTCCGACGAGCAGTACGAGGGCTGCCTGTCGTTCTTCGACTACCGCGGTCTGGTGGCACGCCCGTTGCGAATCGACGTGGAGCACGCCCGCTTCGACGGGACGCGGGTGGTCACCACGTTCGAGCGGGCGCTGGCCCGGTTGATCAGTCACGAGATCGACCACCTGGAGGGCCGGTTGTACGTCGACCGGATGGACGCCGAGTCGAAGCTGGTTCCGGTGGCGCAGTACCAGCAGACAGGTCGTCCCTGGGACTACTAGTCGGTAAAGCTGTCGTACTTTATCCGTACAGAGGGGACCTGTAGCTCGGAGAGGGTCTTCAGGGTGGCCTTCACCATGCGACCCGAACCGGAGACGAAGAAGTCGTGCTCCTGCCACGGGCCGTACCGGGCGACGACGTCCGAGATGTTGCCCTGCTCGCCCGGGAAGCCGGGATCGTCGCTGCACGCGGTCACCACCGACAGCCACGGGTAACGGGCGGCCAGCCGGTTGAGGTCGGCCAGGTCGTACAGGTCGTCACGGGTCCGCGCACCGAAGAAGACGTGCACCCAGCGGGTCCGGTTGTAGCGGGTCAGCTCCTCCAGCAGCGACTTGATCGGCGCCAGGCCGGTGCCCCCGGCCACGAACACGGCGTCCCGGGTCGATCTTCGGTCCAGAGTCATCGAGCCCATCGGCGCGGCCATCTTGATCATGTCGCCGACCTGCAGGCGGCGGACCAGGGCGCTGGACACCCAGCCGGCACCCACCGCGCGGACGTGGAACTCCAGCGTGTTGTCCCGGCGCGGAGCGTTCGCCGGTGAATAGGTGCGCCACAGCCGTGGCTGGTACCTCGGTGCCTCGATGCTCATGTACTGCCCGGCCCGGAACTCCAGCGGCTGCATCGGCAGGACGGTGAAGACCGCGATGTCCCGGGCGCGGCGCTCGTGTGCGACCACCTCGCCGTACCAGTAGGGCGGATTCGGGTCGGCGTCCGCGCCGGCCAGCATCTTGGAGGCGATCACCGCGTAGGCGTCGGCCCACGCCTGGTCGTACTCGACGCCCCACTGCTCACCGGCGAAGTACCGCATCGACTCGATCAACGCCCCGCCCACGACCTCGTAGTGCTCCGGCTCCACGTGGAACTTCCGGTGATCCCGTCCCAGCGCGCGCAGGTACTCGTCGAACTTCTCCGGATCCTCCAGCGTCTGCACCGCGGTCACGATCGCGTTCAGCAGACGCGCACGCTGCACGTCCATCTGGACCGGGAACAGATCCCGCAGGTCCGGGTGCGCCAGGAACATCCGGGCGTAGAAATAGCCGGCAACCTTGTCCGAATGCTCCTCGACCAGGCTCCAGCTCTCCTTGAGCAAGCGTGCGAGGTCTCCCATGCATTCAGGGTGGTCAGCACAGTCAGGAACACGACGCACCTGAGGTGCGACTCGTCACGCCTCTAAAGTTGGCGCGTGACTCTTGAGCGTCAGCAGGCCACCCGTCCGGGGTACACGGCCGAGATCGTCATCGTGTTGTTGCTGTCGCTCGGGCAGTCGGCGGTCTATGCCATCGTGTCGCTCAGCGCGAAGCTCACGGCCGACAAGCCCCTCGCCCAGCAGACCGCCACGCTCAACCCGACCGTGTCGCCGCGGCCCTACCTCGACCTGACGTACCAGCTGCTCGGCATCGTCTTCGCGCTGATCCCGGTCATGCTCGTCATCTACCTGCTGCTGCGCGACAACATCTCGCCGAGCCGCGAGCTCGGCATCGACTATCGCAAACCGGGCTTCGACATCGGCTGGGGCGTGGGACTTGCCGCCGGCATCGGGATACCAGGCCTTCTTCTGGTGTACGCGGCGCTACAGCTCGGCGTGAACGCGCAGATCGTCCCGTCCGGGCTCCAGCCGTACTGGTGGGCGGTGCCGGTGCTGATCCTGGCCGCCATCGAGAACGCCGTGCTCGAAGAGGTGATCGTGGTCGGTTACCTGATCACACGCCTGCGGGCACTGTCCTTCTCCACCGTCTGGATCGTCGCCTGCTCGGCTGTCCTCCGCGGCTCCTACCACCTGTACCAGGGCTTCGGCGCGTTCGTCGGCAACGCGGTCATGGGCGTGGTGTTCGCCCTGTTCTTCCTCCGGTACAAGCGCGTGATGCCGCTGATCGTGGCGCACGCCATCCTCGATGTGGCCGCCTTCGTGGGCTATCAGCTGTTGCCGGACTCCTGGCTGTCCTGGCTGTCGCTGTAGAGCCGCCGGGCTTTCACCGCCAGCGACTCGATCGTTGAGCGTGCGGTCAGCGCCGCCGCGACCAGGCTGGTGCCGGGGAAGACCCGATTGGTGAGACGCAGCGCCGCCCAGGCGAGGCCGGCGCCGGCAAGCCGGCCCGGATCCAGCGGGGCGAGACGCAGGATGTCGTCCGCGCGGCGTGGGTGGGTCGGATCGATTCCGTACGCGGCCGCGAGATGCAGGATGAATTCGGCGTGGGTGAACGCCGCCGCTCCTGCGAGGGTGATCGGGGTGTACGGGCCGGTGGTGGCTGCCAGGGTGGCCCGGATGGTCGCCGATCGGGTGAAATGGTGGGTTGCGAGGCGGGCCAGGTCTTTCGGGGTTGCTGTGGGGTAGTGGGCTCGGAGGTGGTCGGCCCAGGACTGGGCTCGCGGTCCGAGAGTCTGGACGGCTGCGCGGGCCAGGGTTTGCGGGGCCTCTGCGGGGGTGGCCAGGAGGGTGGGCAAGAGGTCCTGGAGCGTGGGGTCTTCCGCGGGTCTCGCCGGTGTGCTGACCTCGGTCTTGACTACCGCCTTCACCGGTTCCGGTGCCTTCACCGGTTCCGGTGCCTTCACCGGTTCCGGTGCCTTCACCGGCTCCGGTGCCTTCACCGGCTCCGGTGCCTTCACCGGCTCCGGTGGGGCTGGGGTGGCCTTTGCCGTGGGGGTGGCTTTCTTGGCCGGGGTGGCTTTGACGGCGGGCGTCGTCTTCTTGGCGGGAGCCGCCTTCTTGGCCGGGGTTGCCTTCTTGACGGGGGCGGCCTTCTTGGCGGGCGCCTTCTTAGCGGGCGGCGCGTCGGCCGTCTCCACGTTTTCCGCCGGAGCTTCCACCGCCGGAGCTTCCACCGATGGGCGGGACGGCTGCGGCGGGACCGCCTTTCGAGTGGTCTTGCGGGGGGCGCTTTCACCCGTACCGTCAGAAGAGTGAGCTTCGGCACCCTGGCCGGGTTGTGGGGGTTGGAAAGTCACAGCCGGGGCCGCGCGCCGGCGTGCCGGCGCTGCGCCAGGGGGATTCGGCTCGGGCGCGCTGAAGGGCGCCCGCGGATCGCGTGCGCGCGGGGCGTCCCGGCGGGTGTTCTCCTCCATCGAACGAAGCGTAGCCGTTCTTGCAACGTTTCGCCTGTTGGCGGCCGGTCAGGAAGATCAGCGGCGTGCCAAGTGGCGGCCTCTTTGTGCGGCGTCCTCGGGGTCCGGTATTCTCAAGCCTCGGTGACCTCCGGGCCACCGGGGAGACTTCGCCTAGTCTGGTCTATGGCGCCGCACTGCTAATGCGGTTGGGGTTTTAAAGCCCCTCCCGGGTTCGAATCCCGGAGTCTCCGCGCAAAAGTCGGTGTGTATGCTGGCTGAGCACTGAGCGCCCGTAGCTCAATGGATAGAGCATCTGACTACGGATCAGAAGGTTAGGGGTTCGAGTCCCTTCGGGCGCACTTCTTATAAATGGCCGTGAGCTGCGGAAACGCGGTTGGCGGCCATTTTTGTGTCCCAGGTTTAGGCCCCGATCCTCCCGCCATGTGGGATGTGGTGATCCGATGGTGATCGGCTGTTCCGGAACGGCCTGTCTTCACCCGTGCTGACCAGTGCTTTTCCGTCCATAGCGGTGTGATCGCGCGGGCGCTCGGACTCGCCACGGTCGAACCATGCACGTGCGAGCCGATGCTGCTGTTTCTTTCTTCTATGTCAGCGATGTCGCGCCATGCTGGCTCGGATCGCGATGACGACGCGGTTGCCGGCGTGTCGATCGACGGCGCTGTGCAGCCCGAGATCGGTTATCCGACCGTCGCGGGCTTTCCACTGTCCGGCTCCGGCGTCGCGACCGAGGAGGGAACCGAGGGAGTCGATCGTGGCCTTCCAAAGGTTCGGCCACGCGCGGCGGGGTCCAACTACGAAGGCGAGTTGGAGCGTGACGCCACCGTCCGGCAATGGGTGGGCGGTGGTGATCTGATCCCGGATCTGTTCCTTGAAGGCGGTGCTCTCGGCTGCGGCTGTCGTGTTCACCTCGAACGAGTACGTTCCGCCCGGGTCAGAAGCCACTCGGCCCTGGCCTACTGCGATCGAGGATGTGGGCGCGTGCCGCTTGGTTGCCCACACCGAGACGAACTGCCGCCCAGTGCTCGCTGTCAATCTCGGGACCAGGGGGAACAGGTAGTTGTCCAGGTCGTGGTAGCTGAGCAGGGAGACGCTGTCCGGTAGGCCGACGTCGAGCTTCAGCGCGAGGGGATCGGGCGTCGCGCTCACCCGCTGGGCAATGACGCGGTGCACCCCCGTGATGAACGCGGCCAAGCGGACCTGACCGGGTGAACCGGACCTATCCCAGCTGGCGAGAGCAGGCTGGCCGCTGAGGGGTTCGTCCACCGTCTCCGGCTGCGCGTTGAAGACGGGCACGGTCATCAATCGAACCTATCGCCCTGGCTTTGGTCGTTCCACGAGGAGATTGTCAGCCAGTTGGGCAGTGGTGTGCGCCCAGCCAGCTGCCAGGGTGGCTGAGTAGGTACGACGAAGCGCTGGCTGAGAGGGCTGGTCCACCTCATACCCCGCTTCGGATCAAGCGCCGCTACCGCATCATCGATCACCGACATGGCCGCCCTGTGGGTACTGAAGCGTCATCGTGGCATGCGTCTTGGCGATCGTGCCGGAAGCCGTACCGGTTTCGGCATGTGCGTCGGCGCGTCGTTGGACGGTGATGTGCGGGGTGGCGGTGCGCGTGGTGTCCCAGGCCTTGACCTGGTTGACGATCCGCTCAGCGAGGGCGGTTGCGGCCGGCCCGTGTCCGGTCGCGCCGAGTTCCCACAGACCGTCGTCGGCCGCGCGTCGCAGTGCCAGGTAGGCGATGGAAGTGTCCTCGACGAGGGCGGCCGTCAATGCCGGGATTGCTGGATTGCAGATGCCGGCGTCGATCGCCTCGTGGGTGGCGCGGATCCGGCACGTCGCTGGGTCGGTTACGGTGAGGCGCAGCCATACTCCGTCGAACGGCTCCTCGCCGTCGACGGTCACCGTTGACCAGATTGATGCCTGTTCGCCGCGGTGCAGGGTGGTACCGATCGCCGACGGGTTGATGTTCTGGTCGGTGTCCCAGGTCAGAGTGACACCGTCGGTCGCCTCGTGGGTGTGTTCGCCGGCCTGTCCGACGAGGGGCACGAAGCCGCACAGTTGCATTGAGTCCGACTCGAGCCGGCCGTCGGTGTAGGCGAAGGCGATCGACCGGGTCTGGCCGCGCCACCGTAGGGGCACGACGATCCGGGCGCCTGGACGCAGTTGCTCCCACCAGGCGACGGGGATGTCCCAGGTGCCGACGGTCAGGATCAGCCGGTCGTACGGCCCGTGCTCGACGTCGCCGAGGGTGCCGTCGCGGGTGATGACGGTGACTGCCTCGAATCCGGTGGCGTCCAGGTTCTTGCGGGCCCCGGCGGTGACCTCCGGGTCGATGTCGACCGTGGTCACGTTCCTGCCGTCGCCGGTCAGGGTTGCCAGAAGGGCGGCGTTGTAGCCGGTGCCCGCGCCGACCTCGAGGATGTTGTGTCCCGGCTGCACGTCCAGCTGGTCGAGCATCATCGCGACGATCAGCGGTTCGGAGGCGCAGCTGAGCGCGGCACCGGTGCCAGCTCTCTTGGTGATGACGGCGGCTTCGCCGTACGCGTTTTCCAGTGGGTGCCCTGTCACGAAGGCGTGCCGTGGGATGGTGCGCATCGCTTGTTCGACGGCTGGGGTCAAGGCCCATCCGTCGGCGCGGATCCGGTCGACCATGAGGTCGCGCAGGGCCTCGGGGGAGGGCGGTGTTCGCGTCGTCATGGGTGTCCTTTCGGGTTTACGCGAGGAGCAGGCAGCTGTCCCACGACGAGACGGGGGGCCAGTAGGTGTTCGCGTGGTGAACCAGGTCGATGCCGGTGCTCCCGAGCAACAGATCGTCGCCTGAGATCGGCTGGGATCGCTGACCCTGTAGCTGGCGGAGGCGCTGGACGGGGAACATGTCCGGATCGCGGGCGTCGTCGGCGACTCGCCGGGTGGTGTGCACCAGCCCGGCCCAGCCGTGGCACAGCGTCCCATTGTCCAGTGCGGCCAGCTGCTTGTCGTCGGTGACACAGCCGAACAGCGCCAGTTCAGCGGATCGGGTGCGGTTGGAGTCGTTGAGGGCGAGGCCGGCGAGCTGTATCGCCCGCGTGATGCCGGGGGTGCCGTAGCACCAGGACGGGCGGCCGGGACCGTCCTGGTGGGTGCTGCCGAACCGGGCGTCGGCGACGGTGACGAGCTCCGGCCACCACGCGGTCGCACCGGCGCTCTGCTGCCACTGGTCGAGCCAGAGCAGGATCCGGGTGATCGCTTCGCTGCTGGCCGGTACCGTGATGCCGCGTAGCGCGGCTAAAGCCAGCAGGGCGAGTGGCCCGGTGATGCCGTGCGCGATGCCTATGTTGGCGTGTCCGCCGGGCCACTGGGGGTCCGGGCGGCCTGAAGGCGCGTCACTGGTCCACCAGCCCGGCTGTCCCGGGCTGCTCGGGAGCGGTTCGGTGAGTCGGGCGAGATACCTCAGCACTTCTCGCAGCGGATGGGTATGCCCGCGATGCAGCAGGTACGCACCGATGCCGGTCAGCCCGCGGATCAGGTCGTACTCGCTCATACGTGGTGGCTGGCCGCTGTCGATGCGGGCGTGCGCGCGGTGGATCCGCTGCTGGGTGACGGCGATGATGTGCCGGTCGAGCTCCTGTAAGGCCGGCTCGAAGTCGCCGTGTGCGGTGCAGTGCAGGGCGAATGCGACGGCCGGTGCCCCGTACGACATGTTGGCGGTATCCGGGTGGGCGCTGATCGGATCGGCGAGCAGCGTCGCCGCCCACGCTGCGGCGGCTGCGGCGTCTCCGCCGGTGCGGGCCTGCTCGATCGGCAGCAGTGCCATGCCGGCGGCCCCGTCGTAGAGCGACTGCCGCCAGCCGGTGAACGGATCGGCGACCGGGGGCGCGATCATGCGGTGCCTGCCTGTCGCCGGGCATGGCGGGTCACGCCGATCTGGCGAGCCAGCCGCCAGCAGACGGCCTCGTGCTCGGTGTCCACACCGGCGATCCTGTTGTGATGCATGTGCAGCAGCGACTCCAGCACCCGATCCGTGTCATCCGGCGCCACCTGCCGGTAGGCGGCTACCGCCGTACTCCGGCGGGTCCAGGCGTGGCGTAGCTGATCCGGAGCCGGTAACCCTCGGAGCCCGGCGAGAGCAAGGCGGTTCACTGCCTGGCTCAGATCGCGGGGAACCGGCCGATGCGCCGGCCTGGTGCGCAGCCAGTCGGTGGCGGCATCACCGAGGAACGCGTCGGCGATGGCCGTCATCCCCAGGGCGATCAGTACCGATGGATGCACGGCGCTGTCCGGGATCTGCCGCATCGCCGCTACGACGGCCTCGGAATCGGTGACGAACACCGTCTCTGCGGCGTCTCGTGCGGGGCCCTCGCCGTATCTGCCGGTCTCGGGCGCATACGTGTCGACCGTGAGGGTGCGGAGCAAACCGTGCCGGTGTAGGTGGTCCGCCCAGTCCGCGACCGTCGTCGCGTACCGGCCGTACGGTGCCGTTCCCGCCGGGCGTAACCGGAGCCGCAGATGATCCGGCACGTGTCGGTTGCGGTAACGGACGAACCACATCGCCGCATCGTCGAGGCGGGCCTGCAACGCGGGCACCTCGTGCGCGATGATCTCGTTCATGCGTTCCGGGACGACGAACAATTGCACGTTGTACCAGCGTCCACCGCCTGGCGGCTCCAGGTCGGCAACCGGTGCCGGCCGCCGCACGACGGGAGGTTTGGAGCCTCGCCGGGTGCGCTGTAGCGGCACCGCCACCTCGTGAGCGTGCCCGTCGATCCACGCGTTTTCGATGACCGCGTCGGTGAGTACCGCCGAACCGCGCCGTTCTACGTACTCACGCAGGATCTCGACGTGCAACCGAACATCGAGGTCCAGCCGCAGTGAACGATCGTCGTCGCGGAGATCCACCACCGGTGGGCACCGCCATTGCCGCCGCCAACCTGCCAACGCCTGGTCCCATGAGGCTGGATCCTCGGCTGGCAACTGCCCGACGGCGATCCGCCACCGGGCGGGGGCCAGGATCGTCCTGCCGTACCGCACACGCGGCAAGAAAGGCAGCTCGTCGGTGCCGGGTCCGAAATCCAGCACCGTCCACCAGGCGCAGAAACCCCGATCGATGTGCGCTAAGAACCGGGCCAGTGGGGGCGGCTGCTTGTCCAGCGCCAGCGCGTGGAACACCTGCGGTTCCACGACCCGGCCGCTCGGGACGTGCACCAGGTACAACCGGTCCGGGGTGCCGAGTACCGCCAAGTCTTCGATCTTGACCGTATGGTCACGCCGGAACTCGGCCATTGACACGACGTCCGGCAGATACGCCGGCACCCGGCACACGTTCTCCGAGTGTGCGAAAGCGGGCGGAAACGACAGCTGCACTGGCAGGGCACCGTCGGTGCTCGGGGGCAGTTCCGCGTAAACGGACTCCAGCCCACTACCAGTAGTCGTCGTAGTGAATCGGGAGGTGAGGACCCCGCCGGCCCGTGCGGGACCGACCGTGACCGTGTAGTCGCCGGCGTGCAGGTCGTCCAGGTGATCGGCGTGCACACGAGCGGCGATCTCGATGTGTGGCGGCACCGCGGCGTCCAGCGTCGTGAGCCCGGTGATCTCGGTGATCATCTCGTCGGTGAGGAGCACTTCGTCGGCTCCCTCGACCACCGCCCGCCACACCACCTCGAGCAGACGCTGATCGCGTTCGGTGGAGGTCGGCGGGTCCAGGGCGGGCAGCACGCTGCCCGGATACCCGGCCGGCAACCCGATCCCGGATCCGGGATCGGTGACCCGGGCAACGGGGACGAGCACACCTGTGCCGTACTGGTCGAGAAACGCCGTGTGGTAGGCGCGCCACGCCGGAAGGCCGTCGGGGTGGCGGCCCAGCCGCATCAGCGCCTCAGCCGCTGCCTGCACTTCAGCGACCACCGGTTCCGGCAACCGGACCTGCGCGTCGAGAACCAGGTCGACGGCCAGCGCGGTCCGGCCCGTGGCCGTCAGCCGACGGATCAGATGTTCCGCCTGCTCCCGTAAACGAGCCTGAACACTCGGATCGACGGCATCGTTGTGTTCGGCCAACACCCCATGCAGCAGGGCCAAGTCGACGGCCAGCACCGAGACGTGCGGCAGCACGGCAGCGCCCGTCATCGTCAGCTGCTCCAGCAGATAGGCCAGCGGATCGGTGACCGTGTACGGCGCCCTCAGACAGGTGATGAGCAGCCCTTGGCTCACTAATTGAGCCAGCATCTCCGTGACCGGAGCCGTGTCCGACGTCCCGAACGTGGCTGCGATCTTCTCAGCCAGCCGGGCGAACGGGATCGGATCAGCGGCCTCCCTCATCGTCACGTCGATCGCTTCGGTCCGGCGGATCCGTACCCGATCCGGTCCGACCGGCGCCTCCAGCCAGCGACCCCACCCAACGACCAGATTGTTGGACACCACCTCGAGCCGGGCCAGCACCTGAGAGTCGGACTCCAGCCCGTTGACGACGTCGGCGAGGCACTGCGTATCGATTCGGGCCACCGCCCGATGCCCGGTTCTCCACGACGCCTGCCCCACCGGTCCGATGTCGGCCGCACTGACTCCGGCGAACAGCCCGAACGGTGTCGGGCGGCCGACCGCCCGCAGCACGTACCGCGTCGTCGACATCACCGCTGCACGCAGCCGGTGATCGCCGCGCGCGGCGTCGTTGATCAACGTCTGGACCTGCTGTGCCAGCACCGGACTGGCCTGCCTGATCCCAGCGGCGAGATCTGAATGCGCCCAAATCCGCTCCAGCCAGCGTCGACACGACACCGAGTCGTCCGGGTCCGGCCACTCGACCGGCAGGGCTGCGGGAGTGAGCGCAGCGGCACGCAACAGCGCGACACCAGTATGCCGGTAGAGGCCACCGGAGCGACGTTTGCGCATGTCTACCTCCTGTACAGGTGACGGATGGGGGTGAGACCGGAGCCGGCCTCGCCCCCATCGGCTGGATCAGCCGCGGCTGGCGCACGACGATGCGCACGTCTTCGCGCACCCGTCGTCGGTGTTGCAGCCCCGGCCCGCGGTCGCTCCCGGAGCCTCTGCGACGACCTCGACTGTCACAGCGAACGGGCTGTCGTCGTCTACGGCGGTGAGGTCGGTCATGACGGGGTCCATGGACTCCTCCTCTTCCGGCCCGCAAAGCGAGCCTTGAATGGATGTGAGTCCATGAAACCGAGTCGCGATGGAGATCAGCAGGGTGTGAATCGCGCAGGTGAACGGTCGTCGTTCACACAGGGTGTGAACGACGGAAGCCCTTCAGTTGATCGACGGTCGGCCCTACCCTTCGATGGATGGCGGAGGCGAACCTTCTCCTGGAGGAACTGCTCATCCGGGCCGGCGTATCGAACTCCCGCCTCGCACGCGCCATCGTGAGCGCGGCCCCGCACCTCAACTACGACCACTCGTCAGTGACCCGCTGGATCCGCGACCACCAAATACCGCGCGACCCGGTCCCGCAGATCATCTGCAACATCCTCAGCGACCAACTCCGCGTTCCGATCAGCCCGGCCGACATCGGCATGGACATGCCACGCGGCCAGAACCAACAGACCGCCGCTCGGCTCATCGCCGAGGCCAGCGCACTATGGACCGGCGAAACCCGAGGCCGCCTCCCGCAAGCCCTACTGACCGGCCCTCATGCCTCCGCACCGGTATGGGACTGGACCAGCCCACCGCACAGCATGGTCCTGCTACGCGACGGTGCCCGCCGCGCTGACGTCACCGACGTCGCTGACCTGCGCAAACTGCGAACCCATTATCAACAGATGTACCGCCGCGTCGGCGGCGAGCCTGTCAGGCACCTGCTCGCCCGGACGCTGACCACCAGGTGCGCACCGCTGCTGCGCAGCGCCTACGACAACCACCTCGGCCGCCAGCTCTTTCGGGCAGCCGGTGGCCTCGCCGCCCTTGCCGGGGTCTGCGCCTACGATGCCGACCTGCAGCCGCTCGGCCAGCGGCACCTGGTCACTGCTCTGCGACTCGCAAAGGCCGCCGGCGACCGCAGTTTCGGCGCCTACGTGGTGGCATTGCTCGCCAACCAGGCGTTGTTCCTCGACGACCGGCTCCTGACCGTCCAATACGTCGAAGCCGCACTCCGCAATGGCGGATCTGCCTTGGATCCCGCGTTGATCATCGACTTGCATGCGCTCGCCGGGAAGGCGTATGCCCGTATGGGCGAACGCGACAACTTCCGCACCCACCTGCTTAAGTCCACGGCCATCGCCGGGCAGTTGCCCGTCCTACCCACCGAGGCGGAGGTGTCCTACGTTCAACCCGGCCTTGTCGAAACTCAAGCGGCTGAGGCGTTCCGCCGACTCAACGACCTCACCGCTGCGGAGGAACACGCCCGAGAATCAGTCCTCACCGCGCCCGGCACGCACCCCCGCGGCCGTGTCCACCGATACGCTGGGCTCGCCTTGATCCTCGCCCAGAAGAGAAGACCCGACGAAGCCGCCGAGATGGGGAACGAGATGCTCACCATGGCTGAAGGCATGGAGTCGGGGCGCATCCATGACCGGATCCTCCAGGTCGTCACCGCGCTGCGACCCTTCGCCCCCGACCCTGCCGCGGCGGACTTCCTCACTCGTGCAGAGCAACATCTGCGCCTGAGAGGACGATGATGCGCTGGACCGTGCACAGCGAGCGGACCCTCTACCAGGACCCATGGGTGCACGTGGCCGCCGCCGACGTGGAACTACCCGACGGCCGGCACCTCGATCACCGGCTCGTTCGCACGGCGACCGCCGGTGCGGGCCTAGTGCTCATCCGGCACGGCAGTGTCCTGCTCATGTGGCGGCACCGGTTCATCACCGACACCTACGGCTGGGAGATCCCCATCGGCAGCATCGAGCCGGGCGAGGATCCTGCCTCGGCGGCGGTGCGCGAAGCTGAAGAAGAAACCGGCTGGCGCACGATCGGGCCGGTTGAGCCGCTGCTCTACGCCCAGCCATCACCAGGGCTAATGGCCTCAGAACACTTCATCTTCCACGCCTCTGAGGCCACCTATGTCGGTCCGCCTGTCGATGACTTCGAGAGTGACAAGGTGGAGTGGGTGCCGCTCAGTGACGTGCCTTCACTGATCCGAGACCGGCGCATCACTTCCGGAACCACGATGAACGCGCTTCTGTTCGCAATCGTCAACAAGGCGTAGCAGCCCGATCAAAGTCTCGCGTTCGGCTCCGCTGCTGCCGATCCTGTCGGCGACGCTCGCGGACCTGGTCGCATCGGCGCCTTCGGCGACGCCACCGTCGGCGCCGCCATGCTCGACGTTGCTGGAACTGCGGCTCGTCAACGTCGACGTGCTACCGGACAGGCAGCGGCTGGAAAGCAAGCTAGTCGAGTTGCTTGCGCATACGTACGCCCGTCAGGGCCCCGTGGCGTTCGAAAGCCGTCGTGACATACCCGGCCGCTCGATAAAGATCGACGGCGGGATGCTGGTCGGGTCCGGTGAGCAGGACGGCGTACCGGAAGCCGAATCGTCGGGCTTGGCTTTCCAAGGCATGGAGGACTGCTTTCCCATGGCCGTGTCCTTGGTGCTCCGGCGCCACCCGCATGCGGGTGATCTCGCATGTCATGGCGTCGACCTCCTGGAGTGCGCCCATGGCGATGACGGCACCGGCAAGCACGACTACGAGCAGTGTGCTGCGGCCGGTGAGGTATGTGGCGGCGACGTCCTCGAGGTCGCCTTTGTAGACATCGACGTCTGCAGGTACGCCGGCTGCGGCGAGGCCGTAGGCGTTGAGGTCGAGAACGGCTCGCTGGTCGTCCGGCTGGTAGGTGCGGATGATCACCGTGGTGTCGCTGGTCATGGCGAGTGGCTACCGTCCTGCGTCGATGGCGAGGGCTTCGTGCAGTGCTCGTACCGCGGGCAGGGCGCGCCGGTGTTCCGGTACGGCGGTGGCAACGGCGTGGCCGCGGCGCAGCACGATGGTGGGTCGATAGGCGACCGGGAGGTTGAGCAGGACCTGGCTGGCGTGGTCGACGCCGCCGGGGATGTCGCCGGCGGTGACCATGCAGAGGGCACGGTCGAGGTGCACGAGGGTGGGGTCGAGTTTCTCGCCGGGTCCGAAGGTGGCGAGTGCGTCGTCTTGTGCCCGCCAGGCGGCGTCGGTTTCGCCGATCGTGGTCAGGGCGTGCGAGCGGTAGAAGTGCAGCTGGCCGGCGGTGAAGGTGTAGGCGGTGTTGACGGATGTGCTGCTGCTGGTTTGGGTGAAGATGTTTTCGGCATGGTGCAGGGCTGCTCGGGCGGCGGCGGGTTGGTGCATGGTGGCGGCCGCGCGGGCGAGGATGGCCCATGCCATGGCGGTGATGTCGGCGGGCCGGTGGCGGGTGAGCAGTTCGGCTTCCTGAGCGGCGGTGGCGGCGCCTTGCGGGTCGCCCAGGTGCAGGCTGGCGACGGCGGCACGTGTGGCGGTCCAGGCGCGCAGGTGTGGTTCGCCGGCTTCGTCTGCGGCCAGGCGGGCGGTGTGGACCCATTCGCGGGCTTGCCGGTACCGGCCGAGGTTGACCATGGTCATCGAGACCAGGCCGGCCATGCGGGCGGTGACCGCGCACAGATCGCGGCGCTGGGCGGACGGCAGGATCCGGTCGGTGAGGATGTGCACGTCCTCGAGGTCGGCGAGCAGGCTGTCCAGGAAGGCCGCGGCCGGCTGGGTTTTGTAGGTTCGGCCGTATTCCTCGGCGACGGCTTCCTTGTGGCTGATGGTGGCGTCGGCCAGGGTCGAGGCGGCCAGGGTCTGGTCGACGCGGCGGCGCAGATGTTCGGCACGCTCGACGTTGCGGTCGTCGGGGATGGCGCTGTCCTCGCCGGCGATGGTGCGCTGCCGCGGCAGGTCTATAGGAAGCGCCGTCTTGGTGGGAGTGCTGTCGCTTGCGGTGCTCTCCGGCGGCGGGGTGTAGTCGGTACTCAGGCCCAGCTCGACCGGCCCGGTCCCGTAGACCTGGCAGAGGGCATCGCGGTAGCTGTTGGAGGGTTGTTCCTCGCCGCGTTCCCATCGCGAGACCCGAGAGGTGCCCAGTTTGTGGCCGGTGCCGGTCCGGCTGATCATGTGGCTGATCAGCTGGTCGAGGGTCCAGCCGCAGGCAAGGCGATGGGCACGCAGCCGGTGGTGGCCGCAGTGAGTCACGATCGCGTCGGCGAGTTCGCTGATGGTCTGACCGTGCTGTTGGGCTTGTCGGCGCAGCAGCACCGCGCACCCTACGCGGTGCGGAAACCGGTTGCCGGTGGCGGCATCGCTCACGAGACCAGCAAACCACGATCCGGTGGTATGTCGGCATCACGCGGCGCGCCGTTCGGCGCGGATTCGGCGGTGACCGCCGAAATGACGCGTCACCGCCCGGCCTGGCGTGGACGGCGCGCCGAACGGCGACCAGCACGGGTTGCCGCCTGCCCGCATGGTGACGACGCTGCGTGGAGTTCCCGATCACCGGCCTCGGCTACAGGGCCGGGTGCCACCAGGCATCACGGCAGCCGAAAGGCTGGACGCAGTTGCTGGGGCGTGCACGGGCGAGAGGAGTATCCGTGATGACGACAGTGCGTGATGCCACCTACGGGGATATCCGGCCGGTTGCTGGTGTGCTCGCCTCCTGCCTGTTGCCGACTCCACTGGGCAGGTGGTTGGAGCCTGAGCCCATCGTTCGCGGCAGGCGGCTGTTCCATCACTATGTCGCCCGGTTGGTCGAGGCGATCCATCACGGTGCCGCCCGTCTCGTCGAGGAACACGACGAGGTGATCGCTGCTGCGCTGTGGCTGCCCTGCCCGACCGCAGGTGCTGGCAGCGCTGCGACCGGCGGCGATGGGTTCGCCTGGCGACACCGGCAGCTCGACGACGCGACCCGGCTTCCGCACCTTTCCCAACCGCATCTGCGGCTTGCGAGGTTGGGGGTGCTGCCGCGCGGGCGGCGGCGTGGCATCGCCGCGCAGCTTCGTACCGAGCGCGAGCAGTTCCCGGGTCGCTGTCTGGCTACGGACACTTCCGTGGCCGCGCTCGCCGCCCGATGTGGGTATCGCGCTTACGGCAGGTCTCCCGTCCTGACGTTCGGCGGCGCGGCCATCGTCACGATGCTGCACCGCTCTGGTGCCCTGCCGGCTTCGACACACCGCTGGCCGCTAGGGCCGGACCTCGGATCCGCATGCACCGTCGGCGGTTTCGCGGTAGACGACGGTGACCAGGACTCCTTGTGAAAGACACGAACACCGAGCACGGCCCGGCGGATGTCTCGGGTCAGCAAGGAACGCCCGCGTTGAACAGCGGAGTTCCCCATTCGGCGCGGGTCTATGACTACTGGCTGGGTGGTAAGGACAACTTCGCTGTCGACCGGCACGTCGGTGAAGCCATGATCAAGGCGATTCCCGGTCTGCGCCACATGGCCGAGGAGAATCGCAGGTTCGTTCACCGTGCGGCCCGCGACCTCGTCGTCGAGGAAGGCATCCGCCAGTTCATCGACATCGGCACCGGGATCCCGACCCCACCGAATCTGCACGAGGTCGTCCAGGAGATCGCCGCGCCGGCACGCGTGGTTTATGTGGACAACGACCCATTGGTGCTGGTCCACACCCGTGCTCTGATGATCAGCAGCCCTGAGGGGCGTTGTGAGTACGTTTCGGCTGATCTGCGTGACCCAGCCTCGATCCTGGGCGATCGGCCGCTGCTCGACACTGTTGATCTCACCGAGCCGGTCGGGCTCACGTTGATCGCGGTCCTCATGCTGCTCGCCGACGCAGACGACCCGTGGGGCAAGGTAACCGCGCTGCGCGACGCCCTGCCTTCCGGGAGCTGCTTGGCGATTAGCCATCCGACGGCGGACTTCAACCCGGCGGAAGTGGATGCTGCGGTGGCCGCCGCGACTGATGCCGGGATGACCCTCGTCGTGCGTTCCAAGGCCGACGTGCAGCGGTTCTTCGGTGACTGGGAGCTGCTGAATCCCGGTGTGGTACCGGTCTCCGGCTGGCGTCCGGACGACTCGAACGTGGACCCGAAGGCCGCCTACTACTGGGCTGGCGTGGCCCGCAAACCGTAACCGCATTGCTCCGCAGCCTCTGTTCAGTGACCTGTTGAGTGAGGACGACGAGATGCCGCGCAGCGCCGCGACCCCTGTCAGCCGCAACGACGTGTTCGACGGGCGGCGCAGACGGTTGCCGTCACCTTTGCGGCGTGGCCAATTCATTTCGCGTCGTGAGCTGGCCGACGCGGTCAACCAGGCCCTGCACGACCTGTTTCCGCGGCACCGTCTCGACGGGCTGCTCGTCAATGAACGCTGGATCGGGCAGGTCGAACGTGGGGAAAGCCGGTGGCCGGCACCGCAGCGGCGGGCCGCGCTGCGCCGCGTATTCGGTGTCGACGACGACGCGCAGCTCGGCCTGTACAGCCCGCGCCGCACCGGTGAACTCGCCGACGACGACACCGACGCCCCGGTAGACGCGGTGCTGTCGCGGCCGGTCACGGGCACCGGCACCTGTAGTGGCCGCCGCTCCGGCCCGTTGCTCGCGAATCCGGCCCGTCGGTACAACTACTGGCTGGGTGGCAAAGACAACTACGCCGACGATCGGGCGTCGGGGGACCTGATCGCCGAGGCGTTCCCCACCGTCCGGGATGCCGCCCGCGCGAATCGCGCGTTCCTGGGCCGCAGCGTGCGGCACCTCGCCCGCTCGGGTGTCCGCCAGTTCCTGGACCTCGGCTGCGGCCTGCCGGCGGCCGAGAACACCCACGAGATCGCCCAGCGGGTCGCCCCGCAGTCGCGGATCGTCTACGTCGACAACGATCCGCTCGTCATGGTTCACGCCCGGGCGCTGATGTGCGCAGATCCCCCCGCGCGTATCGGCTACCTCGAGGCGGACCTGCGCGACCCGGAGACGATCATGCGGGCGCCGCAAGTCGCTGCGGTCATCGACCTGAACCAGCCCGTGGGCGTGCTACTGCTCGCCGTGCTGCACTACATCCGCGACGACGAACAGGCCACCCACATCGTCAAAAGGCTGCTCGACGGGCTCCCCCGCGGCAGCCACCTGGTGATCAGCCACGCCACCACCGACTTCGCCGACGCCTCGCAGGTGGCACGTTACGAGACGATGGTCGCCGCCGGCGACATCGACGTGCGCGCCCGCACCCACGATCAGGTAGGCGGCTTGCTGGCCGGTCTGGACCTGATCGACCCAGGCATCGTCGCGGTCACCCACTGGCACCCCGATCCAGCCCACGACGAGCGAATCCCGGCCGGGATCGGCGTCTACGGAGCTGTTGGACGCATCCCTTAGCCGCCGCCGAAAGTGGCGGTTCCTGCAGGGGGCACCCCGTTGTGTCCGCATCGGGCAAGACATTCAGAATCGGTCGGAGACAGTTGCATCTGGCTCAATGTCCAGTGAGACATCACGCGCCAGCAATCTCGGCAGAAGCATTTATCTACAGCCTGCTGGCCTCACCGCGCTGGTTCCTGTCGCGGCGCCGTCTCCACGCGCGGCTCCTTCCCGCGTGGAGCAGGAATCAGTTCTTCAGCTATCGCCACGGCGGCATCACTGCGTATCGGTGCAGCGGTGCAGCGTGTCGCCGCCGAGTGCGGCGCCGCAGAGCCACAGATCATCCTGGCTGGAACGCCCGAACCGTCTCCACGGAAACCACTGCTCAAGCGACCTGCGAGCGGGCCGGCCACACCCCCGGATGGCACCACCAGACCGCAAGACTGCAGCCCATTCAACAGGCACCGCAGCCCCTCTGCGCGCCGATGCGATATCAGCGTTGCGCAGCCCAGCTGGGAATCCGAATCGGGCTGTTCCTTCCACACCGCCGGCGACTACGGATAGACGGAAAGTCGGTAAGGAAGGTCGAACACATCGACAGCATTCCCTGTCACCGACCTATCTGTAATCGTTAACGGGCATTGAATGAACGCTGCCGCCGCGGTTCGAAGCCTTCTTTCTGGCGGCGAAGCGCTTACACCGTCCGAGCATGAAACCGGACCGTGTCACATGAGGGAATGCGATGAACATCGTCATCGAGCACCGAGTCTGCCGTGTCCCCGGTACGGGCCTGCCGGCATTGCCGGCCGGCCGCGGCGCCACCACACGGCACCGTGAACTCCGGCTCCCGGTTGAGCAGCAGCCCGGGGCCGGCCAGGGTAGGGCGGGCGCGCAGATCGGTTTCGCGGCCGCGGGCGCACCCGCCCTGCCCGTCGTACCGGCGGCCACCAGACAGCAGTGCCGGCCATCGGGACTGCCACCGTTTCCTTGCGCAGCGCGGCGGACAAGACGCCGCGTCACCGATGCGGTGATGGCGCGATGAAGGCGATGACCGGTTCGATCCTGTCGTCGGTCGGGCCGTCCGGCGCCTACTGGCTCACCGGGCATGACGGGGTCAAAGGGGCACGGCTGGTCGGTGACCGGCCGTTCGGGGTCGGGCTGGCGGCGGGGCTGCTCGCGGAACTGGTCCACGACCGATGGTGCAGGCTGTGGGACGGCGAACTGTTCCGCACAACCGCCGACGCGCCGCACGACACCGCGCTGTATGCACTGCTCGCCAAGATGCACGAAGACGAACAACACCGGCCACCGGTACGGCCGGCAGGACGGGCCTACGTCGGCGCCCACGCCCTGCCGCAGGACGGCGAGCAGTCGCCTGCAGGTCCGGGACAGACCCGCCCGGCCGGGCACGGCCACTCGGCACGCGACTGGATGGCGTACCTGACCAACGGGCGCGCGGAAATTCTGATCCGTGACCGGCTCGCCGAGCACGGCCTGGTGTCGCCGATCAAACACGGCCTCGTGTTCAAAACGGTGCGATACCTGCCGCGCAACAGCATCGTGACCGGGTTTCCCGCCTCCGAGGTCCGCGGCGCCGCGGAACGCGGGTACGAAATGTCCTGGCCAGCGCTGCTCCTGTCCGGCCTGTATCTGGCCACCGGTTTGGACCAGTACGCGCTGTCCACCCTCACCCCGCAACAGCAACGCGGGCTGGTCATCCAGCTCAAAGGCCTGGACGAGCCGTCACGGGAACTGCTGAAGGCCGCGCAAACCGCCGTCGGCGACGCCGCCGCCGTCCGCTAGCCCATCACATCATCCCAGCTCCGCCACCTGTTACAGGAGGAAGACCAAAGTGCCCGAATCCATTCCCCTCACCGGAAGCGCTCCGGTGTCCACCGCGCTGGCCGCCGACCGGCTCAGCGCGTTCGAGATCGGCGCGGCGATCGCCTCCAGCGTCGCCCCGTTGACCGTCACCGCGGTCATCGTGGCCGTCGCCACCGCAACCACCGGCCTGACCGGCTTCCCCATCGCGATCATCCTCATCAGCGCACTCCTGATGATCTTCGCCGTCGGCTACCTCGCGATGGCCCGGCACATCCCCAACGCCGGCGCCTTCTACGCCTACATCGCCCACGGCATCGGCCGCCAACCCGGCGTCGGCGCCGCCTGGGTCGCCCTGCTCACCTACAACTGCTTCCAACTGTGCTGCTACGGCGCCATCGGCGCCATCGCCAGCCCGCTGCTCACCGACTGGATCGGCTTCACTATCCCCTGGTACCTCCCCGCCTTGATCGCCTGGCTCCTGGTAGCCGTGCTCGGCGCGAAAGAGATCAAACTGTCCGGGCTGGTCCTGATGATCCTGGTCGCCGCCGAGACCGTCCTGGTCGTGCTGTACAGCATCGCCATCGCGTTCGGCCCCGGATTCACCTGGAACGGGACAGCACTGGACATCGGCGGCCTGTCCGGGCCGACGCTCGGCGTATTCATCGTCCTCGGCGCCACCAGCTTCGCCGGCGTGGAGCAGTCCGTGGTCTACATCGAAGAAGCCCGAAACCGGCTGCGCACCATCCCCAAAGCCACCTACCTCACCATCGCCACCATCGCCGCCGTGTACTTCCTCAGCTCCTGGGTACAGATCTCCGCCCCCGGACCGCACATCCTCGACCGCGCCGCCGCTGAAGGCCCCGACCTGTTCTTCAACGAAGCCGCCGTCGTGCTCGGCCAGGCCGCCGTGACCGTCGGCAGAATCTTCCTCGTCACCGGCCTGATCGCCGCCGCCCTGGCCTTCCACAACGCGATCACCCGCTACACCTACTCCCTCGGCCGCGAAGGCGTGCTACCGCGACGCTTCGGCATCACCACCCTCGGCGGCGCCCCCCGCAACGCCTCACTGGCCCAGACCGCCCTCGCGTTCATCGTCCTCGTCGTGTACGCGGTCCTCGACCTGGACCCGCTCGTGCAGCTGTTCTACTGGGGCTCCACCACCGGCGGCCTCGGCGTGCTGCTGCTCTACACCGCCACCAGCATCTCCGTCATCGGCTTCTTCGCCCGCGACACCCACGGCGAAAACCTGTGGCGGCGCCTGCTCGCCCCACTGATCGCAACCGGGACCCTGCTGTGGGTCTCCTACCTCGCCGTAACCAACCTCGCCGCCCTCTACGGCGTCACCCCGGGCACCGGACCCGCCATCGTCGGCCCCATCGCCATCGCGGTCGTCTTCACCGGCGGCATCATCTGGGCCCCGGTCCTCAAGACCACCAAACCCGACATCTACCAGGGCATCGGACGCGGCACCACCAGCAACACCACCGGCCTGGCCACCGTCCTCTAACCCCGCCCGAAAGGACCTTCACCAATGGGTACCGCAACCAATACCGTGCCCGAACTGCGGATCGCCGGGCCAGACGACATCGACACCATCGCCGACATAGTCGCCGCCTCCTTCCAACACATGTCCGTCATCCGCTGGCTCGTCCCCAACGATCAGCGCCGCATGCCGGTAACCCGAGCCTGGTACCGACTCCACATCGAACACGCCCTCACCGGCGCCGGACAGGTCATCATGACCAGCGACAACACCGCAACCGCAGTCTGGTTCGACCGCACCAAGCCGTTCCACGAACCCGACGACTACGCCAATCACCTCGCCGAACTGGCCGGCGACGACCTTCCCCGATTCGAGCACCTCGACGCACAAATGGACGCCCACCACCCCGGCGCAGCCCACCGGCACCTGCTGTTCCTCGCCGCACTCCCCAACACATGGGGGCAAGGATCCGGCAGCCTGCTGATGAACCACACCCACCACGAACTCGACACCGACGATGTGCCCGCCTACCTGGAAGCCACCAGCGAACACAACCGGCGGCTCTACCGACGACACGGCTACACCGACATGACCCCACCGGTCATCCCGATCAGCGACGGCATCGAGCTCTACCGCATGTGGCGGCAACCCGGAACCGGACCGGCATAACCACCACCGCCCACTCAACCTGTTCCAAAGGGCCAGCAAAGCCCCCGACAATGAGGCCCGGCGTGCACGGACCGGCCGCGACCGCACGCCGGCAGATCCAGCTCCGGCATGGCGTCCAGCAGATGCAGTCGGTCGTCATCAGCGAGGTTCCGCTGGTCGAATTGCCTGGCCCACCCGGGAATCTGAAGAATTGCAGCGGCAGCCTTGCTCGTTTGCATCAGGCGCACGCGGTGAGGGAATCGGTCGGAGGGTATACGGGCGAGGAGATTGGCAGCCACCTCGGTGGGCATCTCGTCGAGCGTGGCGGCCGCCGGTTCCGGGGCCAGGCTGCTGAGGATCAGGGCGGCGTTGGCCTCATTCATCGCGGCCAGTACCGCGGAAGCCCGGCCGGCCGGGACTCGGCTCAGGCAGGCTGCGGCTGGTTCTGCCGACATCTGCGCCAAGGGGTCGACCACCTCGTCCAGCGGCTCGGCCATGACGAGCCTGGCCGCCATGTCGGCGTTCACCAGCGGAATTCGAGCCGCGTGGCCTGCGCTGCTGCCAGCCGTGGGTGAGGCCGGGGGTGAAGGCCGAGTGGGCCGTCCCGGTAGATTTTTCCGGTCCACTTCGGCGCGCACCCACGCGCGGTCCCAGGCGGCCGGATCGGCCTTGGGGTCGAGGCATCGGACCAGTGCTCGAACATTGTCCCGGCTCGGCCCTCGCTGCTCAACGGGCGGCCCAACGTCCGCGCATCGCTCGGCGTACTACTCGATAGGCTCCGCTCGACGGGCGATCTGAGCCCCACCGAGTACAACCAGTTGGCCGGGCTTCAATACGCAACGCGCATCGCCGATCGGTAGAGAGGAACCCGACGTGTCAGAGGAGGCCGAGGCGATCGCCGCATTCGGGTACGAGCTAGGGCTGCTCAAGCGTGTACGCCGCACCGGCTGGTGGCACGCTGGCGTCCGCGACCCCGAGTCAGTTGCCGAGCACACGATGCGGACCGCCCAACTCGCTGCCCTCATCGCCGCTGAGGAGGGAGCCGACCCTGCCCGTGCAGCGTTCCTCGCCCTATGGCACGACACTCAGGAAACCCGAACCGGTGACCTGCCCCATACGGCCAACGCCTATCTGGCGAAGCCGGACCCAACTCGTATCACCAAAGATCAAACAGAACGACTTCCCGAGACAGCCCGCGAAGCCATCCGGTCTGCCGTCGACGAATACGAGGCCCGCCGAACCCTCGAAGCGGTGTGCGCGAAGGACGCCGACAAGCTGGAAATGCTGCTGCAAGCCGTAGAGTACCGGGATATCGGGGTCCAGCGAGTCGACGGCTGGATCGAATCGGCGCAGAAAGATCTAAAGACCGAAACCGGTCGTCGAGTCGCCGAAGCGGCTCTTGCGCTGTCGCCGCTCTCCTGGCGCGACCGCTAGCAGCGTCCCATCGCCGTCGGCAAGAGTGGTGATCTAATGCGGCCCCGCTGAACATTGTTCACCGGATTTCGGTATTCGAGGCTTAGACGGCCGCTCAATGATGCTCACCTTCGCCGACCAGAATTTCCAGGGCGTGGCTGACGTCGGGGGCGGTTGAGGGTTTCTGGATGTAGAACTTCTTGGTGATGCTTTCGTCGACGTGGCCGAGTTGGGCGGCGGCTTCGGTGACTAGGCCTTGTCCGCTCAGTACGGTGGCGACGGTCTTGCGGAAGACGTGGGGACTCACCCATTTCAGATCGGTCTGGCGTTGCAGGGCGCAGCGTAATGAGCGGCGCATGTTGTCCGGTTGAACGAAGGTGCCGGTGCGGCTGGCGAAGAGGGGGTCGTTCCGGTGATGGGGTTCCTCGGTTCGGCGGCGGCGGAGCATGGCCAGGGCGAAGGGCGGCAGGTGGATCGTGCGTTGTCCGGCGCGGGTTTTGGGGAAGTCTTGTCGTTCCCAGCCGGTGCCTTTGAGGAAGACCATGGTGCCGGCGACGGTGAGGGTTCCGGCGTGCGGGTCGATGTCCTGCCAGCGCAGGGCGCATGCTTCGCCGATTCGGCAGCCGGTGGCCAGGAGTAGGTCGAACAGGTCGGTGCAGGCGCGGCTTTTCTTGGGCCCGACGGCTTTGGTGGTGCGCCACAGGTGCAGGGCGTGGCGTACTCGTTCGATCTCGTCGAGGGTCATGGCCTGGACGATCTTGCGTGGTTTCGGCAGGCGGCCGACGTCGCGGACCGGGTTGGCGGGTAGCGCGCCGTGGCGGACGGCCAGGCTGAACATCTGCAACAGGGTGCTTTTGCAGCGCTGCGCCCCCGAAGGGTGGGTTCGGGCGAGGGTTTTGAGGTAGCGGTCGAGCGCACCAACGGTCGCTTGCCGGATGGTCATGTCCCCGATGCCCGGCAGGATCCAGTAGTGCAGGTTGTTGGCGTAGTGGTCGACGGTCTGTCGCTTGATCCGGTTTTCGATGAGGATCTCGTCGATCCAGGCGTCGGCGAGTTGTTCGACGGTCATGTCCGGAGTGACATCGCCGCTGGCGTCGCGCGGTGCTGCTCGTAGGTGGTCGAAATGTTCGTGTTCGCCGCGTAGCGCGTTGCACAACACTTTGTGGGCGCCTCTGAGAAGGCGTCGCTGCTCGTCGGTGAAACCGTGGGCGCGCCCGGCGAGGGTGATACTGGCTTTGAGTATGTGCATGTGAGCAGGGCTTAAATTCACGAGTGTCATCCGGCAAGCTAACCGCCCGCGAGCAGGGCAAGTATCCCGCTCCGGGAGATGACCAACGTTCAAGGTGGCACCCAACTGGGTGTCGCCGTCTGAGGGCCCGGCGTAGGCGAACGAATCGGGGTGGGCGCGAATCGGATCGTGTCAGCCGTGATTGGTTGTGGTGGTTTTAGGCCGCTTCGCGGGGGATGAGATTAGCGGCTGCGTCGGCGTTCGGCCGCCGGAGTTCGAGGATGACGGAGGTGTAGGTGTCGGAGGTGAGGCCGATGGTGGAGTGACCGAGGACTTCCTGGATCTCTTTCATGTCGGCGCCGCCGTGGCGGAGGTAGGTGGCGGCGCAGTGGCGGAGGTCGTGCAGTCGTACGGGTGGGAGGCCGCTTCGGGTGACGAGGTGGTCGAAGCGGTCGCTGATGGCTTGTGGGTGCCAGGGTTGTCCGTCGGGGCGTACGAAGAACAGGCCGGTGTTCGGCCAGGTGTCGCCGCTGACTTGCTGCCATCGGTTGCGCATGTCGAGGTAGGCGGTGAGGCCGGCGACGGTGGTGGGGCCGAGGGGGACGATCCGGTCTCCGGCGTCGCTTTTCACCTTGCGGGTAACCGGTTCGTAGCCGACGGTGGTGATCTGTTGGACGATGCTGAGGTAGGCCTCGGTGAGGTCGACGTCGTGATCGCGGAGGCCGACGGCTTCGCCGCGTCGCAGGCCGCGGTGCAGGATCAGTTCGAACATCGGGTAGAGCACGGCGTCGTGGCGTTGTGCGTAGTCGAGGAACTGTCCGGCTTGCTCGGGTCGCCACACCATGACCGGGCTGGGCCGTTCACCAGTGGTCTTCCAGAGTTCGATCGCTTTGGGTGTCCAGACGCGTGCCTTCGGTCGGGCGCCGGCTTCGAGTTCGATGCCGAGGGCGGGGTTGGTGGGGATGAGGCGGGCCCGGCGGACGGCGTCGTTGAGTGCCACCCGCAGGGTGGCGAACAGTCGGCGCATGCTGGCGGCTTCCATCGGCCGGATGCCACGGTACTTCTGGCGTTCGACGGGGTCGGTGCTGGTTCGTGCGGTCCGGATCTGTTCGTTTCGGGCGTCGAGCGCGGTGAACATGAGCTGGATGTGGCTGGTTCGCAGGCTCTGCAGCGGGATCTCGCCGAGGTGCGGGATGAGGTAGGAGCGGATGTGGTCGCCGTACCCGCGGATCGTCTTGGGGGAGAGGCCTCGTCGTCCGGCCAGCCAGTCGGTGAGGTAGTCGCCGGTGGTGGTCGGCACGCTGGCGGGGACACCGGCGCGGACGCGGGTGGCGACGGTGTCACGGTCGGGCAGGGGGACGCCGTTCTTGCACGCTTGGAGAAGGTCGCCGATCTGTACGGCGAGGCCGCTGTCGTCGCCGGCGAGAGCGAGTAGCGAGCGGGCGTGGTCGAGTTCGGTGCGTGTGGCGTCGCGGTCGTCGAAGCCGCTGCGGCGCATGACTCGTCGGTTGCGGCCGGGGCCGGCGGGCAGCTCGAGCTGGTAGCCCCAGGTGCCGTGGGTGGTGCTCCAGGAGCCGCCGGGGCGTCGTAGTTTCTGGCATCCGCTGTTGAGTCGTTTGCCGGTGTCCGGGTCTTTGCAGCAGCATCGTTTGGTGATGGATCCTTCGCTGGTCACGGTTCTCCCCGCTCGTCGTGGTCGGACGGTCTGATTCCGTCGTGGTGATCCACGCTTCGCTTGGCCGATGAGGTCAAGTCGGAGCTGGTGGGCAGGCCGAGGGCGGTGAGGATCCCGGGGATCGGTACGCGGTAGCGGGTGCCGGCGCGGATGACCGGTGCCGGGAACTGGTCGGTGCGGGCGAGGTCGTAGGCCAGGGAACGGCCGAGGCCGAAGATCCGGGCGGCGGTGGGCAGGTCGGTGACGGCACCGAGGGCGCGGATGCGGTCCTCGGTCCATACCTCGTCGCGGTGACCGGTGGAGGCGTTGTGGCTGGGAAGGGCGTTCACGATGAGAGTGCTCCTGTCGCAAGAGACGGCCGATCGAGGGGCGCGTCCCTTCCGCTGCAGGGCGGCCGGGACGCGCGTGCACCCTCAAACCGGCTCCTGTCAGCTCCGGCGAACACTTCCCGGTCTAACAGGTTTCTGACAGCGCCTCCCACGAATCTGACAGTGCGGATCAGGGCCTTGATCACCGCTGACGGCAGGTCGACGCCGAGGATCTGACAGCGTCCGCACACCGGGCTTCGTCGACGGTGCTGTCAGACGGTTGCGCACAACCGATGTCAGCGCGGCGAGCGTAATGAGACATCGTGCCGGAACGAGACGGGATAGCCGCTGACCTGCACTGTCAGAGATCCATGCTGGCCTGTCAGAAACCTGTTAGACCGGGAAGTGTTCGCCAGGGCTGACAAACCGCGTTTTGAACAGCGAAGCCGCCGGCATCCCGCCGTTCGCCGTTGCCGATCCCCGCCGACGCGGACGCCCGTTCGGGGACGACACCCGCGCGCCGACTCACGGCCGACCGCTTCCCAGCGCCCGGTCGGGAAGCACCGCGGCCGCCGCTGAGGACCAGGCCGTGACGGCTCGCCGCCGGGGTGCCGAGTCCGGCCGACCGCCGTCCACGTCGGATTGATCAGCGGTCGCGGTCCCGGCCAGCGCCTCGCCACTTCGCTTGCAAACTCAAAGGGAGAGAACTGTGCCATCCGCAACTTCGGCATCGGCAACGGTTCGAGTGTCAGCGTGGCCGTCAGTCTTGCCGTCAGGGTTGACGTCAGTCTTCAACCGGACCCTCGAACCGACCCCTCCATCTGCCTCACACCGCAGCTCAGGACGGCTGTCACCGCTGGCGACATGTGCACCGACAGACCCTGCAATCATCCGGGTCTCCCCTGGGGCGCGGCATGGATGATCCCGTCCTGCGAGTGCAGTCCCAACTCACCGCCCGCGACCGGATCCTGCTGGGCTGGCTCTACGACCACGGCGTCCTCACCACCTTCCAGGCCGCCCACGCTCTGTTCCCGTCGCTGGACTTCTGCCAGCGCCGCCTCCGTACGCTCTACCAACTGCGGCTGATAGCCCGCTTCCGCCCTCAGCGCGCCGACGGCGGATCCTACCCGTACCACTGGCTCATCGACCAGCTCGGCGCCGAAGTCGTCGCCGCAGCCCGCGACGAACGGCCACCACGCCGCGACCACGCCCGCCTCGAACGCCGCCGCTGGACCTCAACCCGCACACTCGCCCACCGGCTCGGCGTCAACCAGTTCTTCACCGACCTCGCCGGCCACGCCCGTACCCAACCCGGCGCCGAGCTCCAGCAGTGGCTACCCGAAGCCGTCTGCCAACGAGCCGGCACCTTCGTAACCGACGACGACCCGGCACTGCTGCGCGCATACGAACCACCGGTACGCCCAGACGGGTACGGGCTCTGGGTCGAGCACGGCCGCGAGGTGCCGTTCTTCCTCGAGTACGACACTGGCGCCGAACAGCTCAGTGTCTTGACCAACAAGCTCATCGGCTACGCGAGACTCTTCGCCACCCTCGACCGGTCCTGGCCGATCCTGTTCTGGCTGCATTCCGCCACCCGGGAACGCAACCTCCGGCTACGCCTCGCTGAAGTACCCGACCTATTGCGCGTCGCCACTGGCACGCGCGATGACTCAGCCGGTCCAGCCGGCCAGGTCTGGGCCAGCGTGGGATCGAGCGAGCGCTGTCGCCTGTCAGGTCTATGACTAGCGCCGATGGCCACGTCAGGCCTGCGGCACGCCTGGACCACGGCGGCAGCGGCCTGATCCATCAGCCGGGTAGATGATCGCCCTTTGCTCTGACGGTCCAGTGCAGCGAAGGCCACCGCCATCGGGCTGCTGACCTTGGGGTGGCTACCGTCCACGTTGCAGAGAGGGCACGCACTGTTGTCGCAGAATTACTTAGCGTGCACTATTGAGTGATAAGCGTGGATGGCCAGCGAGGGGTGCGCCGTGGTCTACATGCCCATACTCAAAGGCAAGGAAGGCGAGCTCAAAGCCATCGACCATCTGCCGGAAGTGCTGGCAGCGAGGGTGATGCCGATCTTCGAGGTGCCGCCAACCAGTGGGGATCCGATCAAGGATGCCCACAGCTTCGCCGACAGGGCCCGGAACGTAATACCGCGAGGGATGAGCGTGGCGGTCGACGCTCGTTACCTGGATGATCCGGACGGAGGCTGGCGAGGACCGCTGCAGGCCATCGTCGACGATTTCGCCGACTGGTGCGTCCCCATCCGGCCGGTTCTCCACCTGAACGACTCCGAGCGCCGTCTGGCAGAGGCGCGACAGGCTGCGGAGATGCATGATGGGCAGGCTGTCATCCGGCTCGGCGGCGACATCGCCGATCCTGACGAGGATGAAGCCGAAGCGGCGCTGGCTAAGCTCTGCCGGCGGGCTGGGACGACGATCGAGAAGTCTGCACTCGTTCTCGATTTCTTCGACGTTCGCTCAGAACGCGACATCGGCAGAGTCGAAGCGCTGGCGCGAAAGTGCCTGGTCTGGGCGCGGCGCTATCCATGGGAATCCATCACCGTGGCTTCAGGGGCGATGCCGGAGTCGATCAGTGACCTCCCGTACAACATCGCCACCCCCATACCCAGACGCGACCTGGCTCTCTGGAGACGACTCCAAGATCCCGACGTCATCTTCGGGGACTACGGCGTCGCCCACCCGAAGATGACCGTCAAGGGATGGCCTCCACCTCCGAACCTTCGGTACACCGACGAGGACGTGTGGTGGATATACCGATGGGCGCGCGACGGCAACGGCTACAAGAGCATGTACGACCTTTGCGCCTCGCTGGTGGCGGCGGATCACTGGCCGGCAGAAGGCCCCGCGTACTCCTGGGGCGACGCCGAGATCGCTCAACGAGCCGCCGTGCTCGGAGGCCCCGGGAACGCGGCAGGATGGCGAGCCTGGGGCACGGCACACCACCTGACCCACGTGCTGAAGATGCTCGAAGACTCGCACGACGACACCGGCGGCTGACTCCCCGGCTCCCGCTTCGCCGATCGTCATCCCCTCACTGCTGGTCGACGGCCGCCCGGAATCCCGCTTCTGATGTGGCTCGCCACCTGGGCGGCTACCCATGACCTCGACTCCGAGTAATAGCCGGGCAATCCCAGCCCAACATATCGACGGCTTGGATGACGCCATCGGAACTCAACGACGAGTAGATCGACGAGGTCCTCGGGAACGTCAGGCGGAACATGGCGTCCCACCACGGCTTTATCGGTACCGACGATTGCACTGATACCTTCGCCTAGATCACCTAACGAGCGGCGCGGCCCTTCGCGGTCAGGCCCGAGGGTTCAATCGTCGCTCGCAGTCGGGCATGCTTGTCATGAGCAGGCTGAAGACATAGCAGACAGGATGTTGCATGGCGGCGGGGTATAGCGGAGGGCTCGAACTCACCTGGACGAACAAGGACAAAGCGCTCCTGTCAACGGGTGATGGCAAGTACGACTACACATTTGTCGATCGTTCCGACTACCGGGTCTCTGAGGTTCGGCTCCTGCATGAGGTAGATCGTGTCGAAGCGGATTCCCCGGAAGATCGACCTGATGGGTTACCCGCGCCCACGACAGACAACCTCCTCATCACCGGCGACGCTATGCATGCGCTGGACATCCTCACCAAGGTCCCCGAACATGCGGACGTCTATCTCGGCAAGATCAAGTTGGTGTACATCGATCCTCCCTTCAATACAAAGCAGACGTTCACCAATTACGACGACAATATCGAGCACTCGGTCTGGCTCACGATGCTGCGTGATCGGTTGAGGCAGATCAAGCCCCTTCTATCCGACGACGGCTCGGTTTGGGTGCACCTTGACTATGCCGAGGTGCACCGTTGTCGTTCGGTCCTGGACGAGGAACTCGGCGCCGAGAACTTCGTTGCGGAGGTCGTGTGGCAGAAGGCCACGTCGCCAAGAAATGACACAACCGGCTTCTCGGTCTCGCATGACAGCGTGTTGGTGTACCGCAAAAGCGATCGCTGGACGCCGAACCGAATGAAACGCCTATCAGCGTCGAACACGTCCCGATACCGCTCCCGTGACGGCGACCCTGTGCCATGGCGTGACGGCGACGCGACCGCAGGGAAGGCCGCCACTAACCACCCGATGGTTTACGCCATCCAGCATCCGGTCACCGGCGGGCTGATGTACCCCACTCCTGGACGGTGCTGGGGTAAGGCCCAGTCCTGGTTTCTCGAGCAGATGAACGAGTACGCCAAGTACGAACTACGCGACATCAAGGACGAGGAGAAACGGGCCGTCATCTGCGGCACCACCGTCGAACAGGTGAAGCCAGGCGTGCCGGCCATCATGCTTGCGGAGCCGTTGGAGGATGCAGCCGAATCCGCCCGTACTCGGCACGAAGCTGGCCTTTGGCCAGATTTGGTTTTCCTTGACCTCAAGAAGGAAAAGATCCAGCGCAAGAAGCATCTGGCTGATGAGGGACGCGTTCCGGAGACATTGTGGTTTGCGTCGGACGTCGGTGGATCGCTGCGCGGCAAGAATCAGCTTCGCGATCTGTTCCCGGATCTCCACGCCTTCGCGACCCCGAAACCGGAGGAACTACTCCAGCGGGTTATCCACATTGGCTCGAACCCCGGTGACGTCGTGCTCGACTGTTACGGCGGCTCAGGCACGACCGCGGCGGTGGCGCACAAGATGGGACGCCGCTGGGTAACGGTCGAGCTGCTCCCAAAGACGGTCGACACCTACACCAAGCCCCGGCTGGCTCGGGTGGTGATGGGCGAGGAGCACGGCGGTATTACTACATCGACGGACCGTGTCGCAGACGTGGACCTTCCGGATGAGATGACAGCCGAAGAAGCACAAGAGTTCAACCGGCTTCTGAACAAGGTTCTGAAGGGTGTCGACATCGATAGGAAGACGCTGAATGCGGTAAGGACCGTTACGAAGACTAGGAACCAGACCGTAACTCTCTGGCACGGTGGTGGCGGATTCTCGCACCTTGAGATCGGCCCGTCGATGTTCGAGAGTATTGCCGACGTCATCGTGCTCGCCGAGTGGGCTACCCAAGGGGACCTGGCGCAAGCGATGTGCGCTCAGCTCGGCGTTCGCTACCAGCCTGACGGAATTTTTGCCGCCAAGCGTGGTCAGGTGCGTTACGTGATTCTGGACGGCTTGGTTGGGCCTGGCACTGTAGCGGCGATTCTTGATCAACTCCCTGAGAGCCAGATCGTTGAGGTTTGGGCCACCCAGATCGAGCCAGATGCGGAAGAGACGCTTCGCAAGGCACGCAAGGGATCACGGCTGACGAAGATTCCGGAGGCCGTGCTCGACACGTACCGGCGGCGGGCTGCCAAATCTTCTCCGTTTAAGCGCCGGGATCAGGAACTGGAGGGGACTGAGTCGTGAGCAGCGTTCACATTAATGATGATCACCTCTCCGAGATTGCACACCGACTCGAACTGCGCGAGCCCAATCGCGCGGCGATCGAGAGCGTTGCAGCGATGACCTCGATGCATTACGACGTCGATGCGAAGTCCGCTCCGTTCGATTGCGTCGTCGACTCGGCCACCGGAGTGGGCAAGACCTATGTCATGGCCGGCCTGATCGACTACTTCGCCGGGCTTGAGTCGCCTGCTCGGAACTTTCTACTCCTGGCTCCCGGCCGCACAATTCGGGACAAGAGCATCAAAAATTTCAGTCCGGGCCACCGCAAGTCACTGACCGGAGCAATGGCATCCGAGCCGTTCGTAATCACCGCCGACAACTTTCAGAGCCCGTCGACACGCAAGGTGATGGAAGACGGCAGCCGAACCAAACTGTTCATCTTCACGGTCCAGGCCCTCACATCGAAGACGGGTGAGGGGCGGGCCACCCACCAGTACCAAGAGTGGCTCGGTGGATCCCTGTTCGACTGGCTCAGCGGCCTCGAGGACCTGGTCATCCTCGCCGACGAGCATCACTGTTACCGCGGCCCGGCGTTCTCGAAAACCATCACTGATCTTCTGCCCGAGCTCGTCGTCGGCCTTACAGCGACTCCTGCGAAGGCGGATGAAAATCTCGTCGTCTACCGCTACCCTTTGGCCCGCGCAATAAAGGACCAGCTCGTCAAGACACCGGTTCTGGTTGCGCGCAGGGACGACCGCACCGACGACCACACCAAGCTTCTCGATGGGGTTACTCTGCTCCGCTACAAGGAGCGCCTCGCGCATGCACGGTGCGATGAAGAAGGTGTACCCCGCATCAACCCGGTGATGCTGGTTATCGCCCAAGACACGGCCGAGGCCGACCGCTACCAGGAGATGTTCGACAGCGAGTCGTTCGACAACGGTGCGTGGATCGGCCGGACACTGCTCGTCCACTCGAACCTGAAGGGTGACGAGAAGGAAGAGGCCCTGGCTGCGCTGGAAGAAGTTGAATCCCCGCAGTCACCCGTGCGCATCATCATCAGCGTCGGGATGCTTAAGGAAGGCTGGGACGTCAAAAACGTCTACGTCATCGCCTCCATGCGCGCCAGCGTTTCATCAGTATTGACCGAGCAGACCCTTGGGCGGGGTATGCGTCTTCCGTTCGGAAAATACACCGGCGTAGAGATGCTCGACACCGTCGAGGTGCTCGCTCACGAACGATACGAGGCTCTGCTCGCCAAACGACAAGTGCTAAATGAGAAATTCATCGACCACGCCGTACTAGCTGAGATTCGCCGCACCGCTGACGGTCAGCTTGTCGCCCGAAAAAAGGTCATCGACGAGGAACGAGAAGTCCTCCCCTCAGGTGACGGCGAAGCCATCGACACAACGCCATTCACTGGGCAGCACGGTGATTCAGCTTCCGGATCGCCCTCGATGGAGCCGGCCCCCGCGGGCGGCATCGCGGACTTCGAGGACGTGCTTGAAAGGGCCAAAGAAGCAGCGGATGAGACTGGGGCCAAGATACGGAAGCACTACCCCCTCCCAGGTCGCGCCGAAATCGTGATTCCGTACACTCAGAAAGTTGCCTCGAAGGCGATAGTTTCCCTCAATCAGATCCACGATGACACCCCTTTTACGGCCCTCGGCAAGGCACTCGCGACCGAGGCTGACACTGAACTACGCCGGACACTGCTGCGACCGGACGAAGGCGGCACCGTCCGCGGCGTACAAGCCGACTCGAAGGTCGAGTCGCTGGCTCTCGATATTCCCCTCGAAATTTCACGCGCCGGCCTCGTCAAAGCCATCATGCGTGCTCCTAGCGTTCGGCCAGAAGCAGGCGAGGCGCGTGCGGCACAGCGCCTAGCCGATCTGCTTATTGACGGCATGGGGACCGATGCTCAAAAGCATCTGTCCGCGTTCTGGGAGCGGGCGGCCCGGAGGCTCACCAACCTCGTCATGGAACATCTGAGGAAGGCTGCCAGCCAAGACGTTGTCTTCTCCGATGAAGTGAAGTTCCATAAGCTTCAGAAGGAGCGCCAGACTACCAAGGAACATCTTGCCGGGCATTCCGAGCCGCATTCGAAGGCTATGGCCTACGGCGGCTGGGACAAGTGCCTCTACGAATACGCCTGGTTCGACACGTCACCTGAATACAAGGCCGCACAGGCGCTTGACGGAGCTCCCACCGTAATCGTGTGGGCGCGGCTGCACATCAATGACCTTCCGATTACCTGGACGCAGGAGGGACGCGAATACAACCCTGACCTCGTCGCCATCGAGGAGGTCGATGGGGAGCGAACCTGCTGGCTCATCGAGACCAAGATGAACAAGGAAGCCAACGCAGAAGACGTCCGTGCTAAAGCTAGGGCAGCAAAAACCTGGGCCAACACAGTCAACAACAGCGGCAAGGTCGACGGTAGGTGGCACTACCTGCTTCTGACCGAAGACGATGTCCACGACGCCGGACTCGACTGGAACCAAATGAAGGCTTTCGGCTCCCGGTGAATTGACCAGATCGGCGCTCCCTCGATGGTGGGCTGTTGGCCTTTTAGGTCTTGGTCCGCTGGAGGGAGATCTGGTGATGCATGCGGAGGGCCCGACACTCCATTGGTACGTCGGGCCCTTCAGGGCAAGCGGCACGGAACTTATCTATTGCCGCATAGGGTGCATGCCCCATCCGTATTGACGAGGACGACATGCCTTGCCCAGGTTCGCGTCGCGGCAATGGACCCGCTCACCGCGAGTCAAGAGCTGAGAGGTAAGTACTCGACCTACACTTCCCCTCCGAGCCGGAGAACTACTTCGCGTCACCTCGTGTCACCTCCGTCGTTGATGAGGGTGCCCAAGCGACTGTCCGGCGCTGGGTTGCTACTCACAACCTGATAGAGCACCACAGCACTGACCGGAGGAGGGTCGGCATGCCCATCCTGGAAGATCTCGAGGCCGGTGTCGTCGAGCCGTTCCTGGCGGTGGTGTATCGCGTGGTCGGCGTGCAAGTTCGGCGTCGTCCTGGCGCGTACTGGGAGCATCAGGCTGACCCTGACCTTGACACTGTTGTAACGCACGACTTCGTTGCTGATCGTTGGGAACGGACTGTTGCCGCGGTTCTGGGGCAGGGTGGCGACGACGCGTCGATGGAGCGGCTGTTGCACACAATCGTGGAGCGCTGGCTCATCGACAGATTCCGCGAGACCGAACGCGGGTCGGTGACCAGGACGCTGGTCAAGCACTTGAACGGCCATGACGATTTCGGCAAAGTGCCCGCTGGACACCCCGGCGCTGGCCGGTGGCGGTTGGCTGGCACGCACCAGCCGCCCTGGGCTGGCAGCTTGGAGGAGTTGGTGACCGCGGCATGGACGGTGCGCGCCGCAGCCGTGCGGTGGACGAGCGATACCCGCCGAGCGCCGATCGCCAGGGCCACGGACCTGTCCGCGGTGTTACGGGTCGTGATGGCGACCGCCGCAGGCAGCGTGAGCGAGCAGCAACTCGTCGAGGTCATCGTGCGGCGATTCCCCGCTACCTTGTCCACGCCGACGTCTCCACCAGGCGCGCTGGACGAGGCAGCTGCTCAGGTCGCTGACTCTGATCCGTTGCCCGCCGATATCTGGCAGGCGCGGCAGGATGCCACCACGACCGCAGAGGATGCTGTCGTGGTAGTGCGGCAACTGACGGAGCAAGATCGTCACGTGCTGCGGCTCCTCGCGGACGTCGGGTCGGCGGAGGCGGTAAGGCAGCTGCAGAAGGAATTAGGCTGCGGTCGAAGTCGTGCCTACCAGCACTTGGAGCGGGTGCGCAGCCTTGTGCGAGAACTTACCGGAGCGTTCGACGACGAAGAGCAGGTCGTGTTGGACATGCTGACCGTGTGCCAGGCCGAGGGCGACGTGTCAGGGATGGTGGACGACGGCGGCGATGAGCCGTCGAATACCAGTGAGAGCCTGGCGAACGTGGAAGGGAGGACGTCGTGACGGACTTGCCTCAGTCTCTGCGGTTGCTGGCCAGTTCCCTGAATGTACCGTCAGTGCTCACCACCGACGGCCTTCGTCAGCGTTTCAGCGACCCAGACGGCCTCGACCCGGCGGCGGGGCAGGTGCGTCGTGCCCAGTGGGAGGACAAGTCACTGCTGGTGTTGCTGCTCGGTGCCGCACAGGAGCGGTATTGGCGGGTGGCGCCGGTGTCGATCGACCCGACTGGCGAGGACGAGAACAGTCTCGTACTCGCAGCGCAGCGCAGCGCTTTCTCGGTGGAGGTCACCGTGTGGGCGGGGCTACAGGCTTGTCTGCCGACTGCCGTGCTGAGCCGAGTGGTCGATGTCTGGGAAACCGACGTGACGACGTGGTGCGCCAGCCCGGGAGCGACGGTGCCGGCAGCTGCGCGCCGGGGTCAGTTCGCGATGCCGTATGGACCCGACGCCGAGGTCCGCGCCGATCTGCAGGACATGCTCGAAACCCTGGCTGAGGCTCCTCTCGTTCCTGTCCGTCAGACGACCACGTTCGACGTGGCCGCTGCCGCGACTCGCGTCGGACTGAATGTGCTGGTCGAAGCGCTCGGGCTGGCGATACCAGCCGTGGTGAAGATCGTCAAAGGTAAGGCGGCGGTCACCGAGGACCAGGCGGCGATCCTGGCGCGCCTGTTCGGCGTCGCCGTCGGCGATGTGCTGGCGGCGGTGAACGGGCTACCCGCTGAATTGGCTGTCGAGCTGGAACGACCACGGTGGCGCAGTGTGTGGCAGACCTGGGCGGCGCAGCTACGCCGGGCGGAGGATGCTGTCCGGTTCCAGGTCGGGGCCCGAGTGTTCGCACTCGGTTATCGGCAGACCGGCACAACGGGGACACCGAACTGGGACAGCCGGATAGCGCATTGGCTCGCGGACCACGACGTTAAGGACATGTCTGGTGGCACGTAACCGTTCGTCGGCGGCGGGGCAGGTGCAGGCGATGCTTCGCGCCTTGGACCGGGACCGCCCCGGAGTCCTCGAACGGCTGCGCGTTGACGCGCTGGCCGAACTGTCCGGCTGGCCGGACGTCCAGATCCTGCTCGTCAACGAACAGGCTGGCAGCGGCGGTTGCTCAGTGGCAGGCAGCTACGACGACGAAGCGCAACCACCAGCGCTGTGCGTGGCCCGGTCCGCGTCGCATCGGCGCTGGCAGTTCACGGCCCTGCACGAACTGGGCCACCATCTGCAGATCAACGACATCGAATTGGCCACGACGTTACTCGGCCTCGACGACGACGTGGTGGACGCCGCCTGTGACGGCTTTGCCGCCCGAGTTCTGCTTCCGGACGACGTGGTGGACGGCTGCTTCGCCGCTGGCTCCCCCTCGGCCGGCGACGTCGTGCGCCTGTACGCAGCGTCGACTGCGTCGCGGGCCGCATGCGTGGTTCGGGCAGCCGAACACCTGCGCAGCTCAGGCGCGATCGTGCTCTACGACTCGGCGGGGGTCGTCTCATTCGCGGCCGCCAACGGCGTGTACCCGCCGGCCCGCGGCAGCGACCAGGCGCACACGCCGCTCGTCGCTGCAGCCCTGAAGAGTCCAGGGCGGCCCGACGGGGTGGCCATCACCGTCGACGCCACCACGATCCGGTACCGCACCCACGACAGCGGCCCGCTTTACGGGCAGGCCGCCTGGTGCGACGGGTACCTCGTCGCCGTGCTCGTCGAACACCACGCCCCATGGCAGAAGTTCTCCCCGACCCGCACCGCGGTGACGCCGAGGAGACCGACCTGGTCTGGCTGCGAACTGTGCACCGACACTTTCGAGGTCACCAAAACCACCGAGGTCTGCTCGGGGTGCGGGCAACCACGGTGTCCAGTTGGGCACTGCCGGTGCACCCAGAACCGTGAGCGGCCCTGCGACCGCTGCCATCTCACCTGGGCGATCTCGCGGTTCCCCGGCGGCGGCACAACCTGCGCCGATTGCCTCTGACCGCCTCGATTACCGGCCGCGTGGACGATCTCCGCGATAGGCCGTCATCCAGGAGTGGAGGATCACCGCGGTCCTCCGGGCACCCCCCCGGTGCCGTGCCGCTGCGCTGCAGAGCGCGAGGAAGAGGCCCTCCATGGGACACACCAATGATCAACTGGTGGCGGTTCGCAAGCAGATCGACGCCCACGACACGCCGTTGAAGGAAGCCCGGCTCCGGCTGCAGTTGGTCCGCGACATCGTCGAAGGCTTCACCGGAGCGCTGCGGACCTACCGCAGCGGTTCGCTGGCGCACCACACCATCAACCATCCGGTGACCGACGGCGACGGCGGCCTCGTCCTCGACCGCCGCTGCTATCCGGGGCTCGGCCCGGAGGGCGGCGGTGAACCCCCAACCGAGGTCTGCGCGCAGCTCTGCGCGCTGCTAGGCCCGGAAGTC
This sequence comes from Actinoplanes sp. NPDC051861, assembly GCF_040681145.1. NCBI lineage: Bacteria > Bacillati > Actinomycetota > Actinomycetes > Micromonosporales > Micromonosporaceae > Actinoplanes > Actinoplanes sp. NPDC051861. The sequence continues at coordinate 253,168 of NZ_JBFAYE010000014.1, forward strand.
CGTCGGACCTACCCGCAGGCACGCTGCTCGACCTCGAAGCGCGGGCCGAAACTGACCTTCGGCGCCCCAATCGAGGGCCAGGACCCAACCGTCGACATGGTCGTGGCTCTCACCCGGCGTGACGGCGCCGGCCTCTGGATCCCGAACCTTCACACCAACCGGTGGGAGGCGTCGCACCCAGAGGGCCACGTCGAACTGTTCAACGCCGGCCCCGCCTCGCTGCGGCAGACTCGCCGCAGCGTGATCCGCCTCGCGAAGGCGTGGAACAAGCAGTTCACCGAACCCGGCATGTCGTCGTTCCACCTCTCCACGTTGGCGTGGGAGTTCGTCGAGCCCGGAGTCAGCATGGCCCGCGCCCTGCACGCTCTTTTCGAGCGAGCCGCAACCCGCACCGAACGCGGCCAGGCGACCCCCGACCCGGCCGGAGTGTCGGCCCCCCTGAAACTACTGCTCCCCCGGGCCACGGTAGCCGCCCGGCTACGCAAGGCCGCCAACGCGCTCGCCGACGCCCTCGCCCACGACGACGACCCGGTCGCCGTCCAGGCGGCCCTGCACCGGGTCTTCTGGAAGTACGTCGACGACCCGTACAACAACGGCCTGGCCCAGGCTGCAGCACTGCTGCGGTCCCGGCAACCGGTGTCGACGGCAGCCCTCGGGATCGGCGGGCCGACCGCAGTTATCGCGCCGACCCGCGCGTACGGCGGCCGATGACCCGGCCGGCGTGGCGAGAGCCGGCCTGGTTTGCCCGGCCGGCTCATCGGCTGCCGTTCATCGCCGCCCTGAAGGCCGCCGAGGTCCGGCCGCAGTGTGTCCGAGCGCAGCGTCCGTACCGCGGCGGCCTCGCGGTGCGATGCACGATCACCCCGCCAGGCCTCGGCGCGCGCACCGTGACGATAGTCTTCGGCCAGGGCTCCCCAGAGGTGCCCCGTGTGTTTGTGGACGGCCCCAACGATTCCCCGCACCGCTACGCCGACGGCTCGCTCTGCATGTGGTACCCGTACGACCCGCCCGAACTCCGGTGGCAGCGCTCTGACGGCCCCGTCGTGCTCCTCGGGCACATCGCGGCGCACCTCATCCGTGAACAGTGGTGGCGCCAGACCGGCGAATGGGCTGGTGACGAAGCGCCGCACCGCGCCCCGACGCACCGGCAGGAGAGCCGATGACCAGTCCCACGCCAACCTCGCCACCGATCCTGGAGCAGAGCCCTACTGCGGCGGCATCCGCCTCGGCATCTCTGCCACTGGGCAGCGTGGCAACTTCATCGACGGCGGCGACTGTAAATCCACCCCCGGCGGCTGCAACGAACGCACCGCCCCCCGGGTGGCTGGGCCCAGTACTGGCAGCACTGGTCAGCGCCGCGGTAGCCCTCTGGCTCGCTGCCGCCACCGCCCGTCGCAAGAGCCGGGAGGACGAAAGGTCCCGTCAGCGCGACCTGTTCACCGCCGCGTTCCAGGCGTACGCCGACTACCGCGAAATGCCATACGCCATCCGACGCCGCCGACACGACGAAGCCGCTGCGGAGCGCGTCCGCCTTTCCGAGATCCTCCGCGAGATCCAGGGTCGGCTCACCTACTACGAGACCTGGATCGCCGCTGAATCCGCCACGGTGGGGAACGCGTACACCGCCCTTGTGCTGCAGACGCGTACGGTCGTTGGCGGCGCGATGCGCGAAGCGTGGAATACGCCGGCCATCACCGAGGACAGCGCGATGAACATCCCCTCTACCGTCGTGGACCTGTCCTCACTAGCCGAAGTCCAAAGGGCGTACGTCACCACTTTCCACGCTCACCTTGAGACGTTGCTTCCCTTGTGGAAGCAACTCGGCACCCGGCTGGTCAGCAAGGTTCGGCAGACGTCGTCACCGCCAACGAGTGACCCGGCGTCCAATCCGCCGAGACCCCCATCGTCATGACTACCAGGCCTATGGATCAGATGCTTTCCCTTCGCGGTCGCTGTCAGTAACGGACTTCGGCGGCGGCTCGGGCTGATGGTCGCGACCGTGTCGAGGATGGTAATCCGCGGGTGATCGCATGCTGCTACGGCGGGTGTCACGACGCAGTAGCCTCGGTGGCAGGGGCGTTGGCACTTCGCCCTGAGCGGCACTGATTAAGGCGGTTTTTACGCTGTGTGATGGTGTCGCGTGGTGATCCGGTGGTGATCGGATGTCAGCGACCGCTTCAGCACGGGCGCGACCGCATCAGCACGTTCGAGTGGCGGCAATCGATCAATAAGGCGCTTCAATCATGCACTCGGCCTGGACCTGCGGAAATGTAGAGTCGCCCTGAGCTGCTAATATGTCTTCAGAAACGGCTTTGAGCCCGGAGGCTACAGAGTGCACTCGCGACCACTAGTCATCTGACTACGGATCAGAAGGTTAGGGGTTCGAGTCCCTTCGGGCGCGCTTCACGATCAAGGCCGTGACCTGCGTTTATCGCGGTCACGGCCTTTTCGTTTCCCATTTTCGGGCCGCGTCGTCCCATGATGTGGGGCCTGGGTGTTCGGTGGGTGATCGCGTGTCGATCCATCGTGGAAATGCGCGCCCGGCCATGAACTATCAGCCGATGACTCTGGCTGTTCTCGCCGATCGCCTTTCCCGGGAGACGGACGCGAAGGTGCGGTGGAAGCAGGTGTGGGGGTTCTCCGAGGAGTTCCGTTGGGCTCCCGCCGAGGACCGGCCCCGGGCTGCTTTCGGAGGAGCCGCCGTCCGTCGGCGGCGAGGAGTGGGACGTGCTGGTGGCGGGCGATCGCGGAGCACCTGGCCGTTGCCTGCACCCCTTCCGGCCGCTCCGAGGTAACGGCTGTCCGGGCTGACGACAGGCGTGCTCGACTAGTTGGCCGGCTTGGAGGACTTGGCGAACTGTGCTGCTTTGATGCGTTCGGGCAGGATGCGCTGGCGGATGGCGGCGCGCCAGGTGGCGCGGTCGCCGCCGATGACGTGGTCGCGGCCGGCCATGAGGCCGGCGAAGCCTTTGCGGGCGACGAGTTCGGGGTCGTTCTTCCAGGAGTTGTCGCCGAAGCGGGTGGCGCCCATGCCGGCTCGTTCGTGGAATTCGGTGGCGGTGGCACCGGGTAGCAGTGCGGTGACAGTGACTCCGGTGTCGAGCAGTTCCTGTCGTAGGGATTGGGCGAAGGAGTAGACGAAGGCGCGGGTGGGGCCGTAGATGGTTTCGTACGGCGTCGGTGTGGTCGCTGACAGGGAACTGGTGAACAGGATCCGGCCGGTGCGGCGGGCGGCCATGTCGCGGGCGATCGGTTTGGCGAGCCGGACCTGGGAGATGACGTTGAGCTGGATCTCGGCGAGTTCGTCGTCGAGGTCGGTGTCGATGAAGGCGGCGCCGCCGAGGCTGATGCCGGCGTTGAGCATGGCGATGGCCAATGGTTGCCCGGTGCCGGTGACGGCGGCCCAGACCTGGTCGACACCCTCGGCGGTGCGCAGGTCGGACTGCACCGGGGTGACGGTGACCCCGGTGGTGTCGGCGAGGCGGGTCGCGGAGTCGCGTACCCGGGGCACTGGCGCCGGTGATGATGACGTCGTGGCCGTGCTGGGCGGCTTGCTGGGCGAGGGCGTAGCCGATGCCGGCGGATCCGCCGGTTACCAGTGCCAGGGGTCGTTGAGCGGTCATGAGAAGGATCCTTACCCTTTTCAGGCGGCGCGGTCGGCGCCGTCGTCGCTGGTGCTGGTGTTGAACAAGGGTGCGAGGGCCAGGGCTGCCGCACCGGTGGCGATGGTGTCGGTGCGGTCGGCCGCGAGGGTGACGGTGACGCGTTGCCAGTCCGGTTCGGGCAGCAGGGCGTTGATGGTGGTCGTCACCTCTCGCGTGTACTGCTCCGCGGCGGCGAGCACTACCGGGCCGCCGAGGACGATGTGATCGACGTCGAGCAGGTGGACCAGGTTGGCGGCGGCGACCCCCACCAGCTGTGCCGCGCGGGCCGGGTCGCCGGCGTCGAGGGCGGCTCGGCACAGTGCTTCCAGGCAGCCGCGGTTTCCGCACCGGCAGGGTGGCCCGTTCAGGTCGATGACCTGGTGGCCGAATTCGCCCGCGTTGGTTCGTCGCCCGCGATAGACCCGGCCGCCGAGGACGAGGCCGGCTCCGATGCCTTGGCCGTGGTAGAGGTACGCGAAGGTGGCCGGGGTGTCCGGGCTGGACAGGGTTTCGCCGATCGCGGCGGCGTTGGTGTCCTTGTCCACGGTGACTGGCACACCGAGCCGATCGGCTGCCGCGGCGCCGAGGGCGAAGCCGTCCCAGGCAGGCAGGCCGGTGACCCGGTGCAGGACGCCGGTGGTGTGGTCGAGCGGTCCGGGGCAGGCGATGCCGACACCGACGAGACGGGTGGCATCGGCGATGTCGGCCAGGACGGCCCGTACTTCGCCGCCGATCCGGTCGAGGGTGCCGGACGGGCCGGAGGTCATGCCGTGCGGCACGTGCCGGCGGATCACCTTCCGCGCGGTCAGGTCGGTGAGCACGACGGTCGTGTCGTCACGGTCGAGGTGCACCCCGACGGCGTAGCGGGCGCCGGGATCGAGCCGGAGCAGGGTCCGCGGCTTTCCACCGGTGGAGCCGACGCGGCCGGCCTCGGTGACCAGGCCGTCGGCCAGCAGCCGATTCACGATCTTGGTGATGGCCTGCGCCGTGAGACCGCTCTGCGCCGCGAGCTCGACACGGCTGATGGCGCCGCCGCGTCGCACCAGGTCGAGGACCAGAGCGCTGTTGTGGTCACGGACGTGGGGCAGGGTCGCGCCTGGCATGCGGCCATTCTCTCGCTTCGGTTGCCATAAGTAAACGCTGTTGATTAACTGGGTTCATGAACGAGCCGCTGAGGGTCGGTCTGATCGGTTACGGTCTGGCCGGCTCGACGTTTCACGCCCCCTTCATCAGCACGACCGCCGGTCTGCACCTGAGCGCGGTGGTCACCGCGAATCCGGAACGGCAGGACCAGGCCCGCCGTGACCATCCCGGTGCCGACGTGCTGGAGCGGGTGGAAGACCTCTGGGCCCGCGCCGCGGATCTCGATCTCGTCGTGGTCGCCACCCCCAACCGCAGCCACGTGCCGCTTGCCACGGCCGCCATCGAAGCGGGCCTGGCCGTCGTGGTGGACAAGCCCCTGGCGGCCACCGCCGCCGAAGCAGCCGAACTGGCCCGGCTCGCCGCCGAACGCGGCGTGCCGCTGACGGTCTTCCAGAACCGGCGCTGGGACAGCGACTTCCGCACCGCCCGGCGGCTGGTGACCGACGGCCTGCTCGGCGACGTGCTGCGCTTCGAGTCCCGCTACGAGCGGTGGCGTCCGCAGCTCAAGGCCGGCTGGCGGGAACACGACGACCCGGCCGAGGCCGGTGGCCTGCTCTACGACCTCGGCAGCCACCTGGTCGACCAGGCGCTTCAGCTGCTCGGACCGGTCACGCAGGTCTACGCGGAACTCGACCGGCGGCGGCCCGGGGCACGCGTGGACGACGACGTGTTCGTGGCGTTGCACCACGTCGGCGGTGCCCGGTCGCACCTGTGGATGAGCGCCGTCGCTGCCGAGCCCGGACCACGGCTGCGGCTGCTGGGCGACCGGGGCGCCTTCGTGATCCACGGCATGGACGGCCAGGAGGAGGTCCTGCGCTCTGGCGGGCTGCCGACCGGGCCGGACTGGGGCCGTGAGCCCGCCGAACAGTGGGGCCGGCTGATCGTCGACGGCCACAGCGAGGCGGTGCCCAGCGAGCCCGGCGCGTACCCGGACTTCTACGCCGGCGTCGTCGCGATGCTGCGCCACGGCGCCCCGTCGCCGGTCGACCCGGCCGAGGCGATCGCCGCGCTCACCGTCCTGGAAGCCGCCCGCCGCTCGGCCACCGAACAGCGCGTCGTCATCGTCGGAGGCGCCTGATGACACCCGCCGACCAGTCAGCGCAGGCCGACCTGATCGCCCGGCTCGAAGCCGAACAGCGCGAACTGGTACTCAGCCGCTTCGATCACGATGACGCGTGGCATCTCGGTCAACTCCTGGTCGACCTGGCCCGCGAGCGGCGTTGTTGAGGCGCTACGCCGCTTCGCCGCACGCTGACCGAACAAACGTCGCCGGATTCAACAACGTGTCCGCCGGCGGTCGCGACCATCCGACTGGGCGGCAGGAGTGAGATGCCGGCCATCGGTGGGTTTGCGGGATACGGCGCAGGAGAGAGTGCTCAGAAGGAGCCAGCAGCGGCAGCTGCGCGACATCGCCCGCCGCATCGGCCAACAGGAGCGAGCACGCGCGATGTCGGGTGTTCCACGGCGTCGGGCGTCATGGCGACGACGGGCATGTCACGCGCTACCGTGGACGCCGTGACGAGGACGGCAGCGACCATGGTGGGCCGCAGCGCCCGCCTCGCGCTGCTGCTGGCGACCGCTCTCGGGCTGGCGCTCATGCACACCCTCGGCCACACGGGCGTCCGCGCCGACCCGCACCTCACGGTCAGCGGCATGGGCGCGACGGCGATGGGCACTGCCGTGGAGCAGCCGTGCCCGGACGGGCACTGCGACGGCCACGGCGGACACGGATCCGGAGCATGGAGTGCCTGCTTGGCGATCCTGACCGGCCTCGCCGTGATCGTGGTGCTGCTCTGGCTGCTCACCGCGGTCGGTGGCCGGCGTCTGCTGCCTTTGCCCACGGTGCTGCGGGCGAAGTCCCCGCGAGCGCCACCGGATCACACCACCGGGCTGACGCTCGCATCGGCAGCGGTACTGCGCATATAGCAACGCCACCTCGACGGCGGCCGGTCAGCGGTCGTGTCGAGGTGTTCGCGCGTACCCGACATCCTGCCGAAAGGTCATGACCCGCAATGATGCGTACTTCCCCGTTGCCCGCGACCGGCCTGCTCGCCGGCGCCGCCGTCATCGTCACTCTCGTGCTGGCGGCCTGTGGCGGCAGCGACCACTCGCCGGCCGGCACCGGCATGAACCACGGCGCCACCACGGCCGCGTCGCCGGCGGCCTCGGCGGTCGGCACGTTCAACGACGCCGACGTCGCCTTCGCCCAGGCGATGATCCCGCACCACCAACAGGCCGTGCAGATGGCCGACATGGCAGACGGCCTCGCCGCCGACGCTGAGGTCAAGGCGCTTGCCGCCAAGATCCAGGCGGCCCAACAGCCCGAGATCGACGCCATGACCGCCTGGCTGACCGCCTGGGGCAAACCCGCCCCCGGACCGCACATGAGCACGGGCTCCGCCATGGACCACGGCTCGATGCCCGGCATGATGACCGACGCCGACATGGCCAAGCTCATGGACGCCGAGGGAGCCGCGTTCGACAAGCACTTCCTGACCATGATGATCAGCCACCACGAGGGCGCCATCGAGATGGCTCAGCAGGAGGTGGAGCGGGGCTCCAACCCGGAGGCCAAGACCCTCGCGCAGAAGATCATCACCGATCAGCAGACCGAGATCGCGACGATGAAGACGATCCTCGAACGCCTGTGAGCCCGTGATCTGCCGGGCGGCCAAGGCGTAACAGTCTCGGCCGCCCGGCCGTGTCCCGGTAACCCGCCCCCGAGTGACGCCGCCTTCCGCGATGCTGCACCGCCCGCGTCGCAAGGGCTGCCGGGTTGCCGTCCCCGGACGGCAGGATGGCCTGTCCTGGTCCTGACCTGCGCCTCCGGTCAGCCGTCTGACCGACCGGCGATGGAGAATCGTGAGTATGAGACAGCTCTTCCTCGTCGCTGCCGTGTCGGTGCTGACAATGGCCGGTTGTGCTGACGCCGGCGCGTCCTCGCCCGTCGCTGGACCGGGCGGTGCGACCACAGCTTCGGCGGCTCCGCCGGTGGCTGGGACGCAGCTGCTGGCTCGTTACGGCCTGGAGGGTAAGAGCACTGTGGAGGTCGTCGACCGGCTCGACCGGTTGGACCCGCAGCAGCGCCCGGCCGACCTGAAGGCGTCCGTGCGGGCCGGTGAACTGCTGATCTCCGACGGCGGACAGGAGCACAGCCTGCCCATCCCCGCCGACCGGTTCTACCTGTCGGTCGCCCCGTACCTGCGGCAGACCCATGATTGCTTCTACCACGCGCCCACTGGGTGCAGGGGCGAGCTGGCCGGCAAGCAGGCACACGTCAAGATCGTGAACGATGCCGACGGCACGGTACTGGTGGATGAGTCGCGCACGACCTTCGCCAACGGCTTCGTCGGGTTCTGGTTGCCGCGCGACATCACCGGCATCCTGCAGATCACGTCCGATGGCAAGGCCGCTGAAACCAAGATCAGCACCGGTGAGGACGCTGCGACCTGTCTGACCACGCTACGACTTGCCTGAACACCACGACGGCCACCGCCGCCTGGAGTCAGGGTGTCTGGTTGAGGCCCTGTCGCCAGCTCGGGTGTGCCGGGTGCCGGCCCAGATCGCGCTTGGCCTTGGCGTTCGACCGGGAGGAATCGGGCCGGCGACCACGTATTAGCGGCCTGGCCAGGGCAAACCGTACGAACGGCAATTGTGCCCGGCTGAGAAGTTGATCTACCGTTCGCGCGTGGCGTTTATGCAGGAGCTGACGAACCAGGGACAGGTAGTGGGCGGCCACCTGGCGGGCGGCAGCGTTCTCTCCGACAACGGCGGGCTCACCGTCAACCACCCGCGCAACCCGTTCAAGCGGTTCAAGCTCCGCGCCGACACCGTGCGGGAGTGGGAGGAGCTCTCCGCCAAGGAGGGTGTCGCCGGTGCTGTGGGGCTGGCCGCCGCGGAGGCTGTTCTGCCCGGGCGGTTCGGCAAGGCTCTCGGAGCCGGCCTCGGGGCCGTCATGAAGTCCGGGCACACCGTCCGCGTGGACTGGGCCGACGGCAATCAGTCCATCATCGAGTTGCCGGAGAAGTTGTTCCTGGTCTTCTCCGTGATGCTCAAGAACCACCAGGTGGTGACCGAAGTGCAGGCGCCGCCCTCGGAACCTGTCCCGGCGCAGCCCGGCGTCGCCGATCGGATCCTGGATCTCGCTTCCTCGGTTCTCCAGCGAGGCGTGCCCGCCGCACCAGCCGTGCCCGCGGCACCAGCCATCGCCGCACCCCAGACGGATGTCGTCGAGCAGCTCACGAAGCTTGCCTCGCTCCGCGACGCCGGCATCCTCACGGACGAGGAGTTCGCGGAGAAGAAGGCCAAGCTGCTCGATCGTCTCTGACCATCGACACCCACCAGGGCCTGGGCTGCGACACGCAGCTCGGGCCCTTTGTCGTGTGGAGAAATTTCCGGCCGGCGGTAAATGGATCGGGGCGCTGATGCGTAAGCCGGGTGTGGAACGAGAACGGAAGGACTTCGCGGACTTCTACCAGCGGTCCAGGGACAACTGTCTGCGCGCCGTGCTTGCGGGTACGGGCGATCGCGCGCTGGCCGAGGACCTGGTCGCCGAGGGGTTCGCCCGAGCCTGGTCCTCCTGGTCGAAGGTGAGCCGGCACCCGGCTCCGGCGGCATGGGTGGTGCGCACCGCCCTGAACGTCCGGGTGTCCTGGTGGCGGCGTCGACGGCGTGAAGTCGCCCTCGACGGCCATGACCAGCAGCTCGGCGAGGTGGGCTCGGGAGCGGACGCTTCCCTGCTCGCGGCCGTGCGATCGCTGCCGCGCCGGCAACGCGAGGTGGTGGTCCTGCGGATCTGGCTGGACCTCGACACCCGAACCGTGGCTGACGAACTGGGGATCTCCGCCCCGACGGTAGCCGTCCATCTGTCTCGTGCCATCGCCACCCTGCGGGCGCAGCTGACGCCCGTAGCCAGCCAGGGGAATTGATCATGAACGACGATGAGGTGTTGAACGCCGTGAAGCAGACCCTTTCTGACGTGCAGATGGACCGTCCGGTCGAAGCGATCGAGGAGCGCGGCCGGGCACGCCGCCGCAACCGCAACCTGTTCGGCGCGGTGGCCGGTGGCGGTCTCGCCGCGGTGGCCGCGCTCGCCGTGGCCTTCTCCGGCGGCCAGCCCGGCGCGGCCCCGGTCACCGACCAGCCGCTCGCCGGCGGCGGCACCGCGACTACCGCTCCGGCCATGGAGACGGTCGGCTTCACGCTGGCCAAGGAGACGAACGGCTCGGTGAAGGTCGCCCTGGACCCGAAGAAGCTCCTCGATCCCACCGCTCTGGAGAAGGCGCTGGACAGCGCCGGCATCCCGGCGGTCATCAAGACCGGGGTGCTCTGCGAGCCGGAAGGCAGGGAGTTGCCCGAGTCCGACGAGGTCTTTCACGTGAAGCGGGTCGAGGAAGCCGGGTCCTCCCGGTACGACCTCGTCATCAACACGTCGGCGATGCCCGAGAACAGCGAGGTGCACTTCAGCGTCTTCGCGGTGCACAAGGGCGAGGACTTCAACAAGTTCGGCAAGTACCTGGTGGCGAAGGGCGCCCCGATGAACTGCCGGACGATCGGCTGACCAAGGCTCGCTCATCGAATGCTCATCGGGCCGCAGCACCATCGAACCAGCGGCCCGATGACATTCATGAGGAGAAACGATGGACCTGCGGCTCAGCGGCAAGACGGCATTCATCAGCGGATCGAGCCGGGGCATCGGGTACGCGACAGCGAAGGCCCTGGCCGGCGAGGGCGTCGACGTGATCCTCAACGGCCGTGACGCGGTGAAGCTGGACGAGGCCGTCGCAGCGTTGCGCCGCGAGGTCCCAGGCGCGACCGTCAGCGGCCTGCCCGCCGACTTCGCCGTTGCCGATGACGTCGACCGGCTGTGCGACCAGCTCCCGGACGTCGACATCCTGGTCAACAACGTCGGCCTCTTCGAGCTCAAGCCCTTCGAGCTCATCTCCGACGACGACTGGCGGCTGTACCACGAGGTCAACGTGCTCAGCGGCGTCCGGCTCGCGCGCCGCCTCCTGCCGGCCATGCTCGATCGCGGGTGGGGCCGGATCGTGTTCGTCAGCAGCGAGTCGGGCGTGAACATTCCGGCAAATATGATCCATTACGGTACGTCCAAGACCGCGATGCTCTCGGTCGGCAACGGCCTCGCGAAACTCACCAAGGGCACCGCGGTGACCGTGAACTCGGTCCTGGGCGGCCCGACCTATTCCGACGGCGTCGCCGAGACGGTCAAGGCGCTGGCCGGCGCGCAGTCCCTCCCCGAGGAGCAGATGAAGGCGGCGATCATCGGCACCAACCAGACCTCGCTCCTGGGCCGCTTCATCGACCCGGCCGAGATCGCCAGCGCGGTCGCCTTCCTCACCAGTCCCGTCGCGTCCGCCATCAACGGAACAGCCATGCGCGTCGACGGAGGCGTGCTGACGACGCTGCTCTGAGCGGCTGAAGCGCCAGGCCGCCCTCCCGGTGCGGAGGGCGGCCACGTCAGTTCCCTACTTGGTGAAGGTGAAGTACTTCCAGGCGCCGTAGGTGGTGTAGTTCGCTCTGTCGCCCGAGGTGCCGTGGACGTACGCGGAGCGGACGCGGAACTTGCCGCCGACCTTGTGGGAACCGGTGTACTTGAGGACCGCGGTTCCGTTCGCGGACAGCTTGACCCAGCGCGAGTTGACCGTCCGCCACTTGCCGCCGGACCAGTAGTTGACGATGACCTGTGCCTTGCGGCCGGAGTACGGGGTCATCGTGGTCGTGAACACCGGCGTGGCCTTCTTGCGGAAGACCTGGTAGCCGACCTTGCCGATCTTCTTGGTCCGGTAGTGCTTGGTGACCTTGGTCGAGACAGCGGCCCTGGTGTAGACCGTCGCGGAGACCTCCCGTGCCAGGTAGCCGGCATCCCCGGCGAACTGGGCGGTCACCCTGGTGTTGCGGGTCAGCCGGAGGCTTCCGGTGAGGTTGCCGGCGCTGTCCACCGGGCCGCTCTTGAGCAGGATCCGGCCGGCGCCGGTCGGCTGGGCCCAGATCTGCACGGTCCGGTTGGTGGCGGTGGTGCCGAGGTGCGCGGTGAACGAGACGGTGGTGCCGTAGTTGTAGATGCCGCCGTTCCGGTTCAGGGTCAGCGCGGGGGTCACCGGGACGACCGGCTCGTTCAGCACCCAGAGCCGGAAGACACCGTCGTACTTGGCGACGGCGAAGATCCGGTTGCCGTTCGGCTCCCAGGCGATACCGCGGTCCTGAATACCGCCGCGGGGCAGTTCGCCGTACCCGGGCACCAGCTCGTCCCCCGCCTCGGGCAGGGTGATCGTCTGCGTGGGCGTGGTGCCGCCGGGCGCGAAGACATACACGTCGTGACCGGTTGCCTGGTTCATGACGGAGATCGCGACCCGCCCGTCCGAGGCGACGTCGACTCCGTTGGCCCGGTAGTACGCCGGATAGGTCAGCGCGGTCGACAGATCGCCGACCTTGAGCTGGGACTCGTCGTTGCTGCCGACCCGGATCAGGTGGCCGCCGTCGACGGTGAAGGCGGACTCGGAGGCGGGATTGGCCGGCGTGATCCGAGCCTTCTCCACCTCGCCGCCGGAGGAGACGTCGTAGACGGTGACGGTTCCGAGTCCGACCTCATCCCCGGTCACCACGATCGTGCCCGGGGCCGCCGGAGTGGAATAGATGTATCCCGGTGCGTCGACGAAATCGTCCGTTTCCGAGTACGGGCGGAGGTAGACGGTGGAGTCGGCCGGGTTGACCGACCCGAAGCTGGGCCGGTCGTTCTTCGAGAACGTGAACCACAGCTTGCCACCGGCCTCGACGACGTCATTCGGGTAGACGTCGTCACCGAGCGGGTACCGCTTCGTCTCGGTCAGCGTGTCGGCCGCCAGCGCGATGATCGAGTGCTCGGCGGGGACGTAGAGGGTCTCGCCGACAAGGGTGATCTCGTTGGCCCAGCCCTCGAGTTGCAGCTCGTCGACCACCGTGCCGCTGTAGTCGGTGGCGATGATCTTCTTGGCTGCCGGGTCACTCATGAGGACCCGCTTGTGAAGACCGTCGACGGCCACGTCACCGAACGCGACGAGTGGCAGCGACCGATACGAGTCGGCGGCCAGCGCGGGTCCGGCGGCCGCGCCGACGAAGAGGGATGACGATCCGATCAGAACCGAGGCCGCGAGGGCGGCCCGCGATATGTGCATGTGTTTCCTCAAGATCAAAGTGACTGCGATCAGAGTAGGGTTCGGATCCGGATCGGGCGAGCGCCGGGATAGCGTGACCTCGTGCGGGACGGGCGGATCGGGTTCGGCGTTCTCGGGCCGGTGATCGCCGAGGACGAGCGGCAGCGACCCGTCGCGTTGAAGGGCCCGATGCACCGAGCTGTGCTGGCTCGGTTACTGGTCGCACGCCGGCGCGTCGTTCACGTACACGATCTGGTTGATGATCTTTGGGTGTCGCCGCCGGATGGTGCGGTGTCGGCCGTGCGGACGTTCGTCGCGGCATTGCGCAGGGTGATCGAGCCGGATCGCCTGCCGCGAGCGCCGGCGACGTTGCTGGTCACTCAGGGTCAGGGGTACGCGCTGACGTGCGCGACCGATCAGGTGGACGCCTGGCGGTTCGAGCAGGTCGTGGCCGAGACCGGCACAGCGGATCCGGCAGTGGCGCTGACCCGGTTGGACGAGGCGCTCTCCTGGTGGCGTGGTCCCGCGTACGCCGATTTCCCGGACGCCGCCTGGCCCCGCGCCGACCGCTCCCGTCTCACCGAGCTGCGCCTGCAGGCCGTCGAACGGCGGGCCGAGGCTCGCCTCGAGCTGGGTCGCGCCGCCGAGGCCGTGCCGGAGCTGGACGAGCACGTCACCGCGCATCCCTGGCGTGAGCAGGGGTGGCGTCTGCTGGCACTGGCCCTCTATCGGTGCGGGCGGCAGGGTGACGCGCTCGCCGTGCTGCGCCGGGCCCGTGAGCTGCTGGAGGGCCACCTCGGTGTGGAGCCCGGTCCGGCGCTGCGCACGCTGGAGACCGACATCCTGCGGCAGGAACCGCACCTCGACGCCACCGGACGGGCGGATCCGGCGGGTGACGTGTTGCTGCGGGCCGCATCCGCGTATGACCGGGTGATGCCCGGTGTGCGGCTGGAGTCCGCGGTCGGTCTGCTGCGCAACCTCGCGGTCACCGGACCCGGCGGTCTGCAGGTGGCCCGGGAACAGCGCGCCGCGGCGGTCGCGGCGGCCGAGCAGCTCGGTGACCCGGAGCTGACCGCGCGGGTGATCGGCGCCTACGACGTGCCGGCGATCTGGCCCCGCGCCGACGATCCGGAGCAGGCCGCCGGCATCGTGGCCGCCGCGGAACGGGCCCTCGCGGGACTGCCGGCCGGACATGATTCGGCCCGGGCCCGGTTGCTGACCACGATCGCGCTCGAGTCGCGCGGGACCCGCGATCCCCGGCCGCGCGAGTGCGCCCGGCAGGCCGAGGTGATCGCCCGAGAGATGGACGATCCGGCGCTGCTCGCGTTCGCGCTGAACGGTGTGTTCATGCAGAGCTGCCGCCGTGCCGGGGGCTCGGCTGACCGGGATCGGATCGGTGCCGAACTGGTGGGCCTGGCGGATCGGCACGGCCTGGCCTCGGTGGAGGTGCTCGGCCACCTGATCCGGCTCCAGTCGAGTTGTGCGGTGGCCGCTTTCGATCGTGCCGACCGGCACGCGGAGGCCGCCGACGAGCTGGCCGACCGGTACGAGCGACCCCTGGTCGGCGTGTTCACCCAGTGGTACCGGGCGCTGCGCGCCGACGTTGCGGAACAGGTGCCGGCGGCGTCGGCCGAGCGCTCGTACCGCGCCGCGGCGGCCCGGCTGGATCAGTCGGAGATGCCGGGCATGCGAGACGGCCTGCTGTCCCTGGCCCTGCTCGGCCTGCGCCTGCGCCGTGGCCTGCCTCTCGCCGCCGACGACGCGTGGGGACCTTACGAGCCGTGGGTGCGTCCGCTGCTCGAACCGGGCCGGGTCGCGCTCGAAGGCGTGCCCGATCCGCCCGCCGACCTGCTGGCCGAGGCGATGTGGTGCCTGTTCGGACGGGCCGCTGTCGCCGCCGGCGACCGGGCCGCCATGACACGAGCCAGGCAGGCGCTCGCCCCGGCGGCGGCGGAGTGGGCCGGCGCGGCGAGCGGGGTGCTGACGGTCGGGCCCGTCGCGGATCATCTGGCAGCGCTGGACAGTGCCCTGGGCACAGGCTGACTCACCGGGTGGGCAGCCGGTGCAGCTCGCGCAGCGGGGCCGGTGCCCACCAGTTCCATTCGCCCAGGAGGCTCATCACGGCGGGCAGGAGCAGGCCGCGGACGACCGTGACGTCGAGCAGCAGCGCCACCGCCATCGCGAAACCGATCTCCTTGACCGCGATCAGGTCGCCGAGCAGGAAGCCGAGGAAGACCACGCCGATGCAGAGCGCGGCGGCGGTGACCACCGGCCCGGACTTCTCGATGCCGGCGCGGACGGCCTGGTCGCCGGTGAGGCCGCGGCTGTCCCACTCCTCCTTGATCCGGGCGAGCAGGAACACCTCGTAGTCCATCGAGAGCCCGAACACGAAAACGAACAGCAGCACGGGTGTGGTGACGTCGATCGCGCCCCACGAGTCGAAACCGAACAGCGCGTCGCCCACACCCCACTGGAAGACCACGACCAGCGCGCCGAGCGTGGCGAGCAGGGTGAGCGCGTTCATCAGCAGCGCCTTGACCGGTATCACCAGCGAGCCGGTCAGCACGAACAGCAGCACCGCGGTGGACAGCAGCACGACCAGCAGGGCGACGGGAAACCGGCCGGCCACCGAGTCCCGGTAGTCGACGAGTTCCGCGGCGGCGCCACCGACGAGCACCGGGAACGGCGGGTCCAGCGCGCGGATAGCGCGTACGGCGTCGCGTGACTGCCGGCCGGCGGTCTCGCCCTCCGGCGTGACGTCGACGACGGCGGCCGCCGCGGTGATGTCGGGGCGCGGCTCCACGCGCAGCACGCCGTCCAGCGTGTTGAGCGCGTTCATGTAGTCCCGGACCGCGGCGCCGGCCGGATCGGTATCGATGATCACGACGATGGGGTCAGCCTGGCCGCTGTCGAAGTCGCGCTGCACCGTCTCGTGCAGCCTGCGGGCCTCGGCTGAGGCGGGCAGCGCGCGGGCGTCGGAGTTCTCCAGGTTGACCGCGAACAGGAACGGCGTCGACAGCACGAGCAGGCCGGCGGTGACGGTGAGCGCGACCGGCCCCGGCTTGCTCTGCGCGTACGCGGCGAGCCGCACCATCAGACCCGGGCCGCGCCGGGCGCGAGGCCTCGGGATGCGGCGGTGCGCCACGGCGATGAGCGCGGGCACGGCGGTCAGGCCGGCCACGGTGGCGAGCAGCACCGAGACCGCGCCGCCGAGCGCCATCGCGCCGAGCAGCGGCTCGGCGAACGCGGACAGGCCGAACATCGCCGCGGCGACGGCGAGCCCGGAGATGAGTACGGTGCGGCCCGCGGTCGCGACGGTGCGCGCGAGCAGTTCCGGAACCGGGGCACCGGGGTCGGCCTCGCGCTCCTCCCGGAACCGGGCGATCACCAGCAGCGCGTAGTCGACGGCGAGCCCGATACCGAGCAGGGTGACCACGTTGACGGTGAACTGGCTGACCTCGGTGAGCGCGGTCAGCCCGAACAGGCCGAGCAGCGTCACCGACACCGTGGCCAGCGCGGCGGCGAGCGGGATCGCGCCGGCCACGAAGCCACCGAGAATCAGCACGAGCACGACCAGCAGGGCGACGATCGCGACCGACTCGCCGAGGGCCGCGTCGGCGAGGGCCTGGTCCTCGAACGCGCGCTCCGCGAGCTTCTCGCCGCTGACCAGCACCTCGGGAGCGTCGATGCGGTGCAGCGCGGCGGCGACCGCGTCCTCGACCTGCTCGCGTCGCTCGTCCGGAAGGCCCTGCGCCAGCTCGACGCGGATCAGCGAGCTGCGGGTGTCGGCGCCGATCCGGCCGCCCGCTGAGCCGTACAGATCCTCGACCTCGGTGACGCCGTCCATCTTGCGGATCTCGCCGGCGATCGCCGTGACGTCGGTGACCAGCGCCGGGTCGTACACGTCCCGCCCGCCCACGACGGCGACGAGCACCGGGCCCTCGGGCTGCAACTGGTCGGCCCGCTGGTCCGCGAGCTGTGACTGGGCATCCGGCCGCAGGCTGTCGGTGGTGGTGAGCCGGTCGAAGACCTGGCCTCCCAGAACCAGCCCGGCGACGATCAGGACGAGCCAGGCGCCGAGCAGCGGCCACCGCCGGCGGGCACACCAGCGGCCGAGTTCAGCCAACATCACCGGGACATGCAAGCACCATCGTGAGTGGACCGCCATACCGCGTACGGGCAGTCGAAAACGCCAATCGACCTGCATCGTTCGAACGGGCGGGCAGGTTTGACCGGTCGGCAGGTCGTCGAGTCGTACGGCCGACACCTGGGCGTATAAGCGTCCCGTTAAGCTTCGTCGATCTTCGGGGTTCCGCAATTGGGGAGGGGAATGCCCGTGCTTCGGCGTGCGCTCAGTGGGTTCGTCGCGTTGGCAGCCGTGCTCGCGATGTCGTCGTTCGTCGGTTCACCGCCCGCGACCGCGGTCGCGCTGCCGACCGGGTTCCAGGAGCAGGTGGTCTTCAGTGGCCTCAGCTCCCCGGTCGATCTGGAGTTCGCTCCGGACGGGCGCATCTTCGTCGCCGAGAAGGGCGGCCGGATCAAGGTCTTCGACGATCTCGCCGACACCAGTGCGACGGTGTTCGCCGATCTGTCGGCCAACGTGCACAACCAGTGGGACCGCGGCCTGCTCGGCATGGCGCTGGCGCCCGGTTTCCCCGCCGACCCGTACGTCTACGTGCTCTACACCTACGACGCGCCGCCCGGGCAGACCGCCCCGGTCTGGAACGACGTCTGCGCCAACGCGAACGACGGGCGCTGCATCGTCACCGGCCAGCTCTCCCGTCTGCGGGCCGCCGGCAACACGATGACCGGCACCGAGCAGGTGCTGCTGCGCGACTGGTGCCAGCAGTTCCCGAGCCACTCCATCGGTGACATCGCGTTCGGCGCCGACGGGATGCTCTACGTCGCCGCCGGTGACGGCGCGAGCTTCAGCGCGGTCGACTACGGCCAGTTCCCCTCCGGCGCGCCGACCAACCCGTGCTCCGACCCGGCCAACGAGGGCGGGGCGCTGCGGTCGCAGGACATCCGGACCGCGAGCGACGAGACCCAGCTGGACGGCACGCTGCTGCGGCTGGACCCGGCCACCGGTGCGGCCGCGGCCGGCAACCCGAACATCGGCGCCGCCGACCCGGACACCCGCCGGATCGTCGCGAACGGTCTGCGCAACCCGTACCGGATCACCATGCGGCCGGGCACCAACGAGACCTGGATCTCCGACACCGGGTGGACCACCTGGGAGGAGGTCAACCGGGTCGTCGACCCGACCGCCGGCGTGACCAACTTCGGCTGGCCGTGCTGGGAGGGCAACGCCCGGCAGCCCGGGTACGACAGCGCCAACCTGCCGATCTGCGAGACGCTCTACACCGCGCCGGCGGGCACGCACACCCAGCCGTTCGTCGCCTGGAACCACGCGAACAAGCTCGTCGCGGGCGAGGCCTGCCCGACCGGTAGCTCGTCGTCGACCGGCGTGGCGTTCTACCCGACGGCCGGCGGCCCCTACCCGGCCGCGTACCACGGCGCGATCTTCTTCGCCGACTACTCGCGGCGGTGCATCTGGGCGTCGCTGCCGTCCACGCCGGGCGGCCTGCCCGACGCGGCCAACCTGCAGACTTTCATCTCCGACGCCGCCAGCCCGGTCGACCTCGAGGTCGGCCCCGGTGGCGAGCTCTACTACGCCGACCTGGGCGGCACGATCCGCCGGGTGCGCTACTTCCCGGGCAACCAGCCGCCGAGCGCGGTCATCGACGCGTCGCCGACGCAGGGCCCGGCGCCGCTGACCGTGACGTTCAACGGCACCGGCTCCACCGATCCCGACCCGGCCGACGAGGGCCGCCTGCGGTACGCCTGGGACTTCACCGGCGACGGCGTGACCGACTCCACCTCGCCGACAGCGACGTTCACCTACAACACGGCGGGCTCGTACACCGCGCGGCTGACGGTGACCGACACGCTGAACGCGACACACACCGCCACGATCGCCGTCACGCCCGGCAACGAGGCGCCGACGGCGGTGATCGACACGCCGGTCGTCGGCACGACGTGGAAGGTCGGCGACGTGCTCGCCTTCACCGGGCACGCCACCGACCCGCAGCAGGGCAGTCTCCCCGCGTCCAGGCTCGACTGGGACCTGGTCATGCACCACTGCTCCGCGCCGGACAACTGCCACGCCCACGCGATCCGCAGCTGGACCGGTGTGGCGTCCGGCTCGTTCGAGGCGCCGGACCACGAGTACCCGTCCTATCTGGAGCTCCGGCTCGTGGCCACCGACCAGGAGGGCCTGACACACGCCGTGACGCGACGGCTCGACCCGAAGACGGTCGACCTGACCTTCAACACGGTGCCGTCCGGGCTCCAGCTCACGGTCGGACCGGCGTCGGGAACGACGCCGTTCACCCGTACCGTGATCCAGGGATCGACCAACTCGGTGTCGGCGCCGTCCCCGCAGGGCTCCTCCACCTTCGCGTCGTGGTCCGACGGTGGGTCGCAGACCCACGTCGTCACCGCGCCCACCGCGGCGACGACCTACACCGCGACCTACTCGGCCGCACCGGCGCCGCAGCGGATCGGCTACACCCAGATCGGCGCCTCGCTGGACGCCGGCGACATGAACCACATGAACGGCTCGCGGTTCGTCACCGGCT
Source organism: Actinoplanes sp. NPDC051861 (assembly GCF_040681145.1). NCBI lineage: Bacteria > Bacillati > Actinomycetota > Actinomycetes > Micromonosporales > Micromonosporaceae > Actinoplanes > Actinoplanes sp. NPDC051861. Next base: position 272,746 of record NZ_JBFAYE010000014.1, read on the forward strand.
CCGAACCGGCGACGGTCACGTCCATGTCGGTGTACCTGAAGGACGTGCGGCCCGCGCCGAACAACCAGTACCAACTCGCCGTCTACACCGACTCGAACGGCTCGCCCGGCACCCGGGTGGCCAACAGCGCGTCGGGCACGCTGGCGGCGAACTCGTGGAACACCGTCCCGGTGACCGCGACGCTGGCCGCGAACACGCCGTACTGGCTGATGTACAACACCAACGGCGACAACAACCTGAGTTACGACGCGGGGACCGCCAACCAGGGCGCGTGGAGCGGATCCACGGCGTTCGGCACCTGGCCGGCGACGTTCGGGACGGCCGACCGGTGGAATGCGAAGTTCTCCATCTACGCCACCACCGGCGCTGACACCGCCCCGCCGACGGTAGCCTCCACGAACCCGGCCGGCGGTGCCACCGGGGTGGCGCTGACCGCGCCGATCACCGTGCGGTTCAACGAGGCCATGACGGCGAGCACGATCACGGCGGCGAACCTGGAGCTGCGCGGGCCGGGCGGCACGCTGGTCAACCGGACCGTCAGCTATGACGCGGCCGGACAGACGGCGACGATCACGCCGTCCGCGGCGCTGGCCGCCTCCACCCAGTACACGGTGACCGTCCGGACGGGCGTGACCGACGCGGCGGGCAACGCGCTCGCGGCCAACCACCAGTTCTCGTTCACCACGTCCGACCCGAGCGCACCGCGGTTCGGGTTCGACCAGGTGGGCGGCTCGCTGGACTCCGGCGACATGAACTTCATGAACGGCTCGCGGTTCGTCAACGGTGGCACCGCGCTGACGGTCAGCCAGATCTCCGTGTACCTCAAGGCGGTGCAGGCCTCGCCGGCCAACCAGTACCAACTGGCGATCTACACCGACGCGAGCGGCGTACCCGGCACGCTGGTGGCGTCGAGCACGTCCGGCGCGGTGACGGCCAACTCCTGGAACAGCCGGCCGGTCACCGCGACGCTGGCGCCGAACACGGCGTACTGGCTCATGTACAACACCAACGGTGACAACAACCTGAGCTACGACACCGGCAGCGCCAATCAGGGCGCCTGGAGCACAGCGCGCACGTTCGGCACCTGGCCGTCCTCGTTCGGCGCGGCCACCCGCTGGAACGCCAAGTTCTCGATCTACGCCTCGTAGGAGTAGGGAGTGCCGGAAAGCCCTCGACGGGTGTCTGTCGCTACTTAGTGTCACGTCAAGTGCATTACACAGCGACAGCACCACGAAGGGCACCACATGCGCACTCGCGGCATTCTCACGACGGCCGTCACGGCCTCGGCGATGGCGATCGTTCTCGGCGCCGTCCCCGCCTTCGCCGAGGTCAAGTTCGACCCCGCCACCGGGAAGGGGTTCATCGGCAAGGGCGACGTCCAGAGTGCCCTGGGCTGGAACAACGCCGCCCTGCAGAAGGCCGTCAACGACAAGAGCCTGGTGTTCACCTTCTCCCAGGCGATGACCCAGCAGCAGTCGCAGGAGGCCACCCAGCCCGGCTCCCAGACCGGGTCGCAGACGGGCACGCAGGTGGGGAGCCAGACCGCGACCCAGGTCGCAACCCAGAGCCTGACGCAGGCATTGACCTGCGATTTCACCAACGGCAACGGGACCAAGACCTTCCACCGCGAAGGGGTACGCGACGCGGAGCGCACCGGCACCCGAAGCGGCTCGCGCACCGGCACCCGGGAGGGCAGCCGGGACTCGTCGTTCACCGGCTCGTACACGTTCGGTAAGTACACCTTCGGCGACTACACGTTCGCGCCCGAGAGCAGCGTCGAGTGGGGCCCGTGGGACGCCGATCAGGGCGAGAACCCGAGCGACTGCCTGCGCAGCGCGAACGCTGACAAGATCACGCAGATCAGCAACGTCATCACGCCCGGTGAAATCACCGAGGGCGCCGTCACCGAGGGTGCTGTCATCGATGGCGCGATCACGCCCGGCGACACCACCGAGAGTGAGATCACCGAGGGTGAGATCATCTATGGCGATGTCACGGCCGGGGAGATGACCTTCACCGGGCCGGCGAAGCTGTTCGTCAACGGCAAGGCGCTCTGAGCGTCCGCCTTCCGGTCCTTTCGGTAGCGTGCATCCCTTCACGAGGGAGTGCACTTTGCCGACGGATGACGAGCTCGCCGACGCGCTGATCGCGGCGCGTGCGGGTGACGAGGGGGGATTCGCCGTTCTCTGGCGGACGCTGCACCCCGCGGTCCTGCGTTATCTGCGGGTGGTCGCCGGTGACGCCGCCGAGGACGCCGCGTCCGAGACCTGGCTGCAGGTCGCTCGCGACCTCGACCAGTTCACCGGCAGCCCGGCCGCGTTCCGCGGATGGCTGTTCCGCATCGCCCGCAACCGCGGCATCGACGAGTTGCGCCGAGCCGGCCGGCGCCGCGAGGACCTGGCCGGGTCGGCCGCCGTCGACCTGGCCGGCTCCGTCGCCGCCGGCCGCGCCGGCCTCGTCGGTCCGGCCGCCGCCGGCCTCGTCGGCCCGGACGCCGCCGCTGAAGCGATCGAGGGCGCCGAGACCGAATGGGCGCTGAGCCGGGTCGCCCTGCTGCCCGCTGATCAGGCCGAGGCCGTGATGCTGCGGGTGGTCGCCGGCCTCGACGTCGCCACCACCGCACAGGTGCTGGGGAAACGGCGTGGCGCGGTGCGGGTCGCGACCATGCGCGGCCTGCGCCGGCTGGCCACCGATCCACAGGTCCGTGTCCGGGCGGCGGAGCGCTCGCGCCTCGAGTCCACCGAGAGGGTGTGAAGCATGATTCGCTCATGGTGGGCCGAACGGCGCGGGCGTGACCAGATCCCGACCGCCGGTCTGGAGCATCTGCTCGACGCCATCCAGGCTCCCGCGACCGCCCAGGAGCTACGTGGTGAACAGGCGTTCGCCGCGGCGCTCGCCGCCGAGCGCCGCCGTGCCGCGGCGTTCGCCCAACGGCGCCACCGGAAGAGGACCGTCGTCGCGGGTGCCGTCGCCGCTGTCGCGATCCTGGCCGCCAGCGGCACCGGGGTGGCGGCGCGGACGGGCAACCTTCCGCCCGACGTCCAGCAGGGAGCACATCAGTTGTTCTCAGGACTCGGCGTGCCGGCACCCCGGAGTTCGACCTCCAGGCCCGTGACACCACCGCCGACGGCGGCTCCGACGCTGTCACCGACGCCCACGCCATCGCGTGCCGAGTGGTGCTCGGCGTGGCGTACCGCGAACGAGGGCGGAAAGCCCATGAACGGCCGGGAGCGGCGTGATCTGGTCGCGGCCGCCGGCGGGGCGGCCGAGGTCGCGAAATACTGCGGGCCGGTCTCACCCAGCGCCACGGCGAAGCCCACCAGGCCCGGGAAGTCGGCCAAGCCGGAGAAATCGAAGAAGGCGCCGCCGGGCCAGGGTAAGTAGGTGTAACACAGTGGAGCGTCGGAGCGCTCTGTCCCGTATGAAGCGATCCCTGGCTCTGTTCGCGTCGCTCGCGGGACCGGAACATGTCGTGGAAGCGGCGAACCCTGCCTTTCCTGCCATCTCCGACGAGATGCGGGCTTCGCTTGACGAGGTCTATCGCACGGGCGTGGCCCGCACCGACGGTGACGTCCGGTGCGGGCTTCCGGGGTTGTTCGACCTCACCTACGAGCCGCGCCGGGCTGCGGACGGCACCGTGATCGGGATCTGGGTGACCGGCGTGGAGACCGCACGGCTCTGCCGGCTGGGCGGCAGCGCCGGCTGCACCGAGCCGGCCGAGGTCAAGGTCGCCGACTCGTGGGGCGACTCGGCGTGGGGCTGTCCCGCTCACGTCGAGGACGCCATCCTCAACGTGCGGACGGTGTTCATCGCCAGCGAGGAGCTGGGCGGCCTGGCTGCCTACCTCAACCGCTGAGATCGTGAGCAACCCGGGCGGATGAAAACCGGTGATCAGGGCAAAAATCCGATCAAAACCATCATTACCGTACGGGAGTGACTACCAACAGAGATCGTGGCCGCCGGCGCCGCGCCGGGTGGGCCGTCGCCGTGGCGCTGATCGGGCTGCTCGCATTCACCGCCGTCGCCACCGCGCGCGTCGATCCGCAACCCGCGCTCGTCCTGATGTCGGACACCGCCCGCTCCCGCACCGTCGTACCCGGCGAGGACGGGCTCATCGCCCTCCGCCCGGACGGAAGGGTGTTCGCCGCCGTGAGCCGCGCGACGGTGCGGCAGTGGAACGCGGCAACCGGGCGCTGGGCCGGGCCGACGCTCCCGGCCGGTGAGTCCGGGCCGATCCACTCGATCAACTACAGCTCGGACGGCAAGCTGCTCGCTGTCGCCGGCGACGGTGCGGTGACGCTGTGGGATCCCGCCACCGGAGAGCCGGCCATGCCGCCGCTGACCGGTCATGTCGGGGCCGTGCGCTCGGTGGCGTTCAGCTCCACCGGCGGGCTGATGGCCAGCGCCGGTGACGACGGCACGGTCCGGCTGTGGGATTCCGCCACCGGGGATCTGGTACGCGTCATGACCGGTCACACCGGCGCGGTCCGTTCCGTCGTGTTCAGTCAGGACGGCGAACGTCTCGCGGCCGCCGGTGCCGACAAGGACAACACCGTACGGCTGTGGCGCACCAGCACCGGCCGGCCGATCGGCGAGGCGCTGACCGTGGAACCGGGCCCGGTGTACGCCTTGAGCTTCAGCCCCGACGGCAAGCTCCTGGCCACCTCGGGCGGCGGCAACGTCGTGCGGCTGTGGAACGCCGCCACCGGAGAACCCTCGGGCGAACCGCTCACCACCAGCTCCGGTCCCGTGTTGGCCCTGACGTTCAACGCCGGCCGCAAGCTCCTGGCCACCTCCTCCGGCGGCGACAACACCGTGCAGCTGTGGAACACGACGACCCGCCAGCCGGCCGCCGCGCCGCTCAGCGGCCACACCGGGCCGGTGCGTGCCATGCGGTTCACCCTGGGCGGCAAGCTTCTGGCCACCGGCAGTGACGACGGCACCGTACGGGTCTGGGACGCGGGAACCGGCAGCCCCGTGGGTGCGCCGCTGACCGGCCACGAGGGCGCGGTCTGGTCGTTGCGTTTCACCCCGAGCGGCAAACGCCTGATCACCGCCGGCGCGGACGAGAAGGTCCGGCTCTGGCGCACACCCGAACTTCCCTGACCGCCGCCAGCGACGCGGGCCCGGCTGAAGGTTTCAGCCGGGCCCGTCGTCGTTTCGGTCATCGAGGGTCGTTGTTGAACTTGGCGGTGGACCAGAGGTAGCCGAGGACGGCGAGGCCGAGGGACCAGGCGATGGTGAGCCAGCCGTTGTGGCCGATGCC
>NZ_JBFAYE010000015.1:0-57793 GCF_040681145.1 Actinoplanes sp. NPDC051861
CGCGAGATCTACTACCTGCTCAATCCCGGCCAGCCGACCCCGCCACCCCGCCGGTCAAAACCTCGAACCGCCGCTTGACAAACAGGAGAGCATCCACGGCACCCAATACACCTCCTGGAGGTTCGGGCAACGAATCAGGAAAGCGGAAATACTCGGCTCCATGGGCAGCGTCGGTGACTGCTACGACAACGCGATGATGGAATCGTTCTGGGGAACCCTGCAATTGGAGGTCCTCGACTCAAAAGAGTGGAACACCCGTGACGAACTCGCCAACGCCATCTTTGAATGGATAGAGTGCTGGTACAACCCGACACGACGACATTCCAGCATCGGGATGCATAGCCCAGTCGACTTCGAACAGCTCCACACCCCGTCTGATCACGACCGTTGACCCCACACCATGGGTGTCCGGACTGCGGGGGGAAGGTCAACACGCGTTGGGGTGTGTGGAGTTTGGGTTGCTATGGGGGCTGAACTCCACACGGGGGTGTCCGTCGATTGGTGGACAGGTGGTGACAGTCGCGCGGTCGTCCCGTCAGCCAGTGCACAACGAGCACGATCGTTGTCATGGAAGCCATCGAGGTAACCGGACTTCGCAAGACATATCGCGGCCGGGACGCGGTCGCCGGGATCGATCTCGTCGTCGCCCGTGGCGAGATCTTCGCCCTGCTCGGCCCGAACGGCGCGGGCAAGACCACCACCGTGGAGATCCTCGAGGGACACCGGCGGCGCACCGGCGGTGACGTGCGGGTGCTGGGGGAGGACCCGGGGAAGGCCGGCTCGGCCTGGCGCTCCCGGATCGGCATCGTGCTGCAGGACGCCGACGACGCGGCCGACCTGACAGTTCACGAGATGGTCCGGCACGTGGCCGGGTTCTACCCGTCGCCGCGCAAGCCGGACGAGGTGATCGAGCTCGTCGGGCTCACCGCCAAGCGGAACAGCAAGATCCGTACGCTCTCCGGCGGCCAGCGCCGCCGCGTCGACGTGGCCCTCGGCATCGTCGGCCGTCCCGAGCTGCTCTTCCTCGACGAGCCGACCACCGGTTTCGACCCCGAGGCGCGCCGGCAGTTCTGGGAGCTGATCCGCACACTGGCCGGCGACGGCACCACGATCGTGCTCACCACGCACTACCTGGACGAGGCCGAGACGCTCGCGGACCGGCTCGCGGTGCTGGCCGGCGGCCGGATCGTCGCCGAGGGCACCCCCGCCACGCTGGGCGGCCGGGGCGCGGCCGAGGCGCTCGTCTCCTGGCGTTCCGACGGCGAACTGCACACCGAGCAGCATGCCGACCCGTCCGACCTGCTGCGACGGCTGCTCGACACCGGCGTCGACCTGACCACCCTCACGGTCACCCGGCCGACCCTCGAGGACACCTACCTGACTCTGATCGGAGCGGCCCGATGAGCACACCCACCATGAGCGTGAGCCGCGGGCACGTGGAACTGCTCCAGTTCATGCGGGACAAGACGGCGGTGGTCTTCACCTTCGCGTTCCCGGCGATGCTCCTGCTGCTGTTCGGCACGATCTTCGGTGACGAGTACAACGACCAGGGCGTCAGCGCGAGCCGGGTGTTCACGGCCAGCATGATCGCGTACGGGATCCTGAACACCGCGTTCGTGACCATGGGGTCGGGCCTGGCGATGGACCGGGAGGACGGGACGCTCAAACGGCTGCGGGGCACGCCCATGCCGGCTTCGGCGTACCTTGTCGGCAAGGCCCTTCTCGTCCTCGTGCTCAGCGTTGCTGAGGCGGCGGTGCTGATCCTGGTCGGCGCGCTCGTCTTCGACGTGCCGATGCCGGACGCCGCGCACTGGCTGACCTTCTCCTGGATCTTCCTGCTCTCGGTGATCGCCTGCTCCCTGCTGGGCGTCGCGGTCAGCGCGCTGGTACGCAACGCCCGCAACGCCGGCGCCATCCTCAACGTGCCGGTGGTCGCGCTGCAGTTCATCTCGGGTGTCTTCATCCAGCCGATGAGCCAGCTGCCCGACTGGCTGGAGAAGTTCGCGTCGCTCTTCCCGGTCCGCTGGATGGCGCAGGGCTTCCGCTACGTCTTCCTGCCCGACGAGGCGAAGGCGCAGGAGATCGGCGGCACCTGGAACCTCGGCGGTGTGGCCGTAGTGCTCGGCATCTGGTGTGTGATCGGATTGGTGCTGTGCCTGGTTACCTTCCGGTGGAGCGACCGGGACCGATGAGTACCGGGCCGGAGCCCACCCCCTCGATGTGGCTGTGGGATCTGTACTTCGCGGTGGTTGCGGTCGCTGTGGCGACCGCAGTCGCCGTCGTCGACGGCTGGTCGCCGGAGCGCAAGGCGGGCGCGACGGCGGCCATCGCGGCGATGACCGTCCTGCACTTCGTGATCGGCCGCCCGGTGATCCGGCGCGACGCCGAGGACGGCCGTGCGCTGTCGGTGGCTCTCGCCCAGCTCGTTCTCTTCGGCACGGCGGTCGTCTGCGTGCCGCTGGCGACGTGGCTGATGTTCATGGTCATCCCGATCTTCTTCATGACGGTCCCGCTGCGCACGGCCGTGGTCCTCGTCGTCGTCGCCAACCTGATCCCGGTCGTGACGGAGCTGTGGAACGATCCCGGCGGCATCGTGATCGACCTGGTGATCGCGACCATCTCCAGCGGCGCCGGGATCTGCATCGGCCTGTGGATCACGAAGATGGTCCAGCAGAGCCAGGAACGGGGAGCGCTCATCGTCGAGCTGGAGGCCAGCCGCGCGGAACTGGCCCGGCTGTCGCACGAGGCGGGGGTCGCGGCCGAGCGGAACCGGTTGGCGGGGGAGATCCACGACACCCTCGCGCAGGGTTTCACCAGCATCATCACGTTGATCCAGGCCGCCGACCCGTCGCTGCGCGACGAGCGGCTCGCGCTCGCCGTGCGTACCGCACGGGAGAATCTGGCGGAGTCGCGGGCACTCGTTGCGGCTCTCTCACCCTCCGCGTTGGCGTCGGCGTCACTGCCAGAGGCGGTACGCCGTCAGAGCGCTCGTTTCTCCGAGGAGTCCGGAGTGCCGGCCTCATTCCGGATGACCGGTTCGTCTCGCGAGCTGCCCACGCGTGTCGAGGTGGTCGTCCTGCGTGCCGCTCAGGAGGCGCTGACGAACGCCCGTCGCCACGCGTCCGCGTCATCGGTTTCCGTTTTGCTGGCTTATATCCCGACTTCCGTGCGTTTAGTGATCCGGGATGACGGCCGAGGGTTCGACCCGGCGGCGGTCGGCGGCTTCGGACTGAGCGGAATGCGGTCCCGCGCCTCGCAGGTGGGCGGCACGTTGACCGTCTCGTCCTCCGGCGACGGCACCACGATCGAGCTGGAGATTCCCGCATGATCCGGATCCTGCTCGTCGACGATCACCCGGTGGTCCGGATGGGCCTGAGGGGCATGCTCGACGCCGAACCCGACCTCACCGTGATCGGCGAGGCCTCCTCCGGTGTGGAGGGCGTCGCGTCGGCGCTGTCGCTGCGGCCGGACATCGTGCTGATGGACCTGCGCATGCCGGGCGGTGACGGCGTGGAGGCGACGGCCGAGATCCTCGCCGCGTCCTCGGAGATCAGGGTCATGATCCTGACCACCTACGAGTCGGACCGCGACATCCTGCGAGCGATCGAGGCCGGAGCGTCCGGTTATCTGCTGAAGGATGCCACGCCCACCGAACTCGCCGACGCCGTCCGGGCCGCGTCCCGTGGCGAGACCGTGCTGGCGCCGAGCGTGGCCTCGACGCTGGTGCGCCAGGTCCGCAGCCCGGCCCCGCCGGCCCTGTCGGCCCGCGAGACCGAGGTGCTCAAGCTGGTCGCGGCCGGTCTGACCAACGCCGAGATCGGCAAGCGGCTGTTCATCAGCGAGGCGACCGTCAAGACCCATCTGCTGAGGGTCTTCAACAAGCTGGACGTGACGGACCGGACGGCCGCCGTGACCACCGCGATGCGGCACGGGCTGCTCTGAGGGTTTGAAACGCGAATTCCTGTCATAAGCCACTTTCCCGGCGGTTAGATTATCGACGGCGCTCCCTCTGTCTTCGCAGCTCAACGCTGCTTTCGGGCCCCGCGCCGTCTTTTGCCCCGTCGCTGAAGGAGACAGGACGATGCGCGACCGCCCGCGCCACCGTGCCGACGTTCAGATCCCGCTCCGGCTCTGGGCGCCGTCCCGGTTCCGCGCCTTCGTCTCCGTCGTCGCCGCCGCGGCGGCCGGGCTGATCCCCACGGTCGCGCTGCCGCCCACACCGGCCTGGGCCGATCCCGGCGACATCATCATCGAGGCCGACATCGAGGACGCCGAGGCGGGCACGTTCACCTTCGAGATCCGCCGGGTCGGCCCGATCGGCACGCCGTTCACCCTGAACTACCAGACCGCGCCGGTGCCGAACGCCGCGCACCCGGCCACCTCCGGCGTCGACTTCACCCCGATCAGCGGCAGCACCACGTTCACCGCGAGCAGCCGCGACTCCATCAAGCGAATCACGGTCACCGGCCTCACCGATCAGAACGACGAGTACGACGAGGTCTTCGGCCTCTCGCTGACCAACGTGAACGACCCGCTGAACAACCTGGCCATCGGCACCCTGAGCGACGACGACGCGCCACCGACGTACTCCTTCGGCGCGGCCGCGACCGTCGGCGAGGGCGACGGCAGCGTGACGGCCACCGCGACGCTCTCGGCGGCCTCGGACTTCCCGGTGTCGATCCCGTACACGACGACCGACGGGACGGCCACGGACCCGCAGGACTACACGGCGACGGCCGGGACGCTGTCGTTCGCTCCGGGCGACGACGCCGAGGACGTGGTCGTGTCGATCAACGACGACAACCGCGACGAGACCGGCACCGAGACGTTCACGGTCGACACCGGTACGCCGACGAACGCCACCCTCACCCCGGCGTCGAAGACGGTGAACATCACCGACAACGACACCCCGCCGGAGGTGTCCGTCGACCCGCTCACGCAGGTGGCCGAGGGCGACCCGGCGATCTTCACGGTCCGGCTGAACGCGGCGTCGAACCTGCCGGTGGACGTGACCGCGACGATCGCCGGCACCGGCGGCGCCACCGGTGGAGGCGGCGACTTCACCGCGGCGACACCGCAGACGGTCACCATCCCGGCGGGCTCGACCAGCGTGACGGTGAGCGTACCGACGACCGGCGACGGGCTCAGCGAGAGCGGCGAGGGCGTCAGCCTGACACTGTCCAGCCCGGTCAACGCGACGCTCGGCGCCGGGAACGCCACGACCGCGACTATCGTGGACAACGCGCTCACCGTCACGGCGGACACCGCGATCACCGAGGGGAACAGCGGCACCCGGAACCAGACGTTCACGGTGACCCTGCCCGTGGCGCCGCAGAACTCCACCCCGGTGAGCTACGCCGTGAACAGCGGCACCGCGACCGCCGGAACCGACTTCGACACGGTGTCCGCCGGCACGCTGACGTTCGGCCCGGGAGTCACCACCCAGCAGATCACCGTGCCGATCCGCGGCGACACGGTGTACGAGTCCGGCGGGGAGGCCTTCGACATCGTCCTGTCCGACCCCGGTACCTCCACCCTCTCCGGCTTCGGGACGTTCCCGTTCACCATCGTCGAGGACGACGTGGCTCCGGCGCTGCTGTCGCTGTCCAGCATCTCCCGGCCCGAGGCGGGCGGGTCCAACTCCGCCGAGTTCGTCGCGACGCTGGACCACGCGAGCAGCCAGAACATCGTGCTCGACGTCGTCGCCACGGACACCGGCGGCGCCGACGCCGACCCGATCGGCGGCCCCGGTGGTGACGACTACGACCTGGACAGCGCGACGTTGACCATCCCGGCGGGCTCGATCACCGGCTCGGTGACGGTGACGGTGAAGGGCGACGCGGTCTACGAGGTGGACGAGACCCTCACGCTCACTGCCACGCGACAGAACGCCGGTGCCACCGGCGGGCCGGTCACCGGCACGCTGACCCTGGAGAACGACGACACCGTCCCGACGATCTCGCTGGCCGGCCTCGGGAGCGGTGAAGGCGTCGCCGACGTGGCGCTCAGCGCCGACGTCACCGGGGAGGCCGAGGACTCGCTGCCGTTCACGGCGACGGCGACCGGTGCGGCGAACAACAGCGGCAGCGACCCCGCCGAGGGCACCGACTTTGACGACGCCGACCTGAACGCCTCCGGCACGCTGACCCCCGGGTCCCTCACCCTCGATCTCGGTGAGATCGACATCGAGGACGACCAGGTCGACGAGAACCCGGAGACGATCCAGATCGCGGTCACCATGGACGGCTCGACGGTCAGTGACTACGTCACGGTCAGCGACGCGGGTAACGACCTGCCGCCGGAGGTGTCGATCGATCCGACGGCGACGGTGGTCGAGGACGCGGGACCGGCGGAGATCCCGGTCAACCTGAACTACGCGCACGACGGCAACAACGCGACCTCGACCGAGAAGACGATCGTGGCGAACTACTCCGCCGCCGCGTCGGGCACGGCGTCATCCGGCGACCTCACCGTCGGAACAGGCTCGGTCTCCTTCGCGCCCACCGATCCGCTGACCAAGGACGCCACGGTGGACGTCACGGCCGACAGCGACTACGAGCTCGACGAGACCTTCTCCGTCACCCTGACCACCACGTCCGAGGCGAGCGGCATAGCCGCGGGGGCGGACGCCAGCACGGTGACGATCGACGACGACGACGATCCGCCCGGCTTCTCGGTCAGCGCCGACGAGACGGTCACCGAGGGCGGCTTCGCGCAGTTCACCGTCACGCTGGACTCGCCCGCGGTCAGCTACATCGACTTCACCGCTGTCATGTCCGACGGTTCGACCAGCGGCAGCGACTACACGCCGCCGGCCGGCACCTTCCAGATCGAACCCGGCCAGACGTTCGAGACCTTCAACGTTCCCATCATCGACGACACGGCGGACGAGGCCGCCGAGACGGCCACCCTGACGGTCTCCCTGGACGGCTCGGAGCCGGACGCCGCGGGTAGCCCGGTAGCCCGGTCCATCAACATCACCGACAACGACGACCCGCCGGAACTGGCGGTGCTGACGCCGATCACCGGCGCGGAGGGCGAGACCAAGGCGATCGCGGCGACGGTCATCGGGTCGGCGCAGGCATCGGTCCCCTACACCGCGACGGTGACCGGGGTAGGCGGGACGGCGGCCGTACCGGGGTTGACGAACGCGGTGCAGGACGCCGACGTGGACGGCAGCGGGCTCACCCTGAGCGGCACCCTCACGCCGTCCGCGCCGACGCTGACCGTGGGCAATCTGGTGCTGGAGGACGATCAGATCGACGAGGACGCCCAGACGGCGGAGGTGTCGATCGCCCTGGCCGGGCAGGACCCGGTGACGACGACGGTGACGATCTCCGACAACGCTGATGATCTGCCGCCGGAGGCGTCGATCGCGGCGAGTGCGTCGGTTGCCGAGGACGGTGGTTCGGCGGCGGTGCCGGTGACGCTGGACTTCGCCCACGACGGCAACGACGCGTCGTCGACCGAGAAGACGATCGACGTCAACTTCAACGCGGCGACCGGTACCGCCACGTCGGGTGACTTCACCACGGGTGCGGGCTCGGTGAGTTTCGCGCCGACTGATCCGCTGACCAAGAACGCTTCGGTGGCGATCACCGACGATGACGACTACGAGTTGTCGGAGACGTTCACGGTTGACCTGACCACGGCGCCGCTGGCGAGTGGTATCGACGGCACGGCGGACAGCAGCACGGTGACGATCACCAATGACGACACCGCGCCTGGTTTCACGGTGACGCCGGACGAGACGGTCGCCGAGGACGGCACCGCGTCCTTCACGGTGACACTCGACGCGCCCGCGGTGTCGACTATTGATTTCACCGCGGTGATGTCGAACGTGACGACCACTGGCGGCGACTACTCGGCTCCGGCGGGCACGTTCCAGATCTCGGCGACCCAGTCCACCGCGACCGTCAACATCCCCGCTGTCGACGACACGGCTGATGAGGCCGATGAGACGGCGACGCTGACCATCGACCTCGACGGTTCGGAGAACGACGCGACCGGTGGCCCGATCGCCCGGACGATCACCATCACCGACAACGACGACCCGCCAACAATCGCCCTGGCACCGATCACAGGCGCCGAAGGGGAGACCAAGGCGATCTCGGCCACGGTCACCGGGTCATCGCAGGCGCCCGTCGCCTACACGGCCACCGTCACCGGCGTCGGCGGAACAGCCGCTGTTCCCGGTCTGACGAACGCGGTGCAGGACGCGGATGTCGACGGCAGCGGACTGACGCTGACGGGCAACCTCGCGCCGGGTTCCGGCACGCTCAACCTCGGCAACCTGGTGCTGGAGGACGATCAGATCGACGAGGACGCGCAGACCGCGCAGGTGTCGATCACCCTGGCCGGACAGCAGCCGGTGACGACGACGGTCACGATCTCCGACAACGCGGACGACCTGCCGCCGGAGGCGTCGATCGATCCGACGGCCACGGTCGCCGAGAACGCGGGCCCGGCGCTGATCCCGGTCAACCTCGACTTCGCGCACGACGGCAACGACGCGTCGTCGACCGAGAAGACCGTCGTGGTGAACTTCGACGCCGCGACCGGGAGCGCTGCCGCAGACGACTTCACCACGGGTGCCGGCTCGGTGAGTTTCGCGCCGACGGATCCGCTGACCAAGAACGCGTCTGTCGCGATCACCACCGACGACGACTACGAGTTGTCAGAGACGTTCACGGTTGATCTGACGACGGCGCCGTTGGCGAGTGGTATCGACGGCACGGCGGACAGCAGCACGGTGACGATCACCAACGACGACACCGCGCCTGGATTCACGGTCACGCCGGACGAGACGGTGGCTGAGGACGGCACCGCGTCGTTCACGGTGACACTCGATGCCCCTGCGGTGTCCACGATCGACTTCACGGCGGTGATGTCGAACGTGACGACCACTGGCGGCGATTACTCGGCTCCTCCCGGCACGTTCCAGATCTCGGCGACCCAGACCACCGCGACCGTTAACGTCCCCGCTGTCGACGACACGGCTGATGAGGCCGACGAGACGGCGACGCTGACCATCGACCTGGACGGTTCGGAGAACGACGCGACCGGTGGTCCGATCGCCCGGACGATCACGATCACCGACAACGACGACCCGCCGACGGTCGCGTTGTCCCCGATCACGGGTGCCGAGGGGGAGACCAAGGCGATCTCCGCGACGGTGACCGGTTCGGCGCAGGCTCCCGTCGCCTACACGGCCACCGTCACCGGCGTCGGCGGAACAGCCGCTGTTCCCGGTCTGACGAACGCGGTGCAGGATGCCGATGTCGACGGCAGCGGACTGACGCTGACGGGCAACCTCGCGCCGGGTTCCGGCACGCTCAACCTCGGCAACCTGGTGCTGGAGGACGATCAGATCGACGAGGACGCCCAAACGGCGGAGGTGTCGATCACCCTGGCCGGACAGCAGCCGGTGACCACCACGGTCACCATCTCCGACAACGCAGACGATCTGCCGCCGGAGGCGTCGATAGCGGCGAGTGCGTCGGTGGCCGAGGACGGTGGTTCGGCGGCGGTGCCGGTCACGCTGGACTTCGCCCACGACGGCAACGACGCGTCGTCGACCGAGAAGACGGTTGTGGTGAACTTCGACGCCGCGACCGGGAGCGCTGCCGCAGACGACTTCACTACCGGTGCCGGCTCGGTGAGTTTCGCGCCGACGGATCCGCTGACCAAGAACGCTTCGGTGGCGATCACCGACGATGACGATTACGAGCTGTCCGAGACATTCACCGTCGACCTGACCACGGCGCCGCTGGCGAGCGGTATCGACGGCACGGCGGACAGCAGCACGGTGACGATCACCAACGACGACACCGCGCCTGGATTCACGGTCACGCCCGATGAGACGGTGGCTGAGGACGGCACCGCGTCGTTCACGGTGACACTCGACGCCCCAGCGGTGTCCACCATCGACTTCACCGCGGTGATGGCGAACGTGTCGACGACCGGTGGTGACTACACGGCTCCGCCCGGCACGTTCCAGATCCCGGCGACACAGACCACCGCGACCGTCAACGTTCCCGCCGTCGACGACACAGCCGATGAGGCCGACGAGACCGCCACGCTGACCATCGACCTCGATGGTTCGGAGAACGACGCGACCGGCGGCCCGATCGCCCGGACGGTCACGATCACCGACAACGACGACCCGCCCACAATCGCCCTGGCACCGATCACCGGCGCGGAAGGCGAGACCAAGGCGATCTCGGCCACGGTCACCGGATCGGCGCAGGCTCCGGTCGCCTACACCGCGACCGTCACCGGCGTGGCCGGCACGACCGCCGCTCCCGGCATGACCAACCCGGTGCAGGCCGCCGATGTCGACGGCAGCGGACTCACGCTCACCGGCAACCTCGCGCCTGGCTCCGGCACCCTCAACCTCGGCAACCTCGTGCTCGCCGGCGACGCGATCGACGAGGAGGACCAGACCGCGCAGGTGTCGATCACCCTGGCCGGGCAGCAGCCGGTCACCACCACGGTCACGATCTCCGACGACACGAACAACCAGACACCGCGGATCGTGTTCGGCGCGGCGCCGACGGTCGCGGAGGAGGCCGGGACGGCCACCGTGCCGGTCGGGCTGAGCTGGGCGGGTCTAGGTGGGAACACCGCGACCTCCACCGAGAAGACCATTACGGTACGCGCGGACACCGCCGACGACTCCGCGACGCAGCCGAGCGACTACGCGGCTGTCGTCAACCGTACGGTGACGTTCCTGCCGGGTGACGTCGCCGAGGACGTCGTCGTGACGGTCGCGGACGACCAGGCGCACGAGCTGACCGAGCAGTTCGACGTCGGCCTCTCCGCGCCGAGCGGCGACGCCACCGTCCCGGTCGCCGACACGGCGGTGACGATCACCGACAGCGACGCGAAGCCGACCTACACGGTCTCGTCGGAGACGGTGAACGAGGGCGGTACGGCCACCGTCACCGTCACCCTCGGTGCACCGGCGGCCGACGACATCCCGATGACCGTGTCCATGGTGGACGGCACCGCCACGCTGGCCGGCACCGATTTCAGCACCCCGACCGCCGCGCTCACCGTCGACAAGGGCACGTCGACCGCAACGGTGCAGGTCGCGAGCCTGAACGACGACCTGTACGAGGGCCCGGAGAGCGCGACGGTCCGGGTCACCCGCGACAACGACGACCACGCGGCCGGTGGACCGGTCGACGGCACGCTGACCATCAGCGACACGGACCCGGTGCCGGTGATCACGCTGAACACCGTGGAGGACGCCGAGGGCGCCACGGTGAACGTCACCGCCACACCGGACGGCGTGGCGCAGCGGACGATGAACTACACGCTGGCCGCCGCCGGTGACTCCGGCGGCGGCGCCAACCCGGCGGAGAGTGGCGACTTCACCGCCTCGCTGACGGGTGTGAGCATCCCCGGCGGGTCCCCGGCCGGCGTACCGGTGGCGCTGGGCACGATCGGCCTGAACGCCGACGCGGTCGACGAGGCCACCGAGACGGTCAAGGTCACCGCACACAACGACGACGCGGCCACCGCCGACGTCTCGTCCACGTACCGCGTCACCGACGACCCGGCCGACCTGCCGCCGGCCGTCTCGCTCGGCCCGGTCTCGGTCTCCGAGGCGGCCGGGTACGCCGACGTGCCGGTGAGCCTCGCCTACGGCGGCGGCAACGCGGCCACCTCGACCGAGCAGGCCGTCTCGGTCAACTACCTGATCATTCCCGGAACCGCGGGGCTCGGCGACTTCGGCCCGACCGCCTCGCCGAACCCGCTGGTCATCGCGGCCGGCACGGCGAACGCTGTGGTCCGGGTGCCGATCGTCAACGACTCGGCGGCCGAGGAGAGCGAGTCGTTCCAGGTGGTCGCCACCCAGGCGGGGCCGGCCGGCGCGACGATCAGCACGGCCGCCGGTACGGTCACCGTCTTCGACAACGACGAGGCGGGCAGCGACGGCGGCGGCACACCGGGCGGCGGGACGCCCGGAGGCGGCGCACCCGGTACCGGCGTGCCCGCGTTCTCGGTCGCGAGCACCGCGTCGACTGTGGAGGGTTCCGGCCCGGCCACGGTCGAGGTGACCCTGGACGCCGCGGCCTCCAACGACGTCGACTTCACCGTGACAGCGGCCGACGGCACCGCCACCGACGCCGCGACCGGGCCCGGCGGGGACGACTACGACGCGCCCGCCACCACGCTGCGGATCCCGAAGGGCAGCCTCGGCGCCACCGTGACGATCCCGGTCCGGCAGGACGCCGTGTACGAGGGCAACGAGAACGCCCGGATCACCGTGGCACTCGCCGCCGGTGAGCGCGACGCCAGTGGCGCGGCCCAGTCGAGCGCGGTGACCGTCACCGACGACGACCCGCGGCCCACGCTCGACCTGATCGCCGTCACCGCGGCCGAGGGGGAGAGCATCGAGGTACGCGGCACCGTCACCGGGACAGCCCAGCGCGATCTGGACCTGGACGACACCACCGCCGCGGCCGAGGACGGTACGGACGACTCGGCGGAGCCCGCCGACTACGACCTCACCGGCCTGAACACCGTGCTGCGGGCCAATACGCCGAGCGGCAGCGGGATCAACCTCGGCACGATCCGCCTGGGCGACGACTCCGTCGACGAGGACACCGAGACGATTCCGTTCGGGGTCGGCGGGGCTCGGGTGGCGTACCGGATCACTGACGACCCGGACGACGTGGCGCCGACCGTCTCGATCAGCGACGCCGACACCCGGGAGAGCGCCGGAGCGGTCGAGCTGACGGTGTCGCTCACCTTCACCGGCGGCACGACCGGGACCGAACGTTCCATCGCGGTGCCGTGGCGCACGATCGCCGGTACCGCCGACGCGGGCAAGGACTTCACCGCGTCGAGCGGCACCGTCCGGTTCACGCCGCCGGTCACCGCGACGACGATCTCGGTGCCACTGCTCAAGGACAACCGCAACGAGTCCGAGCAGGAGTTCACCGTGCAGCTGAGCAGGGCGCAGCCGGCCGACGTGGCGGTCACCAAGTCGACGGGTACGGTCACGGTCGCCGACGACGACAAGCCCAAGGCGCCGACCCTGAACATGCCGTCCGCGGTCACCGGCACCCAGCGGGTCGCCGTCACCGGTGCGGCGGGCGCGGGCGCCAAGGTCGAGATGCTCAGCGCACCCGGGCCGTCCGGCGGGACGTGGCGGGTCGTCTACACCACCACGGCCGACGACAACGGTGACTTCAGCTTCAAGCCCAACTTCACCATGGGTTACCGCGTCCAGGTCCGCTCCGCCGGCCTGACCTCGCCGGTACGCGTGATCCAGGTCCGCCAGGAACCGACCGTCGCCGCCTCCTCGACCTCTCGCGGTACCGCGTCCGTGACGGTCACCGGCGACCCCGATCGCGCCGGCCAGACCGTCACCGTGCAGCGGCAGTCGGGCGGCAACTGGCAGACCGTGGCGACCGGCCGGCTGGACTCCGACGGCACCTACAGCACCACCCAGCGGAGCCTGCGATCCGGCAGCACGTACACGTTCCGGGCGGTCGTGGCCGCTACACCCTCGCTGGGCATTCTCGCCGGTGTTTCACCGACCCGGCAGGTACGAATCCGATGAGGTGAGCACGACGTGAAGGGCGGTCCACGCGGGCCGCCCTTCACGCGTTTCACGGCCGTCCCGCAGAGGGTGATAGAGGTCATGTGAAGGTTTTTATACCGAAAAACGCGTTCCGCCGGTAACCGGTTGATACGCCGGTTAGATTACGGAAGGCGTCGCCTCACACGGATCTTTCATCCGGTGTTTGCGCTGCTGAGGACCGGTTTCAGGCCGGCGCCCCGACCGCCCCAAGGTGCGGTACCCGAACAGGCAAACCCGTCGCGAGGCGGGGACGCAAAGCCAGGGGCCTCCCCGCTGGAGGTTGCCCAGCCGCCGAAGGAGTTAGGAAGAGAATGCGTCATCGACCCATCCAAGCGGCGCCGCGAGAGCGGGTGCCGTTCACGCTCTGGGGACGGAAGCGGGTCCGGCAGGTCTTGGCGACTGTTGCCGCCTCCGCCGCTGCCCTGGTCCCCGCTACGTTCATCGCGTCACCCGCATATGCGGCGACCATCCCGAACCTGACCATCACGCCAGCGGCCAACTGGGAGGGCGGCAGTATCGCCTTCAAGGTCACCTGGACCGGTGCCGCGACGAACGCGAACCAGATCAACTTCACCGTCGTCAGCGGCGGTGCTACGCCGGGCACGCCGACGACTGACTACAGCACCACACCGGATGTGACCTCGGTCGCCGCCAGCGGCTTCCCGGGCACCACCGTGGGCGGCGCGAACTCAGTCATCGTGACGGTGACGACGACCACCGCGGGAACGGCCACCGAGGGCGACGAAACCTTCCTGCTGCGTGCGACAGAAGCCGTCACCAACAATGTCACCGATGCGGTCGGCACGATCTATGACCTGCCGGCCTCCGCTCCACGGCTCGACGTCTCGGGTCCGGCCACGATCGCGGAGAGCGCCGGAACAGCGCCGATCGTCGCCAGCATCGCCAGCCCGCTGGACCACGACATCACCATTCCCGTCTCCGCCGCCGGAACCGCTGTCAACGGGACCGGCACCGACGCGACCTCGACGGGTGGTGTGACCCGTGACTTCACGGCCCTGGCCGCGGACGCGGTGATCACCATCCCGGCCGGCACGACCAGCGGCTCGATCTCGCTCGCCATCAACGACGACACCGTCGACGAGCCGGAGACGCAGTACGTCCGGGTGACCATCGCTCCCAACACGCCGACCGGCGTGACCAGCAGCGGGACCCTGACCGCGGACGTCGGGATCACCGACAACGACGCGGCTCCGACGGTCACCATCGGCGACGCCGCGGCGGTCAACGAGGGCGCGAACGCCAGCTTCCCGATCAAGCTCTCGGGGCTGTCGGAGAGTCCGCTGACGGTCGACTTCGCGACGCAGAACGGCAGCGACACCGACAAGAGCCGCGGGGCTTCCGCACCCGGTGACTACACCGCGGTGCCGGCGACCCCGGTGACCATTCCGAAGATGACCCAGACCGTCTACCAGGCGGTGGCCACTGAGGACTTCGGCGTCGGTGCCGACACCGTGCTGGAGGGTACCGAGACGTTCACCGGCATGATCTCCAACCCCAGCACCGGTCTCACGCTGGGCACGATGACCAGTGCCACCGCAACGATCAAGGACCTGGACTCGCCGCCCAGCGTGGTCGTGACGGACATGACCGCCGGCAACGGCAACCCGCCCATCGACGTGCTCTTCGACGAGGGGTCGAGTACCACCACCAACGCCGAGATCGCGGTGAGCGTCATCCTCGGCGGCACGACGCGGGAGACGCCGCTGCGGCTGGACTACAGCTTCACCGACGCCACCGCGACCAACGGTTCCGACTACATCGGCACCGCCGGCTCGCTCACCATTCCCACGACGGCGACCGGAACCTGGACCGGCAAGATCCCGGTCAAGATCGTCGGCGACACCACGTACGAGGGTGTGACCTACGGTGCCGGCCGGGCCGAGTCGTTCACGCTGACGCTCGCCAGCGCGAACAGCACGCTCGGCGGCCTCGGCACCCAGACCGTCTACATCGTCGAGGGCACCGACGACGCCCAGCCCACGTGGACGACCTCGGACGTCACGGTGGTCGAGGGCAACGAGGGCCAGACCATGGCCCGCATCCCGGTCGCCCTGAGTGGTCCGGCCGGCGTGGACGTCCTGTTCACCGCCGACTTTGCCGCGCAGACCGGCAGCGCGACCGAGACCGGTGTCAACTCCGGCACCACGGTCGGCGACAACGACTACGACCTGCCGGCCTCCAAGTCGGTCACCATCAAGAAGGGTGACAAGACCGGGTACATCGACGTCCCGATCAACGGTGACGCGGTCTTCGAGCGTGACGAGGCGTTCGGCGTCGTGTTCACCACGGCCAGCACGAACGTCAACAGCACCCCGAGTGCCGACGTCGCGCACAGCGCCCGGGTCTCGATCACCAACGACGACGCCAAGCCGACGGTGAAGATCAACGAGCTGGCCAGCGGCGAGGGCACCACGGTCCGCGTGATCGGTACGCTCTCCGGCCTCTCGCAGTACAACTACACGCTCGGCCTCACCACGGCCGGCGCCGGTGACAACGCCGCGACCGCCGGTGCCGACTACGAGGTTCCGTCGACGCTGCCCACCACGGCGATCCAGATCACCCGTGGCCAGACTGCGCTGACCGACTCGAAGCTGGCGGAGTTCTACCTGCTGCCGGACGACATCGACGAGGCCACCGAGACGTTCGGCGTCACGGTCGCGGAGACCTCCGCGTCGCCGCAGGGCTTCACGGCGAGCACCGGCACCTTCCGGATCACCGACGACCCGGCGGACCTGCCGCCGGCCGCCAAGATCCGGGACGAGTCGATCGGTGAGTGGGAAGGCTCGGTCGACGTCCATGTGGACCTGGAGTTCGACGAGAACACCAAGTCGACCACGCAGACGATCAAGATCCCGTGGTGGACCGAGGACGGCACCGCCACGGCCGGCGACGACTACAAGTCGAAGCGCGGCGAGCTGGTCATCCCGCCGGGCACCTCGACCGCCGAGGTCAACGTCGAGATCCTGAACGACAAGCTGAAGGAGGCGGAGGAGACCTTCCGTGTCGAGCTCGGCAGCCCGACCAGCCCGACCGGCGCCTCGGTCAAGAAGGGCACCGGCACCGTCACCATCAAGTCCGAGGACACCGCCAGCCCGGTCACGCCGACCATCAGCGTCGCCGGCCCGGCCAGGGGCGCGGGCATGGCCACCATCTCCGGCAAGGTCGAGGCGAACGCCGCGGTCGAGCTCTGGGGTGCGCCGGTCGCCGGCAACGGTGAGCTGAAGTGGCTGGTCAACGGCAAGGCCGACGGTGACGGCATGTACAGGTTCACCCGCTCGATCTCGACCGGCTACCGCTTCGCGGTCCAGTCGCAGGAGATCAACTCCGCGGAGCGCGCGGTCAAGATCACCCAGAGCCCGGCGTTCTCGGTGAGCTCGACCAAGGGCAAGCTGACCGTCTCGGTCACCGGCAACCCGAAGGCCTCCGGCCAGGCGGTCGTCGTCCAGAAGATGAGCGGCGGCAAGTGGGTGACCGCGTACAAGGGCACCACGACCGCGGCCGGCTTCAAGAAGACCTACACGGTCAAGTCGAAGACCAAGCTGACGCTGCGGGCGTTCGTCGCGGGTAACACCTCGGCGGGCCTCAACGGCGGATACTCGGCCTCGAAGGCGATCACCATCAAGTAACACGCGGGACCAGTGAGAGAGGGGCGGCCGCCGGCCGCCCCTCTTCCTGTCAGTCCACCTCGGCGACGGCCTGCGCGAACTGCGCGGAGTAGAGCCGCTCGTAAGCACCCTTCGCCGCCATCAGATCGTCGTGCGTGCCCTGCTCCACGATGGAGCCGTTCTCCATCACGAGGATCACGTCGGCGTCCCGGATGGTCGACAGCCGGTGCGCGATGACGAAGCTGGTCCGCCCGGTCCGCAGGTTGCCCATGGCCCGCTGGATCAGCACCTCGGTCCGGGTGTCCACCGACGAGGTCGCCTCGTCCAGGATCAGGATGCTCGGCTCGGCGAGGAACGCCCGCGCGATGGTCAGCAGCTGCTTCTGACCGGCGCTGACATTCGACCCTTCTTCATCAATTTTCGTTTCATATCCGTCAGGGAGTGTGCGGACGAACCCGTCGACGTGTGCGGCCTCCGCTGCTCGGAGCACGGCGGCCTGATCAAAATCATCCGCGCCATAGGCCAGGTTCTCCGTGATGGACCCGCTGAACAGCCACGTGTCCTGCAGCACCATCCCGATCTGCTCGCGCAGCTGCTCGCGAGGCATGGTCGCGATGTCGACGCCGTCCAGCAGGATCCGCCCGGACGTCACGTCGTAGAACCGCATCAGCAGGTTGACCAGCGTCGTCTTGCCGGCACCGGTCGGTCCCACGATCGCGACGGTCTGCCCCGGCTCCACGGTCAGCGACAGATTATCGATCAGGGGCTTGTCCGGCAGGTACCGGAACGACACGTTCTCGAACGTGATGCGTCCCCGTACCCCCGGAAGGTCCAAAGGCTCCGGATCGGGGGACTGCTCCGGCGCGTCCAGCAGCGCGAAGACCCGCTCCGCCGACGCCACACCGGACTGGATCAGGTTGGCCATGCTGGCCACCTGGGTGAGCGGCTGGCTGAACTGCCGCGAGTACTGGATGAACGCCTGCACCTCGCCCAGCGTCAGCGTCCCGGACGCCACACGCAGGCCGCCGACGACGGCCACCAGCACGTAGTTGAGATTCGAGATGAACATCATCGCCGGCTGGATGAGCCCGGAGATGAACTGCGCCCGGAAGCTCGACGCGTACAGATCGTCGTTGTGCCCCTGGAAGACCTCGGCGGCCTCGTGCTGCCGCCCGAAGACCCGGACCAGCGCGTGCCCGGTGAACATCTCCTCGATGTGCCCGTTGAGCTTGCCGGTGGTCTTCCACTGCGCCACGAACTGCGGCTGCGACCGCTTGCCGATCGCCGCGGTCAGCCACACCGAGACCGGCACGGTGATCAGGGCGATCAGCGCCAGCAGCGGCGAGATCCAGAACATCACGCCGAGTACGCCGACGATCATCAGCTGTGCCGTGACCAGCTGAGCGAGTGTCTGTTGCAGGGTCTGCGAGATGTTGTCGGTGTCGTTGGTGGCCCGGCTGAGAACCTCACCGCGCGGCTGCTTGTCGAAATAGGACAGCGGCAGGCGGGCCAGTTTGGCCTCGACCTGAGCGCGCAGGTCGTAGACGGCCGCCTGCACGGCCTTCGTGGTGAGCCGGCCCTGGAAGACGCCGAACAGCCAGGCGCCCAGGTAGATCACCACGACCCAGGCGAGGATCTGCCCGAGCCGGGTGAAGTCGACTCCCTGCCCGGGAACCACGTGGTCGACCGAGGCGACCAGGTCGGCCTGGGTCGTGTCACCGCGTTCGCGCAGTGCCTCGGCCGCCTGCTCCTGGGTGACGCCGTCCGGGATCATCCGGCCGATCACCCCGGCGAAGATCACGTCGGTGGCCTTGCCGAGCAGATAGGGCCCGAGCACCGACAGGAAGACGCTGACGACGCCGAACAGCATCACGAACCCGATCACGACCCGCTGCGGCTTGAGCAGGCCGAGCAGCCGTTTGGTGGAGCCCTTGAAGTCCTGGAGTTTCTCCGGTGGGCCGCCACCCATCATCATCCGGGCCGCGGGCGGCCCGCCAGGCGGTGGTCCCGGTCTGCGCGCCGGCGCCGTCATGCGTCTTCTCCGATCAAGAGCTTCAGATGTACGGGAGGAGCACCGCGCCCGGTCATGCCGCCGCCTCCGCCGCCGTGAGCTGGGAGAGCACGATCTCCCGGTAGGTCGCGTTGGTCTCCATGAGTTCGTCGTGGGTGCCCGTGCCAACGACCTTTCCGTCGTCGAGCACCACGATCCGGTCCGCGTCGCGGATCGTGCTGACCCGCTGCGCCACGATCACGACGGTCGCGTCCGCGATGTAGTCGGTGAGCGCCGCCCGCAGTGCCGCGTCGGTCGCGTAGTCCAGCGCGGAGAACGAGTCGTCGAACAGGTAGATCTCCGGCCGGTGCACCAGCGTGCGGGCGATCGCCAGCCGCTGCCGCTGCCCGCCCGAGACGTTGGTGCCGCCCTGCGCGATCGGGGCGTCCAGTTGACCGTCCATCGCCTCGACGAAGTCCCTGGCCTGGGCGATCTCGAGGGCCTGCCACAGCTCCTCGTCGGTGGCGTCGGGATTGCCGTAGCGCAGGTTGGAGCCGACCGTGCCGGTGAACAGGTAGGGTCGCTGCGGAACCAGGCCGATCACCCGGGACAGCAGGTCCGGGTCGAGCTCGCGCACGTCCACGCCGTCGACGAGGACCGCGCCGTCGGTGACGTCGAACAGCCGGGGGATCAGGTTGAGCAGGGTGGTCTTGCCGCTGCCGGTGGAGCCGATGATCGCGGTCACCTCCCGCGGGTGAGCTTTCACCCGTACCCCTGAAAGCACTGCGGCCTCAGCCCCCGGATAGCGGAAACCGACATCTCGCAGCTCGAGTTCCCCATGCCGGGTCAGTGTGTTGATCGGCGCCGCAGGCGGCGCGACGCTGGGCTCGGTGCCCAGCACCTCCTCGATGCGCTCGGCGCAGACCTCGGCGCGCGGCACCATCATGAACATGAACGTGGCCATCATGATCGACATCAGGA
Source organism: Actinoplanes sp. NPDC051861 (assembly GCF_040681145.1). Classification (NCBI taxonomy): domain Bacteria; kingdom Bacillati; phylum Actinomycetota; class Actinomycetes; order Micromonosporales; family Micromonosporaceae; genus Actinoplanes; species Actinoplanes sp. NPDC051861. The sequence continues at coordinate 20,198 of NZ_JBFAYE010000015.1, forward strand.
TCTGCATGAGATAGCTGATGAACGCGGTCAGCTGGCCGACCTGCATGGCGTCGGAGTCGATCCGGTGCCCGCCGAACCAGAGCACCGCGACGCTGGACAGGTTCACGATCAGCATGACCGTCGGGAACATCAGGGCCATGATCCGGCCGACCCGCAGCGACACGTCGGTGAGCTCGTCGTTGGCAACCCCGTAACGCGCCCGCTCGTGCTCGTCGCGGACGAACGCCCGGATCACCCGGATGCCGGTGATCTGCTCGCGCATCACCTGGTTCACCCGGTCGATACGCACCTGCATGCTGCGGAACAGCGGCCGCATCCGGACGATGATCAGCCCGACCGTGCCGATCAGGATCGGCACGATGACCAGCAGCAACCCCGACAGCGGCACGTCCTCGCGCAGCGCCAGCACGATGCCGCCGACGCACATGATCGGCGCGGAGACCATCAGCGTGAACGTGAGCAGCACCAGCATCTGGATCTGCTGGACGTCGTTGGTGGTCCGGGTGATCAGCGACGGCGCGCCGAACTGCCCCACCTCGCGGGCGGAGAAGTCCTGCACCCGGCTGAAGATCCGGGCACGCACGTCGCGGCCGACGGCCATGGCGGTCCGCGCCCCGAAATACACCGCGACGATCTGGGCGGCGATCTGGAGCACGGTGACGCCGAGCATGGCGGCACCGATCCGCAGCACGTAGCCGGTGTCGCCCAGGACCACACCCTTGTCGATGATGTCGGCGTTGAGCGCCGGCAGGTAGAGCGTCGCGAGCGTCTGCAGGAACTGGAAGAGCACCACCAGGGTGATCGCAGTCCGGTACGGCCGCAGATGAACGCGAAGCAGTTTGATCAGCACGTCTCCTGCTCCCCCCGTTTTTCATCAGTGTTTTTCGTAAGAATTCCGTCGAGCAGCAGCGTCGCCAGGTCTCGCCCGCTGAACGCCTCCGGGTCGCCGAACGGCCCGAACGCGTCGGCGCCGCAGTGCAGCAGCAACAGCCGGGCCGCCTTCTCGGGGGAGATCCGTATCCGGTGCGCGTCCGGCCGGAAGACGTCGACGATCGCGGCGTTCAACCGCTGCCGGGACGTCGCTATCCGTGAGTGCGTGTCCGCATCCGCCGCCCCGGCGAAGATCAGCTTGCGGGCCTCGTTCATCAACTGCGCGTTCTCGGTGAACCGGGAGTGCACCAGGTCGGCGGCGATGGCCACGCGCTCGCGCAGATCGGCGCCGCGGTCGATGGCGTCCAGCGCGTCCAGCGTGCTCTGCGGGTCGAGCGCCTTGACCACCGAGCAGACCACCAGCTGGCTCTTGCTCTCGAAGACGCCGAAGATCGTCCCCTCGGCGACGCCGGCGGCGTGCGCGATCTGGCGCGTGCTCACGTCCAGGCCGTGTTCGTGCAGCAGCGGGATGGTCGCCGCGATGAGGGCGGCCCGCCTCTCCTCCGGTGCCATGGCCGGGACACGCCGGCGTCTGGATTCCATGGCGCCCACACTAATGAGCGAGCGCTCACTCATCCACTGACTTTTGTCATGGTGCCCCCTTCGAACCGTCGGCGGCGCCCTGGCGTATGAACAGAGCGTGAGCCCAACCAAGCCCTACCGCCGAGTCCTCCGGCACCTGACCACGGCATTCGCCGCGGTCCTGGTTTTTCTGGCACTGATCGTGCCGGACCAGATCTTCCGGCTGCCGCCCGGAAACTCGGTCTCCACCGCGCTCCTGCGCGTCCCTGTCGAGGCGCTCGTGGCCGGAGTGATCCTGCTCCTGCTGCCGCGCCGGGCCCGGACACCGTTCGCTGCCGCCCTGGGCGTGCTGCTCGGGCTGCTGACCGTGGTGAAACTCGTGGACATCGGCTTCTTCGCGGTGCTGGCCCGCCGCTTCGACCCGGTGCTGGACTGGGCTCTGTTCGACGACGGCTTCAACTTCATGACCGACTCGCTGGGCCGGGCCTCCGCCATCGGCATCGCGATCGGCGCCGTCGCCCTCGCCGCGCTGCTGGTCGCCGGGATGACCTGGGCGGTCCTGCGGCTGAGCGGCATCCTGACCGCCCACCGCGTCGGGGCCTGGCGGGGCCTCGGCGCGGTGGGTGCGGCATGGGTCGGCCTGTTCGCGATGAGCTTCCAGCTGATCGGCGGCATCCCGGTCGCCTCGCACACCGCCGCCGACCTGGCCGCGCACACCGCCCTGGCGCTGCCGAACGACCTGGCCGACCGCAAGCGCTTCGCCGAGGAGATCGCCGTCGACGCGTACCGGGACCGCCCCGGCGACCAGCTGCTCACCGCGCTCAAGGACAAGGACGTGATCGTCTCGTTCGTGGAGAGCTACGGGCGCGACGCCGTGGAGAACCCGGCGTTCAACGCGCCGGTCGTGGCCAGCCTGGCGCAGAACAGCGAGAAGCTGGCCGCCGCCGGGTTCGCGTCACGCAGCGGCTGGCTCACGTCGTCGACCGCGGGCGGCGGCAGCTGGCTCGCGCACGCCACGTTCCTGTCGGGGCTCTGGATCGACAACGAGCAGCGGTACCGCAGCCTGGTGGCCACCGACCGGCTCACCCTCACGAGGGCGTTCGGGCACTCCGGCCACCGCACCGTCGGCGTCGAACCCGGCATCACGTTCGCCTGGCCGGAGGGAAAGTTCTACGGGTACGACCACATCTACGACGCGCACACCCTCGGCTACAACGGCCCGGCGTTCAGCTGGTCCACGATGCCCGACCAGTATGTGATGTCGGCCTTCCAGAAGCTTGAGTACGCGAAGAAGGACCGCGGGCGGCTCCTCGCGGAGATCACTTTGACGTCCAGCCACACCCCGTGGGCGCCGGTGCCGACCATGCTCGACTGGGACAGGGTCGGGGACGGCAGTGTGTACGGGCCGATGGAGGCGGCGGCGGACTCGCCCCAGACCGTGTGGAAGGACAACGACAGGATCAAGAGCGAGTACGCGCGGTCGATCGCGTACTCGATCGACAGCCTGCTCTCCTACATGGCGAAGTACGGCAGGGACGACCTGGTGATGGTGTTCCTCGGAGACCACCAGCCGGCGCCGGTCGTGGTCGGGCAGAACGCCACCCACGACGTGCCGATCACGATCGTGGCGAAGGATCCGAAGGTGCTCGACCGGATCGCGTCCTGGGGCTGGACCGACGGCCTCAAGCCCGCCCCGGACGCGCCCAATTGGCGGATGGACACCTTCCGGGACCGCTTCCTGGCGGCTTACGGCCCCGAAGGTGACCCGCATTAAACGACCTCGATGACCTGGCCCGCCGGAAGTCGTGGCGTGCGGGGCGGTGCGGACTCGGCCGGGTCCAGGGTGCCGAGGCGGACCGCCAGGAACGGGTGGCCGGTGCCGGCGAGCATGCCGCGCAGCGTGTGCCGGGTGGAGGGAATCTCCACCGGGCCGCTCAGCGGCAGCAGGCTCACCGCCTGTTCGGTAGCGGCCAGCCACAGCCGGCTCAGCGCCTCACCCGCGCGCAGCCAGTCGGCGTCGTCGTCGCCCGAGCCGTACAGGACCGCGTAGCTGGCGGCCTGGTCGTGGCCGCCGCCCGCCTTCAACGTCCCCCTGGTCTGGAAGTCACGCTCCGCGACGGTCGCCAGCGGAACCTCCTCGGGCAGGGCCGAGGCCGGGATGCCGGTGCCCTCGTCGCGATCGCCGCCGACCCACCGGGCTGTCTCGGACCGCAGGCGGTCGTCGGTGTCCTCGGCCTTCTGCGCGTGTTCGACCGCCACGGCCAACTCGATGACCTGGTCGCGATCGAGCACGTGCAGCCGCGCCCCGCCCTCCTCGGTCTCCTTGATCAGATGCCGCAGAGTGTCCGCGGGAACCGCGTCGTCGGTCACCGTCCGCCGGTCGGTGCGGCGGACCTGCAGCATCTGCAGGTGCCGGGTCGCCTCCGGGTGTGCCGCCTCGCGCTCGACCGGCCGCAACACCGCGAGGGGCTCGGCGGCCGGCCGCTCCACCTCGAACCGCCAGCCCTCGGCGGTCAGCGCGACCTGCGCGTGGTGAAGGGCGGTGCCGCAGCTCAGCAGCAGCATCCGCCCGTCCGGGTCCTGTGCCGTCAGCTGCCGCTCGGCTACCCCGTGCAGCTCCAGCCGCCCGTCCCGGACCACCCAGCGCCAGGGCTGGGTGTTGTGGATCGACGGCGCGAAGCGGGCGGCGTCGGCCGCCTGTACCAGTGCTCGCGTGACCTCGTCCTCGCTCATACCCCCATGGTGCCCGAATTGCCAGGTCCCGGGTACGGACCTAAGACCCTTCCGTAGTTACGCTGCCCGGGTGTTCTCGATTGATCTGGGTGACGGGGCGGTTCTGCGGCCGTTGGAGCCGTGGCAGGCCGAGGAATTTCTGGCGCACATGGACCGGGCCCGCGCCACGGTCGACCCGTGGATCCCGTGGGCGAGCATCAGCACGGATCTCGCTTCGGCCACCTCGACACTGCGGAGGTACGCGGACCGGCAGGCCGCCGACTCCGGGCGCCTGTTCGGTATCTGGCTCGACGGCACGCTGGTCGGCGGCACGATGTTCGTGGCGTTCGACGCCGCCGCCGGCAACTGCGAGGTCGGCTGCTGGCTGGAGCCGGCCGGGAGCGGGAAAGGCCTGATCACACGGGCGGTACGCGTCCTGATCGACTGGGCTTTCCGCACGCGGGGGATGCACCGGGTGGAGTGGCTCTGCGACCCGAACAACGTGGCGAGCTCCAACGTCGCCAAGCGCCTCGGCATGACCCGGGAGGGCCAGAAGCGGCAGTCCTACCCGTGGCAGGGCACCCGCCGCGACACTGAGATCTGGGCCGTCCTGGCACCGGAATGGACGTAGTACGCCGATGTTCGCCGAACCGTCGCTGACCCACCGCAGGGAGGGCGGCCACGATGTGCCGCTGCTGCTCTGGCGTTTCCCGGAGCCGTTGCTCGCGGTCTCCAGCGCGGTGCTCGGCGGCGGTGTCGGCGTACGCGAGTGGCTGATCAACGCGAGCGTCGCGATGTCGTACGCCCGCCCCGACCCGGACGCGCACCTGTCCGAACTCGCCGCCGAGCTGGGACTGTCCGGTCCCGGGATCGGCCTGCTGACCGGTGTCGACGTGACGGACGTGGTGTCGGCGTCCGACGACGGCGTACAGGTCTATGCCACGGTCGGCCTCGGCGCGCCGATCCTGGCGGCCGACCCGTCGGCTGTCGGTTTCGGTCACGAGCCGGGCACCGTCAACATCGTCGTCGGGATTCCGCAGCGGCTGTCCGACGGTGCGCTGATCAACGCGGTGGCCACCGCCACGGAGGCGAAGGCGCAGGCGCTGGCGGAGTTGGGCCTTTCCGCGACCGGGACGGCCACCGACGCGGTGTGCGTGCTGTGCCCGGTCGGAGGCCCGGCCGGCGGTCCGGTCGCGGCGTACGGCGGGCCACGGTCGAGGTGGGGCGCCCCGATGGCCCGCGCCGTTCACCGGGCCGTCCTCGACGGCGGCGCCACCAACCTCGCGACTCGCCGCTCCTGGTCCGGCGTGTGAAGTTCAGCCCCCACCCGCACCCGAACTCCACACGCACCAAAAGCGGAGCGGGAGGCGTGTGGAGTTCGGCCTCCATATGCACCCGAACTTCACACGTGGTAGGTGAGTTCGCCGGCCTCGATCCGAGCGGCCACCCGGTTCTCGGGCGGGGCGAGGGGACATGCCCACTCCGGGTCGTACGCACAGCTCGGGTTGTAGAGGTAGTTGAAGTCGAGCCGGACCCGATCACCTCCCAGCCAACTCAGGCCGCGTCCGTGCGTACCCTTGACAGAATCGGTCAGATAGCGCCCGCCCCCGTAGCTTTCGCCCCCGCAGGTCCCGTCCCTGACCGGCAGGAACAGGCCGCCGCCGTAGGCGGCTATCCACCAGAGCGAGAGCTCGCCGAACGGCGTCTCGAGAATCCCGGCCCGCGAATAGCCGATCACGCCGTCCGGCCCGCCGGTGTCCACGTCGAGCGAGCCCGGCGCCGGCCGCAGACGCACCTCGACGACCGCCGCGGTGCTCTCCGGGAAATACCTCAGCCCGGCGAACCCGGGCCGGTCGGCGGCGGGGATGGGTGACTGCGGGTGGGTCGCGAACAGGTCGTCGCGGCGCTTGCGGAAGTCCGCCAGGCCGGTCGCCTCCAGATACATGCGGGCGACGGTCGCGCGGAAGTCGGCGAGTTCAAGAGCCTCCATGACCGACAACGCTAGCGATCACGGGCGGAGAAGACCGGTGTCCGTGAGCACACGCTTGCCGTCGCCCTCCAGGACGAACGTGACGAAGGGCTCGCCGGGCTCGGTGACGGCGATGATGCTGAGCAGGCCGGACCCGATGCTCTCGGCCTGGCCGAAGCTGAAGCCGGAACTGGTCACCGTCGCCATGGCGGACGGGTCCTCGGTGACGAACACCTCGGCCGCCTGACCGCCGGTGATCTGCCGGGCCAGGTCGATGCCCTCGCCGTACGTCAGGACGATCTCGGTCGACGGGTTCTGCACCTCGAAGCTCGTCTCGACCTGGTCGAACGACTTCTTGAGCGACTCGTCGGCCAGCACGCGGACCTGCTGGAGACCGGCGGCGGGCGGGGAGGTGGGCGCGGTGGTGCCGCCGGGGCCGTCGCCGCTCTGGGCGCAACCCGCCAGCGCGAGGGCGGCGGTCAGTGCCACAGCGGCCTTCCTCATCCGCCTACTGTGCCAGCGAAAATCCCGGCAGTCATTCCCACCGGGGACATACCCCGACAGAACGGGCCGGGCCCGGGCGTTGCGCACGTCACACCCACCCCGTCATGCTGGTGGCGTGCCGGAACGCATCGCCGAAGTCACCGCCCTGCTCGCCGAGGTGCTGGCGCCGCGTGCCCCGCTCACCGTGATCGTGGACGGCGGGGACCCGGGTGCCGCTGCGGCCTTCGCCGCCCGGCTGGCAGCCGCCTTTCCGTCCACCTCCCGCGCGTGGAACGTGGACGCCGTCCTCGGCCTGACCGGTCCCGGCGGGAGCGTCTTCGACTCTGCGCTCAACGTCCTGGAGCCCGCCACCGACCGCATCCTGGTGTTCCTGCGCGGCGGGCCCCGGCACCGCTTCGCCGAGGGCGACGGCGAGCGCCGCGCCCAGGTCGTGATCGACCATCGCGACCCGGAGTGGCCGGTGATCCGGCAGATCCACCCCGACCTGGCCGATCCCGACAGGTGGTATCTGTCGGAGAGCCGCGCGTTCTTCGCCGCCCGGGCCGCCGACTGGGACACCAAATTCGGCGACGACATCCCGCGCTACACCGAGGCGGTCCGGCTCGCCGGGGTACGCGCCGGCCAGGTTGCCCTGGACGTCGGCTGCGGCACCGGCCGGGCACTGCCCGCACTCGCCGACGCCGTGGGGCCTACCGGACGGGTGATCGGGCTGGACTTCACGCCGGACATGCTCACCGCCGCGCAGAAGGCGCACCGGGACGAGTGCGCCGCGCTGGTGCTCGCCGACGCCCGGCGCCTGCCGGTGGCCGACGCCTCGGCCGACGTGGTCTTCGCTGCCGGGCTGGTCCACCACCTGCCCGACCCGGTCGCCGGCCTGGCCGAACTGGCCCGGGTGACCCGGCCCGGCGGAACCCTCGCGATCTTCCATCCCACCGGCCGCGCGCAGCTCGCCGCCCGGCACGGCCGCACCCTGCGCAAGGGCGAGCCGCTGAGCGAGGAGCGACTGGGCCCGTTGCTCGCCGAGTCCGGCTGGCAGCTGCGCAGCTACGAGGACGTCCCGGACCGCTTCCTGGCCGTCGCTAGTCGCGGCGAGGCCACCAGCGGCGCTTCTTCTCAGTGAGAGGCTGGGGGTTCTCGTCGCGGGAGAGGACGGCCAGCGCCGCGGCCCGGTCGTCCGGCGTGCAGCCCGGCGTGATCAGCATGAGGTGGGCGAGCGACTCCTCGATGGTCACCGGCCGAGGGGCGTTGAACGCGGCGGCGAAGCGGGCCCGCACCAGGCTGTAGACCTCCGGGCGGCGGGCCGGTTCCCGGTACGCGGCGGTGACCAGCGCGAACAGAGCGGCGTCCGCGGTCCAGTCCTCGACGCCGAGCGCCAGGTCGACCAGCACCTCCCACGCCTGGGCGGGGTGGTGCAGGATGCCGAGGCAGACCCACGGTTGCATCAGGCGGTACCAGTAGGTGGGCGTGGACTTCGCCAGGTACTCCCAGCGGGGGGTGTCCGGCGGGCCGGGCAGGTGGGCGAGCAGTCCGAGCAGGTCCGGCAGCGGCACCTCGGCGAACGGCCGTGCCTGGACATAGCCGGACAGCGGTGACGTCCACGGCTCACCGCCGACCTCGCGGAGCACCCGGACCGCGTCGGGCGACGGCACCGGCACGGTAGGGACCGGCAATTCACCGTCATATCGCCATATAGCGTGACGGCCCCGTCGCATCGGTGCCCGAAGGTCTGGATCCGGAAAGTCTGATATGCCGATCTCGACCTCACGCATCACCCGGATGCTCGCGGCGATGGCGCTGGCCGGCTCGGCGGCGGACAGAGCGAGCCTGATCGGGCCCACCTCCTCGCCCTGCGCCAGCCGGGCACCGACGTCGTTGGCGACGTTGCAGATCGCCTCGCCCGGCATCGGCACCCAGTTGAGCCACTTCCGCGTCGAACCGGCCATCGCGAACAGCACGTCGGTCGACGAACACGGATGCGGGCTGTCCACGATCGCGACCAGATCGGTGACGTCACCACCGGCGCGGAACTTGATCGCACGGCGCGCCTCGTCCCGGTGCGGGAAGGCCTGATCCTCGGACAGGCGGAGCAGCTCGGCATCGACGTCGCCGTTGACCATGGCGCGGAATCGTAGCAGCGGATACGACGGCCGGTAACCCGCCGGAAACCGGGCGGCTCGCCGATCCGTGCCCGGTCGTGCAAGGCTGCTCCCATGGGCATGGTTAAGGTCGTCGGTCTCGTGCTGCACCCGCGCCGGGACTGCGGCTCCGCGGTGGACGCCATCGTCAACTGGGCCGCCGAGCGGGGTGTCACCGTGCTCGGCCTGCCCGACGAGATCACCCGGATCGCCTGCGACGCGGTCCCGGTCGAGGTGGAGGAGATGGTCGAGCGCGCCGGGCTGCTGGTCAGCCTCGGCGGCGACGGCACCATGCTGCGCTCGATGCGGCTGGTCGAGGGGCGTAAGACGCCGGTCCTCGGTGTGAACGTCGGCCGTCTGGGCTTCCTCGCCGAGGTGGACCTGCCGGACCTGCAGGAGGCGCTGTCGTCGATCGACGAGCACTCCTACACGGTCGAGTCGCGGACAGCGGTGCGGACCGTCCTTCCGGACGGGCGCGAGGTCACGGCTTTCAACGACATCGCTTTGGTACGGGTACCAGGTCACGGATTGGCGGCCGTCGGCATCCGGGTCGAGGGCAGCAACTTCGTCAACTACGCCGCGGACGCCGTGATCGTCTCCACTCCCACCGGTTCGACGGCGTACAGCTTCTCGGCCGGCGGCCCGATCGTCTCGCCGAACGTGCAGGGCCTGATCGTGAGCGCCGCCGCCGCGCACTCCTCGTTCAACCGGTCGCTGGTTCTGGACACCTCCGAGCACGTCGCGCTGGAGGTGCTGCCGACCAGCGGCCGCCTCGCCATCGAGGTCGACGGCATCATCGAGGGGTACGCGGAGCCCGGCGCCTGCCTGGAGATCCAGCCTCTGCCCAGCGCCGCCCAGGTGATCCGTTTCGGGCGTACGTCGTTCTACGAGCGGGCCCGGCGCAAGCTGCGGGTCGAGGGCAGCGCGCAGGCCGGCAACCCGAACGCGGGGGACGCCGTCGTGGTGGACAGCTTCGAGCAGCAGCGCTACGAGGTGCTGCTCGGTGGCGAGATCGCCGGGATGCTGCACTACCGCCGCCACGACGACCGCGTCGAGCTGCTGCACACCGAGGTCGACCAGGTCTTCTCCGGTCGCGGGCTGGCGGGACGGCTCGCCTCCGCCGCGCTGGCCGACGCGCGCGCCCGGCGGCTGCCGGTCGTCGCCACCTGCCCCTACGTCGCGGGATACCTCGAACGCCACCCCGAGAACGAGAGCTGAGGACAACGACACATGGGCCAAGCCGCCATCCTCACCGTCGACGACGATCCCTCGGTGTCCCGCGCCATCGCGCGTGACCTGCGGCGCCACTACGGCGACCGGTACCGGATCGTCCGTGCCTCGTCGGCCGCCGAGGCCCTCGAAGCGCTGCGTGAGCTGAAGCTGCGCGGCGGACGGGTCGCCGTGATCCTGGCCGACTACCGGATGCCGCAGATGAACGGCATCGAGTTCCTGGAGCAGGCGATGGACCTGTTCCCGCACGCGCGGCGGGCGCTGCTCACGGCGTACGCGGACACCGACGCCGCGATCCAGGCGATCAACGTGGTGGACGTCGACCACTACCTGCTCAAGCCGTGGGACCCGCCGGAGGAGAAGCTGTACCCGGTTCTGGACGCGCTGCTCGAGGCGTGGCAGGCCACCGGCGACAAGGAGCTGCCGGACATCCGGGTGGTCGGGCACCGGTGGAGCGAGCCGTCGTACCAGATCCGCGACTTCCTGGCGCGCAACCTGGTCCCGTACAAATATTTCGGCGCCGATGAGCCGGAGGGGCGCCGCCTGCTGGAGGCCGCGGACTCCGGGCCCGAGGCGGTCCCGCTGGTGGTCACCGCCGACGGGCGGGCGCTGCCCCGGCCGACCGTGCAGGAGGTCGCCGAGGCGGCCGGGCTGTCCACCAACCCGGGTCGCGACTTCTACGACCTGATCATCGTGGGCGGTGGTCCGGCCGGGCTCGGCGCGGCCGTCTACGGTGCCTCCGAGGGACTCAAGACGCTGCTCGTGGAGCGTCAGGCGGTCGGCGGGCAGGCGGGGCAGAGCTCGCGGATCGAGAACTACCTCGGGTTCCCGGACGGGATCTCCGGCGCGCAGCTGGCCGACCGGGCGCGGCGCCAGGCGGGAAAGTTCAGCGCCGAGACCCTCAACACCCGGGAGGTCGTGGGTCTGCGGGCGGACGGCTCCGCGCGTACGCTCACCTTCGCCGACGGCGGAGAGGTCTCCGCCCACTCGATCGTGCTGGCCACCGGGGTCTCCTACCGCCCGCTCGTCGCCGACGGCGTGGCCGATCTGACCGGTTCCGGTGTCTACTACGGCTCGGCCTCCACCGAGGGCCCGGCGTGCGCCGGCTCGGACGTCTACATCGTCGGCGGGGCGAACTCGGCCGGGCAGGCCGCACTCTTCTTCTCCGGGTACGCGAGAAGCGTCACCCTCCTGGTCCGGGGCGACTCCCTCGAAGCCTCGATGTCCTACTACCTGATCCAGCAGCTCGCCCAGGTGCCCAACATCACCGTGCGGACGCGGTGCGAGGTGATCGGCGCGCAGGGCGACGGCCACCTCCAGGCGATCACCATCTGTGACAGCAAGGACGGCACGAAGGCGACCGTGGAGTGCGGTTATCTCTTCGTGTTCATCGGGGCCGAACCGCGGACCGACTGGCTGGGCGACGCGGTGGCCCGGGACGAGCGGGGGTTCATCCGGACCGGCCCGGATCTGCTGGCGAACGGGGACCGCCCGCGGGGATGGGATCGGGACCGGGATCCGTTCTATCTGGAGTGCAGTGTTCCCGGCATCTTCGCCGCCGGCGACGTCCGGGCCAACTCGGTCAAGCGAGTGGCCTCGGCGGTCGGCGAGGGCGCGATGGCCGTCACGCTGGTCCATCGCTACCTGGAGGCGCAGTAAGTCATGACTGCTGAAACCGAAGAGGTCCGGCTCGAGCCCTGTGAGCCCGGCGCGCTGAGCCCGGCCGAGCTGAAGACCCTGTTCCTGTTCGAGAAGCTGACCGACGAGCAGCTCACCTGGATCGCCGAGCACGGCTGCACCATGCGGGTGCCGGCCGGTGGTCTGGTGCTGCGCGAGGGCGACCCCGCCGAGGCGTTCTTCGTGCTGCTCAGCGGCACGGTCTCGCTGACCCGGCGGGTCGGTGAGGACGACATCACCACGACGCGCACCGAGCAGCGCGGCGTCTACATGGGCGCGACCAACGCCTACCTGCGCGACGACGGCGTGCCCCGCACCTACATGGCGTCGATGCGGGCGCTCTCCGACAGCGAGTTCTTCATGCTGTCCGCCACCGACTTCGGGTGGCTGATGCGCGAGTGGTTCCCGATGGCGATCCACCTTCTCGAAGGCCTCACGCTCGGCATGCGCAACACCCAGGCGGCGATCGGGGAACGGCAGCGGCTCGCCGCGCTCGGCGCCCTGTCGGCCGGGCTCATGCATGAGCTGAACAACCCGGCCGCGGCAGCCTCCCGGGCGACCGGTGCGCTGCGCCAGCGGGTCGCCGCGATGCGGATGAAGCTCGGCAAGCTGGCTGCCGGGAAGGTCGCGCCGGACCGGCTCGTCGCGCTGCTCGAACTTCAGGAGGAGGTCATCGAGCGGGCCGCCAAGGCGCCGGCGCTGACCGCCATGCAGACCGCCGACCTGGAGGACGAGCTCGGCGACTGGATGGAGGAACGAAACATCACCGCCGGCTGGGACGTCGCACCGGTCTTCGCGCAGGGTGGCATCGACGTCGACTGCCTCACCCAGATCGAGTCCCGGGTCGCCTCACCCGAGCTGCTCGACCAGGCCATCCACTGGATCGGGTACGCACTCGAGACCGAGCAGCTGATGAGCGACATCGAGGACGCCACCGGCCGGGTGTCGAACCTGGTGAACGCGGCCAAGCAGTACTCGCACCTGGACCGGGCCGCACACCAGTGGATCGACGTGCACACCGGTCTGGACAGCACCCTGGTCATGCTCGCTCACAAGATCGGCGACGTCCGGGTGGTGAAGGAGTACGACCGGTCGCTGCCGCAGGTGCCGGCTCACCCGGCCGAGCTCAACCAGGTCTGGACCAACCTGATCGACAACGCGGTCCAGGCGATGAAGGGCGAGGGCACGCTGACCGTTCACACCTACCGGGAGGACGACCGCCTGGTGGTGTCGATCGGGGACACCGGGCCGGGGATGCCGCCCGAGGTACGCAAGCGGGTCTTCGAGCCGTTCTTCACCACCAAGCCGGTGGGGGAGGGTACGGGACTCGGGCTCGACATCTCGTACCGGATCGTGGTCAACGGCCACGGCGGTGACATCACCGTGGAGTCCAAGCCGGGCGACACGAGGTTCCTGGTCCGCCTCCCGCTGAGCGAGCCGGCCTCGGCCTGAGCTTCAGGAGAGCAGGCCGCGGACGTACGCCGCCTGGCCCGCGTGCTGCGCGTCGTCGTCGTACACGCTGACCAGGCGGACGCCGAGTGTCACGGGCGGATCCCAGTTCTCGTCGACCACCCGGTCCAGGTCGGCGGCTGTCAGACCGCGCAGGTAGGTCAGCGTCCTCTCGTGCACCGCGGCGTAGTAGTCCAGCAGCACCTGAGCGCTCTCCGGGGCGACGGCCGCGACCTGGTCGGCGGTGTGCGCGTATCCGGTGTCGTCCGGGTCGGGCTTGAGCCCGAACCGGGGCGCCCACTCGCCGGAGAGGTAGACCTGCTCGCCGCCGATCAGCTCGGTCAGGTGGCTGTCCTGGACCCGGGTGAGGTGCCAGACCAGCCAGCCGACGGTGTTCGCTCCCTTCCGGGGTGACCACCTGAGCTGGTCGGGGGACAGGCCCTCGACAGCCGTGCTGACCAGCTCCGGCAGCCGGCCGAACGCGTCTTCCAGAATGTCCTCAGCGTCCACTGCCGGCGCCCTCCTGCTGGTTGCTCCCGTCCTGCTCGGTTTCGTCGCCCGCCGTGGGGGCGTCACCGGTCGCCGGGGGTTCGGTCACCTCACCGGTCGCTTCGCCAGTCGGCTCCGCCGGTGCGGTTGTCTCCGCGGGGGCGTTCGGTTCGGTGGTCTGCTCGGTGGTCTGCTCGGTGCTTTCCGGCTGCGGCGAGTCCGATTTATCGGAATTGTCGGAGAAGTTGAGCAGCGTGGGGCTGCCGCCGTCGCGACCGTTCACCGCGTCCGCCGCGGTCTTGCCGGCCATCAGCTCGAACGTGGTCAGCGCGCCCAGGGCGACGACGAACAGCGCGGCGGCCACCAGACCGACCCGCTTCCAGTGAATCCTCCTCGGCTCGGTCTCCTGCTCCGAGGGCGGTTCGTGGGCGGCGGTCACCTCGGGTGTGCCCACAGCGGCCGGTGCCGTCACGAACGCCTGCTGCAGTTTCCTGGTGCCCCGGTCGATCGACCGGTGGTAGACCTCCGTGCCGACCGAGCTGATCAGGCTGGCCACGGCCGCGCCGATCAGCGTGCCGGCCACGCCGAGGAACGAGCCGACCACGGCCGCCGAGACCGCGGCGAGCGTGGCGGCGAGAGCCTTGGGGATGTCGATGCCGGACCAGAACCGGGTTTGCGCGTGGTCAGTCATGTGCCCCCTCTCATAAGCGCCAGCTTTTCGCCTTTACCAGTCCGCTCGTCGTTAAACCGGCCACCACGTCGCGAAGGGGACGGAACACGATGCCCTCCTCGGCGGTGAGGCGGCGCCGGGTCAGTCGCCGGGTGCGCAGAATGCCAGCCAGGCCCACGGCGGCGACCAGGAACTGCACCGACATGGCGACCCGGAAGTCGGAGATGTGATAACTCGCACTTCCGCCGGTCCGCGCGTCCAGGATCAGCCCGATCAGCTCGATCGTGAGCAGCGACGCCACGAACCCGCCGACGTTCACCACACCCGTCGCGGTGCCCAGCCTGTTCGGCGGGTTGAACGTCCGCGCGTAGTCGAACCCGATCATCGACCCCGGCCCGCCCAGCCCGAGCGCGACCACCAGCACCACCAGCAGCGCCATCGGTGCCCGGCCCGGCCACGCGATGACCAGGGCCCAGGCGAGCATGTTGGCGCTCACGATGCCGAGCACCAGCCACGACCGCCGCAACGGGTGGCGCTGCGTCAGCATGCCGAGCACCGGCCCGGACGCCATGCCGGTCAGCACGAACAGCAGCAGCAACGAGCTGGCCGCGCCCCGGCTCAGCCCCTCGCCGGCGATCAGGAACGGGATGCCCCACATCAGCGCGAAGACCGTCCCGGTGAACTGCGTCGTGAAGTGCGTCCACAACCCCAGCCGCGTGCCCGGGTGCCGCCACGCGCTGCCCAGGTCGTCGCCGAGCTGCTGCCAGGAGAGCGCGGAGCCGCTGCTCACCCGGCCGCGCGGGGTGTCGTGCACGGCCGCGAGCGCCACCAGCGCCACGAACACACCGGCGCCTGCCGCACCCAGGAAAGCGGTGGTCCAGCCGGGACCGGCAAGAAGAGCAGCAAGGGGTACGGCAGACAGCACCTGCCCCAACTGACCGACGATCCCGGTCACCTGAGTCAGCACGGGAACCCGCCGGGCGGGGAACCAGTGCGGAACCAGCCGCAGCACGCTGATGAACGTCATCGCGTCACCGGCACCGACCAGAATCCTGGCCGTGACCGCCCCGCTCATGTCGTCCGCGAGCGCCATCATCGTCTGCCCGGCCGCCATCAGCAGCGCCCCGGTGATCACCAGCCGCACCGACCCGAACCGGTCGAGCAGCAGCCCCACCGGAATCTGCAGCCCCGCATAGACCAGCAGCTGCAACACCGCGAACGTGGCGAGCGCCCCCGCCCCGATCCCGAACCGCTCCTGAGCGTCGAGCCCAGCCACCCCCAGCGACGTCCGGTGCAGCACAGCGACGACATAGGCGGAGAGCGCGGCGGACCACACCACCCAGGCCCGAGCGGTCGAGGGTAAGGGCAGCGACATGGCTTCAACCCTTTCTCGCCCCACCCACCCCCGGCAACGTGCGCCTCCTCACCCACCCTCCACCCCCGCCCCCCGCCACCCGCCCCCCCGCCCCGCCCCGCCCTGCGCCGCGCCGCGCCGCCCTGCGCGCCGCCCACCCCGCCCCGCCCTGCGCCGCGCGCCGCCCGCCCCGCCCCGCCCTGCGCCGCGCGCCGCCCGCCCCGCCGCGCGCCGCGCGCCGCCCGCCCCGCCGCGCGCCGCGCGCCGCCCGCCCCGCCGTCGTCGCCCCTTTCACTTGTGTCCCGCCGGAGGACAGGCGAGATCTTGGAGGGTTTGGGCTCGTATGCGGGCGCAAGTCGCCAAGATCTGTGAGTGGGTCACTGCGGGGCGGTGATGTCGAGTGCCTCGCGGAGTTGGGCGGCCACCGCGGCCGGGTCGGTGCGGACCAGCCACGCCGGGAAGCGCAGGATCCGGTCGCCGCGGAGCCAGATCCGGTTCTGCCGTACCTGGTCGTCGCTCCACTGCCGGACGCTCATGTGATGTGAGCCGTCGATCTCGACGTGGAGGTGGGCCGCTTTCCAGTACGCGTCGAGGAAGCGTCGGCGGCCGTCCGCGTCGGTGCGGTGTACCTGTGTGTCGGGAGCTGGAAGGTGATGTCTCCGGCACAGTGCCAGGAAGTCGACTTCGGAGAGCGCCGTGGCGCCGCCCTCGACGTCGGCGATCGTCGCCTTGATCAGACGCCGGCGCCGGGCTGTCGGGAGCAGCTCCAGCACGGCCCGGAGTTCGGCCGGGTCGACCCTGCGCTGCTGACACGCGCTCAGGATCATCAGCTGGGCCTCGCGCTCGCCGGAAGCCCAGCTCGCGGCGTCGACGACCGACCGCGCGATCGTCGTGCGCGGCGGCTGGCCGACCTGGCAGTGGCTCGCCGGCAGGACACAGGTCCGGTGGACGCGCACCCCGGGCATGTCCGCGGGCAGTTTGGGCAGCCGGTCCGAGCAGCGCCGTACCGCCGGGACGACGACCTCGATGGGCTCGGCCACCAGCGCTCGAACCCCGCCCTCGGCGGCCGCGGTGTGCCCGGCGAGCCGCGCGCCGGGCCCCGCCACGAGCACCGCGACCCACAGTTGCTGCGCTTGGGCGAGCCGCCCGTTCTCCGACAGCAAGACGCCGCGGCAGATCGAACGCCACCGCCCCTGACTCAGGTGCCGCCGCAGGGCCGCGCGGCCGATCAGCCCGATGGCCTGAGCTGTGGTGAACACTCCCGCCTGTTCGTAACGCACCCAGTCGAACTCGTCAGCGTCCCGCCCCGGAAGCTCGCGCACCACCCGATGCTGGCCGATCCCCGCCGCCGCCGCTCACCCCCTGTGGACAACCACCCCCGCCCATGGAGATCTTGGAGAGTTCGGGCTCACATACGGGCAAAACCCTCCAAGATCTCACCGGCGACCGGCGACCGGCGACCGGCGACCGGCGACCGGCGACCGGCGACCGGCGACCGGCGACCGGCGGCCGGCGGCCGGCGGCCGGCGGCCGGCGGCGGCGAGCGCGGAGCAGGAAGCGGGGAGTAGGGAGCAGGAAGCGGGGAGCGGGGAGTGGGGAGTGGCGAGCGGGGAGCAGCGAGCGGGGAGCAGGAAGCGGGAGCGGGGACCGGGGAGCCCCGGGGACGCGGGGAGCCCCGGAGCCGGTGCGCGCGAGGCGGGTGGGTCAGGGGAGTAGGTAGCGCTCGAGCCACTCGATCGTGGCGGTCAGGTATTCGGCGCGGGAGGAGCGGTGCAGCAGTTCGTGGCCCTCGCCGGGGAAGAGCAGGTAGCGGTGCGGGTGGCCGCGCTCGGCGAGAGCCGTCACCACCTGTTCGGCCTCGATCACCGGGACGTTGCTGTCGTTCTCACCGTGCACGACCATCAGCGGCGCCCGCAGCCGATCAATGCGGTGAATAGGCGACAAATCCCGCAATAGTGCGGCATCCAGCACCGGATCCCCATACTTGCTCACGGCAGCCGCCGCAATCCACGGCTCCGTGCACTCATAAAACGTCATAAAGTTGGACATGCCGCAAACGTCGATGCCGACGTCGAACAGCTCCGGGAACGACGTCAACGCGGCCAGCGTGAGATAGCCACCGTAGGACCGCCCCATCACCCCGACCCGCCCGGCGACTCCACACCCCCGCAGGTGCTCGACACAGGAGCGGACATCCTCGATCGCCCCGTAACGAAGCCCCAGATTGTCAGCGTCCACGAACGACCGCCCGAACCCCGACGACCCGCGCACATTGGCCGCGAACACAGCGATTCCGCGGGCCACCAGCGCCTGGAACAGGGGTCCGTGGCCCGGCCGCTCCTGCGCCTCCGGCCCGCCGTGCAGCCAGATCACCGTCGGGTGCGGGCCGGGGCCGGACGGCCGGAACAGCCACCCGGTCAGCGCAAGGCCGTCGTGCGCCGGGAAGCGTTCCAGCGTCGGGCGGACCGCGTCCGGGCCGGCGGGCTGCGCCGAGACCGCCTGCACCGAGCCGCGCGACCAGACCCAGACTCCGTGCGGCTGGCCCGGTCCCTCCGCGGTGAATCCGAGCACCGATCCGTCGAAGCTCCACGCGAGGCCGCCGGCTACCGGGCCGGGCAGCGGCGAGATCACCGCCGGGACGCGATCCCCGTCGTGGTCCAGGTCGATCAGCGCGACTTCCGACTCTCCGCCACGGACGTTGAACAAGACCGCAGCGGTACGCCCGTCGGCTGTCACCACAAAATCCTCGACCTCCCCGAGAGTCGGCGCTACGACCTCGGGAAAACGCGAGGCCGACAGGTCGGTTCCGGCGGCCGTGGGGGGAGGGGGGAGTGCGGCGGCGCCGGCCCGGTCGGCGAGTGAACGAGTCGGCACGGTCGCGGCGAGGACCTCAACGGCGTCACCGGCGATGCGGAGGAGAGCCGGGAACTCGCCGTCCTGGCTGAGCGCGTACACACAACCGCCGCCGGGGCTGAAGACGGCCTGTTCTCCGCGGGTGAGTGGTTTCTCCGTACCGTTGGAAAGGTCTTTGAGAATGACCTGGCGGGCACCTCGCGGCCCGTGCCGCAGCAGTGCGAAACGCCCGGCCGGGTCCATGTCCAGAAGCGAGAGAAGGTCGCCCCGCGCGACCACCCGCCGGTCCCCGGTGACCACGTCGATGACCAGCGCGGTGGTCAAATTCTCGGTGAGGGCGAGCTGCGGGCGGCCCGGCAGCCAGCGCATGTTGTCCGCGGTGTCGGTGCCGAAGCCGGCGATCTGGTGCAGGTCCGAGCCGTCCGGCCGGATCAGCCAGATCTCCTGCCGGGGAGCGCCGCCGGGTGCGATCTGGCAGGCGAGCCAGCCGCCGCCGGAGGACCAGCGCACGGCCGAGACGGGCTCGGGACCGGTGTCGACGCGGAAGGCCAGCTCGCTACCGACCGGCTGCACCCAGACCGCGGGCACGCCACCCCGGTCGGAGATGTAGGCCATGTGCCGCCCGTCGGGTGACAGCGTCGGCGACCAGTTGCCGGCCACCTCCGACGGGACGGAACGCCAACCGGCGGGCAGGACGGTGACGTCGACGCGATGGAGCTGACCTTCCATCTATCTAGACCCCCTTGTTCTGCAACCACATCTCCAGCAGCGCGAGCTGCCACAACTGGTTCGCCCCGAGCGTGGTGCGCGGGGTGTTCGGGTCGGCCAGGAGCGCCTCGACGTACTCCGGCCGGAACAGTGCCCGGTCCCGTGCGGCCGGTGCGTGCAGCGCGTCACGTACCTTCTCCAGCATCGGGCCCTCCAGGTGCCGGATGCCCGGCACCGGGAAGTAGCCCTTCGGCCGGTCGATGACCGCGTCCGGGACGAGCCCGCGGGCCGCGTCCTTGAGGACTCCCTTACCGCCCTGAGCCAGTTTGATCTCGGGTGGGCAGGCCGCCGCGAGCTCCACCAACTCATGGTCAAGAAAAGGTACGCGTGCCTCCAGGCCCCACGCCATAGTCATGTTGTCGACCCGTTTGACCGGATCGTCGACGAGCATCACCTGAGAGTCGAGCCTTAGTGCCGCGTCGACGGCCGTGGTCGCGCCGTCACGGCCGAAACTCGCCGCCACGAACTCCCGGCTGACGTCCGCGTCGATCAGCCACTGCGGGTTGAGCTGGCGGGCCAGGTCGGCGTGCGGACGGTCGAAGAACTCCTTCGCGTACGCCTCGACGGCCTGCTCCCGGGGGACACCGGCGAGGGGTGGATACCAGCTGTAACCGGCGAGGATCTCGTCGGCCCCCTGCCCAGATTGCACCACCTTGACACTCTTCGCAACATCTTCGCTGAGCAGGTTGAACGCGATGCAGTCGTGGCTCACCATCGGCTCGCTCATCGCCTCGACGGTCCGCTCCACCGCCGGCAGGAACCGTTCCTGACCGATCCGGATCTGGTGGTGCTCGGTGTCGAACTGCTTGGCGATCAGATCGGAGTACTCGAACTCGTCACCGCTCTCCCCGCCGCCGCCCTCGAACCCGATGCTGAACGTGGTGAGCCCGTGCTGCCCCTGCTCGGCCAGCAGCGCCACGATGAAGCTGGAGTCCAGACCACCGGAGAGCAGCACGCCGACCGGCACGTCCGCGACCATCCGCCGCTCGACGGCGGTTTTCAGTGAGGCTCTGACCGCCTCCGCCCACTCACCCCCGGTCATCTCCCGGGTCCGGGTGAAGGATGCCTCCCAGTAGACCCGCTCGGTCGACGTCCCGTCCGCCTGGATGACGCGGACAGTGGCCGGCGGCAGCTTGCGGATCCCGGAGAGGATGGTCCGCGGTGCCGGTACCACCGAGTGGAACGTCATGTAGTGCTGCAGCGCCACCGTGTCGATCGTGGTGTCCACGCCGCCCGCGGCGAGCAGCGCCGGCAGGGCCGACGCGAAGCGCAGCCGCCCCGGCGACTCGGCCAGGTACAGCGGCTTGATCCCGAGCCGGTCCCGGGCCAGCGTGACGGTGCCGGTCGCGTGCTCGGCGATCGCGAACGCGAACATGCCGAGGAACCGGGTGACGCAGTCCGTGCCCCAGCGGTGGTACGCCTTGAGGATCACCTCGGTGTCCGACGTGGAGAAGAAGGTGTATCCGTACCCGCGCAGTTCCTCGCGGAGCTGCCGGTAGTTGTAGACGCACCCGTTGAAGACCACGGTCAGCCCGAGCTGCTCGTCGGTCATCGGCTGGCGGCCGTTCTCCGACAGGTCGATGATCTTCAGCCGCCGGTGGCCGAGGGCGATCCGGCCGTGCTGCCAGAGGCCGTCGCCGTCCGGGCCGCGCGACTCCATGCAGGGCAGCATCCGGCGGACCGTCTCGGCGTCCGCGGGCCGGTCGCCGTACCGCAGTTCACCGGCGATTCCACACATGGGCTTACCTCCTCAGCCGAGCAACCAGGTGTCCTTCGAGCCGCCGCCGCGCGAGGAGTTGACGATCATGCTGCCGGCCGGCGCGACCCGGGTGAGCGCCGCGGGGGCGACCACCGAGTGGCTTCCGGAGAACACGAACGCCCGCAGATCCACGTGCCGCGGGGCGAGCCGGTGGCCGTCGAAGACCGGGTGGGTGGAGAGTTCGACCAGCTCCTGGGCCACCCAGCGGTGCGGCGCGGTCAGGATCTGCCGCCGCAGCGCGTCGAGCTCCTCGGGTGAGGCGTGCGGGCCGATCACGATCCGGTCGCCGCCGTAGCCGTCCACCGGCTTGCAGACCAGCTCGCCGAGGCGGGTCAGCACCTCGGCCTTCTGGTCCGGTATGCCGCACAGATAGGTGGGTACGTCGGCGAGCAGCGGCTTCTCGCCGAGGTAGTACTCGATCATGGCGTGCACGAAGGCGTACACGGCCTTGTCGTCCCCGATGCCGTTGCCGAGCGCGTTGGCCAGCACGATGGTGTCCGCGTGCAGCGCCGACACCAGGCTCGGGCCGAGCGGCATGCCGTCGGCGCCCGGCGAGTGCACCAGGCTGTCCTCGCCCATCCGCAGGTAGATCACGTCGACCGGGCTGCGGTGGCCGTCGCTGAGCCGCCACACCCGGCCCTCGTCGACGAACAGCTGGGTGCTGCGCACCACGGGTACGTCCATCGCCTCGGCGAGCATCCGGTGCTCGAACCAGGCGGAGTCGTCCGGGCCCTGGCTGAGCACGACCAGAGCCGGGTCGTCACCGGCGGACGGTCCGGCCGCCTCGATCAGCGCCTGCTTGAGCAGCTTCGGCGTGTCCTCGACCGACAGCAGGGCGGCCGGTCGCGGGAGTTCGGGCAGGACGCTCCAGGTGAGGCGGCGGTTCTGCATCGCGTACGCGATCCCGGACGGCACCCG
Source organism: Actinoplanes sp. NPDC051861 (assembly GCF_040681145.1). Classification (NCBI taxonomy): domain Bacteria; kingdom Bacillati; phylum Actinomycetota; class Actinomycetes; order Micromonosporales; family Micromonosporaceae; genus Actinoplanes; species Actinoplanes sp. NPDC051861. The sequence continues at coordinate 42,137 of NZ_JBFAYE010000015.1, forward strand.
CAGGTTGTCCTCGAGCACGCACCAGTTGCCGGCGTCGTCGCGTACCAGATCAACGCCCGCCACCTGGGCGCGCACCGCCCGCCTGGAGATCAGCGCCCCGCTCGCGCGCAGTTCGGGCGACCCGGTGATCACCCATTCCGGAATCGTCCCGTCGGCCACGATCTGCCGCTCGGTGTAGACGTCGTTGAGGAACGCGTCGAGCGCCTTGACCCGCTGGGTGAGCCCCTCGCGCAGCCGTGTCCAGTCGGTCGTCGGCACGATCCGCGGCACGATGTCGAACGGGAACAGCCGGGTCGCGGCCTCCCCGGCCACACTGAACGTGATGCCCCGGGCCCGCTGCTCCTCGTCCCGGACGTCCTCGCGGTGGCGCAGACCGGTCGCGCCGAGCGAGGTCAGCACCGGCAGGATCCCGGCGTACGCGGGGGACACCCGCCCGTCCGGGAACGCCTCGTCGCCGTGAGCCACGTACGCCTCGATGAGCGCGGGTGCCGGCGTGCCGGGCGGCCCGGCCGTGGTCACCCCGCCCCGGGTGTCGGTCACCAGCAGGTCCACCACGTCGGAGAGCCGGCCGCGCCGGGCCAGGGCGCGCCGCTGGCGTGCCGCCGAGCTGCCCTGGCTCAGCGCCCGGAGCGCGAGGTCGTAGACCTGGTCCCAGTCGCCCAGTTCCTCCAGCTGCGGCCGCAGCTCGGTGATCAGTCGTTCGACCGCGAGGGCGGCCGGGATCGGCACCGGGGAGCGCGGCAGGTCGAGCAGGTCGCCCTCCAGGCCGGAGCGGGCGGCACGCCACATGGCGGCCCGGTGCAGCGGCGGGCGGGCGGCGGGCATCACGAGACCGGCTCGGTGTTCCTGCTGAGCCCGGAGCACGAGCGCGCGGAAGATCCCGGCGATCAGGATGACGGTCTCGACATCCGGGCTGGCGTCGGTGACCCGCAGCTCCACGGTGGGCACGTGCGCCGACGGGCGGACGTCGAAGTAGACCATCTTCGGGTCGCTGATCGTCCCGGAGGCGATCAGGTCGTTGACCAGGGCCTCGTGCTCGGCGGCGGAGTTGAGCGGGCCGCTGTCGCCGGCGGTGGGCCAGCGCATCCAGACCAGGGAGCGGACGCTGGCGTACCCGGAGTCCTCGCCCAGCCAGTAGGGCGAGGAGGTGGAGAGGGCGAGCAGCACCGGCAGGGTGGGCGCGACCCGCTGGGTGATCGCGACCGCCTCGTCGCGGTCCGGCACGCCGACGTGCACCTGGGTGCCGCAGATCAGCTGCTCCCGGACGAGCATCTGGTACTCGTGGAGCATCCGCTGGTAGCGCGAGGTGGGCGTGACCGGCAGCGAGTCCAGGTCGACGAGCGGCACGGTGCCGGCCGCGACCAGGCCGAGGCCGAGTGATTCGGCGACGGTCATCGCGGTCCGGCGCCGCTGCGCGACGCCTTCGCGCAACTCGTCGAGGCCGGCGCTGACCGGGGTGTTGGTCTCCACCACGGAGCGGTGCAACTCGGCCGAGAAATGGGCTCCGTCCAGGCGGTCCAGGATCTCCGGAGCACGGGGTACGAGCTCGCGCGTGGCCAGGTCGACGACGTGCAGCTCCTCCTCGACGCCGAGGGTGAGAGCGGTCCGGTCGGGGACGTGGGGGTTCGGGGCCTGGAGGGACTCCGTCATCGCGACCGCCTTCGGAACGTTTCGGCTGAACCTGCTTATCCGCCGGAGCCTTCCGATCGGATGTGGCGAATCTGTGACGTGCCCGTTTCACGCTCTCGTCAAGCATCACGATCGCGACACCCCGGACCGGGCCACGGCGGCGGTGGCGGCGATCTGTACTCTCGGCGCGTGGCGACCGACACCCCGCGGAGGTCCTGATGAGCAGCGTCGTCGTAATCACCGGCTCGGCCGGCCTGATCGGTTCCGAGGCGGTGCGGCACTTCGCCGCGCTCGGCATGGACGTGGTCGGGGTCGACAACGACATGCGCGGCTACTTCTTCGGTGCCGACGGCTCGACGCAGTGGAACCTGCAGCGGCTGACCAAGGAGGTCGGCGACCGCTACACCCACCACAGCATCGACATCCGGGACCGGGACGGGCTGGACCGGCTCTTCGCCGAGCTGAGCGGCAACATCGGCCTGGTGATCCACTGCGCGGCTCAGCCGAGCCACGACTGGGCCGCCCGTGAGCCGTTCACCGACTTCGACGTGAACGCGGTCGGCACCATCAACATGCTGGAGGCGACCCGGCGGCACGCGATCGACGCGCCGTTCATCTTCACCTCGACCAACAAGGTGTACGGCGACACGCCGAACTCGCTGCCGCTGGTCGAGCAGGAGACGCGGTGGGAGCTGCCCTCCGATCACCGGTGGTTCGGCGGCATCGACGAGACCATGTCGATCGACAGCAGCATGCACTCGGTCTTCGGTGCCAGCAAGGTGGCCGCCGACATCATGGTCCAGGAGTACGGCCGGTATTTCGGGATGCCCACCGCGGTGTTCCGGGGCGGCACGCTGACCGGACCGGGGCACTCGGCGGCGGAGTTGCACGGCTTCCTGGCGTACGTGATGCGGTGTGTCATGGAGCAACGGACATACCGGATTTTTGGGTATAAAGGCAAGATGGTCCGGGACGCCATCCACTCGCACGACCTGGTGTCGGCGTTCGAGGCGTTCCACCGCGCACCGCGGGTCGCCGAGATCTACAACATCGGCGGCGGCCGCTTCTCCAACTGCAGCCACATCGAGGCGTTCGCCATCGCGTCGGAGATCACGGGGCTGGAGGCGCGGACGGAGTACGTCGAGGAGAACCGGGCCGGCGACCACCAGTGGTGGATCAGCAGCACCGCCCGCTTCGAGGAGCACTTCCCGGAGTGGAAGCTCACCTACGACGTCCCGGCGATCCTCCGCGAGATCTACGAGTCGAACAGGGACATCTGGAAGGCCTGATCCTTCTTTTCCCGGAGGCCGCGTGGCGCATGCCGCGCGGCCTTCGCCGTTCCCGCTGGCAACTTGCTGTGTCTTGCGGGGCCGGGGAGCGTTCCGTAACGGTGCGTTAACCGGCATACCGTATTTTTATGAAATGTCCGACTTGACGCAGCTTTTGCGCCGGGACTTGCCGGCGTCCATCGTCGTGTTCCTGATCGCCATTCCACTGTCGCTCGGTATCGCCGCCGCCTCGGGTGCGCCCCTGCTGGCGGGCCTCGTCGCCGCAGTCGTCGGTGGCATCGTCGCGGGTGCCCTCGGTGGCGCCCCACTACAGGTGAGCGGCCCCGCCGCCGGCCTCACCGTGATCGTCGCCGGAGCGGTCGCCGACTTCGGGTTCGCCGGCACCGCCGCCATCGTGGCCGTGGCCGGCCTGATCCAGATCCTTCTCGGCGTCTCCCGCCTGGGCCGCGCCGCGCTCGCCCTGTCCCCGGCCGTCGTGCACGGCATGCTCGCCGGCATCGGCCTCGTCATCGCTCTCAGCCAGGTGCACGTCATGCTCGGCGGCGCCGCGCAGAGCTCCGCCTGGCACAACCTGCGGGACCTGCCCGTACAGATCGCCACGCACCACGGTGTGGCCGCGCTCCTCGGCGCGCTCACCGTCGCCATCCTTCTGCTCTGGCCCCGGCTCGTCAGCGTCTCCATGCTGCCCGCCGCGCTGGTGGCCGTCGTGTCGGTGACCGCCCTCGCCGCCGTCATGGGCGCCGACGTGGCACGAGTGCAGCTGCCCGACGAACCACTCGCCGGCCTGATCCGCCCCGCCTGGCCGGACGCCCCGGTACGCGAGATCGCCCTGGCCGTCATGACCATCGCCCTGGTCGCGAGCGTCGAGTCCCTGCTCTCCGCGGTGGCCGTGGACCGGCTCCACGACGGCCCCCGCGCCAACCTGAACCGCGAGCTCGTCGCACAGGGCGCCGCGAACACCGCCTCCGGACTGCTCGGCGGCCTGCCGGTGACGGGGGTGATCGTGCGCAGTTCGACGAATGTGGCGGCGGGTGCGCGTACCCGGGCGTCAGCGATCCTGCACGGCCTCTGGATCGCCGCGTTCGTACTCCTCTGGGCGGACCTGCTGGAGACCATCCCGATGGCGGTGCTCGCCGCGGTGCTGATCGTGGTCGGGTTGCGCCTGGTCAGCCTCGCGCAGATGCGCACGTACGCGCGGCATCGGGAACTGCCGACCTACCTGGTCACGGCGCTCGGCGTCGTCTTCACGGACCTGCTGACCGGTGTCGCGCTCGGCATGGTCAGCGCGGCGGTGCTCATCCTGTGGCGGCTCACCCGCTGCGAGATCCGCCGTGCCGAGCGGGCGCCGGGGGAGTGGCTGGTCACGATCAACGGAACCCTGGCGTTCGTGGAGTCGGCGCGGCTCACGCGTGAACTGACCGCGCTGCCGCCGGGAGCGGACGTGGACGTCGAGCTCCATCTCGACTACCTGGATCACGGGGCGTTCGAGACGATTCGGGAGTGGCGGGAGGGCTACGAGCGGGCCGGGGGCAGCGTCCGGATCCGGGAGGTGCACGACTCCTGGTTCCATCAGGCGACTTCGGGGCGGCTGGGGGGCGGGAAGCGTACGCCGCGAGTCATCGGGTCGTGGTCGCGGTGGCAGGACATGGATCAGCAGCGGCGGGATGCCATGGCGGCGGGGATCGCGGAGTTCGAGCGTACGGTCGCGCCACTCGTTCGGCCGCACCTCGCTGACCTGGCGCGCGACGGGCAGAGTCCGCAGCAGCTCTTCATCACGTGTGCGGACTCCCGCGTGGTCCCCAACCTGATCACCGCCAGCGGCCCCGGCGACCTGTTCTGCGTCCGAAATATCGGAAATATCGTCCCAAAGTGTGGAGAGGCGGATTCGTCAGTCGGCGCCGCCATCGAGTACGCCGTCGAGGTCCTCGGCGTCACGACGATCACCGTCTGCGGCCACTCCGGCTGCGGCGCCGTCCGCGCCCTGATGACCGGAGCCGCCCGCCCCGACTCGGACCTGGGCGACTGGCTCTCCCACTCCGGCGTCCGCTTCACCGACCCCACCGACGAGGAACGCTGCTGCACCGACAACGTTCTCAACCAGCTCACCAACCTACGCACCTACCCGACAGTCCGCGCCGCCGAAACAGCCGGCCACCTGCGCCTCAAGGGCATGTACTTCGACCTGGCCCAGGCCCGCATGTACGAGGTGGACCCCATCATGGGCAACCCCCACCCCGTCTCCTCCCTGCCGGCCGCCTGACGAACCCCCCACCCGCGCGGACCTTGGGCGCCGGGCCCGCCCTGCGTGCGCTCGGGCGCCCAAGGTTCGGGGACGGTCAGCGGCAGGACGGGCGGATGGCGTCGTCGACCACGCGCGCTGTGGCCAGGACGTCGGCGAAGCGGGAGGGGTCGAGGTCCATACCGCTGGGGATCCACGAGATCTCGGGGCTGTCACTTTCGGTCATCGCGGAGAGGATCTGGGAGGGGTCCAGGCCCGCCGACTGCAACGAGTGGATCTCGCGGATGTTGATGCCGGGCGGGAGCGGGCCGTTGCCGAGGTCGGTGCCGTAGCGGACGCTTCCCCCGTACCCGATGAAGCGCCGCAGGTTGTCGACGGCGATCTCCCGCGCCGGGTCGGGATCTCCCCAGCCGTGGATGTCCAGCGTGCTGATCCACCGCATGCCGGCGGCGCAGGCACGCAGAAGAGTGTCGTCGAGCCGTTCCGTCCACGGCGTATGCGCCAATATGTCCACCCCCGCCGCGCAGGCCGACGCCGCGGTTCCGGGACCCTCGGCGTGCACCACCACCTCCAGCCCGGCAGCGTGCGCGGCGCCGACCACTGCCTCCAGCGTCGGCTGCGGCAGTCGCGGCCCCCCGGCGTGCGCGGTCACCTTGATCAACGACGCGCCGCCGGACCGCGCCTCGGTGACCGCCGCGGCGGCGTCCGCGGCCGAGGTGATCTCGCGCCAGCTGCCCGCGGGCGCCCACACCCGATCGCTCGGATAGCCACCAGGAGCGATCAAAAACGGACCGGCGTACCTGAGGCGCGGCAACTTCGACCCGGGCTGCCGGGTGCGTGCGGCGAGATCTTCGAGCGAGGAGGGTACGCCACCGAGGTCCCAAACCCCCGCAATCCCCCCAGCCCGAACCGTGGCCAGGTCGACCAGCGCCGAGTGCACATGCGCGTCGACGAGCCCCGGCAGCAGCGTCCCCGGAAACCGCCGCGTCCCGGCAACCGGCGCCATCTCCACCGGCACCGGCTTCACCACACCGTCCGCGCCCACGCGCAGCGCCACTCCCGCGCGCAGCCGCCCGCCCCACCACACCGAGTCAGCCACCAACCACCCGATCCGTGGCTGGTCACCACCCTCGCGCAGGGCCGCCGCCGCACAACCACCGGTCCCGCCGCAGCAGCCACCAGTTCCAGCTCCAGGCGAGCTCACCGGTTCTTCTCGATGAGGTCGCGCAGGACGGACAGGCCCTGACAAACCTCCGTGAAACTGGTGCTCAACGGCGCCGGACCGATCCGTAGGCCGTCCGGCCGGCGGTAGTCCGGGATCACCCCGCTGTCCCACAACGGCGAGAGGAACTCCTTGAAGCCGTCCCTGCGCAGCGTCACGTGACCGCCCCGCTCCGAGGCCGACCGCGGCCCGGCCACCTCCACCCCCAGCGGCGCCAGCCACTCGTCCGCCAGGTCCAGTACGTACCCCGTCAGCAGCAACGACTTGGCCCGGACCGCCTCGATGCCCGCCTCCGCGAGCATGTCGAGGTTGGCGTGCAGCGGGACCATCGCCAGGATCGACGGTGTGCCGCTCAACAATGCCCGGATCCCCGGCGCCGGTTCATAGCCGTGGCCCATCTCGAACGACGCCCGATGGCCCATCCAGCCCTGGATCGGCTGGCGCACCGTGTCCTGCAGGTCCCGCCGCAGGTAGGCGAAGGCCGGCGCCCCCGGCCCCCCGTTCAGGTACTTGTAGGTGCACCCGACCGCCAGGTCGACCCCCCACGAGTCCAGCGAGATCGGCACCGACCCCGCGGAGTGGCACAGGTCCCACATCGCCAGCGCCCCCGCGGAGTGCGCGATCCGATTGATCTCCGCGACGTCCGCGATCCAGCCCGAGCGGTAGGCGACGTGTGAGAAGAGCACCAGCGCGGTGTCCTCGTCGATCACCGACGCGACCTGGGACGCGTGGATGCCGGTCTCCGGGTCCGTGGAGATCCACACCAGTTCGAGACCACGGGCCGCCGCGATACCCTCGAGGACGTAACGGTCGGTGGGGAAGTTGTCCGTGTCCAGCACGATCTTGCGGCGGCCGGGGCGGGCCGTGACGGCGGCGCCGGCCAGCTTGTAGATCAGGACCGTCGTCGAGTCGGCGATCACGGTCTGGCCGGCGGCCGCTCCGAGGGCCACCGCGCCGAGCCGGTCGCCCAGGGTGAGCGGCCAGTCCAGCCAGCCCTCGTCCCAGCCGCGGATGAGCCGCCCGCCCCACTGGTCGCGGATGAACTCGTCCATCAGACTCGCGGTCGCCTCCAGGGGGCGGCCCAGCGAGTTGCCGTCGAGGTAGGAGAGCAGGTCACTCGCCGGCGGGGTGATGAACCTGTCCCGGTACGCCGCGAGCGGGTCGGCCGCGTCCAGTGCGGCGGCGCGGGCCGGCAGATCGTCGCTCAACGAGGCACCCCTATTTCGGTCCGGACGGCATAGAGCTCGGGGAAGAATGTCAGATCCAGCGCCGCCTTCAGGAAGGAGACCCCGCTGGAGCCGCCGGTGCCGCGTTTGAAGCCGATCGTCCGTTCCACGGTCTTGAGGTGCCGGAACCGCCAGAGCTGGAAGTTCTCCTCCAGGTCGACGAGCTCCTCGCACGCCTCGTACACGTCCCAGTTCGCCTCGGCGTTCTCGTAGATCTGCTGGAACACCGGTACCAGGTCGGGCTGGTACTCGTACGGCTCGGTGACGTCGCGCTGCAGGATCTCGACCGGCACCTGGTGCCCGCGCCGGGCCAGGAAGTGCAGGAACTCGTCGTAGACGCTGGGGGTGCCGAGGGCCTCCTCCAGCAGCGCGCGGGCCGGCGGGTGGTCGTCGAAGATCGCGAGCATGTGCCGGTCCTTGTTGCCGAGCAGGAACTCGATCGCCCGGTACTGGTACGACTGGAAGCCCGACGACGTGCCGAGGAACGAGCGGAACTCCGCGTACTCCGTCGGGGTCAGGGTGGCCAGCACCGACCACTGCTCGGTGAGGGTGCGCTGGATGTGCTTGACCCGGGCCAGTCCCTTGAGCGCGGGCCGCAGCTCGTCCTTGGACAGGTACTCCTGGACCGCCCGCAGCTCGTGGATGATCAGTTTGAGCCACAGCTCGGACGTCTGGTGCTGGAGGATGAACAGCAGCTCGTCGTGGTGCTCGGGCACGCTGACCGGGTGCTGCGCGTTGAGGATCTCGTCGAGGTGCAGGTACTCACCGTACGAGAGGTTGACCTTGAAGTCCCGGACGATGCCGTCCTCGAGGGGCCGCTGTGCCGACATGCTCTCTTCCTTACCGCAGCGGGCCCCAGTACACCCACTGACCCTCGTGGCGAACAAACCGGCTTTTCTCCTGCATGACGCCCGGAGTGCCGCCGTCACGGTAGTGCGCCCGGAACTCCACCGCACCCTCGGCGTCGAACAGGCCGCCGCCGCTGCTCTCCAGCACCTCGAGGCGGGTCCAGCGCAGCCCGGGATCGTTCTCGACGGACTCCGGGCGGGTCTGCGGGTGCCAGCTCCGGAGCAGATGGTCACGCTTGTCGAGGGCGAACGCGCTGAAGCGCGACCGCATCAGGGCTTCCGGGTCCGCCGCCGGCTTGCCGTCGTGGATCAGGCCGCAACATTCATCGTACGCACGGAGCCCGCACGGACAGACTGATGACGTTGTTCGGGGTCCACGCTTGCGAGCCATGCGCCCCAGTATTTCTCAGCCCGCCTGCTGCTCCACCACGATCCCGCTGATCACCTTCTGGCAGCGGTCGAGCTCCTCGATGAGCCCCTGCATCTCCTCTATGGCGGAGACCGCGTTCTGAGTGTCGGCCCGGATGCCGCCGACCTGCGTACCGATCTCGCTGGTCGCCGTGGCCGTCTCGTTCGCCAGGTCCTTGACCTCGCTGGCGACGACCGCGAAGCCACGTCCCGCCTCGCCGGCCCGGGCCGCCTCGATGGTCGCGTTCAGCGCCAGCAGGTTGGTCTGTTTGGCGATCGTGGCGATCAGCTGCACGACCTTGCCGATCTCGGTGCTGCTCGCCTCCAGCCGCTGGATCACCTGAACGGCGGTCTCGGCTGCGGTCACGGCCGCGGCGGTGGCGGTCGCCATGTCGTTGCTGACGTTGGCGAGGCGGTGCACCGAGTCGCGCGCCGACCAGTCCTGCTGACCCTCGGAGGACCATTCGTTCTGCTCCCAGTCGGACATCTGCCGACGACCTCCTTCTGCCAGTCGCCTCAAAACATGCCATCCCGCCCAAGGGGTTCGGAGCGTTTTTGCGAAAGACTGGTGGGGTGGGTGAGGTGAAGACCGTCCTCGATCGGGTGTGGCGTGTTGACGCGGCCGGGATGCTGGGCGTGCTGGCTCGTCGACTCGGTGACCTGGATGTGGCCGAGGAGGCGCTGCAGGACGCCGTGGCGGAGGCCCTGAGGAATTGGGGCGCTTCTGGCGTACCCGAAAATCCTGCCGGATGGCTGGTGCAAACCGCCTGGCGCAAGGCCCTCGATGCTCTTCGGCGGGAGGCCAACGGCCGGGTGAAGGTCGCTGAGCTGGCCGCGGCACCGCCCGGTCCGCCCTCCGGCGACGACCGCCTCGCGATGATCTTCGCCTGCTGTCATCCCGCCCTGCCGGAGCCGTCCCGGATCGCCCTCACCCTGCACGCCGTCGCCGGCCTGCCCGCGGAGACCGTCGCCGCCGCGTTCCTGCTGCCGAGGGCGACGGCCGCGCAGCGCCTGGTCCGCGCGAAGCGGCACCTGCGCGATCACGGCGTGCGGATCGTCACCCCGCCGCCGGAGGAGTTCCCGGACCGGCTGCCGTCCGTGCTCCGGGTCGTCTATCTGATCTACAACGAGGGTTATCTGGCGAGCGACACCGTCGAGCGCCGGGAACTGGCCCGCGAGGCGCTGGATCTGGCCCGGCAGGTGAGCGCGCTGATGCCGGGGGAGCCCGAGCCGGCCGGGCTGGCCGCGCTGCTGGAGTTGCACGAGTCGCGTGCCGCGGCCCGCTTCGACGGCGCCGGGCGGATCGTCCTGCTGGAGGATCAGGATCGGACGCTGTGGGACGCCGGGCTGATCACGTCGGCGATGCGGCGGCTGGCCCGGGCGGCCGCGCGTGACCGGCCGGGGCCCTACCAGCTGGAGGCGGCGATCGCGGCGCAGCACGCGCTGGCGCCGGCGTACGAGCGGACCGACTGGGCGACCGTGCACAAGCTCTACGACCTGCTGGTGACGGTGCGCCCGACCCCGGTGGTGCTGCTCGGCCGGGCGGTGGCGACCGGGTTCACCACCGGACCGGCGGAGGCGCTGGCCGAGGTCGACGCGCTGGGCGGGCAGCTGTCGACCTACCGGCTCTGGCACGCGACCAGGGCCGGCCTGCTGCGCCGGCTGGGCCGGGTGGAGGAGGCAACCGAGGCGACGCGGCGGGCGCTCGCGCTGGCCACCAACCCGGCCGAGCGTGACCTGCTCGCGCGCCGCCTCGACGACCTCGGCGTCAGCGCTCCATGAGCGGCCGGACCTCCACCTTGTCGCCGACGGCCGTGATGCCCGGCCAGCCGGCGGCCACCGCGACGGCCTCGTCGATGTCGTCGGCCTCCAGCAGAATGAACCCGCCGACGACCTCCTTGAGCTCCAGGTAGGGGCCGTCGGTGACCTCGGGCTTGCCGTCGCTGCCACGGCCGACCGTCTTGGCCGTGCTGGTCGGCTGCAGTTCGGCGCCGCCCTCCAGGACCTTTCCGGCCTCGAACCACTTCTGCCACCACTGCTGGACCTCGTCCATCAGGCCCTCGGGCAGTTTCGGCTCGTACCAGTTCGACTCGTCACCGGTGAGGATCATGACGTAGCGCATCTGCGTTCCCCTTTCGATTTCGGGCTGTCACTCCGATGACGATCGGGCGGGCCGGGTAATCGACATCCAGTCTGGCTGAGCTTTGTCTTAACCGCTTCATGGCAGGCTTTGTCCCTTGCCCTGCCCGCAAGCCGGTGCAAGTGTTGACAGAGCATCCGAACAGCACCGCACAGTCCAGTTCAGTTCTTTCATCAATCTGACGTAGGATTCCGCCGTGACCAAACGTCTTGCCGAGGTGGCGAAAAAGGCCGGGGTCAGTGAGGCGACCGTCAGCCGGGTTCTCAACGGGCGCAGCGGCGTCTCGGAGGCCACCCGGACGTCGGTGCTCACCGCCCTCGATGTGCTGGGCTACGAGCGGCCCACCAAACTGCGCGGCGAGCGTGGCCGGCTGGTCGGCCTGGTCCTGCCCGAGCTGCAGAACCCGATCTTCCCGGCGCTGGCCGAGGTGGTGACCGCCTCGCTCGCGCAGCGCGGCTTCACCCCCGCGCTCTGCGCGCGCACGATCGGCGGTGTGCCCGAGAGCGACTACATCGAGATGCTCCTGGATCACCAGGTCAGCGGCGTGGTCTTCGCCGGTGGGGCATATGCGCTGGCCAACGCCGAGCACACCCACTACCGGGCGCTGACCGACCGCGGCATGCCGGTGGTGATGGTCAACGCCGGTGTCGACGTGGGCTTCCCGCACATCTCCACCGACGACGCCGTCGCCGTCGAGCAGGCCTACGGGCACCTGCGCTCCCTGGGCCACGAGAAGATCGGCATGGTCATGGGCCCGGAGGACCACATGCCGTCACGCCGCAAGCTGGAGGCCCTCGCCAAGTTCGCCGACGCGCAGTGGCTGGTGGAGCGGACCACGTTCTCGATGGAGAGCGCCCGTCTGGCCGCCGGCAAGCTGATCGAGCGCGGCGCCACCGGCCTGATCTGTGCCAGTGACGTGCTGGCCCTGGGCTCGATCCGGGCGGCCCGCCGCCTCGGCCTGGACGTGCCGGATGACGTCTCCGTGGTGGGCTTCGATGACTCGGCGCTGATGACCTGCACGGATCCGCCGCTGACGACCGTGCGGCAGCCGATCGAGACGATGGGGCAGGCCGCCGTCGACCTGCTCGTGAACCAGATCGAGGGCACCGGCGCGGAGCCCGACGAGCTGCTTTTCGAGCCGGAGCTGGTGGTCCGCGGGTCGACGGGACCGGCGCCGCAGAAGGACTGATCAGGCAAAACCTTGTCAAGGGACGGGCCAACGGCCCGTCCCTTTTTTGCACCCATCGTCTGTCGAAAAATTTCTAGGAGTCGTCTGGTTCTTGCGCGGCGCACGCCTGACTTTGTATCGTCATCGCCACGAAACATGCGAGAGCCAGGTCACATCTGGCTCCATCCCATAGGCGCGGGTCTCATGGAAGGGCGTCCTCTCACCATGTTCGACACCAGAAAAGCGCTCGGCGTCCTACTCGTCTCCGGCCTGGGCCTCGGCCTCACGGCCTGCTCCACGAAGAGCGACGACAGCGGAACCGACGCCGGCGGCAAGGTCACGATCACCGTCGACTGCCAGCCGGTCGGAGCGCAGAAGGAGCTCCTGCAGAACTGGAACGACGACGTCGCCGCGTTCCAGCAGGAGAACCCCGACATCACCATCAAGAGCGTCAGCGTCGGCGAGCAGTGCAACAACCCGCCGGACTTCACCGCCCGGCTCGCCGGCGGCACCATGACCGACGTCTTCTACGGCTACATGACCGACCTCGGCCAGGTGCTGGACTCCGGCCAGGCGATGGACATCACCGAGTTCGCGAACAAGGACACCATCCCGACCTGGGACAGCGTCGACCCGGCGCTCAAGGAGGTCTTCACCGACGGCGGCAAGCTGTACGCGGTGCCGGTGAAGAACTACTCGATGGGCCTGGTCTACAACAAGACGCTGTTCGCCAAGGCCGGACTCGACGCCAACAACCCGCCGAAGACCTGGCCCGAGGTGCGCGACGCGGCCAAGAAGATCGCCGCGCTCGGCGGCGGCATCGCGGGCTACTCGGAGTACAGCGCCGGCAACACCGGTGGCTGGCACTTCACCGCGCTGCAGTACTCGCAGGGCGGCCAGGTCCTGACCGAGGACGGCAAGAAGGCCGACTTCAACAACGCCCAGGGCAAGCAGGTCCTGCAGAACCTCAAGGACATGCGGTACACCGACAACAGCATGGGCAGCCGCCAGCTCCTGCAGTGGGGCGACCTGCTGACCAACGCGGGTGCCGGCAAGGTCGGCATGTTCGTCGGTGCGCCGGACAGCACCCAGGCGATCGTCAGCCAGTTCCAGGGTAAGTACGAGGACTGGGCGATGGCTCCGCTGCCGGGCCAGGACGGCGCGGGCAAGGCCACCCTGGGTGGCGGCGAGGGCTACTTCTTCAAGAAGGGCCTCTCCCCGGAGCAGGTCAAGGCGGGTCTCAAGTGGCTGGCCTACCAGAAGCTCACCCCGGGCAAGGGCCAGTTCGACTACGCGCGGGCCAAGCCGCAGAACTACCCGGTCGGCCTGCCCCAGCCGCTGCTGTTCACCAACGGCAGCGACGCGCAGAAGCAGGAGCTCGAACTGCGCAAGGCGAACGCCAACGTGGACACCGCCAACTTCTCGATCTTCGAGGCGAACCCGGTTCCGATCAAGGGTGAGCCGAAGAACGCGCAGGCGATCTACGCGGTGCTCGACTCGGCGATGTCGGGAGTCCTGACCGACCCGAAGGCGAACATCGACACGCTGCTCAAGACGGCCGAGGAAAAGGTCAACCAGCTCCAGGCCGCCGGTAGCTGACGCCGCGGACGCGGGGGCCGGCCGCCCGGCCCCCGCGTCACACGAGAACTCGGGAGTATCCCTTGGCGATCATCACTGCCCCGGCGCCGGCGAAACGGACGGACACCGTGACCCAGGCGGCCACCCGGCGCAGCCGCAAACTCCGCGACAACCTCACCGGGCACACCTTCCTGATCGGGGCGGTCCTCTGCTTCGCCCTCTTCATGTGGTACCCGATGATCCGCGGCGTCGTGATGAGCTTCCAGCGCACCCGCCGCGGCGAGACCACCTGGGTGGGCTGGGACAACTACATCCGGATCATGAACGATCCGAGCTTCTGGATCGCCTGGAAGAACACCTTCTACTTCACCGCCCTGGCGCTGGTCCTCGGCTTCGCGGTGCCGTTCTTCGTGGCGATCCTGCTCAACGAGTTCCGGCACGCCAAGGGCTACCTGCGGATCCTGGTCTACCTGCCGGTGATGCTGCCGCCCGCGTCGGCGCTGTTCCTCTTCAAGTACTACGCGTACGACCCGAGCGAGGCCGGTCTCTTCAACGCGATCCTCACCGCGGTCGGCCTGCCCACGTCGGAGTGGATGCAGTCGCCGACGATGACGATGCCGGCCATGGTCATCGCCTCGACCTGGATGAACATGGGCGGCGCGGTGCTGATCTACCTGGCGTCGCTGCAGAACATCCCCGGCGAGCTGTACGAGGCGGCCGAACTCGACGGCGCCGGCATCTGGAAGCGGATCCTGCACGTGACCATCCCGCAGACCAGGCTGATTCTGGCTCTGCTGGCCATGCTGCAGATCGTCGCCACCATGCAGCTGTTCATCGAGCCGCTGATCCTCGCCAACGGCGCCGGCACGCAGGACTCGGCCACTTCCGTGGCGTACCTCATCTATCAGCACGGCTTCTTCCAGAACGACCTCAACGGCGCCGCGGCCCTCGGCGTGATCATGCTGATCGTCCTGGCCGCCTTCTCCGCCGTGTACGTGCGCCTGACGACGAAACAGGACTGACGCCATGACCCGGACGCTCATCTCCCACTCCCAGCTGCAGCGGGGCCGCGGCAAGTTCGTCTACTGGACGCTGCTCACCCTCGTCGTCGTGGTGTTCACCCTGGTGTTCCTCGGGCCGCTGTACTGGATGGTGACCGGCGCGCTCAAGAGTGGCCAGGAGATCGCGCAGACCCCGCCGACGCTGTTCCCGCAGGATCCGCAGGTGCAGAACTACGTCGACGCGTGGAACAACCTGGACCTGGCGAAGCTGCTGTTCAACACGTTCTACTACGCGGCCGGCGCGGTGCTGTTCCAACTCGTGCTGGACACCGCCGCGGCGTACGCGCTCTCCAAGCTCCGCCCGGTCTTCGGCAACGTGATCCTCGGCCTGATGCTGGCCACCCTGATGATCCCGGCGATGGTCCTGATCGTCCCGCAGTACGTCACCGTGATCGAGCTGCCGATCGTGCACCTGAACCTGCTCGACTCGCCGTTCGCGATCTGGCTGCCGCTGGTGGCGAACGCGTTCAACATCTTCCTGCTCAAGCGGTTCTTCGACTCGATTCCGGAAGAGCTGATGGCGGCCGCGTTCGTGGACGGCGCGACGCCGCTGCGCACGCTCTGGTCGATCATCCTGCCGATGTCGCGCCCGATCCTCGGCGTGGTCTCGATCTTCGCGGTCACCGCGGTCTGGAAGGACTTCCTCTGGCCGAAGCTGGTCATGCCGTCACCGGAGACGCGCACGGTCAGCGTCGGCATCTACGCCTTCTCGGGCGGCACACCGATGAACATCGTGATCGCCGCCTCGGTCATCGCCGCGATCCCCACGGTGATCATCTTCCTGATCTTCCAGCGGAACATCATGTCCGGCCTCACCACGGGCAGCCTCAAAGGCTAACCGCGTGTGGA
>NZ_JBFAYE010000015.1:57889-221572 GCF_040681145.1 Actinoplanes sp. NPDC051861
TGGAGTTCGGCCCTCGTACGCACCCGAACTCAACACACTTCTCGAGGGGCTGACCGCGTGTGGAGTTCGGCCCTCGTACGCACCCGAACTCAACACACTTCTCGAGGGGCTGACCGCGTGTGGAGTTCGGCCCTCGTACGCACCCGAACTCAACACGCGGAAGTACAACGTACCTACGTAGCGACAGAAAGCAGGTGCTCGTGTCCAGAGCAGACGCCAGTCCGTGGTGGCGTGACGCGGTGATCTATCAGGTGTATCCGCGGAGCTTCGCCGACGGGAACGGCGACGGGGTCGGGGACATCGACGGCATCCGCGCCCACCTGAGCCACCTGCGCGACCTGGGGGTCGACGCGATCTGGATGAGCCCCTGGTACCCGTCGCCGATGGCGGACGCCGGCTACGACGTTGCGGACTTCCGCGACATCGACCCGGTCTTCGGGACCCTGGAGGGCGCCGAGGCGCTGATCGCCGAGGCGCACGCGGCCGGCATCCGGATGATCGTCGACATCGTCCCGAACCACATCTCCAGCGAGCACCCGTGGTTCCAGGCCGCGCTCGCCTCGGAGTCGGCCCCCGAGCGCGAGTACTTCTGGTTCCGCAAGAGCAAGGAGATGCCGACGAACTGGCAGGGCGAGTTCGGCGGCACCACGTGGACCCAGGTGGGTGACTACTGGTACCTGCACCTGTTCACTCCGCAGCAGCCGGACCTGAACTGGGAGCACCCGGTGGTGCAGGCCGAGTTCGAGAACATCCTGCGGTTCTGGTTCGACCGGGGCGTCGACGGCATCCGGATCGACTCGGCGGCCCTGCTGCACAAGGACGCCGCGCTGCCCGAGGTCACCGACGGCACGCCGCACCCGTTCCACGACCTCGACCGGGTGCACGACGTGTACCGGTCGTGGCGGCGGATCGCCGACGAGTACCCGGACCGGGCGCTGATCGGCGAGGTCTGGATGCCCGAGGTCGAACGGTTCACGAACTATCTGCGCGCCGACGAGCTGCACGCGGCGTTCAACTTCGACTTCCTCGGGTGCGCTTGGGACCCGTACCTCATGAAAGCCTGCATCGATCGCACGCTGGAGGCACACGCCGGCGTCGGCGCACCGCCCACCTGGGTGCTCTCCAACCACGACGTCACCCGGCACGTCACCCGGTACGGCCGCACCGACACCACCTTCAGCTTCGACAACAACCTCGACGGCACCCCGGTCGACCTGGAACTCGGCACCCGCCGGGCCCGGGCCGCCGCGCTGCTCTCGCTCTCGCTGCCCGGCGCCGCCTACGTCTACCAGGGCGAGGAACTCGGCCTCTGGGAGAACGAGAACATCCCGGTCGACGAGATCCAGGACCCGATGTACGGCCGTCGCGGCCACACCCGGGACGGCTGCCGGGTGCCGCTGCCCTGGACCGGCGACGAGCAGCCGTTCGGATTCACCACCGCCACGCCCTGGCTTCCCCAGCCCGCGGAGTGGAAGGACCGCACGGTCCAGGCGCAGACCGGCGACCCCAACTCGATGCTCGAGCTGTACCGGTCGGCGATCGCCGTGCGCCACGGCGAGCCCGGCCTGCACGGCGACGCCATGACCTGGCTGGACCTGCACCCGGAGGTGCTCGCCTACACCCGCGGGCCGGACTTCGCCTGCGTGGTCAACCTCTCCGGCGCCTCGATCCCCTTGCCGGAGCACGAGACCTGTCTGCTCGCCAGCGGCCCGCTCGACGGTGACCTCCTCCCCCGGGACACCGCGGTCTGGCTGCGCTTGTCGTAGATGTTGCCAGGGCGTCCCGGTTCCACCGCCGGGGCGCCTGACGGGCAGAAGGAAACGGGGGCTGGCCGAGACCAAGGAAGGAACTCATGGCCAACCGCACCGCCCCGATATCGGTTCTGGCCGCCGCCGTCCTCGCGGCAGCCGTCACCATGATCCCCAGCCCCGCGCGTGCCGCCGGGCCGTCACCCTTCGACTTCCCCGGGCGCGGCGCGACCGTGCCGTTCGTCGAGATCGAGGCCGAGAAGGCCGCGCACAACGGGACCTCGACGGGCACCAGCCGCCTGTACGGCACGCTCTCCTCGGAGGCGTCCGGCCGGGAGGCGGTCACCCTCGACGCCGCGGGTGAGTACGTCGAGTTCACCCTCACCAAGCCGGCGAACGCGGTGACGTTCCGGTACAGCATCCCGGACGGCCGCAACGCCACCCTCGATCTGCGCACCGGTTCGACGCTGATCAAGACGGTGCCGGTGACCTCGAAATACGCCTGGTACTACGGGTACTACCCGTTCACCAACAACCCCGGCGACGGGCGGCCGCACCACTTCTACGACGAGGCGCGGGCGCTGTTCGGTACCACCTACGCGGCCGGCACCAAGATCCGGCTGCAGGTCAGCTCGACGGCGCAGTCGCCCAGCTTCACCATCGACCTCGCCGACTTCGAGAACGTGCCGGGGCCGATCGGCAGGCCGTCCGGCGCGATCGACGTGGTGGCCGACTACGGCGCGGACCCGACCGGCGCCACCGACTCCACCGCTCGATTCCAGGCCGCGGTCAACGCGGGCGCCTCGTCCGGTCGCGTGGTCTATGTGCCGCAGGGCAACTTCACTCTCTACAGCCACGTGATCGTCGACCGGGTCACGCTGGCCGGGGCCGGTCCCTGGTACACCGTGCTCGGCGGGCGCCACCCGACCCAGCGGAACCTGGCCGCCGGCATCTACGGCAGGTACGTCTCCGAGGGCGGGCCGAGCCAAAACGTCACGGTACGGGACCTGGCGATCATCGGGGACATCCAGGAACGGGTCGACGAGCACCAGGTAAACGCGTTCGGCGGCGCGATGTCCAACTCGGTGATCGACAACGTGTGGATGCAGCACACGAAGGTCGGCGCGTGGATGGACGGCCCGATGGACCGGTTCACGATCCGCAACAGCCGGATCCTGGACCAGACCGCGGACGGTGTGAACTTCCACATCGGCGTCACCAACTCGGCGGTCACCAACACGTTCGTCCGCAACACCGGTGACGACGGGCTGGCCATGTGGGCGGAGAACGTGCCCAACGTGGGCAACTCGTTCACGCGGAACACGGTGGTGGCGCCGATCCTGGCGAACAACATCGTCAGCTACGGCGGCCGGGACATCGTGATCAGCGACAACGTGGTGGCGGAGACCGTCACCAACGGCGGCGGCATTCACGTGGGCAACCGGTATCCGGGAGTCAACGGTCCCACGGCTGTGGCGGGGACGTGGACGCTCGCCCGGAACACGCTGCTCCGGACCGGAAATTCCGACTACAACTGGAGTTTCGGGGTGGGGGCGCTGTGGTTCTGGCCGGATTCCTCCGCCATCACGGGTGCGACGATCAATGTCACTGACACTGACATTTTGGACAGCTCGTATGCGGCTCTGCACTGGATCGGCAACCAGACGACCGGATTGAACCTGACAAACGTCAATATTTCCGGTGCTGGGACGTTCGCGCTCCAGGCGCAGGCGCCGGTGTCCGCGCGGTTCACCAACGTGCGGGCGAGCGGGATCGCGCAGAACCCGCCGACCTACAGCTGTGTCGGGTCGGGGCTGGTGATCGCCGACGGCGGCGGGAACTCGGGGTGGCAGACCTCGACCCCGTACTGCGGGCCGTGGCCGGCGCCCCAGTATCCGACAAATCCGACAAACCCGACAAATCCGCCGCCGACGACAACCCCGCCGACCACCGGCAATCTCGCGGCGGGCCGCCCGGTGACCGCGACCAGCCAGACCCAGTCCTACACACCCGCCAACACCGTGGACGGCAACGCGAGCACGTATTGGGAGAGCGCCAACAACGCCTTCCCGCAGTCGATCACCGTTGACCTCGGTCAGAGCCGCACCGTCGCCCGGATCGTGCTGAAGCTGCCGCCCGCAACCGCGTGGGCTACCCGTACCCAAACTCTTTCGGTCTTGGGAAGTGCGGACGGGTCGTCCTTCACGACGGTGAAAGCCGCCACCGGATACACCTTCAATCCAGCCTCGGCCAACACGGCCACGGTGCCGGTCACTGCAACCGCCCGATTTGTCCGGCTCACCTTCACCGGCAACACCGGCTGGCCCGCCGGCCAGCTCTCCGAGTTCGAGGTCTACGCCTCCTGAATCCCCACCCGGGCCGCGTCTCCACCGATCGCGGCCCGGGTGGCCCCCGGTAACCCCTTGAAGGAAAGGTGCGCTCCCACCATGTCCAGATTAAGGCGAAAAATCGTAGCGATAGCCGCCGCCGCGGGCGTCGTCGCCGCGCTGATCAACGCCCCCGCCGCCCAGGCCGCCGGACCCAACCTCGCGGCCGGCAAGACCTTCAGCGCCAGCAGCTTCACCGACGTCTACCCCGCGGGCAACGCCGGCGACGGCAACCCGAACACCTACTGGGAGAGCAACAACAACGCCTTCCCGCAGTGGCTGCAGGTCGACCTCGGCACCGCCACCCAGGTCAACCAGGCGATCCTCAAGCTGCCGCCGGCCACCGCCTGGGCGACCCGTACCCAGACGCTGAGCATCCAGGGCAGCACGAACGGCACGTCGTTCGACACTCTCAAGGCCTCCGCCGGGTACACCTTCAACCCGTCGTCCGGGAACACGGTCACGATCGACTTCACCGCGGCGAACGCCCGGTTTGTCCGGCTCAACGTCACCGGCAACACCGGGTGGCCGGCCGGTCAGATTTCCGAGTTCGAGGTCTACGGCCCGGTCGCCGGTGACAGCCAGGCGCCGAGCGCGCCGGGTAACCTCGCGTACACGCAGCCGGCGTCCGGGCAGGTGCGCCTGACCTGGA
The DNA here is from genome assembly GCF_040681145.1 of Actinoplanes sp. NPDC051861. Classification (NCBI taxonomy): domain Bacteria; kingdom Bacillati; phylum Actinomycetota; class Actinomycetes; order Micromonosporales; family Micromonosporaceae; genus Actinoplanes; species Actinoplanes sp. NPDC051861. The sequence continues at coordinate 62,677 of NZ_JBFAYE010000015.1, forward strand.
ACGCGTCGACCGACAACGTGGGCGTGACCGGGTACGACGTCTACGCCAACGGGACACTGCGCACGTCGGTCGCCGGTAGCGTGCTGACCTTCACGGACAACCAGCCGGACAGTGCGACAGTGTCGTACTACGTGCGGGCCAAGGACGCGGCCGGCAACGTCTCGGCGAACAGCAACACGGTGACGCGGAACGGCGCGAGCGGGGACACGAGCGCGCCGACCACTCCGGGGACGCTGTCGTACACGCAACCGGCGTCGGGGCAGATCCGCCTGGCGTGGGGTGCGTCGACCGACAACGTGGGCGTGACCGGGTACAACGTGTACGCCAACGGGTCGCTGAAGACGACGGTGACCGGGCTGACCTACACGGACAGCCAGCCGGACACGGCGACGGTGGCGTACTACGTCAAGGCGCGGGACGCGGCGGGCAACGAGTCGGCGGCTTCGAACACGGTTACGCGTACCGGCACGCCGGTCACCGGGGGCAACCTCGCGGTGGGCAAGCCGATCGAGGCGTCGTCGGTGATCCACACGTTCGTGGCGACCAACGCCAACGACAACGACACGGCCACCTACTGGGAGGGCAGCGCGTACCCGGCGAACCTGACGGTCAAGCTGGGTGCGAACGCGTCGGTCCAGCAGGTCGTCGTGAAGCTGAACCCGGGCACCGAGTGGGGGACTCGCCAGCAGACGTTCGCGGTCCTCGGGCGGGAGCAGTCGGCGAGCACCTTCTCGACGATCGTGAGCTCTGCCTCGTACACCTTCAATCCTGGCACCGGCAACACCGTGACCGTCCCGGTCAGCGCAACCACCGCGGACGTCCGTCTCTCTTTCACCGCGAACACCGGCGCGCCCAGCGGTCAGGTCGCGGAGTTCCAGGTCATCGGTACCCCGGCGCCGAATCCGGACCTCACGGTCACGGCCATGTCCTTCTCGCCCACCTCGCCGGTCGAGACGGACGCGATCACGGTGTCGGCCACGGTCCGCAACGCGGGCACGGCTGCGTCGGCAGCATCCAACGTCAACATCTACTTGGGTACGGTGAAAGCCGGCACCGCCACGGTAGGTGCTCTCGCGGCCGGCGCCTCGGTGACGGTCTCCACCTCGATCGGCGCTCGTGACGCGGGCAGCTACGCGCTGTCCGCGAAGGTCGACGAGGCCAACACGATCATCGAGACGAACGACGCGAACAACTCCTACACCAACCCGTCGTCTCTCGTGGTCGCGCCGGTGAGCAGCTCGGACCTGGTCGCCTCCGCGGTCTCGTGGTCGACCGGCAACCCGGTCTCCTTCACCGTCGTGCTGAAGAACCAGGGCACGGCGGCCACCACCGGCGGGGCTCACGGGGTGACTTTGACGGTTCTGTCGGGTTCCACCGTCGTGCGGACCCTGACCGGATCGTGGACCGGAACACTCGCCGCCGGTGCCTCCTCACCCGTCATCAACATGGGCACGTGGACGCCGGTGAACGGTCGCTACACCGTCCGGACCGTGGTCGCGGTCGACGGCAACGAGCTGGCGGTCAAGCAGGCCAACAACACCAGTGAGAAGCCGTTCTACGTGGGCCGTGGCGCGAACATGCCCTACGACATGTACGAGGCCGAGGACGGTCAGACCGGTGGCGGCGCGTCCGTCGTCGGGCCGAACCGGACCGTCGGCGACCTCGCCGGTGAGGCGTCCGGCCGTCGTGCCGTCACGCTCAACCAGACCGGTTCCTATGTGCAGTGGACGACCCGGGCGGCGACCAACACCGTGGTGGCCCGCTTCTCCATCCCGGACGGCACGACCAGCTCGATCAACGTGTACGTGAACGGGTCGCTCAACAGGACCCTGCCGCTGACGTCCAAGTATGCGTGGCTGTACGGCAACGAGACCGCGCCGCAGAACTCGGGTACCGGTCCGCGTCACATCTACGACGAGGCGAACATCCTGCTGACCGGCTCGTTCCAGGCGGGCAGCACGATTCGCCTCCAGAAGGACGCTGCCAACAGCGGGTCGATCGCGATCGACTTCATCAACCTGGAGCAGGTCGCTCCGGTCGCAAACCCGGACCCGTCCCGCTACGTCGTGCCGGCCGGTTTCGATCATCAGTCGGTGCAGAACGCGCTGGACGCCGCCCGCCAGGACAGCACCAAGATCGGTGTCTACCTGCCGGCCGGTGACTACCAGACGTCCAACAAGTTCCAGGTGTACGGCAAGGCGCTGCGCGTCGTCGGCGCCGGCCCCTGGTACACCCGGTTCTACACGCCGGCCACGCAGTCCGAGACCGACGCCGGTTTCCGGGCCGACGCCACCGCCAACGGGTCGACGTTCGCGAACTTCGCGTTCTTCGGCAACTACACGATCCGCATCGACGGCCCCGGCAAGGTCTTCGACTTCGCCAACGTCGCCGACGTCACGATCGACAACATCTGGGCCGAGCATACGGTGTGCCTGTTCTGGGGCGCCAACACCGACCGGATGAAGATCACCAACTCGCGGATCCGCAACATGTTCGCCGACGGCGTCAACATGACCAACGGCAGCACCGACAACCTCGTCGACAACAACGACGCCCGGGCCACCGGTGACGACAGCTTCGCGCTGTTCTCCGCCATCGACGCCGGCGGCTCCGACGAGATCAACAACGTCTACTCGAACCTCTCGTCGACGCTGACCTGGCGCGCCGCGGGCCTCGCGGTCTACGGCGGGTACGCCAACACCTTCAAGAACATCTACATCGCGGACACCCTGGTCTACTCGGGCATCACGATCAGCTCGCTCGACTTCGGCTACCCGATGAACGGCTTCGGCGCCAACCCGCCGACCGTCTTCGACAACATCTCGATCGTCCGGGCCGGCGGCCACTTCTGGGGCAACCAGGTCTTCCCGGCGATCTGGGTCTTCTCCGCGTCGAAGGTCTTCCAGGGCATCCGGGTGTCGAACGTCGACATCGTCGACCCGACCTACTCCGGAATCATGTTCCAGACCAACTACGTGGGCGGCCAGCCCCAGAACCCGATCAAGGACACCGTCTTCACCAACGTCACGATCACCGGCGCGCAGCGCAGCGGCGACGCCTACGACGCCAAGTCCGGTTACGGCATCTGGGCCAACCCGATGCCGGAGGCGGGCCAGGGGCCGGCGGTCGGCTCGGCCACCTTCACCAACCTCCAACTCTCGAACAACTATCGCGACATCGAAAACCCGACGACAACCTTCACCATCGTCCGCAACTGACCGTCCACGCCGTCCAGGGGCCCGCGCTCTCCCCGAGCGCGGGCCCCGCGTGTCGATCTCGCCCCCGCTCCACACCCGTCCTCCCCACGCTCACACCCGGATGGCAATTGCGTGTGGATTTCGGCCTCGCTCCGCACCCGTTCTCCCCACGCTGGCGCCCGGGTGGCAATTGCGTGTTGATTTCGGCCTCGCTCCGCACCCGTTCTCCCCACGCTGGCGCCCGGGTGGCGATTGCGTGTTGATTTCGGCCTCGCTCCGCACCCGTTCTCCCCACGCTGGCGCCCGCTGGCGGTTGCGCCCTCTCTCCGCGCCCGTCGCTTGTGGTCGGGTGGTGGTTGCGTGTTGATTTCGGCCCCGCTCCGCGCCCGTTCTCCCCACGTTCGCGGCTGCTGATGGTTGCGTGTGGGTTTCGGGTTCGCCCCGCATGTTTTCCACACGGTGTTGCTGTCCACAGGGCGCGCCGCGTTCGACGTCACAACCTGTCAGGTTGGCGCGATGGCAATCCTTCCCGACTTCGACGACGAGTTCTCGCTGACCTGCTTCAAGCAGGCCGGTGTTCTGACCACCGCGCAAGCCATCCAGCTTGTCGGCCGCGCCAACAGCCGTGGCAACCTCCGGGCCGGCCGATGGCGCCGAATCTGCCGGGGCATTCTCACCACGACGAACGGTCCCCTCAGCCGTCGCCCGCAGCTGTGGGTGGCGGTGCTCACGGCGGGACCAGGTGCTCTGCTGGCCGGGGTCACCGCGTTGTCGGAGGCAGGCGTGCGAGGGCTGCGCGAAGATCACCTGCGGATTCTGGTGCCCGCTGCCCGCAGCAGGACGATCCGCTTGCCCGCGATGCCGGCCGACATGCCTCCGATACGGGTTACTCGCACCCGAGTACTGCCGGACGATCATCGTCAGGACGCCAGCCCACCCCGCGTCATCACCGCGCGAGCCGTGATCGACGCCGCCGCCTGGGCGCGTAGCGGCAACGCCGCCCGAACGATCATCGCGGCGAGTGTGCAGCAACGCCGGGTGACGCCGGACGAGCTGCTTGAGGTGCTGGCGACGCGGCGGAGGCTGCCGCGACTCGCGACGATCAAAGGAACAGTCTTCGACGTGGCCGGTGGAGCCGAGGCTCTGTCTGAGATCGACTTCGGCTGGTTGTGCCGTAGGTTCGGGTTGCCGGCGCCCAGCCGTCAGCAGGAGCGCCGGGATGCCTCCGGACGAAAGCGTTACCTGGACGCGTACTGGAAGCACTGGCGTTTGCACGTCGAGATTGACGGCTCACACCACTTCGAGGTGGGTCACTGGGAAGAGGACATGCTGCGCCAGAACCAGATGTGGATCGAGGGTGACCGCGTTCTTCGTTTCCCCGCAGCCCTGATCCGCTCGCGACCTGACGTGGTGGCGGCTCAGCTGAGGGCGGCACTCGAATCCGCCGGCTGGCACCCCTGAGCGTGTCCCCACGAAGACCGAGCGTGTGGAGTTGGGGTTCGGAGCGGGGCCGTAATCCACACACGGCCGAACGAAGGCCGAGCGTGTGGAGTTTGGGTTCGGAGCGGGGCCGTAATCCACACGCATTGAAAGGGGCGAACTCCACACGCGGACGGTCAGAGGGTGACGGCGGTGCCCGTCGTGGCGCTCTTGCGGGCGGCGTCCAGGACCTCCAGCGCGCGCACCGAATCCCACGGGTCGACGGGGAGGGGGGACTCTCCCAGCACCGCGGCGGCGACCGCCGGGTAGAAGGTGTCCCAGCGGCCCCGGCAACTCTCGACCGGAGCGCCGGTCGCGCCGCGGAAGAGGTGGCCCCAGCGGTGTTCGGGTTCGACGCCCCACCGGTCGCCGAGCTTCGCCGGGGTTCGGCCGTTCTTCAGGAGCGTCTCCTGGTAGTCCAGCTCGGGGGAGATGAACGTGCCCGCCGAGCCGGTCACCCGGAAGCGCGGGCCCGGGCCGGCCTGGCGCCAGCTGCCCCACAGGTGTGACTCGACACCGCCGGCGTGGTGCAGGGCCACGAAGAAGTCGTCGTCGAGGGGTTCGCCGCGCATCTCCGCGTACACCCTCGTCGCCGGACCATGCAGCTGGAGTGCCTGATCCACCATGTGGGAACCGAAGTCCAGCAGGGTGCCCCCGCCCGCGGCCGGCGGCAGCCGGTCCGGCGCCCAGCGTTCCATGCGCGACTCGAAGCGCCGGATGTCGCCGAGCGAGCCCTTCTCGATGAGCTTGCGGATGGTGAGCAGGTCGGAGTCCCACCGCCGGTTCTGGTAGACGGTGAGCAGCGCGCCCGCCGAGGCCGCGTCGGTGACCAGGGCCCGGGCGGTGTCCGCGTCGAGGGCGAACGGCTTGTCCACCACCACGGCCAGCCCGAGGGCGATCGCCTCGCGGGCCAGGTCGGCGTGTGTCGCGGCCGGCGTCGAGATCGCCACTGCCTGGACGCCGTCGGCGGCCAGCGCGGCGATCGAGTCGTACGCCGAAACACCCGGCAGCTGTGCCGCCACCTGTTCCCGGCGCTCGTCCGACGTGGTGACCACCCCGACGAACTCGATGTTCTCCGCCGAGGCGATCAGCGGCGCGTGGAACACCCGGCCGCCGGTGCCGTAGCCGACCAGCCCGAACTTAACCCGCTCGATCATGTCCGGAAGTTTTTCACATCCATTGCCGTTCCGTTTCACACCTGCCACACCGTTACCAGTGACGCACACCTCACTACTCAGAGTGCGCAAGACCTTGTCGGATGGATGACGTGGGCGGGCGGAAATGGTTCGTCCGATGAACAATCGAGCGATGAAAGAACGGACCCCGTTTGCCGACATCGACGGTCTGCCCCCGCACATGTCCGAGATAGTGCTGGACGCGCTGGCCGAGATGGGTCGTCATCCGGAGATCCGGCGGGTGCGCGGCGCCGCGCTGGGCATGCTGCGGCCGGTGCCCGGGCAGCGCCTGATGGACGCGGGTTCCGGCGGCGGTGAGGTGGCACGCCAGCTCGCCGCCGAGGTGGGGCCGCGGGGCGAGGTGGTCGCGCTCGACCACTCGGCGGCGATCACGGCGGCGGCGATCGGCCGGCACGACGGCAGCAGCGTGCGCTACGTGACCGGTGACGTCGGCGACCTTGACCTGCCGGACGACTACGTCGACGGGGTCTGGTGCGAGCGGGTGCTGCAGCACGTCGAGGACGCCGACCGGGCGATCGGTGAGCTGATCCGGGTGACCCGTCCCGGCGGCCGGATCTGCCTGATCGACACCGACTGGGCGTCGCTCGCGTTCGACGGGATGCCGGCCGGCCTCGGCGATCTGGTGCTCGGGCACACCCGCGGGCACTTCACGCCGCCGCAGTTCGACATGGGCCGCACGCTGCGCCGCCGCCTGGTCGCGGCCGGACTGACCGGCGTCTCGGCCACACCGGTGACCTGCTTCTTCGACACTCCCGAGTCGGCCGCGGTGGTGCTTCCGATGGTCAATCCGCGGGTTCCGGAGGACGCCTGGGAGACCCCGCCCGGCCTGCGCGACGAGTGGCTCGCCTGCGTCGAGGCGGCCGGGGCCAGCGGAACGTTCCTCGCCGTGCTGACCATCTGGGTCGTGGCCGCCACCGTCTAGCGCTTCCGCTGGTACCACTGCATGAGATAGGCGACGAGCTCCTCGATCTCGGCGTCGCTGTGGTCCACGACGGTCAGCGTGTAGAGATTGCCCACCGTCACCCAGGCGACCTGCTTCTCGGCACCGAGGACGTCGATCCGCACCGCGGTTCCGGAGATCGTGTAATCCTTCTGCGCGTCGGCGTACTCTGTGCGCGGCGGCACCTCGAACCGGTTCGTCGCCCGGATCAACTCGATCGGTGGCCCACCCGCCCGGCGATCAATGATCATCGTTTGGAACGCCTCCGGGCCCAGCGGTGTCTCCGGCCCGAGCTCATAGCGCTGCCGCACCGGGTCATCCGCCAAGGCGGAAGAAGCAGCAGGCAAGGGTACGGGCAAAGCACGCTCCCGCCACGGCCCCACCGCGACGACCACCGCCACCCCGAGCACCGCCAGCCCCGACGCCGTCACCGCCGCGATCCGCCGCCGTCGCCGGTACCGCTTCCCGGCGGCCAGCACGTGCTCGCCGGCGAGCGGCGTGGTGTCCGCCGCGACCCGCTCGAGGGCGTTCCGAAGGTCGGAGGTTCGCATCATTCGCCCCCTCGGGACGTGTCGGACGGCGCCAGGCCGGGTTCCGGCTCGATGGCGACCCGCAGCTTGCGCAGGGCTTTGTGACAGGTGGACTTCACCGTGCCGAGTCGCACGCCGAGGATCTCGGCCACGTCCCGCTCGGTGTAGTCGTGCAGGTAGCGCAGCACCACGACAGCCCGCTCGGCCGGGGTGAGCTGTTGCAGGGCGGCGATGAGCGTACGGCGGTCGTCGAACCGGGCGGTGTCGTCCACGATCGACGAGTCCTCCGGCAGGGTGCCGACGAGTTGCTCCCGCCGCCGGTACGCGCGCCGCCACCAGTCGGTCACGGCGTTCGTGATGGCGCGGCACAGGTAGCCGTACGGGTCGTCCTGCTCGATCCGGTCCCATCGCGGGTACGCCTTGGTGAGCACACCCTGTACCAGGTCACGTGCCTTCTCATGGTCGCCGCAGAGCAGCTCCGCGTACGCCACCAGCCGCCCGGACCGGGCCGACACGAACGCCACGAAGGAGTCGTCGGTCCTCATGGTGTTCCAGACGGGACGGTGCCGGAAAAGGTTGGCGCCGCACCCGGGTGTTCCGGATGCGGCGCAGTCACGCTCGGGTCAGCCGATCGGTGACATCCGGTGCAGGAGGCGGTCGAGAGGCATGCTGGCGAAGCTGATCCGTACGTCGCTGGAGGCGTACGGCAGCCAGAACCGCCCGTCGTGCACGAGCCCACCGCAGGAGTACAGCACGTTCGGCACGTATCCCTCACGCTCGATCTCGTCGGGGTCGATGAGGCCCTGCGGGAGGTCGGCGATCACCCGGTCCGGGTTCTCCAGGTCGAGCAGCATGGCGCCGATGGCGTACCGGCGCATCGGGCCGACGCCGTGGGTGAGCACCAGCCACCCGGCCTCGGTCTCGATCGGCGAGCCGCAGTTGCCGACCTGGATCAGGTCCCAGCCGCGGTGTGGCACCAGCAGCGGGCCGGCCGGCTGCCAGCGGTGCTGCTCGTCGCGGACGGCCAGGCCGAGCGTCTCGCCGTCGGAACGGCAGAGCGCCATCTTCCGGCCGTTGATGTAGCGCGGGAACAGCGCCATGCCCTTGTTCCGGGCGGCCGGCCCGTGCAGCGCGGTCACCTCGAAGTGCCGCAGGTCCCGTGTGTAGACGACCCGTCCCGCGATGTTGTACCCGTCGTACGCGGTGTAGGTCGCCTGGTACGCCGGGCGCCCGTCCGGATCCACCACCTGCACGAACCGGGCGTCCTCCATGCCCCGGCTCTCGCTCGGTGTGGCCGGCCACATCACCCGCTGGTGCAGTGGCATGGTCGGCGGGAACGTGACCGCGTAGTCGTCGCCCACGATCCGCCGGATCAGCTCCAGCGTCATCGGGGTGGTCGGCCGGGCCAGGATCTCCGCCGGCAGGTGGCTCAGGATGTCCTCGAACACCTGGTCGTCGTACCGGTCGGGCAGTGCGCCGAGCACGTACGCCGAGGCCTCGTTGTCGATGTCCTCGTCACCGAGCGCCGCGAAGAGCTGGTGCTTCATGTGCTTGGCGCCGACCCGCTGCCCGATCGCCAGCGGTCCCTCGCGGTCCTCCAGGCGGATCGCCGCGCCCGGCCCGAGCACCACGCTGCAGAAACCGATCGAGGAGATGTGCCCCTCGCCGATCTGCCGCAGGCTGAGCGCGGCCCGCATCTCGCCCGGAGCGAGGTCGCTCTGGTCCGGGTGCGGAACCATCGACGGGTTGCACAGCGCCGCGGCCTCGACCGAGAACTCGTGGCTGAAGTACGCCCCGATCAGCGTCCGGGCCGCCGGCGACAGCTCGATCTCCGGCGGGACGCGGTGCTGGACCACCTCGTAGTGGTGCTGGAATACGCCGAGTATGTCGTGGTGCCGGCCGGAGAAGCGGCCCAGCACGTCGTCCAGCAGCGTGGTGATGTCCGATTCGTCGAGCTGCAGGATGCGCTCGATCAGCGACGACGCCCGGTTGTGGGCGATGTGCGCGTCCTCGCCGGGCACGAACAGTTTGATGACCACGCGGCGGCCGTCCGGCGCCATGGTGATGTTGTGACGAGTGATGTCTTGCTGATTCACGGTTGCGGTCACGCTAGGCCGCCTGACGGTCGGGTCGCGCTCCGGTTCGCCAGCGTGCGGGCATGCTGCAGCGTGGAGACAAGCGCGAGAGTGGATTCGGCTCCTTGGTTCAGATTAGGACCATCAGCCTTCAATCCGTCATAACAACCGCAAGTCTCGGGGTCGTACATCACCGATCCGGTGTCGTTGTCGCCCAGAAACCAGGCGATCGCCTGGAACAGCGGCGCGTCCCAGCGTTCGTCCCCGGTGACCGCGGCGGCCGTGGCGCAGGCGTCCGCGGTGGCGGCGGCCTCGATCGGCTGCTGGTCGTGCCGGTGCTTCTCGGCGCCGGGCCGCCAGCCGCCGACCGGGACGGTGGAGAGGTGGCCGTCGTGCTCCTGTGTGTCGCAGAGCCAGGAGAGCATCCGCAGTCCGTCGGCGAGCAGGCTCTCGTCGCCGAGGAGGTCGCCGGCCGCGACGACGACCTCGGCGAGGGCCGGGTTCGCGTACGTCAGCTCGCGCTCCGGCCAGACCCAGTCCGGGTCGGAGCCCGGTACGCCGATGACCGTGGCCGCGTCGCCGAGCAGCTGTGCGGCGTCCCGGTCGCGCGGGTCGGCGCGCAGCACCTCGGCCGCCCCCAGTCCGGCGAAGGTCATCGCCCTCGGCCACGGCGACCGGCAGCGGACGCCCTGCTGGAACGCGTTGCGCGCCTCTCGCCGGATCCACCCGGTCCCGCCGCGGGCGGCGGCGGTGCCCAGGCCCCAGAGCGCGCGGCCCCACCAGTCGCCGAACGACGGTTCGTCGCGCCACTGCCGGTCGTAGCTCATCCGGTTGCGGAACGCCCCGTCGGCGCCCTGCGCGTGGGTGAGGAACGCCAGCCAGCGCTCGGCGTGCCGGATCAGTTCCGGCCACGGCCGGGGTTCCCGGCAGGCCACGAGCAGCCCGCGCGACACGTCGTCGACGCAGTAGCCGTGCTCGCGCCGCACGATGGCGTTGCGCGCGTGCTCGAGCAGGCCGGTGTCGTCGGAGAGCCGGAACACGTGGTCCCAGCGCGGTTCAGGCACATCCTCGAGCTGTATCGGCGGCGGGATCAACCGCAGTTCGTTCCCGCGTGTGGAGTTGGGGTTCGTATGGAGGCCGAAATCCACACGGAGGGTTTTGCGGGTGTTCACGCGGGGATGGTGGCCGCCGCGAGCGGCCGGCGGTCGGCGATGAGGCGGGCGGCGAGCGACTGGTAGCGGGCGGCCACTGCGGGCCAGCGCAGCGTCGGGCCACCGGCCAGGCCGGTGAGCCGGCCCGGCAGGCCGGGTTCGGCCAGCACACGGCGGACGGCAACGGCCATCGCTTCCGGATCTTGATGGGGTACGAGCAGACCGGGCCCGTCGGCGAGCAGTTCCACCGCGTGCGGGAACTCGGTCGCGACCACCGGGATCCCGGCGGCGACCGCCTCGATCAGCACGCCGGACGTGACCTGCTCGGTGGAGTCGTAGGGCAGCACGACCGCGTCGGCCGAGCGGATCAGGCGGGACAGCTCGGCCGGCTCCAGGTAGACGTCCGACCAGCGTACGCAGTCCGCCACGCCCAGGTCCCCGGCCAGCGCCGTCAACGAGTCCCGGTACGCGTCACCCTGCTGTTCGAGGACCTTGGGGTGGGTCCGCCCGGCCACCGTGTAGATCGGCCGGGGCTCGACGTCGTCGAGCAGCGCCAGCGCCCGCAGCGCCCACTCGATGCCCTTACCCGGGCCGAGCAGGCCCCAGGTGAGCAGGTGCGGCCGGTCGTGGTCCTCGCGCGGTACGTCGTTGTGGCTGCCCGCGCCGTGCGGGATCACCGTGATCTTGCGGGCGTCGACGTCGTAGTGGGTGCTGAGCCGGCGGCGGGCGGTGTCGGTCATGGTGACCACCGCGTCGGCCGCGGCGCCGATCTGTTCCAGGACGGCCCGCTGGAGCGGGTCCGGGTGGGTGAGCACGGTGTGCAGGACGACGATCACCGGTACCCGCAGCGCGCGCAGCACCGGGAGGATCTCGGCGCCGGCGTCACCCGGGTAGATGCCGTACTCGTGCTGGATGATCGCCACGTCGAAGCGGTTGAGGGCGGTGGCGGCGGCCACCCAGCCCCCGGAGCGGTCGGTGTGCCAGGTGTGCACGACCCGTGGAGCGGCCCGGTCGAGCGCGATCCCGCCTCCGGTGTTGTCGCCGGCGAGCAGCCGCACCACACCTGACCCAGCGGCTCCGGCCGTGAGATGGGTGGCCAGCGCCGCATTGAACGTCGCCAAACCGCATTGAGAGGGGGGATAAGTGCTCAGAAACCCGTATGTCGCGGGCATGACAGGCCTTTCTCCTCGGCCGGCTGCCTCCCCGCAGCACGGACTCAGTGCGCGCGGGCACGGTTCCGTCGACCGCGCGAGAACGGCGCAATGACGGTCCAGGAATAGGGCCCGTTTAACGCGCAATTCACATTGCGACGTTAACAAGATCTTCCTATTCAGCTGATGATTTTTCGGTAAATCGCCAGGTACTGCTCCACCATGCGATCGGCCGAGAACCGTTCCCGGGCCCGCGCGGAACAGGCCACCCGGTCGATCTCCGCGATCCGGTCGACGGCCGACACCGCCTCCTCGATCGTGCTGACCAGGCGACCGGTCACGCCCTCGTCCACGACCTCGGGCATCGATCCCTTCCGGTAGGCGATCACCGGCGTACCGCAGGCCATCGACTCGACGACGGAGAGCCCGAACGGCTCGGCGAACCGGATCGGGTGCAGCAGTGCCGCGCCGGATCCGAGAATCGCGCCCCTCTCGTCCGGCCCCACCGATCCCAGATAGACGACCCGTTCACCGTCGATCAGGGGTTCCACGCTTTTCGCGAAGTAATCGTGGTCCTGCACGATTCCGCACATGATCAGGCGGCGACCCGCCCGCCGGGCGATCTCGATAGCGATGTCGGTTCCCTTGTCGGGGTGGATGCGGCCGAAAAGGATGAGATCGTCGCCGCCGTCCGGGTGCACCGGAAGCCCGCTCAGATCGACGCCGTGGTGAACGGTCGCCAGATATTCGAGGTCGGGGGAGCGGTCGCTGTCGGAGATCGCGACGAAGTGCGACCGGGCCCGCCGGTACGCCGGGAGGATGTTCTGCCCGGAGAACCCGTGCACCGTGGTCACCATCGGCGCCCGGCAGTGCGCGGAGAACGCCAGCGGCAGCCAGTCCAGGTGGTTGTGGATCAGGTCGAACTCGCCGGAGCGCTCGAGCGCGTGGCTGACGTGGATCGCCTCCCAGACCCGGCCGTCGATCCGGTCGCTCTCCTCGTACCCGGTCTCCACGACGCCGTCGAGCGTGGCCTTGGTGATCGAGTCGAGCGTCGCGAACAGCGTCACGTCGACCCCGCGCTCGGTCAGCCCCTCGGCCAGCAGGCTGGTGATCAGCTCCCACGGGCCGTAGTGCACCGGCGGCGTACGCCAGGCGATCGGCCCCAGCAGCGCAATCTTCATGACAAATCCGAATTTCCGGGCATAACCACGTGGTCAGTATGCATCGCCGGTCCCGGACCCGTTCTCGTGTTAAGGAAGACGCATGACTGATTCGTGGTGGAAGAAGGCGGTCGTCTACCAGATCTACCCGCGCAGCTTCGCGGACGCCGACGGCGACGGCATGGGCGACCTGCGCGGCATCATCGACCACCTCGACCATCTGGCCGAGCTCGGCGTCGACGTGCTGTGGCTGTCACCGATCTACCCGTCGCCGCAGGACGACAACGGCTACGACATCAGCGACTACCAGGACATCGAGCCGCTCTTCGGCGACCTGGGGACCTTCGACGAGCTGCTGGCCGGCGTACACGGCCGCGGCATGAAGCTGATCATGGACCTGGTGGTGAACCACAGCTCGGACGAGCACCGATGGTTCGAGGAGAGCCGCTCGTCCAGGGAGAGCCCGAAGCGGGACTGGTACTGGTGGCGCCCGGCCCGCACCGGGATGGAGCCGGGCACGCCGGGCGCCGAGCCGACCAACTGGGGATCGGTCTTCGGCGGCCCGGCCTGGGAGTTCGACGAGAAGACCGGCGAGTACTACCTGCACCTGTTCTCGAAGAAGCAGCCCGACCTCAACTGGGAGAACCCGGAGGTCCGCCAGGCCGTGTACGCCATGATGCGCTGGTGGCTGGACCGGGGCGTGGACGGTTTCCGGATGGACGTCATCAACATGATCTCCAAGGTGGTCGATGACGACGGCTCGCTGCCGGACGGCCGCCTCTCCGCCGGTGCCGCGTACGCCGACGGCTCCGCGAGCTTCGTCGGCGGCCCGCGCCTGCACGAGTTCCTCCAGGAGATGCACCGGGAGGTCTTCGAGGGCCGCGACGGCCTGCTGACCGTCGGCGAGATGCCCGGCGTCACCGTGGAGGAGGCGCGCCTGCACACCGACCCGGAGCGGCACGAGGTCGACATGGTCTTCCAGTTCGACCACGTCTGGGTGGACCGCGGGCCGGACCCGTGGCTGCTGATGCCGCTGCAGCTAACGCAGCTCAAGGCGATCCTCGGCCGCTGGCAGGCCGGGCTCGCCGACCTGGGGTGGAACAGTCTCTACTGGAACAACCACGACCAGCCACGCGTGGTCTCCCGGTACGGCGACGACAGCCCCGAGCACCGGGTGACCTCGGCCAAGATGCTCGGCACCGTGCTGCACCTGCACCGCGGCACGCCCTACGTCTATCAGGGCGAAGAGCTCGGTATGACCAACTACCCGTTCGGCGGGATCGAGGACTTCCGCGACATCGAGGCGCTGGGGCAGTACCGGCAGGCACTCGACCTGGAGGGCCGCAGCGCCGAGGAGGTGCTCACCGTCCTGCGGGCCCGGGGCCGGGACAACGCCCGTACGCCGATGCAGTGGGACGACTCGCCGAACGCCGGCTTCAGCACGGGCACGCCGTGGCTCGCGGCGAACCCGAACGCGCGGGAGATCAACGCGAAGGCGCAGCGCGCCGATCCGGACTCGGTCTTCCACTACTACCGGCGGCTGATCGACCTGCGGCACGCCGAGCCGGCCGTGGCCGACGGCGACTTCACCATGCTGCTGCCGCACGACGAGCGGCTCTACGCCTTCACCCGCCGGCTCGGCGCCACCGAGCTGCTGGTGATCGGCAACTTCTCCGGCGAGCCGGTCCGGGCCGAGATCGAGGACGCCGCGAGCTGGTCGTCGGCCGAGCTGGTGCTGACCAACGTGGACCCGGCCCCGGCGGATCTCGTCCTCGGCCCGTGGCAGGCCGTCGTCTACCGGCGAACGCTCACCTCGCGGTGACCCGGAAAGTGGCCGAGCCGGGCCGTCAGCCCGCGGTGATGGTCGGCCATGCGTAGCCGAGCAGGGCGAACGCCGCCCCGAGCAGGGCCAGGCTGAAGCCACGGGTGCCGATCGGCAGTGCCGCCAGCACCAGCAGGATCACGGCGATCAGATAGAAGAGTCCCTGAACGGACATGTGAAGCTCCTCGATGTGGGGGTGTGGGGCGGCGACGCCTTACCCCCACATCGAGGACGGTTAAACCACGGGTAGGACCAGCACGGACGTGTGCTGGACCGTTGTCTCGGTCGGGACGAGACGGGTGGCCGGTCCGGGCGGCTCACCCGTGCCGTAGTTGCGCAGGTAACGCGGGTGGGCCCCGCCGGCCACGAGCAGCCGGATCCGGTGGCCCGGGCGGAAGCGGTGTGCGGTGGAGCCCATCCGCACCACCGTCCGGCCGCCGGAGATGCGGGCCAGCCCGTCGCACACGTTGATCGACCGGCCGGTGGGGTCGACGTCGCAGAGGCGGGCGAAGAGATCGCCGCTCGCCGCCGTGGTGGTCGCGTCGAACTCGGCGTGCACGGCTCCGATGACCTCGACGGCGTCGGTCAGCGGCTCGGTGCTGAACAGGATCACGTCGGCGCGGGCCTCGAGCTTCGCGTTGTCGTGCGTGCCCTGCGTCGGTGACTGCAGAGCGCCGCCGATAGAAGGGGTCGGATCGCGTGGATCGTACCGAAAAGTGGTTGAACCCTCGGCACCCAGATGGAGCTCGCGGGAGGTCGAGGCCGGCGGCCAGCCGGGGAGATCGCGCCACTCGCCGGCCCCGCCGACGTGGATCCGCACCGGCTGAGCCGGCGCCTCGCCGCGCAGATGGCGCAACGTCTGCCCGAACATCTCCGCCCAGCCCTCGCCGAGGGCGCTGGTGTGCGTCCACGGTCCGATCAGCAGGTCGACCGGCAGGCCCGCCGCGCGCCGGCGGGTGTAGACCTCGAGGACCTGCTCGGTGACGATGTCGTGCCAGCCGGTGCTGAGGCTCACCGGCACCTCGGCCGCGGAGATCGCCGCGATGCCGGAGGCGCCCCGCCAGTAGTCCTCGTCGGCGTCCGGTGTGGTCAGCCAGTGCTCGAACTCGGGGCGCCGGCCCCGGTAGACCGTTTGATAGCTCTCCAGCAGCGGCACCTCGGTGAGGGCGCGCTTGAGATGCCGCTGGAGCCGGGCGATGGCCTTGACGTTGGTCCAGAGCGAGGTGGCGCCGGAGAACAGGCCGAGGCCGCCGACGAGCGAGCGCTCCAGGTTGAACGTCCCGCCCTGCCAGAAGAACGAGTGCGGGTCGAAGAGCGCCACCTGGGTGATCGCGCCGCGCCACTCCGGCGGCGGGTCCGCGGCCAGGGCCGACTGGGTGTACGCCGTGTAGCTCGGGCCGAGCGTGTAGAGCTCGCCGGTGAACCACTCCTGCTTGCGGATCCATTCGACCGCCGCCTGGCCGTCGGGCGCCTCGTTGCGCCAGGTGTGAAATTCGCCGCCCGACCCGCCGGCCCCGCGGCTGCTCTGCAGCAGCACGTGGAAGCCCTGCTCGGCGAGGAGGGTGCCGTAGAGGTAGTCGAACGGCAGGCCGGTGCGGATGTAGGGGGCGCGGAGCAGCACGGTCGGGCACGGCTCGCTGGTGACCGGCGCGTAGTGGTCGGTGAGCAGGGCGTCGCCGTCGGCGCCGGGCACCGGGACGGCCGGCTCCCACACGACGTCGTAGCGTGCGGCGGGGCCCTTGCGGGCCCGTCGCCGCATCAACCGGAGGATCAAGGGCAGCTTGCGCATTGTCCAACCCCCTTTTCCGTACGTTGTACCAGAATACTAACAGGAGGTGCTCCGTGGCCCGAGGCCGCCCGCCCGCGTACACCCGGGAGCAGGTGGTGGACGCGTCGATCCGCCTGGCCGACGCCGACGGACTGGACGCGGTCACCATGCGCCGGGTCGCCGCCGAGATCGGTGCCGGCGCGATGTCGCTCTACACGTACGTGCCGGACCGCGAGCACCTGATCGACCTGATGGTGGACGCGGTCGCCGGCGAGCCGGACCTGCCCGCCCTCACCGGTGACTGGCGGGCCGACCTGTTCGCGCTGGTGTCGGCGCAGCGCGACCTCATGCACCGGCATCCGTGGCTGCCCGGAGCGCTGACCGGGCGCGGGATGGCCGGCCGCAACATGCTCGGGCTCCTGGAGCACGGCCTCGGTGCGATGGAGCCGACCGGGCTGCCGGGTGCCACCCGGATGGCGCTGCTCGGCATGTTCACCGGGTTCGTCGCCTCCTACGTCACCAGCGAGCTGGCCGGCGCCTCCACCGGCGAGGACCAGGCCGCCCAGATCGGCTCGGCGGTGGCCGGCGGCGACTTCCCCCGGCTCGCCGCGGTCGTCGCCGAGGGCGGCGGCCCGGTCCTGAACTTCGCCCGCGTCGCGGACTGGGTGATCAACGGCCTGGTGCGGCAGGCCGGTGATTCGCCGCGCTGATCCGCGGGTACCGCTGGGGCATGACCAGTCATGTGATGCGCTCGGGCCGATCCGTCAATCCGTGGCTGGCGCTGGCCGGTTTCGGCGCCGCGGTGGCGGTGGCCGCCCTGGTCGGCGGCCTCGGGGTGGCCGGGACCGCGAGCGAGTACCAGAGCCTGGACCGGCCGTCCTGGGCGCCGCCCTCGTGGCTGTTCGGGCCGGCCTGGACCGTCCTCTACGTGATGATCGCGGTGAGCGGCTGGCTGGTCTGGCGGCGAACCGGCTGGGGTACCGCGCTGAACTGGTACGCCGCGCAGCTGGTCCTGAACGCGATCTGGACGCCGATCTTCTTCGGATTCGGGCGGTACGGCCTCGCGCTGGTCGACATCGTGGTTCTCTGGGTCTTGATCGGGATCACGGCGTGGCAGTTCCGCCCGGTGTCCCGCCTCGCAGCCGGGCTGCTGCTGCCGTACTGGGCGTGGGTGAGTTACGCGACGGCGCTGAATGCGGCCATTTGGCTCATGAACCAATAAATCAGAGGATTTTTCGCAAAACTCCCCACGGGCTGCTCCCGATCGCGGCAAGGTGTCTCGTGGTCGCCGGTTAGCCCGATTTGACCCCTTCCGCTGGCGGCCGGGGAGTCTTGATGCGCCGCACCCTCGCCGCCGCCCTCGCCGTCGCGCTCGTGGCCGGTTCCCACGCCGGTATGCGGGACCGCGACGTCACACCGGCGATCAGCCTGATGCAGACGTTCCCGCTGACCGCCGCGAGCGCGCGGTCGGGCGACCTGCGCCTGGTCGCGGAACAGGCCGGCGGGGTGCGCACGGCCGAGTTGCCGCG
Source organism: Actinoplanes sp. NPDC051861 (assembly GCF_040681145.1). Classification (NCBI taxonomy): domain Bacteria; kingdom Bacillati; phylum Actinomycetota; class Actinomycetes; order Micromonosporales; family Micromonosporaceae; genus Actinoplanes; species Actinoplanes sp. NPDC051861. The sequence goes on from NZ_JBFAYE010000015.1 coordinate 80,675, forward strand.
TCGCCGCACCGGCCCGTTCAGCCTGCTCGGGGTGACCTGGGCCGACCCGCGCGCGGTGGCCGAGGGCGCCATCGAGGTGCGGACCCGGTCGATCGCCACCGGGGCGTGGTCGCCCTGGCGGCTGTTGGAGACCGACAACCCGGACGCCTCCGGCGGTGCGGGCGGCCCGGCCGTGCGCGGCGCCAGCGACCCGCTCTGGGTCGGGCCCTCCGACGGGGTGCAGGCGCGGATGATCTCGGCCGGGCGGCCGCTGCCGGAGGGGCTGCGTGTCGACCTGATCAACCCGGACGCGCCGCGCGACGACCCGCTCCGGCTGGTGGCGGCCCGGCGCGACATGGCGACGGAACCGAAGCGGGCACCCGGGCTGCCGCCGCGCCCGGTGCCGAAGATGATCACGCGGGCCGGCTGGGGCGCCAACGAGACGATGGTGAAGGAGGCCCCGGCGTACACCGGGGCGATCTCGGTGGTGTTCGTGCACCACACCGCGACCGGAAATGGATACGCCTGCTCCGAGACGGCGAGCGTGCTGCGGGGCATCCAGGCGTACCAGGTGCGGAGCAAGGGCTGGAACGACGTCGGCTACAACTTCCTGGTCGACAAGTGCGGCACGATCTTCGAGGGCCGGGCGGGCGGCGTGAACCGGTCCGTGCTCGGCGCGCACACGCTCGGCTTCAACAACAACGCCAGCGCGATCGCGGTGATCGGCAACTTCGGCGCCACCTCGATCCCGGCCGCGGCTCGGGCGTCGGTGGCGCAGCTCGCGGCGTACAAGCTGGGCGCGTGGGGCAGCCCGCCGGCCGGGCGGGTGGCGCTGGTCTCCGGCGGCAGCGACCGGTACCCGGTCGGCAAGAAGGCGGTGCTGTACCGGATCGCCGGGCACCGCGACACCGGCAAGACCGAGTGCCCGGGCAACGCCCTGTACGCGCAGCTGCCGTCGATCCGCTCGCTGGCCGGTGGCGCACCGGCCGGACTGAAGTACGACAAGCTCGGTGGCGCGTCCGCGTACGCCGGGAAGTACTACAGCAAGGGCCTGCTCCAGCCACTCTGGAACCTGAACACCTCGAGCCGGATGCTGGACCGCTTCGAGGTCTGGCTGGACGGCCGGATGCTCACCGCCGCACCGGCCGGGCACCGGACCTCACGGGTACGGCTCACCGCGGGTTCGCACACGGTCGCGGTCAAGGCCGTGCACCTGTCCGGGCGTACGGCGGTGACCAGTGCGACGGTGGTCGCGGACGCGGTCGCGCCGGCCTTCGCCACCGCCCCGCAGGTGTCGCTGCGCACCGGGACGATCAGCACGGCGGTGCCGGTGCGGCTGACCTGGGCGGCCACCGACGCGAACGGGCTGCGCTCGATCCGGGTGACCGGCACGTCCCGGGAGGTGCTCGGCGGGACCGTGCGGGCCCTGAACGGGACGGCGCGAGCCGGGGAGGCGGGTTCGTGGACGGTCACGGCGAGCGATCCGGCGGGGAACGTGCGGAACGGTTCGGTCACGCGTACCCCTGTGATCCTTTCGGAAGCCGGAGCGAAACGGACCGGAACCTGGCGCACCCTGCGTGACCCCGGATTCCTCGGCAGCGAGGCGGTCACCGCCTCGGCCGCTCGCGCGTCGCTCAGCTGGACCTTCACCGGCACCTCGGCCGCCCTCGTCGTGGGACGCACCGCCACCTCGGGCCGGGTCCGGATCTTCCTGGACGGGCGCGACCAGGGCGTGGTCGACCTGCGCTCGGACGCGGCGACCTATCGGCAGGCGATCTGGACCCGGGCCTGGGGCAGCAGTGGCTCGCACACGGTTCGGGTGGAGGTGGAGGGTACCGGCGGACGGCCCGCGGTCATGCTCGACGGGCTCGCCTACCTGCGCTGAAACGGATTCGCCACCACCGGCATCGAACGGCCGGTGGGCAGCACCCGGCGCAGACCCTGGTACCACTGGTAGGCCATCTGCCGGTAGCCCAGCTGGTTCGGGTGCACACCGTCCACCGTGTTCGCCGCGGAGATCCGCGACATGTCGACCAGCGTGACGTTGTAGGGGTAGCGCTGGGCGACCCGGGCCACGGCGCTGTTGAACGCCCGGAACTCGGCGGCGTGGCGGCCCGGCACGACGAGGAGCTTGGCGAGCACGATCTGGACGGACGGATCGATGGTGACCATGCGGTCCAGCAGCTCGGCGAGGCGCTCCGGCGAACCGGCGGCCCGGTTCTTGAGCAGGTCGTTGGTGCCGATGTCGAGGAGCACGACCTGCGGTTGGTACTTGAACATCCACTCGTCGATGTGCCGGGTCAGCCAGGCGATCCGCCAGCCCGGGTGACCCTCGTGGGCGTTGTCGCCGCCGGAGCCGTTGCGCAGCGAGCCGACGAAATCGGCGGGCAGGCCGGAGGCGGTGATCCAGGTGTACAGGTCGCGGCGGTAGCCGTTCTCGGTCCGGTCGCCCTTGCCGAAGGTGAGGCTGTCACCGAGTGGCAGGATGCGGATCTTCTCGGCCTTGTGGCGCACGGTGCTGGGTGGCCCGGCCGCTGCGGGCGCGGTGTTCGCGGAGAGGGCGATGGCGGCGGCCATCACTCCGGCGGCCAACAGCGGTGCCGGGCCATTCCCGGTCAGGTGCCTCATCAATCGCATGCCGGGCGCTTCGGTGTGGTAGCCGGGCCACTGAGCAGGTGATCCGGTACCGCAACCGGCCGCTACCGGGTCGCCACCGTGATCACGACCTTGCCGCGGCCGTGGCGGGATTCCACCTTCCGATGCGCCTCGACGATGCCGTCGTCGTCGAAGGCGTAGGTGCGGATCGGCATGACGATGTCCTTGGCGATCACCTCGGCGAGGCGCTGGGGGGAGCGGCCGGCGCGGACCACGAGGGCGCCGTGCTCGGCTGCGGCCTTGTCGTCGACGATGGTGCCGATGCGGTTCGGGGGGATGCCCAGGGCCACCGACTGGGCGATGGACTCTCCGCCTGCGGCGTCGAGGGCGACGGTGGGGGTCAGGGAGGTGCTTCGGATCGCTTCGATCAAATTCTTACCGTACGGGACGGGCACGGCGTTCAGTTGGCGCAGGTAGTCGTGGTTGTCTTGGCTTGCGGTTCCGATTACTTTTGCTCCAGTTTGGGTGGCTAGCTGGGTGGCTATGGTTCCTACGCTGCCGGCTGCGGCGTGGATCAGGATGACGTCGTCCGCGGTCAGGTTGAGTTCGGTGAGGGCGCCGGAGGCTGTTTGGGACGCTGCTACCAGTCCTGCTGCGGTGTTGTAGTCTCTGTTTTTTGGCTTTATTACGACATTTTCGGCTTTGACGGTTACGAGTTCGGCCACTCCGTTGAGCATGGTGGAGCCGAGGACCTCGTCGCCTTGTCGGATATTTACGACATTTGATCCTATGCGTTCGACGACTCCGGAGTATTCCTGGCCGATCTGCTGGGGGAACTTCGCCTGCACCCAGGGCATGGTGCCGTTGCGTACGGCGATGTCGAAGGGCTGGACGCCGGCGGCGTACACCCGGACCAGGACCTCGTCCGGACCCGGCTCGGGGTCGGGCAGTTCGGCGATGCGCAGGACGTCGGGCGGACCGTACCGGTCGAAGACTGCGGCTCTCATCCGACCACCCTGCAAGCTGAACTCAACTTGAGGTCAAGCGTTCTGCACGCGCGCTGCACGCGGTCCGTCGCAGGGTGGACCCATGACTGATCTCGCGGAACGCATGCTGGGCGCTCTGATCGGCGCCGTCGAACTCTGCACCGTCGAACTCGGCCGCAAGCTCGGCCTCTACGCCGCACTCCGGGACGGGCCGCTCACCCCGGCCGAACTGGCCAAGGCGGCCGGCATCGACGAACGCTACGCACGGGAGTGGCTGGAACAGCAGGCCGCGGCCGGGTTCCTGACGCCATCCTTCGAGCTCACGCCGGATGTGGCGTCGGTTCTGCTGGACGAGGGCGGCCCTGACTACGCCGGCGCCGCGGCGGAGTTCGCCGTCGGTGTCGCGCTGCTGACGCCGCGGGTGATCGAGGCGTTCCGGACGGGTGAGGGAGTGCCGTACTCGGAGTACGCCGACGTGCGGCACGGCATCGCCGGGTTCAACCGGCCGATGTTCGACCATCTGCTCACGACGGAGTGGCTGCCGGCGGTGCCGGAGGTGGATGCGCTGCTGCGGTCGGGTTCGGGTGCCGCGGTGCTCGATCTCGGGTGCGGGATGGGGTACTCGTCGGTGGCCCTGGCCGTGGCCTATCCGTCGATCACCGTCCGTGGGGTGGACCTGGACCCGGACTCGATCGCGGCCGCCCGCTCGGTGGCGGCCGCGGCGGGAGTCGCGGATCGGGTCAGTTTCGCGGTGGGCGACGCGGCCGGCGCCCTGTCCGGATCATACGACCTGGTCACGATATTTGAGGCGTTGCATGACATGGGGGATCCGGTGGGCGTGCTGCGGGCGGCCCGGGGCGTCCTGGCGCCCGGCGGCAGCGTCTTCATCGCCGACGAGCGGGTGGCGGACACGTTCACCGCGCCCGCCGGTGAGGTCGAGCGCCTCCAGTACGCGTTCAGCGTCCTGCACTGCCTGCCCGCCACCCGAGCCGAGAACCCGGTGATCGCCAACGGGACGATCCTGCGCGCGCCGACGCTGCTCGGGTGGGCCCGCGACGCCGGGTTCGGCAGCCCGTCCGTGCTCGACATCGAGAACGAGTTCTGGCGCTTCTATCGGCTGCGCTGAGTCGTAGATCTGTCGGTAGTCCGATTGGCCTTGCACTGCCCCTGGGGCGGGGTTTTACGGTCGTTGCGTGCTGGTTCGGATTCTGGGGCCCTTCGTGGTGGAGGGCGACGACGGTCCGGTCACCCTCGCCGGCGGTGCGCAACGCGCCGTCCTGGCCCTGCTCGCCCTCCGAGCGGGCCGGCCGGCCGGGGTGACCGAGCTGATCGACGCCCTCTGGCCGGAGGACCCGCCGCCGTCGGCGCGCAACAGCCTGCAGTCGCATGTGGCCAGGTTGCGCGCCCGCCTCGCCGTGCCCGGCCTGATCACCCTGGAGCCCGCCGGCTACCGCCTCGACCTGCCGCGCACCCGCGTCGACGCCCTCCACTTCGAGGACCTGATCCGCGACCACGCCAACCCGTCCGCAGCCCTGGCCCTGTGGCGCGGCCACCCCCTGCCCGAGTTCCCCGGCGAGCCGTTCCGCGGCGCCGCCGCCCGCCTGCACGCCCTGCACCACACCGCCCTGCTCCGCCACGCCGCCACCCTGCCGCCCGCCGACGCCGTGACCGAGCTGCACGCGACGGTCGCCCTCGACCCCCGCTGGGAGGAGGGCACCCTCACGCTCGCCGCCGCCCTGGCCGCCACCGGCCATCGCGGCGAAGCTCTGGAAACGCTCCGCCGCCACGCGGACGCCGTGGTCGACCAGCTCGGCCTGGACCCGTCGGAGCATGTTCGCCAGGCGCAGCTGGCCCTCCTCAGAGGAAGGCCTCCAGCCACCGTCGAGCCGGCAACGCATCGCGACGCCGGCGAGGCGCTGCCGGCGGGCCACGGTGCGGCCCGGTCATCGAGCGACGGTGGGGGCGGTCAGGGAGCGTTCGTCCAGGGCGGGCTCGGGGGTCCGCCGCCAATTGGCGTACCCTTGAGGTTTTCGTCCTTTCTGGGCAGGGAGGGTGAGCAGCGGCAACTGGCCGCGCTGCTCGCTCAGCCGGGCCTGGTCAGCGTGGTGGGGCCCGGTGGCGTGGGCAAGACGCGGCTCGTGGCGGAGACCGTGCGGGCGGCGTCCCGGGTGGCCTGGGTGGACGCGGCCGACGTGCGGGAGGCGGACTTCCTGGCGGCGGTGGCGGTCGCGGTCGGCGCGCGGGTGGCGCCCCATGAGGACCCGGTCGCGGCGATCGCGGGTGCGGCCGAGCGGTTCCCGGTGGTGGTGCTGGACAACTGCGAGCACGTGCTGGGCGCGGCGGCCGAGCTGGCGGAGGCGCTGCGCGGCGTTCGGGTCGTGGTGACCAGCCAGGAGAGCCTGCGGGTGGACGGCGAGCAGGTGCTACGGCTCGGCGGGCTGGCACCCGAGACGGCCCGGCAGCTCTTCTGCGAACGCGCCCGGGTGCCGATGTCGCCCGCGGTCGGCGAGGTGGTGGAACGCCTCGACCTGTTGCCACTCGCGATCGAGCTGGCCGCCACGCAGGCGGCAGCCCTCGGCGTCACCGAACTCCACGCCCGCCTCGACGACCGCCTGGATCTCCTGAGCCGCGGCCGCCGCGGCGGCGACCCCCGCCATCGGACACTGCGCGCGGTGGTCGGCTGGTCCTTCGGCCTGCTGGACCCGGCCTCCGAGCGCCTGCTGCGGCGGCTGGCGGTCTTCGCGGGCGGCTTCTCGGTGGCGGCCGCCGAGACGGTGGCGGCGGACGAGATGCTGCCCCGCGCGCGGGTCGCCGGCCTGCTGGCGGGCCTGGTGGACCGGTCACTCGTCGCCCGGCACGGTGCGGGCCGGTTCCGGTTGCTGGAGACGGTGCGCGCCTACGCGACGGAGCCGGCCGCCCCCGACGAGCGGACCGCCGACCTGGTCGAGCTGGCGGCAGCACGCGCCAGCGGCGACGCCGGCCCCGGCGTCGCACGGGCAGACGGAGCGGCGGCGACAAAAGCAGGCGCGGCGGCCCGGGCGGGCGCGACGGCGACTGCGGGCGTGGCGGCGACTGCGGGCGGGGCCGGCGGGGGACGGGTGGCGGCTGGTGCGGGTTTGCCGGGGGACGGTGACCGGGCGGCCACCGAGGCTCGGCATGCGGTGGCGATGGCGGGCATGGCCGAGGAGCTGGACGCGCGGATGCGTGGGCCGGAGCAGGCCGCTGCCGTGCGGGAGATCGACGCGCTGCTGCCCGACCTGCGGCTGGCGTTTCAGCGGGGCGACGCCGAGGTCCGGGTGAGGCTGGCCGCTTCGATGTATCGCTATGGCTATCGCTGTCAGCAATACGAGGTGCTCGCCTGGGGACTGGCCGCCGTCGACGGGCCGCGGCACCCGGACGCGCTGGCGGCGGCCGCCACGCACGCGTGGGGGCGGGGCGACCTCGGGGAGGCGCGGAGGCTGGCGGGACTGGCCGAGCCGCCCGGGGCGCCCGCTCACGAGGTGCTCGGGGACGTCGCTCTGGTGGCCTGTGACGCGGAGGCGGCGATCGCGCACTACCGGGCGATGGAGGGCGAGCCGGCCGCGCGGGTCTCCGGGCTGGTCGGTGAGGCGCTCGTGCGGGTGTGGTCGGGCGAGACCGATGAGGCGGTGGCGCTGGCCGGCAGCGCGGTCACGCTGGCGGACGCCACCGGGAACCCGAGTGCGCGGGCCGAGGCGCGGTACGGGTTGGGGGAGGCGCTGGGCGACACCGAGCCGGAGCGGGCACTCGGGCTGTTCGACGAGGCGGTGGAGCTGGCCGCGTCGGTGGACGACCGGCTGTTCCAGGCGGCGGCCGGGACGGCGGCGGTCGCTGTGCGGAGCCGGCACGGGGATCCGGGGCCGGCGCTAGCCGCGTTCCGGGAGGTGCTGCGGCTGTGGCGGCGGGCCGGGAACGACACGTTGCACGCGGCGGCGCTGCGAAACCTGATCGTGCTGCTGGTGCGGGTGGGCGCCGACGAGACCGCCGTCCTGATCGACGCGGCGTTGCCGGCGGCGGAGGTCTACCCGGCGGAGGCGGCAAGGCTGGACCGGGCCCGGGCGGCGGCGGCCGAGCGGCTCGGCGCGGAGCGGGTGACGGCGGCGCGGCGGCGTGGCGCACTGCTCGGACCTGCGCAGATTGCCGAGGAGGCGGCTGTCGCCATCGAAGCGTTACTGGCACGGGGGCGTGGTTGACAGTCGTCCGGGTACCGGGTCGATACGGTTAGCGGGTGTCTCAGATCCCGTGGTGGGGACTGCCCCTCGTGGCCGTCGTCTTCGCCCTCGCAGGGGCCGCGGTCGCGGTTCTCGTCCAGGCCCGTGACAACAGCCTGCTGAACCGGCAGCGCCGCAACCGCCGGTGGTACGAGGAGCGCAGAGAGGCCTACGTCCAGCTGCTGGCCGGGTTCGAACGGGCCACGTACCGGCTGCGGGCGGCGTTCGAGGCGGGGGAGAAGCCGCCGAGCGCGCTGGCTTACGTGGATCAGATCGGCCCCGCGCTGATGCCCGTGCGGCTGCTCGCCTCGGGGCCGGTCCGCAGCGCCGCTCTCGCCGTACACCTTCAGCTTGAAAGATTGCACAGTGAGATGAACCCGGCCGCCGTGGTCGGTGTACAGCCGCAGACCCACTTCCGTGAGCTGATCACGCAGGTGCCGCTGGTCATGCAGCAGTTCGAGGCGGCCGTCCGGGAGGAACTGGGCATCCGGGACACCCCGCCGGAGCCCGTGCAGTCGCCGAACGGTGTGGTCCGCGGCCTGCTGCGCAAACCCCCGGTCAAGAAGATCAGCGGGCAAGAGTCAGAACGACGGTGAACAGGGCCAACACGATCCCCGCGGCGAGGAACGCCCACAGCAGGTGACGTGAGTCGTCCCGCGGGTCCTCCGAGGTCGGGAGATCCGCGGTGACGGCGGCCAGATCGCCGTGTGTCACGCACGCCAGCACGCGGTCGACGCGTTCGGCGTACTCATCAAGCGTCAACCGGCCCGCAGCCGCATGCTTCTCCAGGATGGCGACGACACGGTACCGTTCTGCGTCGGAGGCCCTGAGTGACTCGTTCACGCGGGTCACAGTAGCCCCTGCCGACCCACCCCTCACCATCTCGGGAGACACGATGGCCAACAGCCTTCTCGTGATCGAACGCCTGCTCCGCGACCGCGAGAGCGTCTGGCGCCAGATCATTGAGGAACGTGACCTCAAGCAGCTCACCGGCCAGATGCTGGTCAGCTCCGCGCTCAGCCTCGCGCTGTACGGCGCGGTCCTCGGGTTCTCGAACAGCGCCCTTCAGGCGGCCTCGTCGTTCGTGAAGCTGCCGCTGCTCTTCCTGGCGACGCTCGCCATCTGCCTGCCTACGCTCTATCTGTTCAATCTCGTGTTCGGGGCCAAGCTCTCGGTCCTCCAGGCGCTCACCCTGATCATGGTCTGCATCACGGTGACCTCGGTCCTGACGCTGGCGTTCGCGCCGATCAGCCTGTTCTTCCTGATCACCGCGCAGAGCTACGCGTTCTTCAAGCTGCTCAACGTGGGGATCCTGATCCTCACCGCGGTCGTCGGGCTGCGCTTCCTGACCGCCGGCATGCGCGCGCTCAACGCCCACCAGGCCTCTGTCGTCGTCCCGGCCACCCCGGCGGCGCTCACGTCGGAGAGCACCAGCACCAGCACCACGGCGCCGGCCAAGGAGAACGGCGCCGTCCTCACCGCCCCGGCCCCGGTCAAGCCGCTCTCCCAGATCGGCGCCCGCCCGCCGCAGCCTCACCAGGGCGACGGCTCGACCAGCATGACGCTGCTCTACATCTGGATCCTGCTGTTCGGCTTCGTCGGCACCCAGCTCGCCTGGACGCTCCGGCCGTTCTTCGGCAGCCCGGGCAAGGACTTCGAGCTGTTCCGCAGCATCGGCGGCACGTTCTACGCCGACGTGTTCGACACGATCGGCCGCCTCCTGGGCGGCTGAGATTGGGACTTACTGCAAACAGTTTGCATCGGGCAGGATCGAGCGGTGACTGATCAACACGTATCCCTCGATCCTGTCTCCGCTGCCATCGTCGGCAGCGGGCTCGTCGCCATCCTCCGAGCACCCTCCGCCGACGGTTTCGCCGCGGTGGCCGATGTCCTGGTCGCGGCCGGGATCACGGCTCTCGAGGTCACGCTGACCTCGAGGGGCGCGATGGAGGCGATCGCCGGCCTGCGTCGCCAGCTTCCGGACACCGTGATGGTCGGAGCGGGCACGGTGCTCACCCCGGACGACGCGAAGGCCGCCGTCGACGCGGGTGCGGTCTTCCTGGTCTCGCCGGTGGGTGGCACCCTCACCGGTCAGGACGTGCCGTGCTATCCGGGCGCGTACACGCCGAGCGAGGTCTACGCGGCGCATCGGGCAGGTGCGCCGCTGGTCAAGCTCTTCCCGGCCGGCGGCCTCGGCCCGGGGTACCTGAAGGACCTGCACGGCCCGCTGCCGGACGTCAAGATCATGCCGACCGGTGGCATCGGCCTGGACGACATCGCCAAGTGGATCAACGCGGGTGCGGTCGCGGTCGGCGTCGGCGGCCCGCTGATCGGCGACGCGGCCACCGGCGGCAGCCTCACCGCTCTGGCCACCCGGGCCCGGCACGCGGCCGACGCGGTCGCCTTCGCCAGATCATGAGCGGCGTCCTCACCCTCGGCGAGGCGATGGGAATCTTCGTGGCCGACGGCATCGGCACGCTGGAGAGCGCCCGGGGCTTCACTCTCGGCATCGCCGGCGCGGAGAGCAACGTCGCGATCGGGGTGGCGCGCCTGGGAGGCGACGCGACGTGGGTGGGCCGGATCGGCCAGGACGCGGTGGGCGCGCTCATCGCGGCCCGGTTGCGCTATTTCGGCGTGCGCGCCATCGCGCTCGCCGACGACGCGTTCACCGGCCTGATGATCCGCTACCAGCGTTCGGGCCAGTTCATCCACGCCGACTACCACCGGGCGGGCAGTGCCGGCTCGCGGCTCAACCCGTCCGACGTGCCGGTGTCGGAGATCGAGGCGGCCGGAATCGTCCACGTCACCGGCATCACCCCGGCGCTCAGCGACACCGCCCGCGCCGCGGTGTTCCACACGGTCGAGGCAGCCCGGGCGGCCGGTGTCACGGTCTCCGTCGACGTCAACTACCGCAGCAAGCTCTGGTCCCGCTTCGACGCCGCCCCGGTGCTCCGCGACCTGGTCACCCGCGCCGACATCGTCTTCGCCGGCCCCGAGGAGGCCGAGATCTTCATCGACGATCCCGATCCGGTACGCGGCCTGGCCGCACTCGGCCCCACCGAGGTCATCGTCAAGGACGGCGCCCGCGGCTGCGTGGCCCAGATCGACGGCACCCTCCACGCCGTGCCCGCCCTCCCGGTCACCTCCCTCGACCCTGTCGGCGCCGGCGACGCTTTCGTGGCCGGCTACCTGGCCGACCGCCTGGCGGGCGCCGGGCCCGAGGGCCGCCTGCGGACAGCGATCGCCGCCGGCGCCTTCGCCGTCACCGTCCCGGGCGACTGCGAGGGCCTACCCACCCGCACCGACCTGGCCGCCCTCAGCGGCGGCGACATCCACCGCTGAGCGTGCCCCACCCGTGTGTTGACTTGCACCCCGCTGCGCACCCCAACTCCACACGCAGCGTTGGGGTGCCGCACCCGTGTGTTGACTTGCACCCCGCTCCGCACCCCAATTCCACACACACATTTGCTCGACACACGTTGGAGGTTAGGGGGCGGAGCGGGCGGGTACGGGTTGTACAGCGGCAAATCCGTCAATGGAGAAGGAGGCCGTGATGCAACCTACGCCGTTCACTCCGTGGTCGTGGCGTGACCCGTCGACGCTGGGTTCCACATATGACCCGGCGGACGTCGAGAGCGTCGAGGAAGGCACGAGGTCCGGCGTGGATCTGGTCGGATTCAAGGTCGAGGCGACCGATGGGCACATCGGCTCGATCGACCAGGCCAGTTACGACGTCGGTGGCGCGCACCTCGTGGTCGACACCGGACCGTGGATCTTCGGGCGGAAGGTTCTCCTGCCCGCCGGCACGGTGCAGACCGTCGACCACGCGGAGAAGAAGGTCTACGTGGATCGGACGAAGGAGCAGATCAAGAGCTCTCCGGAGTACGACAAGGAGACCTTCGAGACCGCGGCCTATCGCGAGGAAGTCGGGGACTACTACAGCGGTAGCTACCGCGACTACCCGCGCTGACCGTCATCATCCCGCCGCCCCGCCCGTAACCCCCACGGGCGGGGCGGCACTTGTCTCCAGGTACGACACGTAGTCGTCCAGGCGCGCGGAGCCGGTGAGCATGGCCCGGCCGCGAGCTGTCAGCCGCTCCCGCCAGCCGGCCAGCGAGTCCGCGAGCGCGGCCGGCCCGCCCGCCGCGCGGACCTGCGCCACCACCGTCGCGATGTGGTCCAGCCGGTAGCCGCCCCGCCGCAGCAGGTGGGCGAGCTCGGCGTCGCGGACGTCCTCCGGCGAGTAGAGCCGATACCGGGTCACGCGCTCGCGCGACGGCGCCAGGATTCCCGCTTTCTCCCATTTTCGCAGCGTGGCCGGGGTGACGGAGAGCCGGTGCGCGAGCGCGCCCACGGGAAGCGGACGGTCGGGAGGCGCCGGCGTCTCGGCGAGGTGTGTGGCCGCGGCCGCCACGCTCGCCAGGGTCTCCCGGTCGCGCTGGAGCTGGGCATGTGCGGCGTCCAGCGTGGACAGGACCGCTTCCACGTCGCCCCGCGCGGCAGCTCTCATGATCTCGCGCGCAGTGCGGTACCCGTACCCCCGAAAAAGCGTGACAAGCGCGCTCAGCGCGACCACATGGATGTCGGTGTAGACGCGGTAGCCGCTCGCGGTGCGCGTCGCCGGCGGGATCAGCCCGTCGCGCTCATAGTTGCGAACAGCCTGCGCGGACAGCCCGTGCCGCCGCGCCAGGTCCACCGGCCGATGCACCCCGTTTTGAGACTTCAGAACCGGCTCCCAGGGCAAAGTGCGAAGCAACCTTCAACAGGAGTTTCAACGATACGGTGAAGGTCATGGCTTTTGAATCCAAGCTGCGATCCCTCATCGAGACCCGGGCGCCGCGACTGCTGGCCCTGGGCGAGCCCACGCACCTGGAGCCCGCGTTCCCGCGCCTGCGCAACGAGATGTTCAAGTTTCTCGTGGCGCACGGCTTCCGGTCCATCGCGATCGAGTCGGACCGGATCGCCGGGTTGGCCGTGGACGACTACGTGCGTGGCCGGAGCGATTCCCTCGACCTGCCGTCCGGGATCACCCACGAGATGGGCTACCTGAGCGGCAACCGCGAGCTGGTCGAGTGGATGCGCGCGCACAACGAGAAGCTGCCGCCGGCCGAGCAGGTGAGTTTCCACGGCTTCGACGCGCCGGTGGAGATGATGAGCGCGGCCAGTCCGGGTCCCTGTTTGCGCTATGTGCGCGATTATCTGGGCACGGCGGCGCCCGATCTGGACCGGCTGGTCGGCGAGGATGCCACCTGGAGCGACACGCAGGCCATCATGGATGCGGCGCGATCTCCCGGGCGGTCACCCGAGGCTGCGGCGCTGCGCGCGCTTGCCGACGATCTCTTCATTCAGATGTACGCGGAAGCGCCGCTCCTGATCGACCGGACGTCGGCGGGCGCCTGGCACCGTGCCAAGGCGCACGCCATGGCGGCTCTCGGACTGCTGCGCTACCACGCGGTGGCCGGCACCCCGGCGCCGCAGGACGAGCGGATCTTCCGGATGCTAGCGACGCGCGACGCCCTGATGGCACAGAACGTGCTGGACATCCGCGAGCGGGAGCGCGACCGCGGCCCGACGTTGCTGTTCGCGCACAACCGGCACCTGCAGCGCCACCAGAGTCACTGGGAGCTCGCCGGCATGGATCTGCGCTGGTGCAGCGCCGGGTCGATCGTGGCGTCGGTGCTCGGGGACGGATACGTCTTCGTCGCCGGCAGCCTCGGCGCGGGCCCGGCGCTGGGACTGGAGAGCCCGTCGCCGGAGTCGTTCGAGGGGTCGCTGGGAGACGGGACCGGCTGGTTCGAGCCGTCACGGGCCGGTGGTGCCGAGCGGGTCACCGACGAGCCTCGGTACTTTCCGCTGGACACCGGGACGATCGAGCGGTGCGACGCGATCGTGCACGTCGGCGTGGGCGACGACCCGGTGGCGGAGACGGCGGCCCGCGTCTCGGAGCTGCCCGGGGTCACCGAGACGCGGATCGAGCCGGACTCCGGAATGCCGTCGTTCACCTGGGGCGACCGGTTCTTCTTCGCCGGTGAGGACCGCAAGCACCCGTTCGCAACGATCGTCAACTCTGACGTGCCGGACTTCGACTCGCGGTCGGACCTCAACCGGAAGTGGGTGTACCGGCTCAACATCGAGCTCGGGCGGGCGGAGTTCACGAAGCTTTTCGGGTACGGGCCGGAGGCGTTCGCCGAGCACCAGAGCGAGATCGACTTCACGGCTCAGGACCGGCTGTTCCCGCACCCGGCCTACGCCGTGCAGGGCTGGGCGAGCGTAGTGAACCCCGGCCCGATGACGGCGTCGGACGTGCGCCGCCTCCTCGAGCACGCCCGACGCCGCTCAGCCGCCCGCCACTAACCCCATTCCGTGTGGAGTTCGGCCCTCATACGCACCCGAACTCCACACGCGTGTCGCTTGCAGTTCGTTGTGTGTGGAGTTTGGCCGTCGTACGCACCCGAACTCCACACGCGGCTTGCAGTTCGTTGTGTGTGGAGTTCGGCCGTCGTACGCACCCGAACTCCACACGTCGCTTGCAGTTCGTTGTGTGTGGAGTTCGGCCGTCGTACGCACCCGAACTCCACACGCGGCTTGCAGTTCGTTGTGTGTGGAGTTCGGGTGTCGTGCGCACCCGAACTTCACACGCGGGGGGTGCCGAACCAGTGGGCGAGCTGATCATTCAGGTCGGGCTGGTTGTCGCCGAGCCAGGCGACGTGGCCGTCGGGGCGTAGCAGGACGGCCGGGGCGTCCAGCGCGGCGGACGGATCGGCGATGTGGTCGACGCGGTCCGACCAGGCGCCCGGGGTCAGGCGTTCGGTGCGGTCCAGCAGCAGACCTCGGCCACGACGCATCAGGTCGTAGAGGCGGCCCTGCTTCACCTCGATGTCGCGCAGGCGGCGGCCCAGCAGGGCGGGTCCGTCGCCGAAGTCGTACCGGATGCCGATCGCCGTGATCTTCTCGAGCAGAAGGCGGTTCACGTCGTCGAAGTCCATCAGCTCGGTCAGGAGCCTGCGTACGGCGCGCGGGCCCGGCCCGGTGGACAGCAGCTCCGTCTGGGCGCGGGCGTTGTCCAGCACCTCTTCCGCGACCGGGCGGCGCTCGGCCTCATAGGTGTCGAGCAGCGTCGCAGGCGCCCAGCCGCGGATCCGCGCGGCCAGCTTCCAGCCGAGGTTGAACGCGTCCTGGACGCCCAGGTTGAGGCCCTGCCCGCCGATCGGCGGATGGATGTGCGCCGCGTCGCCGGCCAGCAGCACGCGGCCCACGCGATAGCGGTCGGCCAGCCGGGTGGCGTCGCCGAAGCGGGACAGCCAGCGCGGGGAGTGCGCACCGAAGTCCGTTCCGGCGACAGCGCGCAACTGTTGCCGGAAGTCCTCGATGGTGGGCGGTTCCGCGCGATCGCTGACCCCCGCCGCCGGCACCACGACGCCGTAGAACCCGCCGCCCGCCGGCCGGAGCATGAACCGCCGGTCGGTCCGGCCGATCTCGGCCGCCCTGGCGGCGATCTCCTCGGGCGGCGTGTCGAGCGCCATCTCGCCCATCAGCGTCTCGTTCCGCGCCGGCTCGCCGGGAAAGCCGACGCCAAGCAGCTTGCGCACCGTGCTGCGCGAGCCGTCGCAGCCGACGAGAAAGCGCGAGCGCAGCCGTTCGCCGTCGGCCAGTTCGACGGTGACACCGTCGTCGTCCTGGTCGAGGCCGGTCACCGTACAGCCGTGGCGGACATGAGCACCTAGCTCGATCGCGTGGTCCTCGAGCAGGCCGACGATGACCGGCTGTGGGATGCCCAACAGGTACGCGTGGGCCGAGTCCAGGTCCGCGGGCGCCGGCTTGTCGATGGCGGCGAAGTAGGCGCCGGCCGGGCGCTTCCGCCCGCGTTCGAGGACGCGGTCCAGCAAGCCGCGCATCGCCATCAGCTCGATGGTGCGGATGTGCAGGCCGACGATGCGTACGGACGACGCGGGTTCGGTCTCCTTCTCCAGGACGAGGACCCGTACGTCGTGCAGCCGCAACTCGGCGGCGAGCATGGCACCGGCCGGACCGCAGCCGACAATGATCACGTCAAACATGGGTGTTGCCTTTCGGGAGGGCGGGGCGCTCCCGGCGACACCTACGTCAATCGCCCGGCCGTGACGGGAGAGGGAGCACCCACATCGATGCAGCGTTCATGGGGTCTCACCTCCTCGGGCGGTGTCACGTCTGACGCAAGGTACAGGCCGGCGATTCTCCCGTCCAGGCATTTCCCTACGGCGTGACCGGATCGGTCCGGTTGCGGGCGTGATGGTGCCTGTCCGCGCGAGCCGCCGGCCCCGAGGATCGGAGTATGACCAACGCCCTCGTCGTGATCGACGTCCAGGAATCGTTCCGTGCCCGGCCGCTCTGGCGGACGGTCAGCAACCCCGCGGTGGTGGAGAACGTGCGGCGGCTGGTGGAGGCCGCGCGCTCCGCCGGCGACCCGGTGATCTGGGTGCTCCACGCCGAGCCGGGCACCGGAGGCGTCTTCGATCCGGCGCTCGGATTCGTCCGGGTGGTGGACGAGCTGGAGGTGGCGCCGGGTGAGCCGGTGCTGACGAAGACCGTGCACAACGCGTTCACGACGACCGACCTGCAGCACCGGCTGACGGTTGCCGGGGTGCGGTCGCTGACGGTCTGCGGGCTGCGCACCGAGCAGTGCGTGGAGACGACCGCCCGGGTCGCGTCCGACCTGGGTTACGAGGTGACGTACGTCGTCGACGCCACCGCGACGTTCCCGATCCCGCACCGGGACGCACCCGAGGATCAGAGCGTGGAGGAGCTGCTGGCGGATCCGCGTACGCTGGCCGCCGAGGACGTGGTGGCCCGCACCGAATATGCGCTGGCCGGCCGATTCGCCACGATCCGGACCGTCGCGGAGCTCGTTGGGGTGTGACCGGATCGTGAGCCGGGTGGTGTTCGTGCTGACCCCGCAGGTGCACCTGCTCGACCTCGCGGGCCCGGCGCAGGTGTTCTCCACCGCGCCGGGCTACCACCTGGACTACGTGGCCGAGTCCTCGCCGGTGCCGACCTGGCAGGGGATCGCGCTGCAGGCGTCGCCGTCCTGGCCCGTCCTGGCCGTCGACGACCTGCTGGTGGTGCCCGGGTGGCGGGACGGGTACGGCTTCTTCGAACCGGCCACGATCGCCCGGATCGCCGCGCACCACGCGGCCGGCGGGACCGTGGCGAGCGTGTGTGCGGGCGCGGACGCGCTGGGCCGGGCCGGGCTGCTCGACGGGCGGCGCTGCACGACCCACCACGACCTGCAGGATCGGCTGGCCCGGCGCTATCCGCGCGCGGCCGTGGTGCGCGACGTGCTCTATGTCGCCGACGATCGGGTGGTGACGTCGGCCGGGATCGCCAGCGGCATCGACCTCGCGCTGCACCTGGTGTCGCTGCGGCACGGCCCGGCGGTGGCGGCGCGGGTGGCCCGCGAGATGGTGGTCTATGCCCGGCGCAACGGGGACTCGCGCCAGGAGAGCGCGATGCTGCGGCACCGTGGCCACCTCAGTGACGTGGTGCACCGGGTGCAGGACCGGATCGACGGGTCGTACGCCGAACCGCTGCGCCTGGCCGCGCTGGCCACCGAGGCGGGCGTCAGCGAGCGGACGCTGACCAGGCTGTTCACGGCGGCCACGGGACGCACGCCGCTGCAGTACCAGCAGTTGCTGCGTGTGGAGCGAGCCGACCACCTGATCGGGCACGGCTCCACCGTGGAGGCGGCGGCGCGGGCCGTCGGGTTCGGTGACGCGCGGATGTTGCGCCGGCTCCGGGCTCGTAGTGTGGCCGCATGATCTTGCGCGGGGTGCTCTTCGACCTGGACGGGACGCTGGGGGATCACGACAGTTCGGTGGCCGCCGCGCTGCGGTCCTGGCTGCCGGGTCTGGGTGTGCCGTTCGACGAGGGTGTCCACGCGCTCTGGGACGAGATCGCCGAGCGGCATCTGGCCGCGTGGCGCCGCCGGGAGATCTCGTTCGCGGAGCAGCGCCGCCGGCGCCTCGCCGACTTCCTGCCTTACTTCGGCATAAATCGTGAAATGTCCGAACTGGATGAGGTCTTCGACGGTTTCCGGGTCGCCTATCAATCCGAGTATCGAGCCTTCGAAGACGCGAAAGACGCCCTCGAAACAGTGGCGAAGGCGGGCCTGAGAGTAGCCGTCCTCACCAACGGCGACAACAGGCAGCAACGGGCGAAACTGGCCGGAATGGGCATGGCCGGGCTCGGCCTGGTCTGGACACCCGAGGAGTTAGGTGTGGCCAAGCCGAACCCGGCCGCCTTTCAACGGGCCTGTCAACGCTGGGGGATAACACCCGCCGAGGTGCTCAGCGTGGGCGACAGGCACGAATTCGACGTGCTGGCGGCGCGTGCCGCCGGCCTCCGAGCGGTCCACCTGGACCGTTCCGGAACCGGCCCGCACGACGAGCCGCACCGCATCACGTCACTGCGTGGTCTGGCCGCTTACTTGTAGGTCAGGTTCGCCGTCGTGAACTTGCAGAACGTCCCGTCCGGCCCGGTGCCCGTCTTGGTCGGCTCCTTGCCGGTGTTGTTGCCGGTGAACCGGTCGCAGATCGCGATCTTCTTCTTGCTGTCCCCGATGATCGTGATGCCGGAGAGGGTGGCGGTGTCGCCGTAGTTCGTGTTGATCCCGACGATGCTCTTGCCCGGCGCGGTGACGGTCACGTTCTTCACCACGACCGTCCGCTTGTACTGGGTCTTGCAGTTGCCGCACGAGCGGTACAGCTTGCCGAAGTCCTCGACCTGGAAGCCGCTGATCGTCAGCGTGCCGCCGCCGTTGTGCTGGAACACCTTGTCGGAGGCCGACTTCGCGCCGCCGCCCGAGACGGTGTACTTGGCGCTCGAACCGCCCTTGAACGTGGCCGCGTCCTCGCCCACGTTCTCCCACCACACGTTGGAGATCGTGCAGGAGCCGAGGCAGTGCACGCCGTCAGCGGCCGGCGAGCCGATGATCACGTTCTTGAGGGTGGCGCCGTCGGCCAGGACGAACAGCGGGTCCTGGCCCTCGTCCTGGGAGTCGCCGCCCAGGGCGCCGCTGCCGTAGTAGCGCTTGAGCCCACCGTCGAGCGTGCCCGAGACCGACTTGCTGGCGGTCAGCTTCACCGTGCCGGTGGCGGTGGGGAACGACGCCGCCGAGGCTCCCTGGGTGTAGACGACCGCGCCGAGGCCCAGTCCGAGTGCGGCGACCGTCACGACGCCGGCCCGCCACCGCTTCTTGAGGTTCTTGAACACGCCCAGCCTTCCTTCGCGTACGGGGAACGCTGGATGAGTGTTCGGCGGCCCCGGAAAGGTTGCCCGGCCGGGCGAATTAATTCGGGTGGTCGATGTCGGTGTCGTCGGCGACGTCACCGACCGGCACGACGGTGACGTCGTGCGTGCGGAGGTAATCGCGGGCACCCCGGTCGCCGGTGGCGCTCGCCGCGACTCCGGCCCAGTGCTCGCGCCCGAGCAGGACGGGGTGGCCGCGCCGGTCGCCGTAACCACCCATCACCAGGGCTCCGGGCGCGGCGTGCGCGGCGATCCGCCGGACCGCTTCGGCGGTGACGCCCGGCATGTCCACCAGCAGGATCACCACGGCGTCGGCGTTCAGGGCGGCCAGGCCGGCTTTCAGCGAGGACGCCATGCCGGTCGCCCAGTCCGGGTTGACGACGACGCCCGGCAGATCCGGGGCGGCCGCGACGACGTCGTCGGCGGCGGCGCCGAGGACGACCAGGACCGGGTCGCAACCGGCCTCCAGCAGGACGTCGGCCGCGTGCTCCACGAACAGCCGGCCGTGATGCCGGGCCAGGGCCTTGGGCATGCCGTAACGGCGCCCGGCGCCCGCCGCCAGCACCAGCCCGGCGACGGTCACCGGCCGGGGCGAGGGCGCCGGCGAGGGCGAGGGTGCCGGTTGGGGAGAGGGCATCAGCGGAGGATCAGGCCGCGGACGGCGGCCAGTGGGAGGGCGGTCCGGGGGTGGTAGGCGACCCGCCACAGCCCTCCGTGCGCCGCGGCCACCGCCTCGTCCTGCCAGGCGGCCGGGTGGGCCGAGCGTGGTTTGCGGATCTGGTGGACCATCAGCGCGGCCATCAGCTTGCTCGCCGTCGCCGGTTCGAAGATCTCCACGTCGAAGAGGTGGGCACCGGCATACGCGGCGGCCAGCAGGCGGTTCTGGAGCACCGAGCGGGTGCGGGTGGGCGGTGCGACCGCGAAGCTGACCACGCCGTCGCGGCGGGCCAGGGTGGCGCCAGCGGTGGATGCGCTTGGCCAGCGCGTAGTTCGGGCCCTGCTGGGGCACCAGGCTGTCGTTGACGCCCGGCACCTCGTCGCAGGGGTAGTTCGGGCGCAGCAGCCGGCCCGCGGAGAGCGCGCCGGTCATCCCGGCCAGGCGGGATCGGTCACGGTAGCGGTCCCGGGCCTGGGCGACGGCGTCGCCCGGAACGGCATAGACGTCGGTCGGGGTGGCGAGCACGGCAAGCGCCGTGTCAGGCCGCAAAAGCCGCAAATGTACGCCCAAAGCGTCCACTGCCGCAGCCAGGCGCGGATAGGCCGCCCCTGGGGCGTACCCGTAGTTGCCGAGGATCAGCCGCTGGTCGAAGCCTTGCAGCCACTGCGCCACCGCACCCAGGTCACGGAGCAGGTCCGCGCCGGGCGTGCCGTCACCGGCCACCGGCGCGAGCAGTCGTCCGGCACCGGCCGAGGCCACCCCGGAGACCCGCTCCCACAGGTCCGGCCGGGGCAGGTCGACGGCCAGCACCGTGCCGCCCCAGCCGAGCACCGCGCCGACCGGTCCCATCTCCGCGCCCGCGCCGAGCGCCACCAGGTGCTGGTCGCTGAGGTCGAGCCAGTCCGGGTTGGCCGCCACCTCGCGGACGGCCTCCGCGCACGACTCCTCCACGGATCCCGCCTCGATCCAGGCGTCGAGCCGCCGGTGCAGGGCGTCCCCGCGCAGCTGCTCGCCCCGGAACGGCAGGACGAGTTCCCGCTCGGCCGGCCCGGTCCCGGTCACCTCGACCGTCTCGAACGGCTGCTCCGGCGCCGCCAGCAGCGCCTGGGCCAGGGTGAACTCCCCGTCGTCGCGGGTGTAGCGCATCCGGGCCTGCACCGAGGCCAGCCCGGCCTCGGCGATCTCGTATCCGGCCGCGCCGTCGGCGGCGAGACCCGCCTCGACCAGGGCCTTGAAGTGGCGCAGGTAGCCGCGCCGCCAGTCGGTCTCCCGCTCGGCGGCCGCCGCGGCGGCCGGGTCCACGGAACGGAGGGCATCGGCGACGACGGCACGCCCGAACGCGCTGCTGCTGCGGCGTCCGGCGTCGTCGGCGGGGAAATCGGTCAGGCCGGGGGTGTGAGGCACGGCGTCAGTATCGCGCCCGGCCACCAGTCCTCCTACCAGGGGAGGAGAAGACCTCCGACGAGTGGCCGCGAGTACGGCCCCCGGTCGGGCGATCCGGGTGCCGCGCGGCGAGACGCTGCTGGCATGACCACCATCGATGTTCCGGCCGCGGGCAGTCTGCCCGCGCTGCGCAGCCCGGCACGCTGGAACCGGGCACTGATCCTGCTGACCGGGGCGGCCGCCGTGCTGGCGCTGATCGCCGCCGGTGGCATCCTGTTCGACGACCGGATCCTGACCGGCGTCCCGATCTGGCTCAAGCCGTTCAAGTTCGCCGTCTCGTTCGCCGTCTACGGCTGGACGCTCGCGTGGATGCTGGCGGTGCTGCCGCGCCGCAGCCGCCCCGCCGAGTGGGCCGGCGTCGTGATCTTCAGCGTCGCGGTGATCGAGCTGGCGATCATCGTGATCCAGGTGGTCCGGGGTACGACCAGCCACTACAACGTCAGTACGCCGCTGAACGCGACGCTGTGGTCGGCGATGGGCACCTCGATCATGGTGCTCTTCTTCGCGCACGTGGTGATCGCGGTGGCGGCGCTGCGACAGCGGATCCCGGACCGGGCGGCGTCCTGGGCGATCCGGCTGGGCCTGCTGATCGCGCTGCTCGGCATGGGCCTGGCCTTCCTGATGACGAGTCAGGGCGGCACCGAGGCGATGGTCGGCGCGCACTCGGTCGGCGTGCCGGACGGTGGGCCGGGCATGCCGCTGACCGGCTGGAGCACGACCGGCGGCGACCTGCGGATCGGTCACTTCGTCGGGCTGCACGCGCTGCAGGCGCTGCCGCTTCTGGCATTCGCGCTGCGTCGCTGGGGTGTGCGGCTCACCGAGCGCGCCCGGGCTGGTCTCATCGTCGTGGGCGGGAGTGCTTACGCCGTACTCGTGCTGCTTTTGACCTGGCAGGCGCTGCGTGCGCAACCGCTGCTGAAACCGGATGCCCTCACCCTGGCCGCGTTTTTCGGCCTGATGGCCGCTACGGCGGCGTCGGCCGCGCTGGTGATGCGCGCGGGCCGTAAGAAGGTGTCATGACCGAGACGCTGTTCGATCTGACCTTCCTGCTGGCCGTGCCGTTCTGGGCGCTGATGATCCTGCTGCCCAGGTGGTCCTGGACGCACCGGATCGTGTCGTCCCCGCTGATCGTGCTGCCGATCGTGGCGATCTACGCGGTGCTGGTGTTCTCCGACTTCGGCACGGTGATCTCGGCGGTCGCCTCGCCGACCCTGAGCGGTATCCGCGAGCTGCTGGGTTCCGCGGACGGCGCGGCGGCGGGCTGGGCCCACATGATCGCTTTCGACCTGTTCGTCGGCCGCTGGTCCTACCTGGACAGCCGGGAGCGCGGTGTGCCGGCCCTGGTGATGGCACCGATCCTGCTGCTGACGATCATGCTCGGCCCGCTCGGGCTCGCCGCCTACCTCGCGGTGCGCCCGCGCTGGCAGAAACCCTAGGCTGACCGTCATGCGCCCGGGCCGTCTGTTTGATCTGCGCAGCACCCTCATCCGGATGGTGCTGCTGGATCTCAGCGGCATCGCCTACCTACTCGTGATCAATCACAGCGAGCGCCCGCCGACCGGCCTGCAATGGGCGCTCGCTGTGCCGGCCTTCCTGTGCGCCCTGCTGCTGCACAACCGCCCGCCGGTGAACCTGCTGGCGCAGACCCTGCTGTTCGGCGCGGCGCTGACGAGCCTGGACGATCCCACGATCAACCAGGTGGGCACCGCCTGGGCGCTCGCGGAGATGGCGCTCTGGGCACCCCGCCGGCGTTACCTGTGGGGTTCGGTCGCCGGGGTATCCGCGGTCTATCTGATCTGCGAGTCGCCGTCGCTTTCCGGCCTGACCGAGGCGGTTGTCGGGCTGGTGATCAATCTCGGTCTGCCGGTGCTGATCGGGTTGGTCGTTCGCACCAACCAGCAGCTGGGCGTGGAGGCGCAGCACCGGCTGGTGGAGGAGCAGAAGCGCCGGGAGTCCGAGCACCGGGCCGCCCGCGCCGACGAGCGCGGCGCGATCGCCCGCGAGCTGCACGACGTGGTCGCCCATCACGTCGCGTCGATGGTGCTCCGGGTGGGTGTGGCCCAGCACGTGCTCCCCGGGCTCGATCCCAAGGTGGCCGACGTCTTCGACGACGTCCACCGGACGGGGACCGCGGCCTTGGCGGATCTGCGCCGGCTGGTTGCCGTGTTGAGAGACCCGGACAGGGTACGCGCGGACGCGTCCCTGACCGCGATCGAGCCCTCAGCGCTGCCCGCCGCGCTGGACGGTGCCGTGGAGACCGCCCGCCGGGCCGGGGTGATCGTGGAGGCCGAGATCGACCCGTCGGTCGGTGCGCTGGACGCGGTACGCGGGCTGGCGGTCCTGCGCCTGACCCAGGAGGCGCTCACCAACGTCGCCAAGCACGCCGGCGTCTCCGCGCGGGCGGTTCTGCGGGTCGAGGTGCGGGACGGCGACGTGGAGTGGGCTGTCGTCGACGACGGTGGCCTCGCCGGGCGCTCGGACACGCCACCGGGCGGCGGGCACGGCCTGACCGGCATGCGCGAGAGGGTGGAGGTGCTCGGCGGGACGCTCACCGCCGGGCCGGACGGGAAGGGCTGGCGCGTGAGCACAGTGCTGCCGGGGGAGACCGCGTGATCCGGGTCCTGCTCGTCGACGACCAGCAGCTGATCCGGGCCGGGCTGCGGATGCTCTGCGACGCCGAACCCGGGATGGAGGTGGTCGGCGAGGCGGGCGACGGGCGTGCCGCGATCGACCTCGCCGCCCGCCTGGTGCCCGACGTCGTCGTGATGGACCTGCGGATGCCCGGCGTCGACGGGATCACCGCGACCAGCCGGATCATCGCCGAGCGCCCGGCCGCCCGGGTGCTCGTGCTGACCACGTTCGGCGACGACGACCACCTCTACCCGGCGCTGCAGGCCGGTGCCTGTGGCTTCCTGCTCAAGGACGCCCCGCCGGCCGAGTTGCTGAACGGGATCCGGCAGGCCGCCTCCGGCGAGAGCCCGTTCAGCCAGGACGTCCTGCGGCGGCTGGTGCGCCGCGCGGTCGACGCCAAGCCGGACGCGCCGCGGCGGGTGGAGAACCTGACCGCCCGCGAGCAGGAGGTCCTCGACCTGGTCGGCGAGGGGCTCAGCAACACCGAGATCGCCGAGCGGATGCACATCGGCGTCACGACGGTGAAGACCCACATCACCGCGCTCATGACGAAGACCGCCAGCCCGAACCGGGTCCGGCTGGCGCTCCTGGCGCACCGATCCTGAGCTGCGGAATTCTTAACCGGCGAATCCGCCGACCGATCACGCGGGGCATGCGTAAGTGGACCCTCGGCCCCGTTCTCGCCGCGGCGGTGGCGGCCTCCGCCACCCTGACCGCGCCCGTCGCCGCCCACGCGGTGCCGGACGCCGGTTCCCCGACCGGCCGGTACATCGTCACCCTGAAGGAACGGAAGGCCGGCGTCTCCGCGCGCAGCCTCGGCGGCGGCCGTGTCCTGCGAACCTTCTCCCGGGTGCCCGGCTTCACCGCCGAGCTGACCGCCGCGCAGGCCTCCCGCCTCGCCGCCGACCCGGCCGTCCGCTACGTCGAGAAGGACCGTGTCGTCCGCCTCGCCGCGGTGCAGAAGAACCCGGCCTGGGGACTGGACCGGATCGACCAGCGCGCCCGGACGGCGTCGAAGTCGTACCTGCCGACCGCGGACGGCGACAACGTCCACGCTTACGTCATCGACACCGGCATCCGGGTCACGCACACCCAGTTCGGCGGGCGGGCCACGTACGGCTACGACTTCGTCGGTGACGACACCACGGCGGCGGACTGCAACGGGCACGGCACGCACGTGGCGGGCACGATCGGCGGGAGCACATACGGGGTGGCCAAGAAGGTGAAGCTGGTCGCCGTGCGGGTGCTGAACTGCGACGGCGAGGGCACTCTCTCCGACGTGATCGACGGCATCGACTGGGTCACCGCGCACGCCGTCAAACCGGCGGTGGCGAACATGAGCCTGGGTGGCGGTTACAGCCCGGCCATGGAGCAGGCGGTGCAGGAGGCCATCGACTCGGGCATCACGTTCGTGGCGGCGGCCGGCAACGAGAACACCAACGCCTCGCTCGGCAGCCCGGCCGGACTGCCTGCGGCCGTCACGGTGGCCGCGACCGACAGCAAGGACAAGCGGGCGGCGTTCTCGAACTACGGCAGCGTGGTCGACATCTTCGCGCCGGGTGTGGACATCGTGTCGTCGGTGTCGACGTCGGACACGGCTCGGGCGGCGTACAGCGGGACCTCGATGGCCGCGCCGCACGTGGCCGGAGCCGCCGCCCTGCTCCTGGACGCGGCGCCCGCCCTGACCCCGGCGCAGGTGCGCGAGAAGCTCGTCGGGTACTCGACGAAGGGCAAGGTCACGAGTCTGGCCGGTTCGCCGAACCGCCTGCTCTACATCGCGCCGCCGCCGAAGGCCCCGGGGATCAAGACGTCGCGGACGACCACGGTCACGGTCGGTACGCCGTACATCTTCAAGTTCAACCGGACCACGACCGGGCGCGGGTCGTGGCGGCTTGCGGGCGGCACCCTTCCGCCGGGCCTCAGCTTCTCGTCCACCGGGTACCTGCGCGGGACGGCCACGGAGGCCGGAACGTGGACGGTGACCGTACAGTTCAGCGACTTTGTGCCGCAGACGGCCACGCGTCAGGTCGTCATCCCGGTGGTGCCCGCCGAGGGCTGACCGTTCACCAATCGACGGCAGCCGCGTACTTCTGGGCGATCGCCGGCGTCTCGCTCAGGTCTGCCTCCACCACCGGCAGACCCGGGCGGACCGTGATCCCGCCCAGTTCGACCAGCAACTGCCGCAGCAGCGCCTCGGCCGCGGTCGCCTGAGGCGCCACACCGGCCGTGACCACCGGCACGGCGAGCTTGCCGGCCAGGGCGTTCGGGCCCAGCTGGTCCAGCAGCACCTTGAGGACACCGGTGTAGCTGCCCTTGTATGTCGGGGTGGCGACGACCAGGAGCTGGGCCTCGGTCAGCGCCGCGACCGCCTCCTTGGTGGGCTGGTCGCCGGGGGTGAGCAGCCCGGGGCCCAGCTCACCGACCTCGATCACGGTCGGCTCGGGTGAGCCGAGCCGACCGGCTATGGCCTGGCCGACCGCGATCGCCAGGGCCGAGGTTCGTGAACCGGCACGGGGGTTGCCGGATACCACCACGATTCCCGTCATGTCGTCTCGCCTCCTTCTCTGTCTCTGTTCTCGGGGGTTGCCGGTGTTTCCAGCCGGCTGTGTTCTCGGGTTGCGCTTGATCCGGCACTTCGTGCCGGATTTTTCAGCTTTTATAGGCTTTTGGTCAGGCGGCGCGGCGTAGGTGGGTGTAGGAGCCGTCGTGATAGACCAACGGCGTGGCGGCCAGGTCGTCGTGGATGGCGCCGGTCTCGGGTGCGGCCAGCACGATCGAGTGGTCGCCGGCCTCGACCCGGCGCACCACGCGGCAGACCAGGCGGGCCAGGACGCCGTTGAGCAGCGGCACGCCGCCCGGTCCCTGCTCCCAGTCGCCGTGCGCGGCGAAGCGGTCGATGCCGCTGGTCGAGAACGTGCGCGCGACGTGTTCCTGCTCCTCGGTGAGCACATGCACGGCGACGACGTCAGCGGTGGCGACGGCGGGCCAGGCCGAAGCGGTGTTGGCCAGGCAGAAGGAGACCAGCGGCGGCGACAGCGATACCGAGGTGAAGGAGGTCGCGGTGAAGCCTGCGGGCGGCGCACCGGGCGCGGTGATGACGACCACCGCTGCGGCGTGACGGCGCAGCAGGGTACGGAAGAGGTCGGCGTCCACGAGTGAGCTGACGGTCACGAGGTCCCCCTTGGCAGGCTTTCCGCATGTTGAGAACTGACGTAGTCCTGCGGCTTGTGTTGCATGCCTTCACCGTCCTACCTGGTTGCAGGGTGGTCAATGGCGTTCCCATATCCTAGTAAACCGATGGGGAATTGCCACCTGCGCGGTTATGGCGCCCGCCACTGCATCCGTCTAGCCTATCTAACAGATAGGAAATGTATCCTTGCTCTGCGTCCCCCGCAATCGGTGACGCGGACCACTGAAGGAGAAGCCATGTCAGCTCTCGCCGTCGCCCATCCACACGCCACGTACCCCCGGCCCGTCCGGTTGCGTCCCGTACCTGACCCGCGTCCGCCGGAAGCGGCCGAGGCTCCGGTGACCGTCACGATCAGCATCGCCGGTGGGGCCGGCGGCCGGGAGCGGGTGCTGGCCGCGCTGCGCGAGCTGGTCGACGCGGCCGGGCCGTCCGCTGCCGTCGAGTTCACGGGGGAGGCCGAGCCGCGGACCGAGGGCGAGATCCGGCTGGACCCGCGGGCCCGGACCGCGTTCCGGGGCGAGCGGCTGCTGGAGCTGAGCCGCCTCGAGTACGACCTGTTGCTGTTCCTGGCCCGCCACCCGCGTCAGGTGTTCAGCCGTGCGCAGCTGCTGACGCACGTGTGGGGCCACCGGCACACCACGAACCGGACCGTCGACGTTCATGTGAGCCGGTTGCGTACCAAGCTGGACGACCCCGAGCTCATCACCACTGTGTACGGGCTGGGCTACCGCCTCGCCGACGAGGCCCCGATTGTCGTGGTGGACCGTGGATAGTGCTTGTCGTACGGCCGGTGGTGCTCATTCGCGGCGCCGCCGGCCGCGTCAAGCGTTCATATCCAGTTCATCCCGAACGAGTAATACGCCTGAAGTATGCAATCCTCGTTCGCACAGCTCAGGCACAGGTTGATCTCCGATCGAAGATCGAGTCGGGTTCTTGCCAGGACATAGAAGCGTTTAAATACTGCGAGCACGGGTGCGCCGGATCGGCGTACCACCCCACCCGTCCCCCTGGGAGGAACCGTGCTCAACCCGAAGCTTCGCCGACCGATCGTCGGCCTGGCAGTCGGCATCCTTGTCGGCAGTGGCCTGGCCGCATCACCCGCCGCGGCTGCCCCGGTCGCGGGCGACCCTTCGTTCGCGCCGTCCGCCCTCGCCGCCTCGCTTGATTCCCGTCTCGGCGCCCGCGACGCCGGCTCCTATCTGGACTCGTCCGGCGCGCTCGTCGTCAACGTGACCGACGCCGCCACCGCCGCCGAGGTGTCCGCGGCCGGAGCGACCCCGCGCTACGTGGCCCGCAGCGGCGCCACCCTGGCCGCCGCCGACGAATCCCTCAAGGCGAGCCTCAAGACGCCCGGTACCGCCTTCGCCGTCGACCCGGTCAGCAACCAGGTCCTGGTCAGCGTCGACGAGACCGTGACCGGCGCCAAGCTCGCCGCGGTCAAGGCGACCGTCGCCAAGCTCGGCGACGCGGCCCGCATCGAGAACGTCCCCGGCAAGATGAGCGTCTTCATCTCCGGCGGCGACGCCATCTACTCCGGCGGCGGGCGCTGCTCGCTCGGCTTCAACGTCCGCAACAGCGCGGGCACCAACTACTTCCTGACCGCCGGCCACTGCACCCGAGGCTCCTCCAGCTGGAACAACGGCTCGGTCACCCTCGGCACCACCGCCGGCAGCAGCTTCCCTGGCAACGACTACGGCATCGTCCGCTACACCAACACCAGCATCACGAAGACCGGCGGCGTCGGCACCTCGGTCGACATCACCAACGCCGGCACCCCGGCCGTCGGCGCGACCGTCTACCGCCGAGGCTCCACCACCGGCACCCGCTCCGGCCGCGTCACCGCGCTGAACAGCACGGTCAACTACGCCGAGGGCTCGGTCTCCGGCCTCATCCGCACCACCGTCTGCGCCCAGCCGGGCGACAGCGGCGGCCCGCTCTACTCCGGCTCCACCGCCCACGGCCTGACCTCGGGCGGCAGCGGCAACTGCACCTCCGGCGGCACCACGTACTTCCAGCCGGTCACCGAAGCCCTGAGCGCCTACGGCGTTTCAGTCTTCTAAGGATCTCCGTCTTTCGCGATCTTGCGCTCGGCGGAAACCGCGTCCCACTCGTCGCGCTCTCCGAACAGAGCCGAGCGCAGTCCGCCCCCGGTCGCCGCGGCCGGGGGCGGACGTCTGCCCTGGGGTGCCGCGGCCTTGGGCGGATATCTGCCCTGGGGGCGGCATTGGGCGGACATCCGCCCGGGGTTGCTGTGGCCGGGGCGGACATCCGCCCGGGGTTGCTGTGGCCGGGGCGGACGTCCGTGCGGGGTTGCTCCACAATCGAGGAATGACCTCTGTCGACAGCGGGCGGAAAGTGGACCGCGGCGAGCGGGAGCCCGGGTGCCCGGTTCGGGTTGATGGTGACGGTGTGTGGCATATCCAGGACTACGCCACCGCGCGGCAGTTTCTGCGGCACACCGACACGCGGCAGGCCGGGCTCGGCATCGAGAACGCGTTGCGGCTGCAGGACCGGATGCGGCTGCCGGTGCTCTACCGTGACGGCGCCGAGCATCGTGAGCATCGGCGGCAGACGGCCAAGTACTTCACGCCGCGGCGGGTCGAGTCGGCGTACCGGGACCTGATGCACCGCCTCGCCGACGAACAGTGCGAGGTGCTGCGGCGCCGCGGCGCGGCCGACCTGTCGTCGCTCTCCTTCCACCTGGCCGTCGCTGTCGCCGCCGAGGTGGTCGGCCTGACCGACAGCCGTGGTGACATGGCCCGGCGCCTCGACCGCTTCTTCCGCGTCCCCGACCCGAACGCACGCGGCCTGCGCGCCGCGCGCCAGAAGGCGTTCAACAACTTCACGGTGTTCGCCTTCTTCTGGCGCGACGTGCGCCCGGCCATCGCCGCCCGCCGCCGCACCCGCCGCGACGACCTGATCTCGCACCTCATCGACGAGGGCTGCACGGCGCCGGAGATCCTCGGCGAGTGCGTCACGTTCGCCGCCGCCGGAATGGTCACCACGCGCGAATTCATCTCCGTGGCCGCCTGGCACCTGCTCACCGACGAGGCGCTCCGGGACCGTTACGTGACCGGCGACGAGACTGAACGCGTCGCCCTCCTCCACGAGATCCTGCGTCTCGAGCCGGTCGTCGCCGACCTGCTCCGCTGGACCACCGCCGACGTCACCCTGGGCGACGTCACGATCCCCTCCGGCGCCAAGGTCGACGTCGGAGTCGCCGCCGCCAACCTGGACACCGGCGCCGTCGGCCCCGAACCGGCCGCGGTCTGCCCCGGCCGCCCTCTGTCCGACGGCGTCGCCGACGCGGGCCTCTCCTTCGGCGACGGCGCCCATCGGTGCCCCGGCGCCTACATCGCCATCCAGGAGACCGACATCTTCCTGAGCAAACTCTTCGCCATGCCGAACCTGCGCCTCATCCAGGAACCAACCGTCACGCTGCGCCCGGACATCGCCTCCTACGAACTGAAAGGCATGATCCTGGCCGCCTAGCGCCCCAGCCCGCCAGCCCCGCGCGCCCGCTGCCTGCCACGAACGCGCGGCGAGGCCGAACTCCACACACACGCCCGCACGCTCGACCGCGTGTGGAGTTGGGGTGCGCAGGGAGGCCGAACTCCACACGCACGCCCGCGCGCTTGACCGTGTGTGGAGTTGGGGTGCGTGGGGAGGCTGAACTTCACACGCACGCCCGCGCGCTTGACCGTGTGTGGAGTTGGGGTGCGTGGGGAGGCTGAACTTCACACGCACGTCCGGGCGTTCGACCGTGTGTGGAGTTGGGGTGCGCAGGGAGGCCGAACTTCACACGCACGTCCGCGCGTTCGACCGTGTGTGGAGTTGGGGTGCGTGGGGAGGCTGAACTTCACACGCACGTCCGCGCGTTCGACCGTGTGTGGAGTTGGGGTGCGCAGGGAGGTCGAACTCCACGCATGCCCGGACGCTTGGCTGGGTGTGGAGTTGGGGTGTGGGGGGAGGCTGAACTTCACACGCATGCCCGGGCGCTTGGCTGGGTGTGGAGTTGGGGTGTGGGGGGAGGCTGAACTACACACGCGGGGTTAGTCGTTTACGCGTTCTTCGCCTCGGCGGCGGAGGAGTTTGAGGCCGGGTAGGCCGGCGATTGCCAGGTGGAGGTCCTCGGTTACCTCGAGGAGTTTGTGGAGGTCCGGGCCGACCTGGTCGAGTTTGCTCAGGAGTGGCATCACGTCGTTGATCAGGTGGTTCTGGAGCACGGGTAGTTGGTCGACCATGCGGATGGCCGCGGTCACCTCGTCCGGTGTCAGCTCGCTGACGAAGCGGGCGGCGAGCGGGGCGGCCTGGCGCAGCGCCGGGGTGTAGTCGTTGAGCAGGTCGGTGGCCTCGGTGGCGGCGGCGTCGGCGCGGGCGACCACGGCGTCGGCGCGGTCGGCGACGGCGGAGGCGGTCGTGACGATCTCGCGGGCGGCTCCGGTCAGGCCGGCCACGTCGGTGATGGCGCCGGACGCTGCGGTGGTGATCGCGCCGACGTCGGTGATGGCTCGGCTGGCGGCGGTGGTGACGCCGGAGACCTCGGCGATGGCCTGGTTGGCCGCGGCGGTGATGGCGGAGGCTTCGGAGACGACGGTCGTGGCGGCGGAAGTGATGGCCGTCACATCGGAGATGGTGGCCGAGGCGTCGCCGACGACCACGCCGGCTGCCTCGGCGGTGAGGGACGCGCGGCGTACCAACTCTGCGGCAGCCGCGGAGATCGCGGTCGCCTCCTCCACGGTGACCGTCGCCGCGGTCGCGATGGCCCGGGCGTCGGCGACCGTCGACTCGGCGGCGGATGCCACCAGGGTGACCCGCTTGATCAGGTCCTCGGCGTTGCCGACGGCCAGGTTGACCCGGTTGAGCAGCAGTTCCGCCTGGCTTATCAGGCCCACCGCCCGCACCGGAACGGTCGCCGCGGCCGCGGCCGTCTCGATCACCCGGCCGGCCGCGGCCCGCGTCAGGTCCACCGCGGCGCCGGGAACGGCGAGCGCGGCGCGGGTCAGGTCGATGGCGCGGGACACGAGAAAGGACATGTCTCCATTCTGCGCCCGGTTCGCACCCCGCGTTCGGTCACGGACGGTGCCGGTACCACAGCCGTGGGTCGAAAGTCTGAAATACACAGCAATCCGGGCGGCATCGGCGGTCGCGAACACGGCAGTATGCATGGGTGCGACGTACCCGGAACCTGATCCTGACGATGGCCGCCGTCGGAATTCTCGGCGGTTCGATCCTCGTGGCCAAGGGGATGATCGACGACGGCGCCGGTGACGCCGGGAGCGTCTTCACGTCCGGCACCGTGGCGGACGCGGCGCCGACGGCCTCGCCGACGCCAACCGGGCCGAGCCCGGAGGAACTGGCCGCGCAGGAGCGGCAGAAGCGGGTCAAGGCGCTCGACTCGGCGCTGAAGAAGTATGCGGCGAACAAGCCGGAATTCTCGGTCGCGGTGCTGGACCGCAAGACCGGAGAGACGTACGCGTACCGCGGCGACGAACGCTACGAGACCGCCAGTGTCGTCAAGGTGCAGGTGCTCGCGTGTCTGCTGCTCACCGCGCAGGACGACGGCCGCAAGCTGACCTCGAGCGAGAAGTCGCTGGCCGACAAGATGATCCGTTACAGCGACAACGACTCGACCACCTCGCTCTTCGTCAAGCTCGGGAAGGCGAGCGCGATCAGCGCCTGCAACAAGCGGCTCGGGCTGACCCAGACGAAGGTGTCCAGTTCGTGGGGCCTGACCCGGACCACCGTGAAGGATCAGGTGCACCTGCTCACCGAGCTGGTCGACGACAAGAGCGAGCTGAACGAGGCCTCCCGGGCGTACGCGGACAAGCTCATGAGCACCGTCGTCGAGGATCAGGACTGGGGTGTCCCGGCCGCCGCCAAGACCGGCGAGAACAGCACGGTGAAGAACGGCTGGCTCCCGCGCTCGACCGAGAACAACCTCTGGATCATCAACACGGTCGGCCGGGTGACCGGCGACGACACCGACGTCTCGATCGCGGTTCTCTCGCACACCAACCAGTCGATGAACAGCGGCATCGCGCTGGTGGAGAAGGTCGCGAAACTCACCCGGGCGCAGTTGAAGTACTAGGCGACTCGCGCCTCTTGTTCCACCAGGTCAGGGCCTGGTTGACGATCAGGATGAGCACGATCGCGGCGACGACGCCCTGCCAGGGTTCGGGGAAGATGGAGCCGCCGGCGAGGCCGATCGTGGCGTAGACGCCGGACCAGAGAGCGCAGGCCGGCGCGTTGGCGACCACGAACGTACGCCAGGACAGGCCCACGAAGGCGGCCGCCAGCAGCACCGGGACCCGCCCGCCCGGTATCAGGCGGGAGACCAGCAGGACCGGCACCTGTTTCGCCTTGAGCCGCTCCTTCACGTTGCCGAGGTGTTCCTCGTCGCGCAGCCAGCGCAGCCGCCGGGCGAGTTGCTCCCCGCCGAAGCGGCACATCGCGTACATCACCAGGTCGCCCACGTACGCCCCGGCGGCGCCGGCCGCGACCACGAAGCCGATGGTGAACGGGTGCTCGTGGAAGGCGAGCGCGGCCGCACCGCTGACCGCCGCCCCGGTCGGCACGATCGGCACGATGGCGCCGAATCCCACGACCACGAAGAGCCACCCGAGGGCGGCCAGGGTGTCCATCACGCGGGCGGCTCCAGGGTGAGGCTCTCGCCGTGGGCCAGCACCCGTACCCGGGTGTCCGGCGACGTACGCGCGGCGTGCTCGGCGAACTGGTTGCCCGGCTCGGAGAACATGTAGCGCCGCACCCGTCCGAATCCGATCGGCCACAGTGTGCCGTAGTGCACCGGCACCGCCCAGGACGACTTGACCCGGCGCAGCGCCTCGGCGCCGTCCTCCGGGTCGAGGTGGCCGTGCGACTTCAGCGTGGGACCCCAGCCGCCGACCGGGATCAGCGCCAGGTCGAGCGGCCCGAGGTCGCTCATCTCGTCGAACAGGCCGGTGTCGCCGGCGAACCACGTCCGCGACGCGCCCTCGATCACGAAACCGATGGCCAGGGCGCGGTCGCGGGACCAGGGGCCACGGGCACCGTCATGCTTGGCGGGCACCGCGCGTACGCGTACCCCCGAAATGGTCGTGTCCTCGCCCGGCGCAAGCTCCACGCAGCGCTCAGCTACCGACCGGCCCAGGTTCTTGACCGCGAACGACCGCGCGCCGCGCGGCATGATCAGCAACGGCTCGCCGGGGACCGCGCGCACCGAGGCCACGTGGAAGTGATCCGCGTGCAGGTGCGAGAGCAGAACCGCGTCCGGCGGGTCGGCCAGCGTGGGCACCGGACCGGCCATCCGGCGCAGGTGAGCGAGGCGCCCGGTCAGCAGAGGGTCGGTGAGCAGCGTGACGCCCGAGTCGGCGAGTGACACCGTGCTGTGGCCCCACCAGGTGACCGAAGTCGTGCTCACCCGGCAACGGTACCGAGCCGGCGCACCGCACGGCCGCAGAGGCGGGCGTAGAGATGCTGGAAGAGCACCGCGACGGGACCGCCGAGGCGCATCAGGGTGGTCGCCGGGCGGCTGAACGCGGTGACCGAGAACCACACCTGGTCCCGCTCGTCGCGCTCGACCAGGAACGCCTCCTCGCCGCTGGCCGGGTGCCCGGCGCGAGTGCCGTACCCGAAACCGGCCCGTCCGCTCTCCTGGACCGTCCAGACCACCTCGCAGGGTGCGCGCAACGGCCCGAGCCCGACGGTCAGCCTCGCGCCCGGCGTGGCCCGTGCGGCGTCGGTGGTGATCCGCGCGCCGGTGGCCCGGTGCATCCCGAACGTGAGGACTGCCTCACCGGCACGGGTGAAAACCGCTTCGCCGGTACCGATCCGGGTGCGGTAGCGCAGGTGGCGATATCCGGCGGGGAGGCTTCCGGTCCGGGTGGAACCCACTTCGGGGTACGTCAGTTCGGTCACCCGAACCAGTGTGCGCGATTCTCGGGTCGCCGGTCGGAACGGGCTCCGTCACACTGATGCACGTGACAGGACCCCGCTCCGCCGTCGTGGTGAACCCCACCAAGGTGCCCGATCTCGATCAGTTGCGGCACGTCGTCGGCGAAGCGCTCACGAAGGCGGGCTGGCCGGCCCCGAAGTGGTACTCGACCACGCCCGAGGATCCCGGCCGCGGGCAGGCCAAGCAGGCGGTCGCCGACGGAGCCCGGCTGGTCTTCGCGTGCGGCGGCGACGGCACGGTCACCTCTGTGGTGACGGCGCTGGCCGGCAGCGACGTGGCGTTGGCCGTGCTGCCGGCCGGCACCGGCAACCTGCTCGCGGCCAACCTGGGACTCGGCACCGACCCGGAGACCGGGCTGGAGGTGGCACTGGAGGGTGGCCGGCGCCGCATCGACGTCGGCGTGATCGGCGACCGGTGCTTCGTGGTGATGGCCGGGATGGGCTTCGACGCGCAGATGCTGGAGGGCACCTCCGAGCGGGCGAAGAAGCACATCGGCTGGCTGGCGTACCTCCACGGCGGTGCCAAGCACCTGCTGGACCGCCCGATGCGGGCCCGGATCCGGCTGGACGGCGGCCCGCCGATGCCCCGGCGACCGCGCGCGGTGATCGTCGGCAACGTGGGCCGCCTGCAGGGTGGCGTGCGGCTGCTCAGCAAGGCCGAGCCGGACGACGGCAAGCTTAACGTGGCCATCCTTAGCCCGGCGAACCTGGCGCACTGGGCGGCGCTGGTCTGGGCTGTGGTCAGCCGGCGCGACCGGATCCCGCTGATGGAGACGTACACCGCCCAGCGGGTGGAGATCTACAGCAACCGGGCGCAGGCCCGGCAGCTCGACGGTGACCTGATCGCACCGGGCAAGGCAATGAAGATCCACGTCCGGCCGCGCGCGCTGCTGCTCTGCGTGCCGCAGCCTGACTCCGACCCGGACCTGGCGTACGACGCCAGTGCCGTGGCCGAGCGTGCGGAGAAACTGCGTGAGTAGCACTGAGCCAGTCCCGGAGACCGTGATGATGCCGGGGGACACCCTCTCGGCGGACGACGCCTTCCACGCCCTGCGGCACTACGGCGGATGGCCGCTGCTGCGTGACGCGTTCATCCGGTTCCGGTACGGCGACGGGTTCAGCCACTCCCGCGCGTTCGCGTTGCAGCTCTGCCTGGCGATCGTGCCGTTCCTGATCGCGCTCTCCGGCCTCGCCACCGACCTGGGCGTCGAGGAGGGCGGCCAGATCGTCGCGGACACCGTGATCGCGCTGACGCCCGGCGCCAGCGAGCCGGTGGTCCGCGAGCTGCTGGACGGCGGTGAGCGTACCGAGGAGGCCGGTGAGCTGGCCCTCGCCCTCGGTATGATCACCGGCCTCGTGGCGCTGACCATGGCGATGGCGCAGATCGAGCGCGGCGCCAACCGGATCTACGGGGTGGAGCGCGACCGGCCCGCCCTGTACAAGTACGTCCGTGCCGCCACGCTCGCGCTGGTCGCCGGCCTGCCCGCGCTCTTCGGCTTCCTGCTGCTCGTGGCCGGCCGCACCGCCGGGAACTCGGCGCAGAAACATTGGGGCATCTCGGACGGGTTGCGCGTGGCCTGGGACGTGGTTCGCTGGCCGCTCAGCCTGCTGCTCATCGTCTTCGCCGTCGGCCTGCTCTTCCGCTATTCGGTACGCCGCAAACAGCCCGCCCTCTCCTGGCTGCTGTTCGGCGCGGTCGTCTCCACGGTCCTGTGGTGGCTGGCCAGCCTCGCCCTCGCGGGGTACGTGCGGGTCAGCGACTCCTTCGGCGCGACCTACGGCCAGCTGACCGCGATCATGGCGCTGCTGGTCTGGGCCAACCTCACCGGCATCGCGCTCTTCCTCGGTCTCGCCTTCGCCGCCCAGCTGGAGGCGCGCCGGGTGGGTGCGCCGCCCGCTCTGGAGGACCACTGGGAGCCGGGCACGGACATCCCGGCTCAACGCGAACCCGGTGTACCGGCCGAACCGACCGGGTAAGAACGGCGCACCCCCCGACATTTGGGAGTGCCCCGTGACCGATGACAACCGTGTGGTGGAACGTTCCGGCTGGGCGCCGGTGCGGCACTTCGCCGAACGCAGCGTGCTCGGCCTGATCGTCGTGGTCCTGTTCGGCCTCGCGTTCGGCGTGCTTCTGGTGCTGGTCCGATTCCACTGGAGCCCGCTCGCGGACCTGGACCGGTCCGTCGCCGACGGCCTCAACCGCTGGGCCTCCGGCTCGGACGGCGTGGTCGGCGTGCTCAAACAGATCTCCTCGTTCGGCGGGCGCGGCTTCATGATCCCGCTGGTCGCGGTGCTGACCGTGATGCTGCTGGCCCGCCGCCGTCCCCGCCCGGCGATCTACCTGGTGGTCACGGGCGCCGGTGCGCTGCTGCTCGACCCGTCGCTGAAGGCGCTGGTCGGCCGGCTGCGCCCGGTGGTCGAGGTGCCGGTGGCGACGGCGCCGGGCAACAGCTTCCCGAGCGGGCACGCGCTCGGCTCGATGGTCGTCTACGGGATGATCGTGCTGGTCTTCCTGGCCGCGGTCCGCCGGCCGTGGCGGCCGGTGCTGATCGGGGTGGCGGCGCTGCTGGTCGCGGCGATCGGATTCACCCGCATCGCGCTGGGCGTGCACTTCCTCTCCGACGTTCTCGCCGGGTGGCTGCTCGGGCTGGCGTGGATCAGCGTCACGGCGTACGCGTTCCGCATCTGGCGCCGCGAGGCGGGTCACTCCACCCCGCCGATCACCGCGGGCCTCGAGCCGGAGTCCGGACCCGACCTGCGCATCGCCCCCGCCGAGGGTGCTGTCCTGCCGCACCCGTGGGCCAAGGGCGCCGAGATCCTGGTCGGCTGGGTCTTCGTGTTCGGGCTGCTCTACGTCGTCGGTTACTCGGTGACGCGCTGGACGCCCGGCTTCGACGTGAGCTTCGTCGAGTGGTTGCAGGGATTCCGTACGCCGTCCCTGGACGACCTGAGCCATTTCTGGAGCAAGGCCGGCGACACCCACACGATCCTGGCCGTCTCGCTGATCTTCTGCTCCCTGGCGCTGGCCTTCTGGCGGCAGTGGCGGCCCGTCCTGTTCCTCGCCCTCACGATGATCGGCGAGCTGACGCTGTTCCTCTGCGCCGCCGCGGCGACCGGCCGCCCCCGCCCGCCGGTCGAGCAGCTCGACGGCCAGATGCCGACGTCGTCGTTCCCGTCCGGCCACATCGCCGCGACCATGTGCCTCTGGACCGCCATCGCGATCATCGCGATGGCCCGCATCCGCCGGCCGTGGCGCTGGATCTTCCCGGCCCTCGCGGTCCTGATGCCGCTGGGGGTGGCGCTGTCCCGCATGTACCGCGGCATGCACCACCCCACGGACATGATGGGCGCGGCCCTGCTCACGGCTGCGTGGATCACGGTCCTGTGGTTCACGATCCGTCCCAACGCGCACGCCGAGACCGCTTCGGAGGCCGCCGTGGAGGCGGCGCAGGTCGCCCGGCCGTTGGAGCCCGCCAGGTGACGCTGCGGCTGATGACCTGGAACATCCTGAACGGGGGAGGGTCCCGCCTGCCGGCGATCACCGAGGTGGTCGCGGGGGAGCGTCCGGACCTGCTCACGTTGCAGGAGCTGCGGGGGTTCCCGCTGGAGTCGTTCGCGGCGGCGGTCGGGATGACGCCGCACCGGGCGCGGTCGGCCTTCGGGCAGCCGGTCGCGGTCCTGGTGCGGCCGCCGCTCTCGATCTCCCACCGGTCCGCCGTCACGTGGCGTCTGCACCATGCGGCGGCGGTGGTCGAGGTCGGCCGTCTCACGGTGATCAGCACCCATCTCAACCCGCACAACCCGCACCGGCGGATGCGGGAGGCGCGGTGGCTGGCGGCCCGGTATGCGGGCCCGAACCTGCTCCTGGCGGGCGATCTGAACGGGTTCGACCCACACAGCGATCACTCGGCTGTGCTGGCGTCGATGCCGCATCTCTATCGTCGCCGCCATCTGCGCGGGGATGGCAGCCCTGACGTGCGAGCGGTGGCCGCTTTCGAGGCGGCTGGTCTGGTCGACCTGTTCCGGGTGGCCGGGAAAGGCGAGGCGGAGACGGTGCCGACGGCTGGGCTGGTGGGCAAGGAGTTCGGCGCCAGCCGCCTTGATTACATCTTCGGGGGTACGGAGACAGCGGCGCGCGCGACCGACATGCGCGTCCTGCGGAACGAGCTCACGGACTCGGCCTCCGACCACTACCCGGTCCGCGTGGACCTGGACCTAGAGACGTAGCTCCAGGGTGAGTTCGTCGCGGAGGGGGATGCCGTAGTGGCCCTCCTGCGGTACGAACGGTTTCCTCTCGCGGACCAGGTCGAGGGCGTCGGGCGTCACGGCGACGATTCGCAGGCCGCGGCGCTGGTAGAAGCGGAGGGCGTCGAGGTTGTCGTTTGTGGTGATCAGCCAGAGGCGGTGCAGGCCGGACTCGCGGGCCAGGTCGATCGCCGCGGTCAGCAGGGCTGTGCCGGCGCCGGTGTGGCGGGCTGGGGCGTCCAGGGTCACGACTTCCAGGGTGTCGTCGGTGAGGTGGTAGGTGAGCAGGCCGGCCACGGCGCCGTCGCGTTCGGCGATGAGGGCCGGCAGGCGGGCGGCGTTGTACTCGACGCCGTGGCCGATCACGATGGTTCCGCCCCAGGACGTGGTGAGGATGTGCTCGACGGCGGGCTGGTCGGCCTCGGTCGCCTTTCGTACGTGTACGTCACCGATACTCACGCCATGAGTATGGAGTTTCCCACCCCGATGGAGCCCGCCTCCGGCCGTGCCGAGGTCTTCGTCCGGTATCTCGACTTCTACCGGGAGACGCTGCTGGCGAAGGTGGCGCAGCTGCCCGAGACGGAGTTGCGGACGAGCCGCCTGCCGTCCGGGTGGACGCCGCTGGAGCTGGTCAAGCACCTGCGCTGGGTGGAGCTGCGCTGGATCGAGTGGGGTTTCCAGGGCGGGGAGGTGGCCGATCCGTGGGGTGACCGGAAGGACGACCGGTGGTACGTCGCGCCGGAGGAGACGGCGGCGAAGCTGATCGAGGAGCTGCGGCGGCAGGGTGAGGTCACGGCGGCGGCGTTCACCGGCACCGACCTGGACACGGTCGGGCGCCCCGGCCCGCGGTGGGACGGCGAGGCGCCGCCCACGCTGGAGCGGATCGGCTTCCACCTGCTGCAGGAGTACGCACGGCACGCCGGGCACCTGGACATCGTCGTGGAGCTGGCGGGCGGTCCGACCGGGGAGTGACTACAGGGTCAGGTCGGCGATCACCCGGTCGCGGCCGCTGCGCTTGGCGGCGTACAGGTTGCGGTCGGCCTGGGAGAGCAGGGCGGCGAAGGCGCCGCGGCCGTCCGGTGTCGTACTGGTGATGCCGATGCTGGTGGTCACCGGGAGCGTGCCGGTGACCGGCTCCCAGGGGTGTGCCCGGATTCGGAGCCGGAGCCGTTCGCAGCGCAGGGCCGCCTCCCGGGCGTCGATGCCGGGGAAGACCAGCAGGAACTCCTCGCCGCCCATCCGGGCGGCGATGCCCTGGCCGGTGGCGGCCTCCTCGAGCAGGGTGGCGATCTGCTGCAGCACGGTGTCGCCGGTGGCGTGCGAGAGCGTGTCGTTGACGCGCTTGAAGTGGTCCAGGTCGATGATGGCGAGCGAGAGCGGCCGGCGGTGGGTCTCCGCCTCCAGCAGCAGGGCGGGCACCCGCTCGTTGACGTAGCGGCGGTTGTAGAGGCCGGTCAGCGCGTCCCGGTGGGCCATCTCGCGGAAGTGCTCGCTGTCGCGGCGGGCCTCGGTCGCCTCGAAGACGGCCTGCAGCGCCCGGGCGCGGGCGTCGCGCTGCGCCGAGTGCTGGGCGGTGGCGGCGGCGTGGAAGGCGCGGTGCTCCTCGTACGCCTCCGCGAACCGCCCCGTGGCCGCGTAGATCGCCGCCTGCTCCTCCCGTACGCGCGCACCGACCGCGACCAGTTCCCGGTCCTCACAGAGCTGCCGGCACGTGTCCAGCGCCGCCTGCGCGTCGTCGAACCGCTCGTCGAGCCGCCTCGCCAGGGTGAGGGTGAGCAGGCACTCGGCCACCGCGTCGCCCTCGAACGCCACGACCCGCGCGTCCAGCACCGGCGCCAGGGTCGCCTCGACCGCGGTGAACCCGCCGCTCATCATCTCGACCCGGGCCATCGTGTCGAGCTGGTTGGCGCCGAACGCCGTGCCCTGACGGGCGTGGATCTCGCGCATCTGCTCGACCAGCATCCGGGCGGACGGCTCGTCGTCCAGCTCGAACGCGCTGTACGCCAGATTGTTGAGCACCAGCATGGTGAGCTCGTGGTCGCCGGCGGTCGCCGCCAGCGCGAGAGCCTCCTGAGCGCGTTGCTCGCCGTCCATCGGTGAGCCGCCCTCCTCCAGGGCCACCGACAGCGTCATCAGGTGCCGCGCCCGGATCGTCGGCGAGGTGTCCTCGGGCAGCAGAGCAACGCCCTGCACCGCGTGGGTGAGGGCGTCGGAGAAGTCGCCGACCGCGCGATAGAAGATTGAGAGTTCCCGGTGGGCGCGGGCCAGGACGTACGGGGCGTGGTTCTCCTCGGCCCAGGCGCGCACCTGGAGCGCGAGCCGGCCCGCCTCACCGGTCCGGCCGTCGCGCAGCAGGGCGCCCGCACGCAGCAGGACGGCACGCTGGACCAGGTCGGGTGCGCCCAGCTCCTCGGCCTGCTGGCGGAGCTCGCTGGCGGGCACGAGAACGGTGCGGAACTGTGAGAGCGGACGGTTCTCGAGTTCCGCGATCGCGGATTCGAGCGCACCGTACTCAGGACGCAGTCCGGTGGGGACACAGCTCGCCGTCTCGGTCGTCACTGTCCCTACTTCCTGTAGTCGCCGTGACGATTCAGCGTGTGGTTCGTCGGTGGCGGGCCGGGTCGCCGCGGGTTGCGAAGCGGTTGCTTCCGCCCTCATCGGCTGGTGCAGACCGGACTTGAGGCCACCACCCGATTCGGCGAATATCGCACCGCCACGGTGAAGCAGTAGTTCAGCTGTTCGTTGAGGCTGTAGACGACGAAGTCGGAGGCGCCGCCCGGCAGCTCCTGGAACTTGCGGGGCGTGTCGCCGGCGCGGCCGCCGGAGATCAGGACGGGACCGTCGGCGTCGCCCGGATATTTCCACTGAAGTGTCACGTTGTCCCGGTTGTCCCGGAGCTGGACGTCCAGCGGTGCACCCGCGGCGGCGCTCGGGGCGAGCGACGCGGGCGCGGTGGGGGCCGCCGTGGACGCCGTGAAGGTCTCCGTGGCACCGTCGGCGTCCGGCAGGGTCAGGATGACAACGGCGGCGGCCGCGGCGACCCCGCCCGCGAGCACCACGGCGAGCAGCACCGGGTGGGTGCCCCGGCGCTTCTCCGGCTGGTCGGTGCGTACCGGGAGACGGCGTGAGTTCGGCGGGTCGGTGAGCGTGCTGGCCCGAGCGGTGCCGACCGGCGGCGACCCGTAGTCGGGCGCGCGGTACCCGGGCAGCGGCGGGGGAGTGTCGGCTCGGGCGTGCCGTCCGGTCAGATCGCCGGGCGAGCGGTGCACGTCGCTGAGATAGAGCGGCTGCTGGTAGACGGTGCCGTTGGGGTCGGTCGCCCGGTTGTCCGCCGGCGGCAGGTCGGAGTAGCCGAACGACCCGGTCGGATCGGTGGGCTGCTCGTCGGGATCCGGGACGGTCGGGCGGCGGGGGAACGGGCGGAACGTGTCGCCGGTCTGTTCCCGGGTGCCGCAGGTGTGCCGCCCGGAGGCCTTGCCGCGGAGCAGGGCGGCCGTCTGCCGGGCCAGGGGATGTTCGGCGGGCAGGTAGCGGCCGCTGAGCTCGTTCGCCAGCTCCAGGTGCTCGCGTGCCTCAGCGTCGCGGCCGCAGTCACGCTCCATCGCGCCGAGGCGGGCGAGCATCTTGATGCCGGCGGGTGCGGCGTCGCCGTACACCTCGCGGTGGTGCCGCCAGGCGCGGGACAGCCGTGCCCGGGCCGTGGCGCACTGGCCGGCGGCGTGCTCGGCGATGGCCAGGTCGGCGTCGGCGGCCAGCACGCGCGGCGACTCCGGACCGTCCACCCGGGCCAGTTCGGCGACCAGGCCGTGATAGACGGTCGCGGCGCGGCTGTGCTGGCCGATCAGCTGCAGGACGGCCGCGTGGGTGGCCGCGGCGGCGATGGTGCGCTCGTCGCGCGGGCCGTGCAGGCGCTCCTCGGCGGAGTGCGCGAAAGCGGCCCACAGCCGGGCCGACTCGGGGTCGCCCAGCGCGATCAGGACCCGGGCGTGCAGCGCCGCGGCGACCGCGAGGTCGGCGGTGGCCTTGCGCGGGTCGGCGTTCGCGGCGCGCAGCGCGTCGTCCAGAACGGCCCGGGCACCCACGAGATCGCCGGCCGACGTCATCGTCTGGGCCTGCGCGGTCAGTTCAGCGAGCGGAGGAGCCATGTATCTCATAGTGCTCGGCCGGATACCGTAGGTACAAGTTAGACCTGATACAAAGAGTCATGTCCCCGATAGCCACCGTCAAACGCGAGCTGCTGGTCCGCCGGCTTCAGGCCTGGGCTGCCGGCGCGCTGCACCACGCCCGGCGAGCGATCTACG
The DNA here is from genome assembly GCF_040681145.1 of Actinoplanes sp. NPDC051861. NCBI lineage: Bacteria > Bacillati > Actinomycetota > Actinomycetes > Micromonosporales > Micromonosporaceae > Actinoplanes > Actinoplanes sp. NPDC051861. Next base: position 124,168 of record NZ_JBFAYE010000015.1, read on the forward strand.
TGCACGGATACGCCGACGCTGACGGTGGTGAAGCGGCCGAGGCAGCGGTTCGGGTGCTCGCCGACCTGCCCGATCTGGCCCGCGGACGAGAACTGTCCATGGTGGTGCTGGGCGATGACGTGACCGGATTCACCGGCCGGCTGGCCGAGGCACAGCGCGACGCGGGCGCCGGCGCGGGGCTCGCGGTGCTGCCGATCGGCGGTGGGACGAACGATCGGTTGCCGGTGGCGCTGCGGGCGGCGGGCGCGTCACGCGTACCCATGCTGGCTTTTCTTGACGCAACGGCCGCGACTGAACCGCCTGGCGTGCCGACGCTGGCGGCCGTGGCCGGCGGAAAGCCGGCGGAGATCCTGCTGGTGCTGCCGCCCGGCACCTCGGTCGAACCCTGTCGGGAAGCGGGATTTCCGCTGGTCACGTCGGCGGAGCTGGCAACCGGGACGGAACCCGGCGAGGTGGTGGCTTTCGCCACCACCTCGGCCAAGAGCCTGGAGAGTTTCAAGGAGGCACTCTGGGCGGTGGACGAGTTCGCAGGGGTACGCCTACGCGACCCGGCCGATCCGGAGCGCCACCTGATCGACATCTCGCTGCGGCCGCACCCGGGTCCACTTCGCCGGGAACTGCTCGCCCACCTGGCCCAGGTGGGCACCGCGACGGTGACGCAGTTGCGCACGTTCGCCCTGACCGAGACGGTCTATCGGGCGGCCGACGCGACCCGGGTGCTGCACACGCTCGTGGACACCGGCGCTGTCGTCCGGCGGCCGGAGCACGGGCGGCTCGGCGGTGATGTCGAGATCACCGCGTCATGACCGGGACTTGTCCTGCTTCCAGGAGATCGGGCCGGGCAGGTCGTAGCGGTGCGCGCGGGTCTTGGAGTTCCACGACCAGCGGCCGATCTTGAAAGTCCACGAGGAGTAGCCGTTCTCGGTGAAGTTCAGGATCAGGGGGCCGAACTTCTTACGGCTGCGGAACACGAGTCCCATCGGAACGCTCCCATCTCGGTTCTGATGGGCGGGTTGGTTCCCGATCGCTCGCATTCACAAACGTGTCAGCGTGGCTGCCAGGCGTCGGGACGCGTCGTCAGCTTGCGTACGTGTGCCGGCATCCGGCCGCTGATCAACTCGGCCAGGCTCACCTCGTCGACGACCTCCCGGACAGCGGCGCGCACCGCCACCCAGAGGTTCGGCAGGTTCTCGGCGGCCCCCGCGTACTGCGTCTCCTCGGGGCGCAGGCCGCGCACGCCGGCGAGCGGACCGTCCACAGCGCGCAGGATCTGGCCGATCGTCACGTCCCGCGGTGGGTGCGACAGCGTGTAACCGCCCTCGGCACCGCGCTGCGCCCGCACCACGCCGGCGCGCCGCAGGTCAGCGAGCACCGCCTCGAGGAACTTGCGGGGCATTTCCTGGTCTTGGGCAATGGCCTGGGCGGACATCAGTGACGGGTAGGCCTGCGCCAAACTGAGGGCGGCCCGGACCGCGTAGTCGCCGCGCGCGGAGATCTGCACGTGACTATCATGCCTCGCCCTCGCATCCCGGATGCACATACCCCAGGGTTTTGTGGGAATTACCCTCAGTCCGTCGGCGGTCGCTGTCCGGGTATGCCGCCCGGACGGTCCACGGAGAACTGTGCGCGGAACTGGCCGGGGCTCAGGCCGGTCTCCCGGTGGAAGAACCGTCCGAAGTTGGTCGGCTCGCCGAATCCCAGGCTGCGGCCCACCTCGGCGACCGAGAGCGGGGTTGCGGCGAGCAGGCGCCGGGCCTGCAGGGCGACGCGGTCGTCCACCACCTGCTTCGCGGTGCGGCCGGTGAGGGCCAGGCTTGCTCTTGTCAGCGTACGGACGGAGCAGCCCAGTTCGGCCGCGTAGTCCTCGACCCGGCGGGTGTGGGGGTAGCCCTCCTCGAGGCGGCGCCGGAAGCGCTCGAAGGTGCGGGCCTCGACGTGGCCGTCCGGTGGGGTGCCGGGTGCGAGCAGGGCGATCCGCAGCAGCAGCGCGGCGAGTTCGTGGCGGAGCAGCGCCTTTTTTTCGGCGGCCTTCTCCGCCGCTTCGGCGGTATCGCGGGCCAGGTGCTCGAAGGCGGCGCGGAAGGTCCCCGGGTCGGGCAGCGCCAGTGGGGTCTGCGCCGGGCCGGTCGGGTCGTCCGGCGCCAGGCCGGGCAGCTCGTCCGGGCCGAAGAGCCCTGGGCGGAAAGTGATCGTCGACGCCGGGTCCTCGGCCGTGGCCGCCTCGAACCGGGCCGCCTGCCCCGGGCGCAGCCACAGGAGCGTGCCCGGCTCGCAGGTGTGCGAGGCGAAGTCAACTTCGGCGTGCAGGGGCCCCGCGATCGTGAGGACGAGCGCGTGGGCGTCGAGCAGAGCGGCGGGTGAGCCGGCGGCGACCGGAAGAGAACAGCTTCCAATGCCCGCCCATCCGGGTGTGATCGCGGTGGGCGCCGGCGACGTGAGATGAATGAGTGTCGGCATCGACGCTGACGGTAACCGTCGACGACCGTCAACGCGACCACTAGCGCACTTCCCGAGCGATTTGTCCGATTTCCTGCTCGGTATTCGCTATACGTTCGATTCCGATCGCTTTTCGGAGATCACTTAAATTTCGGGATAAAGCGCGACCCGCGTAGACCGGCAGTGTCCACGCGGGTCGCCCTATTTCTGTTGTCGCTCTATCGGCCCGCCAGCAGTCGGTTGACCGCCGCGTCGACGTCCAGGTGGTCGGACTCGCGGCCCCGCGGCACCACCACATAGGTGCGCCGGAGAAATCGGACCAGGACGCTGCGCGGAACCTCGAACAGCGCGTTGCCGTCGGGCGACGACAAGGCCAGAGCGACGAAATCGCCCCGCGGCGTGGCCCACGGCCACACCCGGACGTCGCCGATCCCGGCCGGCTCGTCGAGCCCGGTCACGAGAAGCTCCCGCGCGAAGGACCAGCTCACGGCTTCCCCACCGGCTGATTCTGCGTGGAACAACACATGTACGGCATAAGGGTCGGCTGGGTCGTACCGCAGACTGGCGCGCACGGGCAGTGCCGTCGCATCTGGCGCTACGAGCCGCAGCGAGGTTTCGACCTCGACGGTCGTTGGACGAATGGTACTCATGGACGAACTCCCCCCGGCACCGCTGCGAGGCTGGTGAACCCCGCGTTTCCCATACTCAGGTGATCCCTGTCATTACGCTCCGCCATACGCTGATCTCACCCAGTAGTGGGAAGACGGTTCCGAAAACGCCACCGCACAGGACGTAAAGCGATATCTTGTCCTGTTCTGCCCAGGTACTCGGTTCCGCCCGGCGTCGGGTGGTCCAGCAGTTGACTTACTCCGGTAACGTCCATTCGTCCCAGGCGGTGACGGGGCTCCGGGACACTGGGGGATGAAATGGGTGTAAAACCGGACGTGAGGGCTACGAACGTGCGTCTGCTCGACCGTATCCGGTCAAACTCCACCGGACGTCTGGCTCTGAAGATCGGTATCGGAGTTGTCGGCGGCCTGGTGGTGGCGATCGGCATCGTCCTGATCCCGTTCCCCGGCCCCGGCTGGGCAATCGTGATCCTCGGCCTGGCCATCCTGGCCATCGAATTCGTCTGGGCCAAGAACCTGCTCGCCTTCACCAAGAGGCACGTACAGAGCTGGACCCACTGGGTCGGCCGGCAGAGCTTGGGCGTCCGCGCCGTCATCGGCGTCCTGGGCGTGATCTTCATCAGCGCGGTGGTCTGGACGGCGGTTTACCTGAGCATGGACATCAACCTGGTTACGTGGGCCCTGGATCTGGTGGAGAAGTGGTGACCCCGGGTTTACGTCTCCCGGCGGCCGTCCGGTAGAGTCTGGGTTCGTTGAGGGCGATTAGCTCAGCGGGAGAGCGCTCCGTTCACACCGGAGAGGTCACTGGTTCGATCCCAGTATCGCCCACGAGTATTGCTAGCTGCGAAGACGCTCGGTCTTGTGATCCACGAGGCCGGGCGTTTTGTCATGTTTGTGGGAGCAGATTGGGAGCAGTGCCTTGACTCCCGAAGAGGCCTCCTTCGGGGAAGCTCGCTGACCGGGCTGTCGAACAGCGTTCAACAGCGCTGAAGGGCCTCCAAGGTCTTCGTGCGGTGGTGACCACTCCTGTCGTTGCTCCTGTGACCACGACGTGTTCCGCGACGTGTTCAGGTGCCGTGCCGGGCAGCGCCGTAGGGCGCCGTACGCAGCCCGGCGGCGGTCAGCAACGTCGCCTCGGCTTTACTGGCCTGTGCTGTATTACCGAGTTCTGTCCGCTGGCTGACCACCACTCGGCGGCAGGAGCCGTCAGTTCGTCAAGTCTCGGCCACCGCAGTTGACTCCCGACGAAACGACCCCCGCGAGGGAGACCTCGCGGGGGTCAGGATCGACTGAAGGTCAGCCTTACGGCGATTCCTTCCGCATCAGATTGTCGATGTTCTCCGGTGTCAGGGCCTCCTGGTAGGCGACGACGTCGTCGATGTCGCCCTTGAAGTAGTCGGTGTCGAGGTTGTTCCACCGTGCGCGGCCGACTGTGAAGGCGCCGGTCGAGTTCCAGTTGGCCGTGTGTGCCACCGGGACGCTGGCCGGCTTGCCGTTGACGTACAGCATGGCCGTGCCGGCGGCCGCGTCATAGACGGCGGCGAGGTGGGTCCAGGTGTTCAGCGCCGCCGGAACAGCGTCCTGGACGTGGGTCGAGACGGGGGTGGTGCCGTCTGCGGTGGGCAGGACGAACCGCCAGCACTTGCAGGTGATGCCGTAGTTGAGCTGGAAACCGCTCGAAACGGTGCCGGACTGGCCGACGACGTTGACGAACCGGGTGTCGTCGGTCAGTCGGGCCCAGGCGGCGACGGTGAAGGACTGGTCGGTGCGCAGCCGCGCTCTGGTGGTCACAGCGCCGCTCGTGCCGTTCAGGGTGATCGCGCCCCGGTCCTTGTCGGTGCCATCCGTCGTGCCGGCTGGGTTCGGGTGTCCCTCGTCCGTCTTCCACGTCACGCCGCCGGTGAAGGTTCCCGGCGCGTCGGGATCACGCCCGGAGGAGTCCGTCGCGGTGGCCGGCGAACTTTGATTCTCGAACTGCCAGGACACGACCGGTTGTCTCGGCGCCACCTCAGACCTGAGATCGCCCTCGAGCAAGGCCCGTTGCCACACGCGCACCTCGGCGATGTCGCCGGCGAAGCGGTTGCGGCCGCCGCTGATCTCCGTCGTTCCGTTCGGGTCATGGAACGGGTGCACATCCTGGACGCCGGCCTGCGACTTTCCGTCGACATAGAGCGCGAGGTTGTTGACGGATGCGTCGTAGACGGCGGCCAGGTGGGTCCAGACGCCCGTCTTCGGCGGCTCGTTGGAGACCGCGTCGTTCCATACGACCGTGTCGCCGGAGGCCGCTGACGGCATCTGCGCCAGCCACCTGTCGTCCGCCTTGCGGTACTGGAAGTACAGTGCCGCATTGCCGCCGGTGTCACGGACGAAGACGTTCCGGTCCTGTGACCGGTCGGTCAGCCGGACCCAGGCGGTGACGGTGAACGTCTTGGCCGTGTTGAGGGGAAGCCCGGTAACGGCCCGGCTTGTCGACCCGTTGAACGTGCCGGACTTGATATCCGGGCGCCGGCCGAGGGACCACGTCACATCGGTCAACTGCGCGTCGTGGTACACGCCGCCGACCCCGGTGGTGTCGGTGCCGTCTCCGTTCAGCAGCCACTCACCGACAGGGCTCCCGTCGTCTCCACCGGTCACCGCGCCGTCGCCACGGACACCGTCGATCTGGTGTGCCTCCTGGGCGTACTGCAGGGCCAGGCTCTGGTAGTAGAGATCGTTCGGGCTGCCACCCGACAGGAGCTCTGGCCTGACCGTAGCAGTGCCCTCAACGGTCACGGCAGCGGCGAAGTCGATCGCGCCGTCGGCGTAACCCCCCATGTTGGGCACCCCACCGCCACCCATGATGTGCGCGTTGACGAGTTGGCGCGCTGCCTCCTGAGCCGCGGTGTAGGCGCCGGCGAAGGGAGGCAGCGTCGCGACATACACCTTCAGCGTGCGGCTGGAGGATGGAACGTGTATCTCGTGGTCGAGTGCGTCGTCAGTCCTGTACTGCTGCAGCTGCGCGGCCAAGGCGTTGAGCTTCGTGTTGACCGTGTTGGCGCACGTGTCCGCCGTGCCGGTGCAGGTGAGCAGGTCGCTGGTGCCCGCCGAGATCAGCACAATACGTGCGTTCGTCTGACTGATGATGTCCCGGTCGACCAGGCCGTACGCGTTTTCCGGCAGAAGGCGGTTGGCCACCCGTGGCAGCAGGAGCTTGTTGCCCTGGCTGCTGCTGCCGAGATTCAGCACACCGGTCCGGATCGGGTAGCGGGTGCCGTACTCGTCGCTGGACAGTGCTGTCGCCAGATGATCGCTGAGCTGGCTCAGCCCGTCGCCCGCGGCGGTGTCGGAGTTGACGGTCTGATCGCCGTAGAGCACCAGAGCGCCCTTCGGGTCGTCAGCCGGGGTGCTGACGTCGACGCCCGCCAGGAACGGGATCCCGGTCATGGTCGAGCGGGTGAACCGTCCACCGTCTACCGTACCGGTGTGGTCAACGCCGTCGGAGGCGCTCACGTACGCCGGTGACCTGGCATTCCCGTGTCCGGCCAGGCCGTCGGCCGCTAGCCCGCGAACCTGCAGACTGACCAGCACCGTCGCCTGGTCCGGAACGGTCAGATCGATAGGGTCGCTCAGCACGTCGGTACCGGCAGGGAGGGTGACCGCAGTGGCTCCGCCGAATGTGAGCGGCACCGGCGTGTCCATCGCCGTCGCGTCGGCCGTCGCGGGGTCCTGCAGCGCTATCGAGGCCGCATCGAAAGTGATCGGTTTGGTGCCCTGGCTGTTGGCGAGGCGGACCCGTACCCGGCCGGGGTCGGTGCTACCGATGCTCAAATGTGCCGGGATGCGCAGGGTCTGCGCGTTCAGCTTGGCGATGCCGGTCGGAGACTGGACGGCGCCCGTGTCCTGCGCGGCCGCCCAGCTGCCTACCCAACGGGTCTTGTCCGCTCCGCTGCCTGTGCTCGAGACCGGCCTGATACCCAGACCGAGGATGTGCAGCGAGTTCACGCCGCTCTGGACGGTGTTTGACACCAGCGGCAGCGAGACGCTGGCGACCCGTGCGCCGGGGCAGACCAGGGGAACGCTGATAGCGATGACGCTCGGGGTGACACCGGAGTAGGTCTTGTCGCCGGCTTTGTTGCGGGTCGGCATGACGAGCACGGTGTTGCCGGTGGGGGCGTAAGCCCAGTCGGGCATCCAGTCGATGGTGTAGGCCTGCGAGGAGACATTGCAGCCGCTGTCCTTGGCGTAGGTGATGCGGCCTGTGGCGCCCTTGAAGTCGCCGTTGACCGAGAAGCCGAGGAAGACGACGGCGTTGCCCTTGTTCACTACGCCGCTGTCGGGAACGGTGACCAGCTGACCCGCGGCGAGCATGTTGTCGTTCGTGCCGTCACCCCAGCTCGGCGGCAGCTTGATCGCGGCGCCATGTGCGGTGACTGTGCCGCCGGGGGTCCATCCGGCATTCCTGAAGTCGCCGGCGTTCAAACTCCAGCCCCAGCCGTCGGCGTCGGCCTCGGTCACTGGTGGGGTGGCTCCCGGGGTGTACGTGCTGATCGCCTTGCTGTTCAGGCAGTCCTTGGTGTCGTTGATCGGGCAGCCCACGACTCTGTTTAGCCGCAGCACGTCGATACCCGCCTGGTAACCGCCCGATGCGGCGTTCTTGCCGATCAGTTTGAGGGTGAGAGTGTGCACGCCCTTGCCGAGAACGATCGGCACGTTCGAGGCGTCCTTGATGAGGCCGAAACTCTTGTAGACCGTCGTGACCCGTGTGGAGTACGCGTCAAAGTCCGTGGTGAGAACGGCCGGTTTCGTCCGGCCGTCGTCGATCGTCAGCGCGTATCTGCCGTAGTCGGGCGCCGTGGTCAGATTCGCGCCGATCTCCCAGACACCCGCCTGCGGGATGTTGAACGAGAAGACGGCACTGTCACCGGACGCGACCTTTGACGTCGTCGACTTGTCCGAGAGCATCGCTTGAACCCCGTGGACGAACTGGTAACCGGCCCCCTGAGGCTGGGGCGTCACATAACCGGTCGTGCTCGTGGTGGTGGCTTTCGGCACCTCGGTCGTGGTGCCGTCGCTGTTCGTCGCCGTCCAGCCGTAGTGCAACCCGTCGCCGTACGCGTACACCGGAGTGGAAGTGCCGGCAGTGAACCCGTATTCCGTCTGAGCCGAGGTCGATCCCGCCTGATCAACCGCCTTAGCTCTGACGATGTGCGTGCCCGCGATGCCGGGGGCGAAGCTCGGTGCGGCGGTGCCGTTGAGGGACACGGTTCCGGTGCCGTCGTTGTTGTCGGCCTTGGCGTAGTAGACGGCGCCCCTGGTGATCGTCGTGCTTGCGGTCCACGGGGTGATGCTGGAGTTGTACACGACACCGTTCAGATCACCGTCGAGCGTGAACATGTAGCCCTTGACGTTGTTCTTCCCGTCGGTGCCGAAAAGGAAGCGTCCCTTGTCGGTGAAGTTGTCCCCGACCATGCCCTGGGGAAACTGTGTCGACTTGATCGTTGGTGGGTTCGGTGCGCTCAGGTCGACCGTGAAGTACATGTAAGGGCCCCACGCGGGCGCCCACAGGCCGTCGGCGTTCTTGGCCGTCACCCGCCAGCGGTATTCGCCGTCGGGCAACTGCGTGGGGACGGTCCAGTCCGAGCCGTTCTTGTTGTACGTGGTGGCGCCGGGGCCGTATCCGTACGTGACCAGCCGTCCCGTGGCCCTCTCCTCCACGTGGCAGTCGATCATCAGGTTGCGCTCGATGCCGTTGGGGAAGCGGTTGGTGGCCCGCCACCGCAGTGTTGGCGTTCGGGAGGTGGTGATGACCTTGCCGCTGTCGGTGGACGAGGGGAACACGTGCTGCAGGCCGTCATCCGGGTTCAGCGTCGGCGCGTAGCTGTACCTCACGGTCAGACTGGCGCCGCCCTTGTACTGGAGCTGCTTCCAGGAATATTTGTCGTTCATGTTCTTTGCCTCGATCAAGAAGTACGCGGCGTCCTTCTTGGCGTTGGCCAGCGACTGGATGTGGCCGGTGACGTCGAACGCGAACGAGCTCGGGCTCGCGGCTGGCTTCGAGGTGCCGCAGTTGAGCTCGCGGCCCATCTGCGTGCCCAGCAGCGCACCGCGCGAGGGCTCCTTGCCCCAGTTCAGCGTTGATGAGGTCCACCCGGCCGGAGTACCGGTCGCATACAGGACCGCTGCGGTGTCGTAGCACGAAGCCGACCAGCGGTGCTGGAAATACATTAGAGCGGATTTAACGGTGGCGCCTTTGATGCCCGCTGTGTTGATCTTGTAGTAGGAGCGGGCTCGTTCGCCGTCGCCGTCGGGCCAGTCGTCGAGGCCGAAGCGAGGGCTGTAGGCCCCGCTGGTCGCTGTCGAGTTGTAGACGTTCCAGCCGTTGCTGGAGATGCGTGCCCACGCCGACTGACTGCCATTGAAATTGACGCCCCAGTCGGGGTCGACGAAGACGGGATACTTGGTGGTCTTCGCGATGAGCAGGGCGTTGTCCAGGGTCAGCGTCTGCTTTCCGCCGCCGAACGCCAGTTGCGCCCGGGCCCGGTTCCTCCCGTAGAGAGCCGCCGCCTCCTGCGTTGCCTTCGGGCTACTCAAAGCCCTTGCCATGGCGCCGGCCTCGGCGGGATCGTCGCTGGTGGGCGTGCTGTCCCACATCAGCGCCGTGTTCGCACGGAAGATGGTTCGGCCGGTGCGTGGGTCGGCGGCCTCCGCACCGCCGTCGCCGGTGGCCGCGATCTCGAGGCCACCTCCGTTGAGGCCGAGGCTGAGCCTGCGCACATCTGCGTTCTCGGCCGCCTCCCGGGTCTTCAGAACGAAGATCGACGAATATCCGGTGGCGTTCGCGGTGACCTGCAGGTCCACATCGGGCAAAACATTCGCATAGGTGGCGGTGTCCTCGACGACGGTCGGCTCAGGGAGTTTCCTCAGCCAGGTGAAGCGCAGTGCCTTTCCGCCGCTCTTGAGACTGACGAGATCGGTGGTCTTGCCGCCGCCGAACGAGACGTCGGCCGCCGCTGCCCTCGGCGCGTACGAGCCGTCCTTGCGCCGGACCAGGGTGGTGTCGATCGCAGTCCACTTGCCGCCCTTGTTGACGCGCTGCGGTGTGACCGAGTACGTCGTAGCGAAGGTGCCGTCCGGGCCGGCTGTCGTGGTCGAGTACGCATCGGTGAGTGCGGGGACAGGTGTCGCCCGGCCGCTCTTCTTCGCCGTTGCCAGCGCCTCCGCAATGGGCTTCGCCGCGTCCGGCACGGCCTCGGCGGGAACCGTCTGATCCGGTGCCTGGCCGACCGGCTGGGTGGCTCGCGTGACCGGATTGGCGGGAGGCGTGGTCGGCTGCGGTTCAGGCGGGGCTGCCTGCGCGGGGCCGGCTACCGCGAAAGTCGCGGAAGTGATCAATGCGGCGACCGCCGTGCCGAATGGCAGTGTGCGGCTCCGGTGCGTCGGAGGTTGTCAGCCAGGAGGATCCCGAGGCCGGCGGACTGCCGGGCGAGGTCATCACCTACACGCGCGACCGGCTCGGCGCGCCCGTCAAGACCTCGGGCGTCGACCTCTACGTCGCGGACAACGTCTACACGGACTTCGGGCAACCGTCGCACGTGCGACTGGGTGACAGCACCAACGAGGTGCAGGCGATCTATGCGTACGACGAGCACACGCTGCGCTTGACCGGGAGGTCCATCCACCGCAGTAAGGGCATTGGTCCGCTGATCGACGAAACTCGCTATACCTACGATGACGCGGGCAATCCGCTGTCAGCCGTCAACAAGCAGTCGGAGACCGGCAACACCGTGACCGACGCCCAGTGCTACCGGTACGACGGCCTGGCCCGCCTCGTCAACGCGTGGACCGCGGCCGGCGACTGCCCCGGGGCCTCTACTACCCAGCCGACAGCCGGCGGGGTGTCCAACACGGTCGGCTCCTACTGGCAGACCTATTCCTACAGTGCGATCGGTGACCGCGAGCAGTTGGTGGAACACTCCGCCAACGGCGGTGCCGACATCACCACCACTTACACGAACGGCACCTCCTCCGGCGGGCAGCCGCACACGCTCACCGAGACGAAGGGCGGGGGCGACCCCACCAAGTTCGTCTATGACGTCGCGGGCAATCTGCTCAGCCGCACCGCGGCCAGCGGCAACAACCAGACGCTGACGTGGGATGCCGAGGGCCGACTGGCCCATGTGACCACGACCGGGGCCAACGCCGGAACGACCAAGTACCTCTACGACGCCGACGGCAATCAGTTGATCCGCCGCGACCCGGGCCGAACCAGTCTCTTCGTGGGCGACTCCGAGATCGTTGTCAATACCGGCGTCAGCCCGGCCGTCGTTCTTGGTGCCGTCCGCAATTACAGCCACGGCGGCGCGGGCGTCGTCGCGATCCGCTCCACGCTGCCCGGCGGTGGCACCTCGTACCTCTTCAACGACCGGCACGGCACCGCGAGCCTTTCCATCGACACGAGCACGCAACTGGTCTCCCGCAAGCAGTACAAGCCGTACGGCGAGGACCGTGCCAACGCCAACCCAACAGCCTGGCCTGACTTCACCCGCGGCTACCTCCACGCGCCGAAGGACGCCGCTACCGGGTACACCGATCTCGGTGCTCGCAAGTACGACCCGGTGCTCGGCCGCTTCATCAGCGCCGACCCGCTGCTGCAGCCGGCCAATCTGAACGAGCTGGGCGGATACACATACGCCGGAGACAACCCCATCACCCTTTCCGACCCAAGCGGCCTGGCCGGCGACACGGGCGATGGGTCCGGCAACGGGGTTCGCTTCAACCCGGACACGGGCGCGGTCATCGGCGGCGGCACCGGCAATGTCTACGACGGCACCGACAAGGCCACCAACCCCGGCGGCAACAACAACGGCGGTGGAAACGACGACAAGCAGGTCAACCTCAGCGACCAGCCCGTCGACGTCCCCGAGGCGCTCAAGCAGGTCCTGCCGGACTACCAATACCAGTACAAGGACTACACCGTCGGCAAGCTGGCCGAGTTCGCGAGCAAGAGCAACGACAACTGGTATCTCCTGTGCGCCCACATGGCGTCGGACTCGACCGAGTGCCTCGGATCGAACCCCTTCGCACGCAAACGCTCCAGGACGGAATCACTGCTCATCACCGCGGCGATCGTCGGCGCCATCATCGTCCCGTTGGTATGCACCGTGGCAGCGGCAGGCTGTGTCTCGGCAGCCATGGCCATCGCCGACGGCGAGGCAGCCGCCATCATGTACGGCGGAGGGTCGGTACTCGGCGCGGGCGGTGCTGTCACCGGTGCGGCGGCAGGCTCGAAGTTGCTCTCAGCAGCGTGCAGTTTCTCGGGAAACACCAAGGTTCTGCTCCCCGACGGGACAACTAAGGCCATCGAAGATGTCGAAGCTGGCGATGAAGTGCTCGCGGCCGACGCGGAGGACGGCGAGCAAGGTGCTCGGGCGGTCCAAAAGCTCTGGGTTCACGATGATGACCTTTATGTCCTGACCATCGACGGGAACCGGCTCGTCACCACTGAGGATCACCCGTTTTGGAACGTGACCGATCGCCGCTGGGAGGGTGCCGAAGAGCTTGATCGAGGCGACCTCGTCCGAACTCCTACCGGGACCGCGCGCGTTGACGGCTTTGATATCTCGGACCACCGGTACGCCAGCGCCTATAACCTTACGGTCGCAGACCTGCACACGTACTATGTGCTCGCCGGCAACGTGCCGGTTTTGGTCCATAACGTTGGGTGCGGGCCGTCGTCGTACTTCCGTGGCGCCCGAGGCGGAGCGCCGAGCTTCGTGCCGAGGCCAAACGATTATAAGGTCGACCCTACGACCGGATTCGTGAAAGAAACTCACGGTGTATCGCTGTTCGATAATGCTGACAGTATTTCAAGCAAGGGTTTTGAACCGCATGGACTCGATATGGATTCGGTGCCCGGTACGCTGCGCATTATCCAGCGCGGAAGGGACCTGAACCATTATGAAATCGTGCCTGCGCCGGGGGCTAACCTTACCCCTGAAAGATATACCGAAGAACTTTCGAAGATTAAGTGCATGTGCGGTGGGGGCGGGTGACCGTGGCAAAGTCGTATGAAATCAAGTTTCCTGAATATCTCGATGGCTATGAGGCCGAGACCGAGGCAAAAGGATACTTGGTGGGAGTGGCAGTCATTGCGGGCGGTCAGATGTTCGAATTGACCGTTTATGACCGAATCCGCTTGAGTCAGGAACTCGATGACGAACTGAACTCGGACCGCGCTTTCTTTGCGGTATCTAATCTCCTCGTCGTTGCATCGGTAACAAAGGCTGAGATTTCAATAGCAGTAGAGGCGCTGGCGAAGGGGAATTTTCAGGAATTGGTGCCAAGCCTCGCGGTATAGTTGACGTTGTCTCGCGCTTGCGCATAGGCGCCCTTTCTGTGGTGTGCCGGAGCGCCTGCTGAACTGGGCGATTGGTGCGAGTTGTAGGTAGGCGTCGCGGGAGTTGGGATGGTCGTTCTGCAGGATGCCTATGAGGCGGCGCAGGAGCTGTTGGACCGGGGGTGCGGGCGGGGTCCTAGCCCATGAGGAACGCATCGAGAGCACGGCGCTGACCCGACCAGGTCGTTGGCTCGGCCGAGATGCGGCGGTGTGTGGGAGCACCTGCTCCTCGCCGGCCATGATGGTTCTCCCTGCTCAGAGGCTGTTCTCAGCGATGGTGGGGAGCGTCGCCACGATGAAATCGGGATCTTCGGGGTAGGCGGTGCGGCGCTGCTCCCAAAACCGACGATCAGACGGGGAGCACGCGGGGTTGAAATTAGCAGCGTCGAACAGCGCCGAACGGCGTTCAGCAGCGTCGGGCGACGGCAGCTGAGCAGGCCAGATCCGCGTTTCTGCTGGTCAGCAGCTTGATCGGGCTACGTTCACACCGGAGAGGTCACTGGTTCGATCCCAGTATTGCCCACGAGTACTGCTAGCTGCGAAGACGCTCGGCCTTGTGATCCACTAGGCCGGGCGTTTTGTCATGCTTGTGGGAGCAGATCGGGAGCAGCGCCTTGAGTGCTCCTCAGGTCAGGGGACGCCGGCCCGAGGCCGCGAGATATGTCAGGACGGCGAGCACGCGTCGGTGACCGCCGTCAGTCGGCGCCAGACCCAGCTTGGCGAAGATGGCGTTGATGTGCTTGTGCACGGCGTTCGCGGTGATGAACAGCCGGCCGGCGATCTCGGTGTTGTCGTGGCCCTCGGCCATCAGTGCGAGCACCTCCCGCTCGCGCGGGGTCAGCGTGGAGACTGGGTCGTCGCTGGCCCGGGTCAGCAGCTGGGCGATGACCTCGGGGTCGAAGGCGGTGTCGCCGCCGGCCACTCTGCGGAGCGCCTCGATGAACACGTCGATGCGGCTGACCCGGTCCTTGAGCAGGTAACCGATGCCGCGCGGGGCCCCGGCGAGCAGCTGAGTGGCGTACTCCCGCTCGACGTACTGGGAGAACACCATCACCGGCAGGCCCGGGTGGCGGCGCCGGGCCTCGATGGCGGCTCGGATGCCCTCGTCGCGGAACGTCGGTGGCAGCCGGACGTCGACGACGGTCACGTCGGGGCGGTGTTCGTCGACCGCGTCGAGGAACGAGTCGGCGTCGGCGACGGTCGCGACCACGGTGAAGCCGTTGGTGCTGAGCATCAGCTCCAAGCCACCGGACAGAAAGTCGTTGTCCTCAGCGATCACCGCTCGGAGCACGGCACCTCCAGGATGATCTCGGTCGGGCCGCCCATCGGGCTGCGCACGGTAAGTGTGCCGTCGAGGGCGCCCGCCCGCCGACGGATACCGGCGAGGCCGGTTCCGCGTGCTTCGTCCGCCCCGCCGGCGCCGTCGTCGGTCACCGTCACGGTCAACAGCTTGCCGTGACGGGACGCGCGGACGCCTGCCCGGGTGGCGCGACTGTGCCGGGTGACGTTGCTCAGCGCTTCGGTGACCGCGAAGTATGCCACCGTCTCCACCGCGGCGGGTACCCGGCCGAGGTCACCGGCGTCGACTGTGGTGGGTAGGCCGCTGTGGGCCGCCACGGCGACGAGCGCGCCGGCCAGGCCCCGGTCGGCCAAAATCGGCGGGTAGGTGGTGCGGATGACCGTACGCAGCTCGGCCATCGCCTCCTCGGTGCCCTGATGCGCCTCGGCGACCAGCCGGTTCACCAGTTCGGGATCGCCGGCGGCCTGCCGCGCCACCGCGAGGCGCATCGCCACCGCGACGAGCCGGGCCTGGGCGCCGTCGTGCAGATCACGTTCGATGCGACGCAGTTCGGCGCTGTGCGCGTCGAGCACGTCGGCCCGGGTACGGGTGAGATCGGCGACCCGGCCGGCCAGCCGCTCGGCCTCCGACGGCGTCAATGCCCAGCGGGTGACCCGGACATGGGCGCCGGCCAACGCCGGGAACGTCCCGTAGATCACCGCCGCGAGCACAGCGAACTGCACGACGCCGAGCCCGATCGCGGTCGCCCACCCGGCGACCGGCACCTCGACGAACAGCGTGACCGGCTCATCGGCCGGAAACGACCACCAGAGCGTCATGGCGATCACGGCAGTCACGAGGTTGCCGGCGACCAGCAGGGCGAACAGTCCCAGAGGGAGTCCGGTGGCGAGGTGGACGGTCAGCCACAGCAGATGCCGGCGGAACCGGACCGGATGCCACCGCGGGTCGCCGGCCAGCCGCAGGTGCAACCGAGCCCACCGCTCGCGCACGCCGGGCAGGCACAGCACCGGCAGGGCGGGCAGTGACACCACCGCCGTGCCGAGGATCGCCAGGAGGTAGCCCGTGGCCCGCCGTCGTCTCATGACCACATCTGTACCTGAACCGATCATCGGCTCGCACTACAGCCAGCTGTAGCCCTCGATACGGTAGCCAACGGTATGGGGTGCGGCGCCGCGGATTCCTAGGTTTCCAGGCATGAAATGTTTACGAATCGCAGTGACCGCGATCGCACTGGTCGCGGGAGCCGGCGTCACCGCTGACGCGCATGCCGGCTCCGGAGGGCTGACGGACCTCGACCGGCTCCGTCGTGACACCACAGCCGTGCATACGCTGGGTCTGCCAGGAGTGCAGGCACGTCTGGTGACCCCGGACGGTCGCGCGCTCGTCGCGACCGCCGGCGTCGCCGACCTGCGGACCGGCCGCCGGATGCCGCCGAACGGCCGGGCCCGCATCGCCAGCACCGGCAAGGCCTTCGTCGCGACGGTGGTGTTGCAACTGGTGGCTGAGGGGCGAATGGGCCTCGACGACCCGGTGGAGAAGTGGCTACCGGGCGTGATCCGCGGCAACGGCAACGACGGCCACGCCATCACCGTCCGGCACCTGCTCCAGCACACCAGCGGCCTGCACGACGACATGCCTGACTTCGACACCGCCGCCGACTACTACGAGCACCGGTACGACGTGTACGCACCGGCCCAACTGCTCGCGCGGACCCTGCGGCACGTGCCCGACCATCCGCCGGGCACGGCGTGGCGGTACTCGAACGTCGGCTACGTCGTGGCCGAGATGGTGATCGACAAGGTCACCGGACGCCCCTGGCACGAGGAGGTGCGGCGGCGCGTCGTCGACCGGGCCGGTATGCGCGACACGACGTGGCCCGGCACCCGGCCGACACTGCCCGACCCGCATGCGCGCGGCTACCACGAGTTCGATGCCGGCGTACTGACCGACGTCACTGAGCAGGTCATCGCCGACGGCGGCGCGGCGTTCATCTCGACCACCGCGGACGTGAACCGCTTCTTCCGAGCGCTGCTCGGCGGCCGGCTGCTGCCGCCGGCGCAGCTTGCCGAGATGACCCGCACGATGCCGCTCGGGCCGGAGTTCGAGGAGCTGCTGCCAGGGGCCAGGTACGGGCTGGGCCTGTTCGAGCGGCCGCTGCCGTGCGGCGGCACGTACTGGAGCCACCCGGGCGGTGGCAGCGGCTACACCAGCGACAACGGCGTTACCCGCGACGGCCGTCGCAGCGTGTCGGTGTCGGTGTCGGGTACGCGGCCGGACATGGCCCTGCAGCACCAGCGAGCCACCGATGCGGTCGTCGAGAACGCTCTGTGCGGGCCGGCCAGCCCGGCTTAGATCTTGGAGGGTTCGGGTGCGAATACGGGCCGAACTCGCCAAGATCTCGTTGCGCGCTACCGCCTCACGGCGATGGAAACACCCGACGCCCGGCCGTAGTGGGCCGGGCGTCGGACAGGACGGGTCGGTCAGTCGAGCGGCTCGGAGCCCTTCACCACGAAGGTCCAGTGGTCGGGCTCGAAGTCGGGGGTGACGTCGAACGACGCGACGTCGCCGGCGCCCTGGTAGAGGTATTCGGCATGCTTGCTGCCGATGTAGTAGCCGTCGGCGGCCGGTGTGATCGCGAACAGCTGCTCGGCCTTCTCGATGTCGCACGGCTTGAGCCGGAGACTGCCGAACGGGTCGAGGGCCTGTTCCAGGCACAGATTCTTGGGTCCGGCCAGGCTGAACTGATAGTCGTTGCTCTTGTCGTCGGCGTGGATCAGGTGGAACTGGAGCGCCGTACCGTTCTTGGCGGCGCTCAGGTAGCCCTCGCCCAGGTCGGTGATCGAGGCGCCGGAGCCCGCGGCCGTGACCGTGACGAGGGACTGCGCCTCCGGCAGCTTCGGCTTCTTGCCGGCCGGCTTGCTCCGCGGGGTGCTCTTGACGACCGGCTCCACGCGCTCGGCGGTGGCAGCCGGGGCCGCCGAGGTCGTGACGGCCGGGGCGGCGGGGGCGGACGGCGCGGTGGTCGTCGTCGTTCTGGACGAGCACGCCTGCGCGGTGGCGGAGACGAGCACGAGGACGGCGAGGGCGCTGATTCGGGAGATTTTGGTGTTCATCGGACTTCCTTTCCTAATAAAGGGCGCGACTGTGCCACGGACGTTGGTGACGCCCGTCAAGCGACTCAGGTGGGGCTAGTCGACCGGGGCGGCGGTGGCCGGACTGGCCAGGGCGACGACCGCGACCGCGATGCTGTCCTGCACCAGCAGGACGCGGGTGGTGTGCTGGTCGGTGCCGGCGTCGGCCTCGGTGGCCCAGGCCTTCAACGCGGTCTGCGACGCGTCGGGCAGGGAGATCTGCTTGTCCCCGGTGTTCACGACGACGGTGCCCTTCGGGCCGTCCAGCGTCGCGCACATCGCGGTGTTGTTCGCCTCGACGTACCACGCGTCGGTGCCGCACGGCAGGCCGAGGCCGCCGAACCAGCCGTCGGTCTGGCCGCGCTCGGTCGGCCGGCTCAGCTCGTCACTGATCAGATAGACGTCGACGGTCGAGGCGCCTTCCGGCAGCTGGGCGGGCCCGACCGGCCAGCCGATCCAGGCCACGAACGCGGCGACGAGCGCGGCGACCGAGACCGGCGCCCAGATCACGAGGGGGTTGACGCGGGTTCTGGTGGGCATGACACATTCCTCCTGGTCAGAGGCCGTTCTCATCGACCTCGTTCACGGGAATGACACTACGGACGCCCCGCCGGACAGCCATCCGACCACGGTGCTCATCCCGTGTGGTACCGCGGTACCACGGCTCAGACGAGCCCGTTCGTGTGCGCCCAGATCACCGCGTGCACCCGGTCGCGGGCCCCGAGTTTGGCCAGCACCCGGCCGACATGGGTCTTCACCGTCGACTCGGACAGGAACAGTTCTCCGGCGATCTCCGGGTTGGACAGTCCACGGCCGATCGCGACCAGCACCTCGCGTTCCCGGGCGGTCAGCTCCTCCAGCAGGTTGGTGCCTGCCGGGTCGGGGGCCCGTCCGCCCTGGTAGTGGTCGAGCAGGGCGCGGGTGATCCGGGGCGAGACCACCGCCGCGCCGGCCGCGACGGTGCGGACCGCGTCGATCAGGTCGGCCGAGGGTGCGTCCTTGAGCAGGAAGCCGCTGGCCCCGGCGCGCAGGCCGGTGAACGCGTACTCGTCCAGGTCGAACGTGGTCAGGATGAGGACCCGGGTGCCGGGACAGTTGGCGACGATGTCCCGCGTCGCCTCGATCCCGTCCATGATCGGCATTCGGACGTCCATCAGCACCACGTCGGGGCGCCGGTCCCGGGCCAGCAGGGCGCCGGCCCGGCCGTCGCCGGCCTCACCGACGATGCGCAGGCCGGGTGTCGCGCCGAGGACCATGGCCATGCCCTCGCGCAGCAGTTCCTGGTCGTCCACGAGCAGCAGGGTTATCTCAGACATCGGCGCCTTCTGCGGGATGGGGCAGGGTCACTCGTACGGTCCATCCGACCACCTGACGGCCGGCCTCGACGGTGCCGCCGTACATGGCGACTCGTTCGCGCATCGCGTTCAGACCCTGCTCGCTGCCGACCGACGGGGCCGGCGTGGTGCCCCGGCCGTCGTCGGAGACCACGATCCGGATCGGGTCGTCGCCGTAGTCCAGGTCGACCAGGACGTCGGTGGGCCGGTCGGCGTAGCGCAGCGCGTTGGTCAGCGATTCCTGCACGACCCGGAACACCACCCGCTGCAGACCCGGTGAGGACGGATCCGGCCCGTGGCGGCGCAAGGTCACCGGCAGACCGGCGATCCGGAACGTCTCGATCAGGCTCTCCAGGTCACCGGGGGTGTCCGGGCTGTCGTCGCGTAGCACACCGAGCAGCCGGCGCATGTCGGTCATCGCCTCCCGTCCCAGGGCGGCGACCCGCTGCACGGCCTTACGGGAGCGCTCCGGGTCGGTTTCGGCGACCGCGGTCGCGCCGTCGGCCAGCCGTACCATGATGGTCAGGTTGTGGGCGACGATGTCGTGCATGTCGTGGGCGATCCGCACGCGCTCGCGGGCCGCGGCCAGCTTGCCTTCCTGCTCCTTCTCCCGGGCCAGCCGGGCGGCCCGGTCCTCCAGCGACCGCACGTGCCGGCGGCGGGTAGCGACGGTCGCGCCGACCAGCACCGAAATGATCACCGCGAGCCCGTAGAGGCCGATGAAGGGGCCGAGCCCGTAACGGCCCTCGTCGAGGAAGGTGTCCACCCCGAGCACGGCCACGGAGAGCACCGCGCCGATCGTCGCAGCCTGCAACGAACGATGCACCACCAGCGAATACATCACCACAGCGAACGCGATCAGCTGGGTGTCGCCGGACAGGACGTCGCCGGTCACGGTCACCGCCAGCACCGCCCACGGCCACGACCGCCGCCAGATCAGCGCCAGCGAGATCACCGTGTTGACGGCCACCGCCCACCAGCCGGCTCGGGTCATGTCGCCGGTCAGCATGTCGAAGTCGAGGCCGGCCGCGAGGCTGACCGCGACGACGATGACGGTGGCCAGGTGGGGATGGCTGGCCCAGAAGACCCGGATCCCGGTGTCGGGCTCCACGGGTCAGAGGTTCCAGAGAGCCGTCGACGGGTCGGCCCCGAACATCATGCTCACCACCATCAGCACCAATCTGACCAGCAGGACGGCGCTGAGAGCGAGGCTGACAGCGGACGCCGTGTGCTTGACGGCGAGCGTGACGGCGAACGCGAACAACGCCACGAGCACGCAGTATCCGATATCGACGGCCAGCCGGCCCACGACTGTGCCGTAGCGCACATCGACGGCGTACGTCAGCATCAGGCACCCGCCCCCGAGCACCGCCGCGACCACGGTCACCACCAGGGCCTTTGCGATCATCACGGCGATCCGGCGGGGTGTGGCCAGGAAGGTCGTCCGGATGGTCCCGGTGGCGAACTCCGAACCGGGCACGACGGCCGCCAGCACGATGATCATCGCCTGGAGGACCGCGGCGGCCAGGAGCCTGGACAGCGTCGCGGCTGCGGGGGTGAGGACCAGCGCGGTTCCCGCGCAGACCCAGAGCGATTTCAGGGTACGGAGTTTCAGCCACTCGGCGGCGACGAGGCGGATCATCGGCCGCGGGCCAGAGCCAGGTATACGTCATCGAGGGAGGCGTGCACCGGGGTGTTCTCGATCAGCAGGATCCCGGCGCGGACGGCCAGCCCGGCGATGTCGGCTGAGGTCAGCCCGGTGATCTCCAGGCGGCCGTCCGGGCGCAGGGCGACGGCCGCGCCGTGCCCGCGCAGCAGCTTCTCCAGGTCGTCCGGGCGGTCCGGGCGGACCCGCACCGCGGGGACCGTGTTCCGCGAGATCACCTCGGCCGTCGGCGCGTCGGCGAGCACCCGACCCCGACCGAGAATGACCAGCCGGTCGACGTCGCTGGCCAGTTCACCGGTCAGGCGGCCGGTGACCAGGACGGCCCGGCCCTCTCGGGCGAGCGTGCGGAGCAGGACGCGAAGCCAGGCGACACCGTCCGGGTCCAGTCCGGCAGCCGGATCGTCGAGCAGCAGGGCCGGCGGGTCACCCAGCAGCGCGCCGGCCAGGCCGAGCCGCTGCCGCAGGCCGGGGGAATAGGCGCCGGCCCGCAGCCGCGCGACGTCGGCCAGCCCGGTCATCTCCAGGACCTCGTCGGCGCGGCGGTCCGGGATCCCGTGGGTCCGGGCGAGGATCCGCAGGTGGTCGCGACCGGTGCGGCCGGGATGAGCCGGCGTCGGGGCGAGCAGGACGCCGACCTCCCGAAGCGGGTACGCCAGATCACGGTAGGACCGGCCGTCGAACAGGCACCAACCGGACGTGGCCCGGTCCAGCCCGACCATCAGGCGCAGCGTCGTGGACTTGCCGGCGCCGGCCGGGCCGACGATCCCGTGCAGGACACCGGGCTCCAGGCGGAACGACACGTTCCGCACTGCCGAGACGCCGCCGTACCTCCTGGTCAGGTCGTGAACTTCGATCACCAGGCCGACGTTACGGACGGCCAGGCGGCCCGCCATCCGACCACGGTGCTCATCCGGCGTGGTACCGCGGTACCACGCGGGGGCTTGCCCCCGGTTGCTGCTGGGCGAAGGCCGGTGGTGTTGTTGATCTAGTGTCCGTGGAATGCATTCGTCTGCTGATGGATATCGGTGGGAGGCCGCACGCGGCGGTCGGATTCCGGCCGGTGCGGCGCCGCACGGCTACGAGGCCGACGGCGAGCCGCTGTGGGTGTGCCGCGTCCGCATGTACGGCGGCGTGCACCCGGGCAAGGTCCGGCCCGGCTTCGGTGCGGCCCAGGCCACCTGGGGCGGCAACGAGGTAAGCATCGACGAGTACGAGGTGCTGATGGGCCGCGGGGTCTGGGGCGTCGCCTCCGGTGGCGCGGTGCCCGCGGGTGCGCTCCCGGCGGGTCGTGAGCGCGACGGCGAACCGCTCTACGTCGCCCGCGCGGCGGTTGCGCCCGGGACGTTGCACATCGGCAAGGTGCGGCCCGCCTTCGGCGCCGCCAACATCGGATACGGCAACGGCGAGCACACCGTTCTCTCGTACGAGGTGCTGCTGCGCCCGTCGTCACCCGACGTGCCGGCGACCCCGCTGCGTACCGGGGTCCAGATGGAACCCACCTACGCCGACTTCGGCAGCGCGCCGCCACGGACCGGGAACATCACGATCGTCGAGGCCGACCGGGCTTCGGCCGTGGACGACCACCTGGGCGTCCACGCCGGCGGGTCGGTCGAGCTGGAGTTCGACGTGCCCGACCCGGCCGTCGTCCGCGAGGCCTGCGTCGCCCTGCGGGCGCTCGCGTCGATGCTCTCCCGGGAGCCGGGATACGCCCCGCTCACCGTCCGCCTCAACGGCAAACGGCTGGCCGACCGGCTGCGGATCCCGAACGGCGGCGGACTCCCGCAACGGGTGGCCTTCGCGGTCCCGGCCGAGCAGTTGGCAGCCGGCCGGAACACGCTGCGGATCGAGAGCGGCGACGACGCCCGCAGCATGCTGTGGCTGTACCGGGTGACGATCGACCCGATGCACGCACACGATCAGGCGGGCCTGGCGCTCGAACGGCAGGCGATCGCCGAGCCCGCGCTGCGGTACGCGACCGACGCCGGCGAGGTCACCGTCTTCATCGACCGCGGCGAGCAGGCCGTCCTCGAGCAGGTGGCCTGGGCGGACACGTCCGGCGCCGAGTACGCGATCACGTTCGAGAAGCAGCAGACCGCCTTCTACGGCTGGCGCCGGCGGCCGGGCGAGCAGCCGAGAGAGTTCCGCGGCCGCCTGATCGGGCGCGACACCGTGGCCAGCCAGGCCCGGCGCTTCTCGGCCGAGGACGGCTGGGGCGGCCGGTGGCACCGTTCCGGAGACCTGCTCGTCGCGGTGGGCGTGCCCGACAGCCCGGCCACCAGGTTGAGCTGGCGCGACAGCCGCGGCAACCACTGCACGGTCGCGTTCGCCGACGGCGGTTTCCTGGGCACCTACCAGCGGGCCGGGGAGGGACCGATCGGCTACCGCGGCCAGCGCCGCTGACAGGCGTCGTGCCCGTCGGCCGGTTGGCTCGTTCGGCCGGTCGGTAGCGGCCCCGATTGGCCGGTATCTCGGATCGGCCTCGCCGCCCGCACCTCCGCTGCCGAGCGCCCGCTTTGGGCGGTTGCTGGGAAGTGCGGGGGCGGCCGGGTGGCTAACGGAGCCAGAGTTCGTAGCCGTTGAGGCGGACCAGATAGCAGGAGTACTCGGAGTACACGGGCCCGCGGACGGCGGCTGAGCCGTCGCGGGAGCAGTCGGCGTAGGTGTCGTAGTAGCCCATCAGGACCCAGGGGCGGGCGGCGGCTGCCGGGCCGGCGGCGGTGGCCAGGGCGCCTGCGATCAGGGCGCCGGTTACCGCCAGACGGGTGAGGGTTTTGGGCATCAGGGGTCCTTTCGGAGTGGTACGTCAGGACAACCCTAGAAATGCCGCATACAGCCGAGTTACAGGCAGTCGGGCAGTCCACTCGATACCGCGACCTCCGGACGAGGGTTCGGCCAACGTCTGTCGCGCGTCCGATCAGCGGCCGGTGGTGCCGTCGATGAGTTCGCGCAGGATGTCGGCGTGGCCGGCGTGTCGGACGGTCTCGCTCGTCATGTGTGCGAGCACCCAGCGGAGCGTACGGGGCTCGTCGGCCACCGGAACGGCAGTGCGGGTTTCGGGGTCGCCGGCCGCGCGGATGTGGGCGTCGCTCTCCGCGATCGCCGCCCGATATGCGGCGATGACCTGTTCCGCGGACCGGTCCGGCGGGACCGTCATGTCGAAGTCGAGTGCGGCGTATCGCTGGTCACCTGCCAGTGTGTAGCCGAACCAGTAGCGCTCACCGTCGGTCAGGTGCTGCACCAGCCCCAGGAGTGTCGTGTCCGAAAGGACCAGGCGGCGGCGTAGCTGCTCCTCACCCAAACCGTCGAGCTTCTTCAACACGCAGGACCGGGCGAAGGACAGGAACGCCAGCACCGTGTCCCTCTCACCGTCGTCGTTGAGCGGCACAGGTTCGCGCTGGGACTCAAGCATGGGCCCTACCCTACGAGGATCTTCAGGCCTGGGGTTTTCGCCAGCGGACCTTCAGCCACAGCGCCGCGGTTATCGCCAGGACGGCGACGACGCCGAGTGCGACCGACCACCACCGCGACGAGGACGAGCCGTCCGGGAGCGGTGCGGCCTGTGGGGGAGCCGTCTGGGCGGCGCCGGCGCGCACCTGGACGGTCACCTTGCTGGTGTGCGGTGCCGGCGCGCTGACCGTTACCTGCCAATCGCCGGGGGTCAGGATCGGGCCGGTGGCGTAGAAGCCCTGGCCCTCGCCGGCCGGTTCGAGTTGTACCGGTCCGACGGCCTGCCCGGCTGTTGCGGTGGCGGTGAGGACCAGCCGGACCAGTGTGTCCAGCGGGTGCCCGTCGGCATGGCTGGCCTGCACGGTGATGCCGGCGGCGCCGTCGCCGGCGACCTCCAGTTTGAGTTTTCCGTTGTGCGCCCAGGCCGGGCCGGCTGCCGGCAGGATCGCCAGCAACAGGCCGGCCAGGACGGCGGCTGCTCGACGGGTACGACGTACCAAAGCTGTTCCTTCCTGGATGACGGACGGGGCCGCTGTCGTCAGAGCGGGCGGTTCGGGGAGATCCGGGTGGGGTCCTCGGCGAGGCGGCCGGTGCGGGTGAGCGGCTTGCCGTCGTTCGCTCGGATCCCGGCCTGACCGGTGGTGCCGCCGAGCCGTTCGATCATCGCGTCGGCATCGCGGAGCAGGGTGTCGCGTACGTCGGTGTCGGTGACCAGAGCGGCGTCGTTGACGAGCGTCTTGAAGGTGCCCAGCTGGCGCACTGCCCGCTCGTCGTTGCCGGCGGCCTCCGAGGCCCGGACCGCGTCCAGCCTCGTGGACAGCTGACGATGTGCCTTGGTGGAGAGCCGTCCGGTCGCCTTGAACCGGTCCAGCAGGTTCTGCATGTCGCGGAACGAGGTGGTGACGAAGAACCGGACCGTCGTCGTGGTGCTGTTGTCCGCTCTGTCGGTCGCGGTCACGGTCAGCTCGTGCAGGCCGAGCGGCAGCTCGTACAGCGCCTGCAGGGAACCGTTGGTGTACGGCCGGCCGTTCAGTGTGCCGGTGGTGGTCTCGATGCCGGAGGTCGGGTCGACCGCCTGCCACGAGGTCCGGATGTCCTGGCTGTCGCCGTACAGCTGGCCGTTGGCCAGCCCGGAGACCAGCAGTGTCGGCTTGGTGCCGTCGATCCGCACGACCGCCGACTTGAGCGTCTCGGCGTTGCCGGCCCGGTCCTTCGCGCGGTAGAGCAGCTCGTGCGAACCGTCCCCGGCCACGTCGACCGGTGTGGTGTACGGCGTCCAGGCACCACCGTCCAGCGACCACTCCAGCAGTCCCACCCCGGAACCGGCGTCCGCCGACTTCAGCACCACCGGGACGGTGCCGGCGTGCCAGCCGTCGTCGTTGGCCGGGGCGAACTGGGCCGAGGTGACCGGAGCCGTACTGTCGATCTTGATGGTGACCGACTTCGCCTGTTCCACGTTGCCGGCCGCGTCGGTCGAGCGGAACCGCACCTCGTGGGTGCCGTCGCCGCTGACCGGCACACCGGCGGCGGTGTACGCGGTCCAGGCGGTGGCGTTGTCGAGCTGGTACTCGGTGCTCGCCACCCCGCTACCGCCGGTCTCGTCGGCCGCGGTCAGGGTGACCGTGACGTTCCCGGTGTGCCAGCCCTCGACCGGGGTGCCGGAAACCGTGGCGCTGGTCACCGGCGCGGTCGTGTCGGCGTTCTCGGCGCTGACCCGGAAGTAGTCGAACGCGACGGTCTTCGAGGCGGTCTGGGCGGCGCCCAGGCTGTACAGCCCCACCTTCGGGCTCGCCCCGACGGCGGCGTTGGTCAGCGACTGGAACGTCGTCCATTCCGTGCCGTCGGACGAGTACGCGGCGGTGTAGGTGTTGCCGGCCCGGGCCAGCCGCAGGTGCCACACCGCCGAGGTCAGGCTGCCGGCCTGCGGTTGCGGGTCCTGCACCACGGCGCCGATCTCGCTGCGGAACTCGATCCGCCGGCTGACCGGCTGACCCGCGGCGTTGTCGAGGACGAAGTCGAGCTTGACGTAGTTGTCGTCGTCGCCGTACACGAGCAGCCCGGCCTGCTGGTACTGCTCGTTCAGCAGGCTGCCGTCGACCTTCGTCTGCAGGGTCCAGTCGCCGGCCGGCGCGGTCTGCAGGACGAAGTTCGTCGGCCCGGTGTTGTTGGCGGTGTAGATGTCGCCGTCGGGCACGTCGATCCGCAGGGCGCCGTCGGTGACCCGGTAGGCCGCCGGGTCCTCCCGGACGATCGCGTTCCACCGGCACTTGTCCAGCGCGGCACCGGTGAACTCGTCCGACGGGGCGACCGGTTCCGCCGGGGCGTCCGGCGTGAACTGGAACCAGTCGAATGTCGCGTCCACCACCGGCGCGGTGGTGCCTCCGTTGACGGCGAAGACCCCGACGCGCGGGTTCTCGATGCCGGCCAGGGCGGCGGACCGGCCGACCGGGGTGAAGGTGGTGCCGTCGGCGGAGGCCTCCGCGGTCAGGGTCGTCCCGTCACTGGTCAGCCGCAGGTACACCGTGTCACCGGCGGGCGCCGCGGTGCTGTCGCCACTCTCGTTGCGGGGGCTTCCGGCGGTCTCGCGGATGAACTCCAGCGTGCGCGCGCCGTTGTAGAGCAGGTCGAGCTTGGCGTAGTTGTCGTCGTCTCCGTACACAAGAAGCCCGGCCTGTTGGTATGTCGCGGTGACCGGCACGGTGAGCTTGGTGGTCGCCTGCCAGGCGCCGCTGGGCGCGGGTTGCAGGACGAGGTTGGTGGCGTCGTTGCGGGTGCCGTAGAGGTCGCCCACGCCGGTGGGCAGCCGCAGCGTTCCGTCGGAGACCGAGTAGAGCTGGTTCTCCCGGACCACCGTCCAGCGGTCACGATCCAGCGCGCTGCCGAGGAAGTCGTCCGAGCGTGCCCCGAAGCAGGAGGTGTTCGGTGCTTCGATCTTTACAGGCACATTGACGTACGAGTGGGCACCGCGACTGTCGGTCACGGTCAGTGTGGCGGTGAAGGTGCCGGGTACCAGGTACGTGTGACTGGCGTCCAGGGTGGTCGCCGTGCCGCCGTCACCGAAGTCCCAGGCGTACGTCAGTGGCGTGTCGCCCTCGGCGTCGGTGGCGGTGCCGTCGAACGCGACGGTGACCGGCGCGGTGCCGGTGGCCGGTGTCGCGACCGCGGTGACCGTCGGCGGCGCGTTCTCGGTGACGCCCCGGCCCAGGAAGTCCAGCCAGTTCACGTTGAACAGCGACGCCGTCCCGGCCGCCGGGTCCCGGGCGACGAAGAACAGGGAGCCGGCGTTGGTGCCGGTGACCGGCGCGGTGACGTCGACCCACGTCTGCCAGCCGCCGGTGCCCGGCACGTCGACCGTGGCGACCAGCGGCCCGTCGGCGGCGTCGGCGCGTACCTCGATCCGGCCGCCGGCGGCAGCCGACGCGACCCGGAATCGGATCGACTCGATGCCGGTCAGGTTGGCCGGGTCCAGCGACCACCAGTCGCCGTCCTCGATGAAGCCGATGTTCTGGCCGCCACCGGCCGGGTCGCTGCCGGTCTCGCGGACCACGCCCGCGTCGCCACCGCCGACGCCGCCGGGCACCCGGCCGGTGCTGGTGTAGTACTCGGCCTGCTTGCGCTTGGGCTGCAGGCGCTCGATCGCCCGCCCGGTGAGCGGGCCGGCACCGCCCGAGCCGCCGTCGTCGGTGTAGGTGGCCTCGAAGACGGCGAAGACGTTGGCCTCCGCGCCGTGCCCCGACGCGAGTGTGGTCTGTACGGTGCCGGCGCAGCCGGTGTGCTGCTCCAGCGGGTGGGCGTGCTCGTCGTGGCCGAGCAGCACCTGCAACCGCACCCGGTCACAGTCGATCTCGCCGTCCTCCGGGTCGGTGACCTTGATCGTGTACTTGACCTGGTCACCCCACTCGAAGAAGCCGCCGTCCGGCGGGAACTCGATGCTCACCGCCGGGGTGGTGTTGCCGGCCGTGACCGGGACGTTCGCCACCGCGCTGCGGCCCTTGGGGTTGGTGACGGTCAGCTGCGCGGTGTAGTCGCCCGCCGTGGCGTACGTATGGGTGGGGTTGGCCTCGGTCGAGGTCTCGCCGTCGCCGAACGCCCAGGCGTAGGTCAGCACGCCGCCGTCGGGGTCGCGGGATCCCGCGCTGGAGAACCGCACGGTCAACGGCGCAGGCCCGGAAGTGGGGGTGGCGGCGGCCGCGGCGATCGGTGCCCGGTCGCCGGCGATGTAGTCGATCCGGTAGATGCCGGAGTCGTCGTTGTTGCCGCCGAAGCCGGTACCCCACTCGATCATGTACATCGCGCCGTCCGGGCCGAACTCGAAGTCCATCGGCCGGATGAAGCTCATCCCGGACAGCAACTGGTTGATGTCGACCAGGGACCGGCCGTCGGCGGTCACCTGCATGGTGTACATCTTCGACTGGTTCCACTCGCCCAGCAGCGCCTTGCCGTCGTAGTAGGCGGGCCACTTGCGCGCGGAGTTCAGGCCGGCGTCGTAGCGGTAGACCGGGCCGCCCATCGGGGCACCGCCACCGCCGATCTCCGGGAAGAGGGCGTTGCCGCTGTAGTCGTAGTCGACCGTGGCGCTGACGGCCGGCGGCAGCGTGGTGAGGCCGGTGTTGTTCGGCGAGTTGTTCACCGGCGCCGCGCAGTTGAACTTCGCCCCGCTCGGGCCGGACGGGAACTGGTAGTCGTTGTACGCGTAGTTCGCCCCGATGCAGTACGGCCAGCCGAAGTTGCCCGGAGCGGACACGATGTTCCACTCCACGGTCCCCTCCGGGCCTCGGTTGGGATTGGCCGCGCCGGCGTCCGGCCCGTAGTCGGCGACGTAGAGGGTGTCAGTGGCCGGGTCGACGCCGATGCGGAACGGGTTGCGGAAGCCCATCGCGTAGATCTCCGGGCGGGTCTGCGCGGTGCCCGCCGGGAAGAGGTTCCCCGCCGGGATCGTGTACGACCCGTCGTCCTCCGGGTGGATCCGCAGCACCTTGCCGCGCAGGTCGTTGGTGTTGCCGGCGGTCCGCTGGGCGTCGTAGTCCGCCCGGCCGGAACGCTCGTCGATCGGGGTGAAGGCGTCCGACTCGAACGGGTTGGTGTTGTCGCCGGTGGCCAGGTAGAGGTTGCCGGCGCTGTCGAACGTCATGCTCCCGCCGGCGTGGCAGCAGGTGTTGCGCTGGGTGTTGACCTGCAACACGATCTTCTCGGTGGCCGGGTCGATGGTGTCGCCGGTGACGGTGAACCGGGACAGCAGGTTGCGGGCCACGCCGTCGTTGCGGGCGTAGTAGAGGTAGACCCAGCCGTTGCCGGCGAAGTCCGGGTCGAGCCGGATGCCGATCAGGCCGTCCTCGTTGCCGGTGAAGACATCCAGGTCGACCGCGGTCACCGTGGTACCGGTGTCGGGCTTGATGATCCGTACGCGGCCGTCCCGCTCGACGTAGAACACCCGGCCGTCGCCGGCGATGTCCAGTTCCATCGGGTTGCTGGTGTTGCTGTCGAGGGTGATCTTCTCGAAGCTCTCGGTCAGCGAGGCGCCGCAGTCGGCGTCCAGCTGCCCTGCCGCGGTCTGGATGCCGCCCAGCAGGTGGGCGAGAAAAGCCGGATCAGCGTACGACTCGATCGTGTGGCCGCCACCGGTGTACCAGGCCCGTCCGCCGTCGTAGTCCTGGCACCACGCGGTCGGGTGGTCGGCACCCATCGCACCGGCACCCGGCGTGTAGCTGGTCTCGTCGAGGCTGGCCAGCACATGCACGTCACCGCGGGGGTTGGACCGGAAGTTGTACCACTCGTCGAAACGCGACCAGCGCTCCGGCAGCTCGGCCGTGGACGGGTGGGCGTGGTCCTCCACCTTCACGGTCGCCTGCTGGTTGGCGGGGTGGCTGGCGAAGTACGCGCCGACCAGTTCGCCGTACCAGGGCCAGCTGTACTCGGTGTCGGAGGCGGCGTGGATGCCGGCGTACCCGCCGCCGGCCCGGATGTAGCGCTCGAAGGCCGCCTGCTGGTCGGGGTCGAGGACGTCTCCGGTGGTGGAGAGCCAGATCACCGCGCGGTACCTGGCCAGGTTGGCGTCGGTGAAGGCGGCACTGTCCTCGGTGGCGTCGACGGTGAAGCCGTTGTCGGCGCCGAGCTGCTGGATGGCGGCGACGCCGGCCGGGATGGCGTCGTGCCGGAAGGCTGCGGTCTTGGAGAAGACCAGGACGGAGTACGGCTCCGCTGCGGCCGCGGGGGCGGCCTGCGCCGGTGTACCACTGAGGACGGTCGCCAGCACGGTGAACGCGAGCAGAGCAGCGGTGAGCAGGCTTCTTCCAGGGCGAACACGGCGTGGACGGAGCACGGCTTCTCCTTGTCCTGAGTGGACCGCATCGATATTTGTTAATTCCTTATACAAATAAGGGTCCTGCCAGATGTCCAGCAAGAGTTCGGCGTGTAACGGTTCGATAACCGTCGGCTACGAAGTGGGGTCAGGCGGCCTTTTCGGACGCCTGACCCCCGGGTGCTCGAGTGCTACTGGTTGCGGCCTGCCATGACGCCGCCGTCGACGTCCCAGATCGCGCCGGTGACCCAGCCGGCCTGGTCGGACAGCAGGAAGGTGACGGCGGCCGAGATGTCCTCGGCGGTGCCGATCCGGCCGATGGGGTGGAAGGGGCCGAATCCGGCCAGGACGGTTTCGACCTCCGCCGGAGGGATGAAGCCCTCGTAGATGGGGGTGGCAACCACGGCCGGCGAGACGGCGTTGACCCTGATCCTGTGCGAGGCCAGTTCCAGGGCCAGGTGCTGGGTCAGGGCGTGCAGGCCGGCCTTGGCCATCGAGTACGCCGAGGACGGGGTTGCGCTGATGGCCTGCTTCGCCCACATGCTGCCGATGTTGACGATGGCGCCGCCGCCGCTGTTCACCATTCCCCGCGCGACGGTCTGGGTGATCAGGAACGTGGCCCGGTTCAGGTCGAGGTAGCTGTCGTAGTCGGCGGCGGTGTGATCGAGGAACGGCTGCGGTTTGAACACTCCGGCCGCATTGACCAGCAGCGTCGCGTCAGCGTGCTGGCCGGCCAGGTCCT
The DNA here is from genome assembly GCF_040681145.1 of Actinoplanes sp. NPDC051861. Lineage (NCBI taxonomy): Bacteria > Bacillati > Actinomycetota > Actinomycetes > Micromonosporales > Micromonosporaceae > Actinoplanes > Actinoplanes sp. NPDC051861. The sequence continues at coordinate 155,526 of NZ_JBFAYE010000015.1, forward strand.
GGCGAACCCGGTCGGCTGCTGCGGGATCACGCAGGTCGGCGGTCATGCCCCACGCCTGGCCCCGCGTGGCCAGGTCGGCCACGGTCTTCTCGACCCGCTCCGGGCGGGAGCCGATGACGACAGCGCTGCCGCCGCGGCTGACGACGTCAGCGGCGACCTGGCGACCCATGCCGCTGCTGCCGCCGACCACGATGAGCTTACGTCCGGTGAAGTCCTGTGCCATTTCGTTCTCCTTCGGGACTACCTACTAGTTGGAAGGTTGCTGGGTCATGCGGAAGTGCACCGCGCGCGCATACCGCGCGCGGCCGTCTTGGTGGTGCGTTTTCAGAGCAGGGCGTCGACCAGTGTCGCCGCCACCGACCGGACCACATCGTGATCGGTCGCGGCGGTGCCCTCCGGCCGGCCGTGAGCACGGGCCAGGAGCAGGGCCCCCTCAAGGGCGGCCAGATAGGCCTGCGCCGCCTCGCCGGTCCGGGCGGCGGGCACGCCCGCCTCGGCCAGCACGCCCGCCACCCATCGCCGCTGATCGTCGAAGAACGCGTTCGTCGCCCGCCGCACCTGAGCGGGCAGGCTCTCGGCGTCCACGGCGAAGACGCCGCAGAGGCAGATGCGGCCGCCCTGGGCAAAGGTCGCGGCGTACAGCCCGGCGTAGTCCACCAGGCGCTGCCGCGCGCCGCCGGCGTTGTCGTCGACCTCCTTCAGCGCTGCGGCGAACTGCTCCCGATAGCGCGCGATCAACGCCTCGGCCAGCGCGGCCTTGGTGGGGAAGTAGTGGTGGATGCTCGGTTTCGTGATGGACAGCTCGGCGCTGATGTCGGCGTAGGAGAAGCCGTTGTACCCCCGGACCTGTACCAGCGCCTGAGCACTGTCCAGGATCCGTTCCGCTGTCGTCGCCACGGCGACATTTCTACCTTCTAGTTGGTAGGCTGTCAAGGTCAAGAAGAAGCCCTCGGGGCCCGGATGGCGGTCCGTCCAGGCCCCGAGGGCTCGTCTGTCAGGCGAAGCCCTTCATGGCCGCCCAGTTGACCGTGATGATCGCGTCCTTGAACGTTCCGGTGTCGGTGGCGCTCGGGTAGTAGACCTTCACGATGCCGGTGTCACCGCGACGTGCCCACAGGTCCGGGATCTTGTCGCCGTTGACGTCCGGAATGCCGACGACCGCCGTGATGTTGGTTGCCGTCCAGCCGGTGCCGTACTGCGCGTCGCTGCCCTTGAGCGAAGCGGCCGCGGTCTTGAGCGAATCCAGATTGACGCTGCCCGCGACCGTGCCGGGCTTGCCGTGGCGCACGTACATCACGCCGGTGTCGAGATGCCGCCAGGTCAGGTCCGGCGTTCCGTCGAGGTCGACGTCGGCCAGGTTGACGATGTCCGAGCGGCTCCAGCCCTGGCTCATCAGGGTCACCGACTGGAAACTGGCGCCGGTGTAGCCGTTGAGAACGTAGAGGGCGTCGGCGGCGCGGACGAGCAGCTCGGAGCGTTTGTCGCCGGTGACGTCGCCGACGGCCTTGATCTGGATCCAGGTGCTGGGCGCCGGGGTGCCGGACGGCAGCATGATCTTGATGCGGTCGTCGACGTTGAAGCTGCCGTAGCCGTCACCGGGGTAGAGCCAGAAGCCGTCGTGGGTACGGGCGAACAGATCGTTCGTCCCGTCGCCGGGGAAGGCGTCGGAGTGCTTGGCGATCAGCGCCGCCGCGCCGGTGGAGGGGTCGGTCCAGTGTCCGGTGGGGTCGAGGGCGCCGCCGGTGCGGTAAGACGAGACCAGGCACGTGTGCAGGCCGCCGTTGGGCTGGCTCGGGCAGGTACGCAGCCGGCCCTCACCGTTGATCAGGAGCAGGTCCGCCATCTTGTCGCCGGTCAGGTCGCCCGGTGCGTCGGCGACGTCGCTCGGCATCACGTACATGATGTAGGCGGTCCTGGGGCTCGGGTTGCCGACCGCGTCGTAGGCGACGACCTCCAGCGAGTTCGGGCCGGCGTTACGCGGCTTGAGGTCCGGCACGGTGGCCGCGCCGCTCGTCGCGGTCACGGTCTTGACGTCCTGACCGGAGAACGAGTACGTGAACTTCGTCGCGCCGGAGGACTCGAAGGTGACCCCGCCGGTCTGGCCGAACTTCTTGGCCGACCAGGTGCCGCCGTCCGCGGTGGCCTCCGGGAAGTCGACGCTGGTGACGTCGGGCGCCGGTGGCGCGGACGCGTCGACGGTGACCCGGCAGGTGGTGGTGTCGCTGGGGTAGCGCTCGGAGACGGCGCCGCTGGTGTCCTCGGCGCGGACGTCCCAGTTGTAGCTCGCCTTGTCGGTCAGCGTCGTGGTGGCGATGGTGAGACTCGCCCAGCCGTTGGCGTCCGGGGTGACCGCGGTGCCGCCGGTGACCACGGGCGCGGCGGAGGTGGTGTTCCACCAGCGGAAGCGCAGCTTGGACAGGTTGCCGTCAGCGTCGATCGAGCGCGCTTTGAGCACGATGTTGGTCTTGGCGAGCGTCCGGGTGGCGCTCGCGACGACGCATGTGCCGCCGGGCGTGGTGGTGACGTCGGTGGGCTTGCCGGGCTTGCGGTTGTAGGTGGCGCTCAGCGTGGCGGTGTTGGCCTGGAACTTGCGCCAGGTGAGGGTGTCGGTCTCGGTGCTGGCGCGCATGCCGAGCGTGATGTTGGTGGCGCCGGCGTCGGCCGCGCGCTGGGCGGCGTCCTTGACGTTGACCGAGACGTAGTCGTCGGAGCAGGAGCTGTTGTAGCCGTGCGCGAACGAGAGTTTCTGCTGGATGTAGCTCCAGGCGGGTTGCTTGTTCCAGGTGGTGCCGGTGGAGACGGCGCCGGTCATGTAGATCTGGAATTCGCGGTTGGTGCAGGACCAGGAGTGGTTGTTGAGGACTTTGAAGGTGGCGGAGCTGACGGTGGCGCCTTTGATGTTGGCGTAGGCCATCCGCCAGAAGGAGCGGGCGGTGACGCCGCTGTCGTCCTCGTGGCCGACGCGGGCGTCGGTGGTGCCGCCGTTGTAGCCGGTTCCGTTCATGAAGTTGCTGTTGGCGTGCGACTTGGAGACGAAAAGCCAGGCCTGTTCACCGGTGTTGAGCGTCGGGTCGAGGAACACCGGGAACTGGACGTCGGCGCCGGTGAGCAGCCCGGTCGCCGCGGCGTCCAGGTGCAACTTCACGTTGCCGGTACCGCCACCGTCGAGACGGGTGGGCATGGCTTCGTGCCGGGCGCCGGGTTCGGCGCCGCCGAGGCCGGACAGTTGCAGCACGTCGTCGGTGGTGGCCACCGCGGTGCGGGCGGCCTCGGGCGATTCGGGGTCCTTACCGGCGGCGTCCCAGGCCATCGGGGTGGGGATGTCGCCGACTTCGGCGCCGGTCTTGGCGTCGGCGATGAGCACGCCGCCGGTGGTGGCGTTGTGGTTGAAGACGGCGGTGTCCGAGCGCAGCGTGTAGGTGAGGGTGCCGACGTTCTTGGCGGCGTCGCGGTTCTTGACGATCAGAATCGAGCCGAAGCCGCCTTCCTGACGGACGACCACGAGCAGGTCGACACCCGGGCGCACCTCCGGGTACAGCGCACGCGAACCGGTCAGGGTCGGCTGCCGCAGCGGCCCCGGCCAGCTGTAGGTGATGGTGTGGCCCTTCGCCCGCACCTCGGCCAGCACCGTCTCCTCGGCGTCCTCCTCGCTGCCGTTGGAGAAGGTCACCGGGGTGTACGGGTTGACCGGGGTGACCGCCGGCCCGTCAGCCTTCAACGTGTTGTCGATCGGCGCCCAGCTACCGGTCCTGGTCTTCGCCCGTTGCGGTACGGCGGTGAAGTCGCTGCGCAGTTGCCCGTCCGGACGGGCCCAGGTCTGGGACGTCGCGGTGGTGGACTTCTCGACGAGGACCTCTTTGCCGGTGCGCAGGGCTTCGGCCACGGCGGTGGCCTCGTCCTTGAGGCCGGTGACGGCGGGCAGCGCCGGAAGGGCGCCCTCCACGCGGTCGGCCGGCGAGGTTTCGGCGCCGTCGGGCCACCAGGGAATCGAGGCGACGGTCAGGGTGGCGGCCAGCAGCAGGCCGGTGCAGACCAGCCTGGTGCGCGTACGCACGAACGGACTGAGCAGGCGAGGCGCGGTCACAGCGGTCTACTCCCGTGGGGACCAGGCGGATTGGGCAGCACAAACGACCCCGGACGGCAGGCCGTGGGGCAGAGAGCGCGCTCACGATCGCAAGACGTAGAGCCAGCCGTCTATCCCGTGACCGTTATCTATCCGTGACCGACTTAAGGAAGATCAAAAGAGTTACGTCCAATTCAGGTGCTTATGCCGGATTTTTTGGTCCAAGCGACACGAGATCCGCAGCATTGCCCCAATTGGGCAGCTTCATGATCTTGTCCGGCTTCGGCAACAAATAGACGGTGACGGATGTCACTTGCCAGCGACGATCATCACTGTATGTGACCTTGAGAATCCCCGGCGCAGGCGGACAGGATCCCCTCGCATGCGCCCTTGCCCGGCGTGTGCCTCCTGGTGTTCGTGCACCGTTTCTTCTTGTCCTCATGCCTGGTGGGAGTCGCGCTGATGCGTGGTACGGGTGTCCCGAGGGACCTACGCCTCCGATGGGGGCGCCGTGCGATCGTGCTGTTCATGTCGGCCGTGTTGGCGGTGACAAGCCTGCCGACCGCCGCGTTCGCGATCCCGGGCGCCGGCATGGACCGTGACGACGCGGTCGTCGAGTTGCCGGATCTGCCGGAGACGGCGGCGATCGCTGAGGACGAGGGCGCGGAGGAGAACCTCACCACCGCGCCCGAGGTGCCCGCCGACGAGTACCTACCGGAGAAGGTCGATGCCTGGGAACAGGGCACCGGCACGCTGGATCTCACCGGGGCGGTGGCCGGTGACGAGCCGGCGCCGGTCGGGGATCTGCCGGTCGCGCTGGGCGTCCCGGCGGGCGGTGACCCGGCCGCTGTGGCAGGCACCTGGAAGATCGACCTGGCCGCTCCGGAGTCCTCGCAGGACGCTGACGTGGCCGGCCTGATCATGAAGGTGACCCCGCCGGCCACCGTGGACCCGGCCGCTGAGGTCACGCTGAGCGTCGACTACACCGAGTTCGCCGACCTCTACGGCCCGCAGGCCGCCGACCGGTTCGGCCTGATGACCCTGCCGGACTGCGTCTACGACTCGCCGGGCGCCGGGGAGTGCACGCCGGTCCCCGCCGAGGAGGAGGAGCCGGCGGCCCTCACCACCCAGGCGCAGGCGGTGCCGAGCGAGGTCGAGGTGCTCCCGTCCTCCGCCCCGCTGGCCAGGACGTTTGCCGCTGCGGACGACACGCCGACGACCACCGCCTCGCGGCGCGTCGTGACGGGCAACGTGCCGATCGGGCAGCTCCTGGCCGACCCGGGCACCGGCGGCACCGGCGGCATGGTCGCTCGCGCGGCTGCCGCGGGCGGCTCCGGTGTGGTCGGCGCCCTCGACACCGGCGCCTCCGCGGCCGGCGACTACACCGCCACCCCGCTGCAGTCGTCGGGCTCGTGGGCGGCGGGTTCGTCCTCCGGCGCGTTCACGTACTCGTACCAGGTGCAGGTGCCCGAGACCGCCGGCGGTCTGGCGCCGAAGATCTCGCTGGGCTACTCGTCGCAGTCGGTGGACGGCCGGACGTCGGCGTCGAACAACCAGGCGTCGTGGATCGGTGACGGCTGGGATTACGCGGCCGGATCGATCACCCGTACCTACGCCAACTGCCGGCAGGACTCCAAGACCGCGGGCGCGAACAACGAGAAGCACGGCATCGGTGACCTGTGCTGGGGTTCGGACAACGCGACCCTGTCGCTGGGCGGGATGACCACCGAGCTCGTGTTCGCCGGCGGGAAGTGGACGACGGCCAACGGTGACGGCTCGGTGATCGAGCTGAAGAAGGAGACCAGCCGGGCCAACGGTGACAAGGACGGCGAGTTCTGGATCGTCACCACGAAGGACGGCACCAAGTATCACTTCGGGATGAACCGGCTGCCGGGCTGGTCGGAGGGTAAGGATGTCACCAACTCCGTCCTGACCGCGCCCGTGTACGGCAACCACCCGAACGAGCCCTGCTACCAGGGTCCGACACTGGACGATTTCAAGAAGTCGTTCTGTGCGCAGGGCTGGCGCTGGTCGCTCGACTATGTCGAGGACGTGCACGGCAACGCGATGAGCCTGTGGTGGGCGCGGGAGTCCAACTACTACGCCCGCAACTTCGACTTCAAGTCGCCGGTCTCCTACCACCGGGGCGGTTACCTGACCCGGATCGACTACGGGCAGCGGGCCGGCAACATCTTCACCGCGACGGCGCCGGCGAGTGTCGCGTTCACCGTCTCCGAGCGGTGTTTCGCCGAAGGCGGAGTCAGCTGTACCGAGGAGAACTTCACCAGCAAGGACCCGGGCAAATTCCGGATCTGGTACGACACCCCGGCTGACCTGCGGTGTGAGGCGGGCAAGAAGTGCTGGAACGCGGCGCCGTCGTTCTTCTCGCGTAAGCGGCTGGACAAGATCACGACGTCGGCGCAGCGGGTGTCGGGCAACGCGACCCGGCAGAAGGTGGACGAGTACCAGTTCAAGCAGTCGTTCCCGAAGCTGCGGACGGGTCCGAACACCGCGCTCTGGCTGGAGTCGATCACCCGTACCGGTTACGCCGCCAACGGCACCGCCGCCGCGCTGAACCCGGTGCGGTTCGAGGCCAACGTCGATGACATGCCGAACCGGGTCACGGAGATCAAGGACGGCAAGCCGGACCCCCGGCCCGGTTTCTCCCGCCTGCGCGTCGGCCGGGTGATCAACGAATACGGCGGCGAGACCGTCGTCAGCTACAAGAAGCCCGAAGGCCAGTGCAAGAGTGGCGTCGACCTCCCCGGTAAGGACGACTCGGCGGCACTGAAGGCCAACGACCGACTGTGTTACCCGGTGTTCTGGCATCCGGACGGCGCGGTCGAGGACATCAGCTGGTTCCACAAGTACGTGGTGGAGTCGATCGAAGAGCTCCCCGCCGTCGACGGCGCGGTCGGCACCACCACCAACTACGCCTACAAGAACGCCGGCTGGAAGGTCGCCGAGGCCGAGTTCACCAAGAAGTCGACCCGGACCTGGTCGAGCTTCGCCGGGTTCGAGCAGACGACCGTGATCACCGGTGCGGACGACGCGTCAATCGGCAGCAAGCGCACCAAGGCGGTCACCCGGTACTTCCGCGGCCTGGGCGACACGGTGTCGATGACGGACATCACCGGGGCGGAGATCGCCAAGGACGCCGAACCCTTCGCCGGGCGCATCGCCGAGGAACTGACCTACGCGTCGGCTGACGACGCCGACAGTGACTGGCTGACCCGGAGCATCACCTACCCGCAGGCCACCAAGCTGGCCGAACGGGCCCGGACCGGCATCAGCCCGCTGCGTGCCTGGCGCGTCACCGACGCCCGGCACAGGACATTTACGAAGTCCTCCGGCACCGGTGACGACAAGCGGACCCTGCGCGAGGTCGAGACCAGGACGACCTACGACTCGAACTACGGGCTGCCGACACACGTCGAGTCCCTCGGCGACCTCGGCAAGACCGGCGACGAGTCCTGTACCTACCTGGAGTACGCGCACCACACCGGGAAGAATCTGATCGGCCTGACCAAGCAGGTCCGGAGCAGCCCGACGACGTGTGCCGCCGCCACCTGGGACAACCTCAAGTCGCTGACGTCGGCGAGCCGGGTCAGCTATGACTGGAGCGGGTACGGTGAGCCGCTGATCGACGAGACCCGTGGTCTGGCGAGCCAGTCGTGGTCGCTGAAGGGCGACGGATCCGGGTTCGAGTGGAACGGCGCGTACTACTTCGACGACATCGGCCGGGTCGTGAAGTTCCTCGACCCGGACATGCAGGAGAACAAGATCACCTACGAGCCGGCCACCGGCCAGGCGTTCAAGGTGACCGAGGAGAACGGGTTCAAGCACAAGCAGACCCGCGAACTCGACCCCGGTCGTGCCGTGACGGTCAAGACCACCGACGCGAACAACCACGTCAGCTCCGCCGAGTACGACGCCCTCGGCCGGCTGGTCAAGGGCTGGGCACCGGGCCGGGCGGGTGCGGCGGTCCCGGACTTCGAGGCGACGTACACGATCTCGAAGCCGGACGCCGAAGGGGTCCGCAAGCCGCCGTACATCACCACCAAGGCGCGCGGCCACGAGAACCGCATCGAGACGTCGGTGACCATCTACGACGGCCTCGGCCGGGAACGGCAGTCGCAGGAGCCGGCGACCGGCGGTGGCCGGTTGGTCACGGACACGCTGTACAACAGCTCGGGCGAGGTGTGGCAGACCAACAACGCCTACTTCACCAGCGGTAGCCCGTCCGGGAACCTGTTCACTCCGGACTCCGAGATCGCCGTCCCGAACGCCACTCGCTACACCTACGACGGCCTCGGCCGTGTCCTGCAGGAGACACCCGTTCTCCGCGGCCAGGAGGCCCCGGCGCGGGCGAGCAAGTATGAGTACGGCGCGGACTGGTCGATCGTGCGCAACCCGACGGGCGCCGCCTCGTACCGTGTCTTCACCGACGCGCTGGGCCGCACGTCGCGAGTGGACACGTTCAACGGCGCCGCCGCGGCCGGATACACCTCCATGCGGTACGACTACAACGCCCGCGGCCAGATGGTCAAAGCGACCAACTCCGAGGCGAAGGCGGAGAACTTCTGGTCGTGGAAGTACGACTTCCGCGGTCGCATGGTTGAGGCGAACGACCCGAACACCGGCAGGACGACGAGCGTCTACGACCACCGCGACCGGGTCATCTCGACCACCGACGCGCACGGCACCACGGTCGTCACCGCCTACGACGGCCTGTCCCGGCCGACCAAGCAGTATGTCGGCTGGGAGCTCACCGACCTGCGGGCCGAGTACACCTATGACACCGCGCCGGGCGGTGTGGGCCTTCCGGCCACCGCGACCCGGTACACCGACGGCAAGGCCTACAAGCAGTCCATCGCCGGGTACACGAGCGACTACCAGCCGACCGGAACCACGCTGACGTTGCCGTCGGACATCGCCTCCACGTGGGGTCTGCAGACGTCGTACACCTACGGCTACACCTACACGGACACCGGTCTGCCCGAGACGGTCAGCCTCCCGGCGGTCGGCAACCTGGCCGGCGAGAAGATCATCGCTCGCTACACCAAGGACGGCATGCCGCTGACGGTCTCCGGTGCCGACTGGTACGGCTCGGAGACGGCGTACTCGCCGTACGGGCAGCTCATGCGCTCCGCCCTCGGTGCGCAGCCGTACCGGGTGTGGGCGCTGAACAGCTATGACGAGGCCGACGGCGCTCTCACCGGCCAGCAGGTCTACCGGGAGAAGACCGACGACAAGCGGATCGTCACCGGTGTGCTGGCGTCCAACCGTTCCTACGGTTACGACAGCGCGGGCAACGTCACCTCGATCCGCGAGCGGTCGGTCGGTATCGAGGAGCGGCAGTGCCTGACGTACGACACGATCGGCCAGCTGACCAAGGCCTGGACCTCGAAGGACCAGGAGTCCTGCGCCGCCGCGCCGGCCGCCGCGACCGTCGCCGCGGGCACGGACAACGCCGGCTACTGGCAGGAGTACGAGTACGACCTGCTCGGTAACCGCACCAAGCTGGTCGAGAAGGATCTCACGGGCAACACCGCGAAGGACGCGACCAGCACCTATGTGTACGGCAAGGCCGACGGCAGCCAGCCCGGCACGCTGACCAAGGTCACCAAGAAGTACGCCACCCCGGCCGGCGCGCAGGTCACCGCCGAGGCGGAGCGGCTCTACAACCTGACCGGTGACACCGTGTCGGTCACGTCGGTGCAGAACGGCGACAAGCAGGAGCTGTCCTGGACGTACGACGGTCAGGTCGAGCGCGTCACCGGCGCGGGGTCCAACGGCCGGAGCGCCTACTTCGGCCTCAACAACGCCTGTCTCGACGTGGACGGCGGTGCGGCCGCCGCCGGCACGAAGGTGCAGCTGTGGGGCTGCAACGGCACCCGGGCCCAGGAGTGGAGCTTCAAGCCGGCCCCGGGCGCGGACGCCAACCTCGGCGCGCTGACCCAGTACGACGGCGCCTGGTGCATCCAGCCGTCCGCCAACACCGCGGGTTCCGGCATCCTGCAGCAGAAGTGTGACGGCTCCACCGCCCAGCAGTTCCGCCGCAACGCGACCGGGCAGCTCACCCACGTGGCGTCGAACCTCTGTGTCGCCGCCACGGCGAACAACTCGCCGGTCGTACTCGCGGCCTGCGCGAGCGGCAACGCCGGCCAGGTGTGGAGTCCGCAGAACGAGACCACGCACATCTATGGGCCGGACGGCGCCCGGCTGCTCACGATCCAGGGCAAGCAGGCGACGCTGAACCTCGGCGAGGCACAGCTCACCGTCCAGGCAGGCGGCGCGCAGGTCAACGCCCAGCGCGGATACTCGGTTCCCGGCGGCTCGGTGGTGCGGTACTCCCTCGGCGGTGGTGCGCCCGGACTGATCGCTCTCACCAGTGATCACCAGGGCACCCCGTACGCGGAGATCTATCTCAGCGGCACCATGGCCATGCGGATCCGCAAGCAGGATCCGTTCGGCAACGAGCGCGGCGCTGCCCCGCTCGCGCTGAACATGCAGACCAACAACGGTTTCCTGGGCGCGACGCGGGACGACTCGTCCGGCTACACGCCACTCGGCGCCCGGTTGTACGACCCGGCGGTGGGCCGCTTCCTGTCCGCTGACCCGGTGACCGACCTCGCCGACCCGATGCAGTCCAACGGGTACGCCTACGCCCACAACAACCCGGTCACGCACTCCGACCCGACCGGTCTGTCGATCTCGCTGACCCCGACCGAGATGGCCGCCGCTCTCGCCGGCGCGGGTCTGTCCGCGGCGCAGGTCGCCGAGGCCCAGGCCAACGCGAACCGGTCGCTGACCGATGTGATCCTGTCCGCGGCCTGGTCGATGCTGGCGGACTTCATCGGCCTCACCGACGCCATGAACTGCTTCGGCGGTGACATGTGGTCCTGCGGCAGCCTGATCATCGGGGCCATCCCGTGGGCGAAGCTCGGCAAGATCCCGGCGGTGCTGAAGGCAATCGACCGCACCATCGCCGCGATCCAGGCCTGGCGCACCGCCAAGAAGGCCGCCGAAGCCGTCCTGGCCGCAGCCAGGGCTGCCGAAGCCGCGGCGTTGCAGGCCAAGAAACTGGCGATCGAGAGGGCGAAAAAGGCAGCACAGGCCGCCAAGAAGAAAGCCGCTGACAAGGTCAACACTGTCAGCAACAAGGCCACGAACGCCACCAAGAAGACCGGTAACGAGGTCCAGAAACAGGCCCAGTCGAAGAGTGCCCCGAAGGTCTCCTCGGCAGCGGGCAGCGGCCGGAGCGGCGCGGGCAAGGGCGGCGGCGCCAAAGCCGGCGGTGAGTCGGGTGCGTCCAAGCGCAGCAGCGGCGGCTCCAGCGGCAGCGGCGGCTCCAGCAAGGCCGGCGGCGGTAAGGGCGGTGGCGAAGAGGTCAAGGTCTACCGCGCGCCGCACCGCGGCAACAAGGAAGTGGAGCGCAACGGCTTCGACCCGGCGAACCACCCGGACAACGGGCGCCACCCGGGCACGGCCTATCTCGGAGACACCGAGGACGTGGCCCAGCAGTACGCTGTCCAGGGCATCTACGAGGACGGGTACTGGGAATACACCATGAAGCCCGAGTTCCTCGAGCACTTCCCCGCGGAGAAGTACAAGCGTACGCACGACAACAAGCCCGGTGAGTTCCAATGGCTGATCCCGCGGGACAAGATCCCGCTGTTCAACTCCATGATCGCCGACCGCAAGTGGATCAACTACTACCAGGGTTATCGATGGGAAGACTGAGGCAATGGATCTCTGGGAACAGGCGGGGCTGACGCAGTTCCAGATCGTGACGGTTCGTGTCACGGAACATCGCCAGCACTTCGGCGTGGATGTCGAGACGGTCTCGCCGGTCGAGGGGGTTCCCGCCTTCATCGACTTCGTCCTCCTCCGGGAGGCCGGGGAGCAGGTGACGCCCGAGGACTTCCCTGAGGTCGGCAGCCTGCTGGAAGCAGTGACGATCGACTTCATGCCGTGGGGAGAGCTGCGGCTCTCGGCTCGTCCCTCGTCCATCGAAAAGGCACGCTGACAGGGCGCCTGGTTCCAGCCCGTCAAGAGGCCCACCGCGATGATCGGTCGCGGTGGGCCTCTCGTCATCGACGATCGGCTATGGCAACACTGTGGACACACGAGGGCAGCGGCGCTGAAATCTGGCGAACCTAGCGTCCGGGCAAGATCCCTGACCTCGGGAGGTTCCCCGTTGGGCCAGACACGCCGTGACTTCCTCCGCCAGATCGGTATCACCGGTGGCGCGGGAGTCATGTTCCACACCATGGGAGCTCTCGGCCTCACCACCGCGGCCAACGCTGCCGAGACCCCGCCGTTCACCCCGCTCACGAAGGACGCCCTGCGACACCGCGGAGGCAGATCCGTCATCGTCATGGGCGGCGGCATCGCCGGCATGACGGCTGCCTATGAGCTGCTCAAGGGTGGCTACTCCGTCACCGTGCTCGAGGGCCGGGACCGTCCCGGCGGCCGCAACTGGACAGTTCGCGGCGGTACCACGTTCACCGACCTCAAAGGACAGACGCAGCGGGCCCGTTTCTCCAAGGGCCAGTACATGAACGCCGGTCCGGGGCGCATCCCTCAGATGCATGTGACGCTCGACTACTGCAAGGAACTCGGCGTCCCGATCGAGGTCTTCACCAACCAGAACGCCGATGCCTTCCTCTACCGCGAGAACGTCCCCGGCGGCCTCAACGGCGTACCCGTCCGGCAGCGTGCGGTGAAGGCCGACGCCTACGGTTACACGGCCGAGTTGCTGGCCAAGGCGACCAGCCAGGGTGCCCTCGACGCGGAGCTGACCGCCGCGGACAAGGACGCCCTGATCTCCTATCTGCGTAGTTTCGGCGCCATCAACTCCGCCAACGAGTACGCCGGCGGCGGGCGCCGCGGATACGCCCCGCAGCCCGGCGCCCACCTCGAGGCCGGCACCCCACTGCCGCAGTACGAACTGTCCGACCTGTTCCGCTCCACCCTGGGCAACTACTTCTCCTTCGAGATGGGCTTCGACCAGGCGATGCTGATGTACCAGCCGATCGGCGGAATGGATCGCATCGCGTACGCCTTCGCCGAGGCGATCGGCGCCCGGAACTTCAGGTACAACGCCGAGGTCGTGGAGTACCGGAACACCACGGACGGCGTCGCGGTCACCTACACGACCTCGGGCCGCCCGAAGACCGTCACCGCCGACTTCGCCGTCAACGCGATGCCGCCGCACATCGCCGCGAGGATCCCCAGCAACCTGCCCGCCGAGGTAGTCGCGGCGCTGGGCTCGGTCAGCCGGACCAACGCCGGCAAACTCGGCATCGAGTACGACCGCCGCTGGTGGGAGGAGGACTTCCGTATCTACGGCGGCATCACCAACGCCAACACCAACATCGGCAACATGTGGCACCCGTCGTACGGATACCACGGCAGGACCGGCACGATGATCGGCTACTACAACACCGGCGGCAACGCGAACTTCTACGGCGAACTGACCCCGGCACAGCGGCTCGCCGAGGCGACGGCACAGGGCAGGAAGATCTTCGGCGACGTCTACGGCGAGGGGATCATCGCGTCGTTCAGCCAGGACTGGGCGTCGGCGAAGTTCTCCGAGGCGGCCTGGGTGAGCTGGCCCAGCGCGGCCGGCGGCCAGACCGGAGCGGGCTACCGCAGCCTCCTGCAGGCGACCGGCAACGTCTACTTCGCCGGCGACCACCTCAGCCACGCCATCGCCTGGCAGCACGGCGCCATCACCTCGGCCCGCGCCACCGTCGAGCAGATCCACGAGAGGGTGACCGCCTGATGCGCGGATTCGGCCGGCTCGGCACCCGTACCAAGATCGCCCTGGCGGTGACCCTGACCGCCGGCGTGGTCGCGCCGACGGCCGCGGTCGCCGGCAGCCGTTTCCCACCTCGGCCCGGCACCACGGTCTCGATACTGCCGGCCGGGCAGGACAACCCGATGATCGCCGAGGGGGTGGCGATCGGCCGTGACACGGCGATCTACAAGACCAGCGGGCTCGGGCCCGGCGGTCTCAACTCCGGTGCCCCGGCCGGCACCGAGGCCCGCTACATCGACCCGGTCGACCTGGTCGTCGGGCAGTTGCCGCCGGGCGTGACGATCACCGAGGCGCAGGGCATCAACGTTCTGCGCCGCATCGGGGAGAACCTTGCCAAGGCTGGCCTGTCCTACGACGACGTCATCACGATGCGTGTCTTCCTCCAGAACCCCGCCGGCGAGGAGAGGATGGATTTCGCCGGCTGGAATCGTGCGTACCGGCAGTTCTTCGCCAACACCAGCCTCGCCACCGGCAAACCGGTTGACGTGCCGCTCGGTTCGGCCGCCCCGGCCCCGCCGATGGTCACCAACCCCGCCCGGCCGTCGCGGTTCGCGCTCGAGGTCGAGAACCTGCCGGTAGCCGGATGGCTGGTCGAGGTCGAGGTCGACGCGGCCTACCCGGCCCGGAAGAAGTAGTACCTGACGCTCAGCGACGGGTGTTCGCCGGCTCGGCACGGCCCAGGCCGGCGATCATCCATCGGCTGTCGGGCTGAAAGGGGTTCCCCGCCCAGTCCGTCCAGGTGAATCGCGGTTCGAGACCGGCTGTGGAGGCCATGGTGAGCAGTTGTTCCGGCAGTAGGAAGCGCAGGTAGACGTCTCGTTGCGAGGGCGAGACCGTCTCCTCGAACCGGTATCGGTGGTGTACACGCTGGGTGGTCGGATCCCACGTGGTCTCCACGTGGCAGCTGCCCTGACCATTGGTGAACTGGCGTGGGCGGCTCAGACCGGAGGTGTCCACCACGCCCATCTCGATCAGCAGCAGGCCGTCAGGTCGCAGGTGAGCGGCGGCGTTGCGAAGGAACGTGGCCTGCTCCTCGGCGCTCTGCATCACCCAGATCGAGTTGACGAGGATGCAGATGAGCCCGTACTGATCGTCGCCGTGTATGCCGGGGAGGACGTCGAGCCGGGCGTCGACGAGATCGCCGCCGGGCTTGGCCCGTAGCTGGTCGAGCATCTCCGGCGACGCGTCGGTGGCGGTCACGTGGAGGCCGCCGCGGGCCAGTGGAATGGCCACCCGTCCGGTGCCGGCGGCCACCTCGAGTACCGGACCGCCGTCGGCGAGGTGCCGCAGGGCGGCCACGGCGGGCTCGGTGTCGTCGCCGTCGCCGGACGGCTGGTCGTAGTCGGCAGCCCATTGCCGCCCGTACAACCCTGGGTCGACGTGGGGAAAGGAAACGCTCATTGCCGTTCTCCTTGATCTCGCGCTGGCCGACCGTATCCGGGGCTCATATACTCGCATCGATTGATCGTTCCCGCCGCAAGGCGCGGAACGGCAAGCACTCACGAGGGGAGACTTCAATGGACGTCCTGCAGGAACTGGAGCCGCGCGACGCCGGCAGCGAGACCGTGGAGCCGGCGGCCGGTCTGGCGACCGCCTCCGCCGGGGACCGCAACCAGGAGTGGACCAGGTTCGGCACGATGAGCGCCGGTGAGCGGAGCCAGGAGTGGACCCGGTTCGGCGCGATGAGCACCGGCGAGCGGAGCAAGGAATGGACCCGCTTCGGCACGATGGACGCCGGCGAGCGGAGCAAGGAATGGACCCGGTTCGGCGTCATCAGCACCGCGTCGGCCAGCTGACCTTCGGTTAGCCGTAGCCGGGGGTGGGTTCTTTGGGACGCGTCGACGTCATCGAGCGTCTCGTCCGGGAGAGCGCCGCCCCCGGCTTTCGCGTTGACACGACCCCGACGTGGGTCCGGGTCAGCCCGCCGGCTGCCGAACTGCCCGAGCACGGGTGGAAGCTGCACATCTCCGCACGCGCCGTGGCCTATGTCGACGTGGTACGCGTAGTGGTTCCGGTCCTGCTGGCTGAGCGGTGCCCGTTCAAGCTGGCGGTGTCCGAGGAGGTGCTGCGCCGGCTCAACGACGGCGTCTCCGCGCCGGCCCTCGTCGGTAAGGCCATCACCGTCTATCCGGACCAGGACCGTACGCGTGATCTTGGTTTGCGCCTGGTCGCCTTGCTGAGTGGCGTCGGCGGCCCCCGGGTTCTCAGTGACCGCCGGGTGGACGCGTCCGCTCCGGTCTACTACCGCTACGGCCCGTTCCTCCAGCGGCCGGATGCCCAGGCCGACGAGCCCATGCGGGGACCGGACGGCACGGAGTTCGACGGCGCGGCCACCCTGGTGTACAGGCAGCCGCCGTGGACGGTCGACCCGTTCACCGGTCAGGCCGCGTCCGAGGCCAACAGGATTCCGGAACCGGTCCTGTTCGGTGGCCGTTACCGCGTGTGCGACGTCATTCAGTCGTCCGCCCGGGGTGACGTACTGCGGGCGGTCGACACCGTCAGCGGCGACCCGGTGGTGATCAAGCAGGCGCGGGCCTACGTCGCGGAGGAGAACGGAAGCCTCGACACGCGGCTGCGGCTGCGCAACGAACGCCGAGTGCTCCACGCCGTCGACGGAATGACCGGGGTGCCGAGGCTCCTGGACCACTTCCGGCATGGCGCGGACGAGTTCCTGGCTCTCAGCGATGAGGGCCCGTCCAACCTTCGCGACGCCGTGCGGCGGGCCGGCGGGCGCATGAGTGCCCGAACCCTGCGCCGGCTGGCCGCGGATCTGGCCGCGATCCTGCTCGACCTGCACCGGAGAGGCGTCGTGCTGCGCGACCTGGCGCCGAAGAACGTGGTTCTCCGAGGGGAGCGCGTGAGCGTGGTCGACTTCGGCCTCGCGAGTTATGACGGTGTGCACTTCGAGGGCGGCACCCCGGGTTTCGCGCCCGCCCGGCAGTGCCGTGGGGAGGCCCCGGACGCGGCCGACGACCTGCACGCGCTGGGTATGACGATCTGGTTCGCCATGACCGGCCGGGACCCGGTGTGGATCGAGACCGACATGGAGGCACCTCGCGCCGAGGCGCTACGAGTTGTCCACGAACGGTACGGCGCACAACCGAAAGGACTGCCGGGCGAGGTGGCTGCGCTTCTCAGCGGCGACGCGGATGTCGCGCGAAGCGCGGCGGCCCGGCTCGCCTCCCTTAGCGGTCAGGGTGTGTTGAGGACTGGGCGCTCGGACAGGTCGGGCAGGTAGCGGGCCGCGGTCTTGAAGTCGTTGTCATCGTGCAGGACCGTCAGGTTGTCGGTGGCCGCGCAGGCGCAGATCAGCAGGTCTACACAGGAGAGTGCCCGGTGTGCGCCGGCACGGAGCAACCGGTACTGGGCTGAGTCGATGTACTGCCAGGCGCTCTTGGGCACGGGGACGTCCGGGTAGAGATCGGCGAACATCGACGTCATCGCCTCGAACTCGGTCAGGTCTCGCGCCGAACGGCGGAACTCGGTGCGCTGCGGGTGGCAGGATCCGATGGCGTGGTCGGAGATGGCGTCGGCCCACGCGGCCCGGAGGGTCTCGTCGCGCAGGATTCGCCAAGCTGCGGACGAGTCGATCAGGTAGCGGATCACTGAGGCGGTGCCTTGGCGGCGTTGTGCAGGTCGTGCCAGCCTTCGTAATCCCAGTGCAGTGCTGCCGCCGCGTGGTGTTCGAGTGCGGCGATCCGCCGATGGCGGGCCGCGTACTCACGCAGGGCCAGGTTGACGGTTTCCTTCTTGCTCTTGGCTCCGGACAGCCGCATTGCCTCGGCCAGGGCCTCGTCGTCCAGATCGATCTGGGTGACTGACATGCGACGCCCCCTGTTGGTGATGTATGGACCCGACCAACATTACCAACATTCGTGGAGGAGGGCTTCGGCCTTTGCTCTCAGCAGGGGTACGGAAGCCGCGTCCGAGGTGGTCAACAGGGTGTGGAGGAGGTCGGCGGCGGCTGGGGAGTCTCCGGCGGCCAGCAGTGCCTCGGCCAGGCGCAGGTTGGCGAGGAAGATCCCTCGGGGGTCGCCGGCGTTGACCATGTGGCGGAGAGCCTCATGGGCGTCGGCGGTGGCGGCGGTGAGATTGCCCCGGAGACGTTGGAGGCGGCTGTGGTGGATCAGTAGCCAGCCCAGGCCGTGTGCGTTGTCGGTGGCGTCGGTGACGGCTCGGGCCTGGGTGTAGGTGGTGGCGGCCAGGTCGAGGTCCTTCAGGGTGATGGCGCAGTCCAGTTTGCGGACCAGCAGGGCTCGATGGCTGTCGGTGTTCCAGAGCGACCGGGTGTGCCCCAGCGCGCGATCGAGTAGAGGGAGCGCTTCGGCGGGCCGGTCCTGGAGGACCAGTGTGTCGGCTTGGGTGCGTAGTGCCAGGACGATGTCGTCGGGGTCGCCGGTGGCGTACGCGATCGTGGTTGCCTCTTCGGCGTGTGGGAGAGCCGGCCGGTTCTGGAACATGCGAGCGAAGGCGAGGCCGGTGAGGCTGTGGACCAGTTCGTGCTCGAGGGCTAGGCGGCGGAACACGGTGACGGAGTGTTCGAACTCGGTGGCGGCCTCGTCCAGGTCGAGGGAGAGCAGTACATCGGCCCGGCTGCTCGCCTGGCGGCTGGCGACCCGCTCGTCCCCGGCGGCGCGGGCGGCGTCCCGGACGGTTGCGCGGACGCGGGCGATCTGGTGGTAGCCGCCGCGTATGGAGAGCGGCGGGATGACCATGTCGGCCAGCAGCGCCGCCCTGTCGTAGAAGCCCAGTCGGCACGCCTGCGTTATCGCGTACAAAAGCTGATTGCGCTCTGTCTGCAGCCAGGCGCCTGGATCGGTGATGTCCAGCGGGGCGGGGCCGATTCCGCCGGGCAGGGGGTCGGGTGAAAGGCCGTCCTTGCGCTCGACCCGCGAGTGCACACGGTGTGCCAGGACGAGGAAGGTGTCCAGCAGCCTTCGGTACGCGACCCCGCTGGAAGCCTCGCCGTCGGCGAGCTCGCGGGCGAAGAGCGCGACCAGGTCGTGTGGCCGGTAACGCAGTTGACCGTTGAGGTCGAGCCCCACCGGGTCGAGCAGACCGGCGGCCATCAGCTGCTCGACGGCGCGTTCGCCGTCGCCGCCGTCGGTGACGGCGCCGAGTGCCCAGGCGGCGAAGGACTCGGTGGCCAGCAGGCCCATGCGGCGCAGCGCCAGCCGGACGGGCTCGGCCAGCCCGGCGTAGCCGACGGCCAGCTCGGAGCGGACCGCCAGGTCGCCGACGGCCAGCTCGTCGAGGCGCCGGTGCTCGTCCTGCAGCCGGTCCGCGAGCGCGCGCAGCCGCAGGGTGGGCCGGGGCTGGAGCCGGGCGCCGATGATGCGGACGGCGAGGGGCAGCCGGCCGCACAGGTCCACCAGCTGCTCCGCAGCCGGCCGCTCGCCGGCGACTCGGTCCGGGGACAGGATCCGGTCGAGCAGCGCGACGCCCTCGGCGACCGAGAACGGCTGCAGGCGGTGATGATCGGCTCCCGGGATCTCGTCCAGGGACCGCCTGCTGGTGACCAGCACGGCGGATCCGGCCGTGCCGGGCAGCAGCGGTGCGACCTGCGCGGCGCCGGCGGCGTCGTCGAGCACGATCAGGATCCGGCGGTCGGCCACGAGCGCGCGGAACGTCGCCGCCCGCGCCGGGATCGAACGGGGCTGCGCGTCCGGGAGCAGCCCCAGCGCGTACAGGAGCTCGCTGAGAACCTCGGAGACGTCCCGCGGTGCCGGGCCGCCGCCGCCCAGGTTGACGTAGAGCTGGCCGTCGGGGAACCGGTCGCGTACCTGGTGCGCGACGAACACGGCGAGCGCGGACTTGCCAACACCGGCCGCCCCGCTCACCACCACGATGGGCAGCGAGGCGGTGGCCAGCGACGCGGCGGCCAGCGATGCGGCGATTCCCGTCGCCTGTCCGGCCCGGCCGACGAAGTCGCCGATCACCGGCGGCAGCTGGCACAGGGCCGCGGGACGGGGTGTGTCGTCGTCGTCCGTCGTCCGGCCGAGCAGGATCGCCTGGTGCACGGCGCGCAGCTCGGGCACCGGATCCAGGCCCAGCTCGCTGCGCAGCAGCGCCGCGACGTCGCGGTAGACCGCCAGGGCCTCCGCCTGGCGTCCCGACCGGTAGAGGGCGCGCATCAGGTGTGCCCGCAGCTCCTCCTGGAACGGGTACGCCGCGGTGAGCGCCCGCAGATCCTCGACCACCGCCTGGTGATGCCCGAGCGCCAGTTCCAGGCCGAACCGGCGCACGGCCGCGTCGAGGCACCGTTCCTGCAGGTGCGGCACCTCCTCGCGGTGAAGCGTCGCCGATTCCACGTCGAACAGGATCGGGCCGCGCCAGAGCGCGGTCGCGGCGCGCAGCGAGGTGAGCGCCGCCTGCCGGTCGTCGCGACCGGGAGATTCGCGTACACGTTCCAGCAGCTCGTCGAACTCCTGCAGATCGCAGGATCCCGCCGGCAGCTCGATGACGTACCCGCCGCTGCGCGTGTGGATGGCCGCACCGGCGCCCAGCTGCCGGCGCAGCCGAGCCACGTACGTCTGCACAGCCGCCCGCGCCTCGGCCGGTGGCTCGTCGTCCCACAGGCGGTCCACCAGGACACTCACCGGCACGACCCGCCCGGCCCGCAGCAGCAGCGACGCCAGGATGGTCCGCAGCTTCGGCGCGGAGATGACGACGAGCGCGCCGTTCCGCCGTACCTCCAGGTTGCCGAGAACGCGGAAGTGGAAGACAGCCGTCACTCGTCCGCCGGCTCCTCGAACAGCGTCAGGTGGATCGTCCCTGGTGCGTCCAGCCGGGCGTTGACCGAGTTCCAGGGCGTGCGGGTGGCAGGCGCCACCGGCGTGGCGCCGGCCGCGATCACGGTACGGGTAGCCGCCTCGCAGTCGTCGACCTCGAGCGCGAGGCGGAACCGGGGTGCGACCCGCCGCCCCACCTCGACGCGGTCGATGAGCTCGATCTGGGCGGTGTTCGACAACTCGAGGGTCGCCCGCCCCGCGTCCAGGATGGTCACCTCGGCGCCGCCCTCACCGGAGTACGACTCGGCGACGGGCATCGCCAGCGCGTCCCGGAAGAACGCCACTGCTTGTTCGTAGTCTGACGTGTGCACGACGAGGCGGAGCTGACGAACCGTCATGACGGCGAACTCCTTGACGAGTGGAACGGAACGGAACGTATTGCTCCCGCCGAACGCTAACAGAGCGGCGCAACCACGCTGCTAGCCTCAGCTGATGGCCGGGGAAGAACACCGCAGCTCACTGAGCGGACGGCGGGCGGAGGCGCAGCGCAACAACGGGCGCATCCTCGACGCCGCGCGTGGTGTGTTCCTGGCCGACCCCGAGGCTCCGATCGCAAAGGTCGCCGAGCAGGCCGGTGTGGGTGTCAGCGCGCTCTACCGGCGTTACCCCAGCAAGGAGCACCTGTTGCGGGCGCTGGCCGAGGACGGCCTCAACCGCTACATCGCCGACCTCGAGAAGGCACTCGCGTCCGACGCCGCGCCGTGGGACACGTACGTCTCCTGCCTGGAACGTGTCATCGACGGCCAGAGCCAGGCGCTGGCGCAGCGGCTGGCGGGCACGTTCACGCCGACGGCGGAGCTCACCGCCCTCGCCGGGCGGGCCGGCAGCCTGGCCGAGGAACTCTTCCAGCGTGTCCGGCGCGCCGGTGAGCTCCGCGAGGACATCTCCGAGGCCGACGTCACGTTGCTGCTGGAGATGGTCGCCTTCATCGACCTGCCGGGCGCCGACGGCGGTGCCGCCCTGCGCCGCCGATACCTCGCCCTGCTCCTGCAGGCCCTGCACGCCCCGGCCGAGGCGAGACTGCCCGGCCGCCCGGCGAGCCACGCCGACCTGGTCGCCCGCTGGCGTCAGCGAGACGAAAGCGGAACGTAAGCGGGGCGTGCCTATGCTGCGCCGCGTGCCGATCGCCGATTCCACCATCACCCCGTTCCGCATCGCGATTCCGCAGGCGAGCCTCGACGACCTCGCCGAACGGCTGGCCCGCACCCGCTGGGCAGATGAGCTGCCCGAGAAGGAGGTCATCGCCGGCGGCTCCGGCGCACCCGCGCCGCCCGGCTGGGAGTACGGCGTACCGGTCTCCTACGTCCGTGAACTGGTCGAGCGCTGGCGCACCACGTTCGACTGGCGGGCGCGAGAGGCCGAGCTGAACGAGTTCCCGCAGTTCACGACGGAGATCGACGGGCAGCGTGTGCACTTCGTACACGTACGCTCGACGCAGCCGGACGCCGTCCCGCTCATCCTGACGCACGGCTGGCCCAACAGCTTCGTGGAGTACCTGGGACTGGTCGGCCCGCTGACCGAGCCGGCCGCGCACGGCCGCGCGGGCGCACCCGCCTTCCACGTGGTCATCCCGTCGCTGCCCGGGTTCACCTTCTCCGGGCACACCAGCGAGCACGGCTGGAGCGCCGGGCGGACCGCCGCCGCGTGGGCGGAGCTGATGCGGCGGCTGGGTTACGACCGCTACGGCGCGCACGGGAACGACGCCGGGGCGATCGTCTCGCCGCTGCTGGGCGAGCTCGACCGGGAACATGTCATCGGTGTGCACGTCACGCAGATCTTCTCCTTCCCACGCGGCGACGAGGGTGAGTTCGACGGGCTCACCGGCGAGGAGTTCGGCGCCCTCCGGTTCGGCCAGGCGTTCGCCGAGCACGCCATCCACGATCGGTCCCAGCAGGCCCAGCCGCAGACCCTGGCGCACGCTCTGGCGGACTCGCCGGCCGGGCAGCTGGCCTGGAGCGGTCAGCTGTTCGGCACCGCGCTGAGTCCCGAGGACGTCCTGACCAACGTGGCGTTGTACTGGTTCACGAACACCGCTGCCTCGGCCGCCCGTTTCTACTACGAGAACCACCGCGCGGACCCGGCCCCGCCCACCACGGTGCCACTGGGGCTGGCCGCGTTCGCCTTCGACTTCCACGCCGTCCGCCGGTTCGCCGAGCGCGACCATTCCAACATCGTCGCCTGGAACACGTACGACCGCGGCGGGCACTGGGCCACGCACGACGCACCCGACCTGCTCGCCGACGACATCCGCCAGTTCTTCTCGGAAAGGGATCTGCCGTGATTTTCCCCGTACTCAAAACCGCTCTTGATTCTTTGCAGCACGTCACCGCGGCTGTCGGCGCCGACCGGCTCGACGACCCGACTCCGTGTTCGGAGTGGACGGTGGTGCAGGTGCTGTACCACGCCGCCGGTGATCAGCACGCCTGGGCGTCCGTTGTCGGCGCGGGCTCGCTGCCCACCTACAACCCGTTCGATCCGCCGCGCCGGCTGGAGGGTGGCGTCCAGGAGACGATCGCCAAGGCGATCGAGGCGGCCACCGGTGCCTGGTCGGGGGTGGATCCGGCAGCTTCATCGGTACGCACGCCGCTCCCGCCCGTCCCGGAGATGACACCCGCGCTCGCGGCCGCCGCGTGCGCCCTCGACGCGGCGGTGCACGCCTGGGACGTCGCGGTGGCGACCGGTCAGCCGTCCCCGCTGACCGCCGCCCTGGCCGAGCAGTTGCTGCCGGCCGCCCAGGCGACAGCGGACCCGCTGCGGGGCTTCGCGTACGCGTCCGCCCTGCCCGCCCAGCCCAGCGACGACGCGGCCGCCACCCTGCTGCGCCACCTCGGCCGCGACCCGCACTGGAAGCCCGGTTTCACCGAGTGAGCCCTGCCCGCACCCTCTCCGCCAGGGGCCTTCGTGGTGCTGTCGCGGAGAGGGGTGCGGGCCGGGGGGTCAGGGGCGGTAGCGGGCCACCGCGAAGTCCGTCTCGGTGATCTCCTGCGACGGGCCGTAGGCGACGCCGCCGGCCAGCAGGGTGCCGTCGGACCGGATCGCGAGGTCGTGGACCTCGTCGACGCTGCCGTCGAAGTCGGTGGTCGTCTTGCCGCCGTCGCCGAGCGTGGTGTCCAGTGAGCCGTCGGGCCGGTAGACAGCCAGGGCGAAGTCGAACGACGTCCCGTTGCCGGTTGCCGAGCCGCCCACGACGAGGCGATTACCTCGTACGATCGCTGTCCTTGCCTGGTCCGAACCGCCCACGATGTCGGTGACCACCCGGCCGCCCGCGCCGAAGCCGGTGTCCAGCGTGCCGTCCGTGTGGTATCGGGCGAGCGCGAAGTCGGCGGTCTCCATCGTGGAGGTCTCGCCCACCGCGACGAGCTTGCCGTCGGACTGGATCGTCACGTCGAGGGCGCGGTCGATGGTGTCCCCGAAGTCGGTGGTCACCTGGCCGTCGCCGCCGAAGCTGGTGTCCAGCGTGCCGTCCGTGCCGAACCGGGCCAGCCAGAAGTCGAACCCGGTCTCCGACGCGTCTCCGGCGACCACCAGCTTGCCGTCGGGCTGAAGGACGGCCGACACGGCCTGCGCGCCGCCGGCGAACTCGGTGACGACCTTGCCGCCGTCGCCGAAGGTGGTGTCGAGCGTGCCGTCCGCGTTGAACCGGGCCACGGCGACGCTTGGGGCGCCGTTGTCCAGGTCGAGCGTGGAACCGGCGACCAGCAGCCTGCCGTCCGGCTGGCGGACCAGCGCCGAGGCGATGTCGTGCCCGCCGAGGTCCGCGGTGGCCTTGCCGCCGGTGCCGAAGCCGGCGTCCAGCGTGCCGTCCGCGGTGTACCGGGCCAGTGCGAAGTCCGGGTTCTCCCCGGCGGTGCGGAACGCCTCACCCGCGGCGACCAGCTTCCCGTCCGGCTGGGCGACCAGCGCGTTGGCGCGGTCGGTGTGGCCGAAGAAGTCGGTGGTGACGCGGGCGAGCAGGTTGCCCCGGGAGTCGTACCGGGCCAGCCCGAAGTCGGTGCTGTAGTCCGGCAGCCCGGCCGCACCGGCCGCGACGAATCCGCCCGGCCGGACCACCAGCGCGTTGATCACGTCGGCATACCCGGCGAAGTCCGTTCTGACCTTCCCGCCGGCCCCGAACCCGGCGGGCGCGGCGTGTGCCACCGCCGGCATTCCGAGGAGCGTCACGCTCACGATTGCGCCAGTGGTGAACAGCCTGGTCCGCATGCACTTCCTTCGTTGGGAGGTCCGGTGGGCAGATCGGTTGCGGGGCAGGTCGCTCGCGCCTTCTGGCGTGCTGTGGCGTCCCGATTCCCCCGTAACGCTGTGCGTAACCGGGCGTGGGCGACCTGTCCCCTGCAACGACGTCAATGCTCGCCGGTGGACCTTGTACGTAGCATGGGAGACTCGTAGCGGTCCTTGTGAATTTCTTGAATCACCTGGTGAGCGGAGGTCGGTTGGCGGCGGAGTTCGGTGTGCTCGGCGTGGTGGAGGCCCGGATCGACGGCGAGCCCGTCGACCTGGGGCACGCCCGGCAGCGGTGCGTGCTGAGCGTGCTTCTCGTGGAGGCGGGCCGTCCGGTGACGGTCGACCAGTTGATCGACCGGGTCTGGGGTGAGCGTGTGCCGCAGCGGGCCGCGGGGGCCCTCTACAGCTACGTGTCCCGGTTGCGCGGTGCCCTCGCGGGTGCCGACGGGGTGGAGATCCGGCGTGATCCGGGCGGCTACCTCCTCACCGTGGATCCGCAGGCGGTGGATCTGCACCGGTTCCGCAGGCTGATGACACAGGCGCGGGCGACCGAGTCGGACCGGTCGGCCGCCGAGCTGATCGGGCAGGCGCTGGGCCTGTGGCGCGGTGACCCGTTCGCCGGCCTGGACACGCCCTGGCTGGGCGCGATGCGGCGCACCCTGCTCGGTGAGCGGTTCGCCGCCGAGCTGGACAGCAACGACGTGCTGCTGCGGCTGGGCCGGCACGGTGAGCTGCTGCCGTCGCTGACCGCCGCCGTCGCCGAGCATCCGCTGGACGAGCGGCTGGCCGGGCAGGCGATGCTCGCGCTGTACCGGTGCGGGCGGCAGGCCGACGCCGACGAGCAGTACCGGCGGATCCGCCACCGGCTCGCCGACGAGCTGGGCAGCGACCCGGGCGCCGCGCTGCGCCAGGTGCACGAGCAGATCATCGCCGCCGACCCCGCTCTGGCCGCACCGGCGGGTGAGGTCCGGGCGCCCGGCGTCACGCCCGGTGTCACGCTCGCCGCCACCGAGCCGGTGCCGTCGCAACTGCCCGCCGACGTCCGTGCCTTCACCGGCCGGACCGGGGAACTCGCCGCGCTGGACCGCCTGCTGGCGCCGCCGGGTGGCGACGAGCCGCCGCTGACCGTCGCGCTGCTGTCCGGTACGGCCGGTGTCGGCAAGTCGGCGCTGGCCGTGCGGTGGGCGCACCACGTCCGGCACGCGTTCCCGGACGGGCAGCTCTACGTGAACCTGCGCGGCTACGACGCCGAACAGCCGGTGGCGGTCGCCGACGCGCTGGCCGGGTTCCTCACCGCGCTCGGCGTACGCGGCCCGGAGATCCCGCCGGGAATCGACGAGCGCGCCGGGCGGTACCGGTCCGAGCTCACCGGCCGGCGCATGCTCGTGCTCCTGGACAACGCGTCCTCGGTGGAACAGGTCCGGCCGTTGCTGCCCGGCACCGGATCGTGCCTGGTACTGATCACCAGCCGCGACTCGCTGCCCGGCATGGTGGCGGTGCACGGCGCCGAGCGGGTCAACCTCGACCTGCTCCCGCTGCCGGACGCGGTCGGGCTGCTGCGCAAGCTGATCGGCGCCCGGGTGGACCGGGAGCCGGCCGCCGCCGAGGACCTTGCCGCCGCGTGCGCCCGGCTGCCGCTGGCCCTGCGGATCGCCGCCGAGCTGGCCGCGGAACGCGCCGACGTGCCGCTGGCCGACCTCGTCGCCGAACTGTGCGACCACCACCGCCTCGACCTGCTGGACGCGGGCGGCGACCCGCGCGCCGAGGTGCGGGCGGTCTTCTCCTGGTCGTACCAGAACCTGCCCGCCGCCGCGGCCCGGATGTTCCGGCTGCTCGGGCTGCATCCGGGCGAGACCGCGCACGTCGACGCGGTGGCGGCGCTGACCGGCACCGGCGCCGGCGAGGCACGGCGGCTGCTCGGTGTGCTGGTCCGGGCCAGCCTCGTGCAGGCCGGCCCGGGCGGCCGGTACGGCATGCACGACCTGCTGCGCACGTACGCGGCCGAGCTTGCCACCGGCCACGACCCCGAGCCGGACCGGCATGCCGCTCTCACCCGCCTGTTCGACCACTATCTCGCCGGGTCCGTCGCGGCGATGGGCACGCTGTACCCGGACGGCAATCCGGCGCCGGGCGGTGACACGGACGCGGCGCGGGCCTGGATCGAGGCGGAACGGCCCAACCTCGCGGTGGTCTGCACGTACGGCGCGGCGCACGGCTGGCACCAGCACACCATCGCCCTCGCCGAAACCCTGTTCCGCTATCTCGACGCGGGCGGTCCGGTTGCGGAGGCGGCGACGGTGACGGCCTCCGCGGTCGCCGCGGCCAGGGCGGTCGAGGACCGCGAGGCGCAGGCGAGGGCGCTGTCCAACCTGGGTCGGTTGCACCGGCGGCAGGGACGCTTGCGGGAGGCGGTGGAGACCTATCGAAAAGCCTTGCATCTGTACGCGGAAACGGGCGACAGCGCGGCCGAAGCCCAGGTCCTGCGCAACCTGGGGAGCGTCGACTGGCGCCTGGGCGACTACCGGCAGGCAGCCGACCACTACCGGCGGGCCGGAAAGTCCTACGGGAGCCTCGGCGACAACGCGGGACAGGCCGACGCTCTCGTGCGCCTCGGGCTGATCGACGCGCGGCTGGGCGACCACGCGGAGGCGGCGCAGCGGTTCGGGTCCGCGCTCGACCTGTACGGCACGCTCGGCGACCGGTTCAGCGAGGCGTACGTGCTGTCCCTGCTCGCGCGTCTGCCACACCGCCCGGTCACACTCGACCGCGCCGCCGCCCACCTCGAACAGAGCCTCGACACCGCTCGGAGCACGGGCGATCGCACCGCGGAGGCGTACGTTCTCAGCGATCTGGCCGCGATGCGCACCCGCCAGGGTCGCCTCACGGAGGCCGCCGGTCACCTGCGTCGCGCGCTCGTGCTGCTCCGGCGGATCGGCGACCGCGCGAGCGAGGCGGAGGCGCTCAACGACCTCGGCCAGGTGCTGCGCGCGGCCGGCGAGGTGACCGAGGCGGGCGCACAGCACGAGCAGGCGCTGGCGCTGGCCGAGGAGATAGGCGACCGGTACGAGCAGGCGCGCGCCCACGACGGACTCGCTGTCGCGCTCCGCGAGACCGGCGACGTCGACCGCGCCGGACCACATCAAGACCTCGCCAAACGCGCCTTCGCCGAGCTGGAGGTGCCGGCCCCTTAGTCCCGAAGCACACCGTCCACCCACAGGACGGTGACCGGGCGACCCTGGGCCCGCGCGTACGCGACCACGTCCGCGGTGCCACCCAGCCCGCGCGCCGGCAGGCCGTCCCACACCGCGAACAGGTGGTCGCAGCGATCGACCAGAGCGTGCCCGGCGGCGAGAAACCCCTGTTCGCACGGCTCGGCGAACGGCATCGTGATCACCGAAACCGCCGCACGCACGAGATCCTCGAACCGGGCCCGGCTGCCGTCCGCGGTCAGCGAGCCACCATAGTCCGCCGACGGCAGCACCGCCTCGAGCGTGCCTCCGGCCGCGAGCACATGCGCGGCGAACAGCTGGTCAGCACCGTCCGCAAGGCTCGACACACCACGCAGCCCGGGCCCGGTGGGCAGCACCCGGCGCCAGTGGTCCATCGCCCGGTCGGCGATCCCCGGTGGAAGCATCCGGTGACCGGTGACACCGAACCGCACATCGACCCCCGTACGACATTGAGCACCATGACGATACGGCTTCCGGGGCCCGCACGGGGGGCATGTTCTGTGCTGGCGGCGAGACCGCGGTGTGTGCTTTGATCTGTGCAGGCCGGGCATTCTCCCCCGTGGATGCCCGGCCTTCACTATGCCTTCACACCGCCGGGGTCAGGGCAGGTTGATCGGGCGTAGTACGCGGTCGATGCCGTGGGCGATCTGCCTGTTGCCCCTGTTGATGTCGAAGCGGATGACGCGCGGGTTGCGGTCGCTGCGGTCGGCGTCGATCAGGGAGATGCGCTTGTGCCGGTGGCCGTACACGTTGACTTTGATTTTCGAGCCGGCGGCTGTGGTCAGGCGGGCGTTGTCGGACCTCAGTGCCGCCTTGCGGGTGATCGTGGCGCCCGGGACGACGTGGTAGAGCAGGACCGACTCGACGGTGTCGATGCCGAGGCCGGCTACCGCGGTGAACGTCTTCTTCTCGCCGGGCAGTCGCTTGGTGTGCCGGATGTCGGCGACCAGTTTGCGGAAGGCCAGGTCGTTGGGGAGGAAGGCGGTGAGAGCGGTCCTGCCGTCGGCCAGGACGCCGACGGGGCTGGACGGCTTGGCCTTGAGGACGGCCTGCACCGCGGCGGTCAGGATGTCGTAGTCGTGGCCGTTGCGGTCGAAGCCGCTCCGGTCGGCGGTCAGTACCGCCGCCAGCGACCTGGTCTTCAACGGCTTCGCGGAGTGTGCGGAGGCCGGCGCGGCGGTGAGGGCGGAGGCGACGACTGCGGCGGTGGCCACGGCTGCGACCCGGGTGAACCTCATTTTCGTGCGTCCCTTCTCCAAGTGCGGGGCGGTGGCCTCGGTGCCACCACCCCCGTACTTCGCTCGCATCGCGAGCGATGGATGCACTAGTTGGTGAGGGTTCCCCGCAGCAGGCTCTGACCGGAGTGGGTGGCGTCGCCGTCGTGCGGTTCGTCGCTGACGTCGACCAGGCGGTACCGGTTCAGGTCGGTGCCGGGCGGCACCGGCAGCACGGCCTCCCGCCGGTCGGGCAGGCTGCCGACGGCCACCATCTTCGTCAGGTCGTCCGGGTCGAGCAGCCACACCTCGTGGAAGCCGGTGGTCAGCGGCAGGTTGCGCACGTCGACGCGCATGCGCCCGTCGGAGAGCACGCGCACCACGCCACCCGCATCGGGCGGAACCGTCTCCAGCGGGGTGAGCGTCGCCCGCGCTGTCACCTCCTCGGCCGGGGGCCGGTTGATCGCGACGGTGCCGGCTATCGCGATCACCGCGGCTGCGGCGGCGCTGAGGACGGGGACCAGCCAGCGAGGACGGGTACGGCGTTCGACCGTCTTCCTCGTACCCTTGATGTCCGCCTCGGCGGCCCGCCAGACGTGTTCCGGCGGTGGTGGCAGGTCCCGCAGATCCTGCACCCCGGCGCCGATCTCGGCGACGTCCCGCAGAGCGGCCATCTCCTGCCGGCAGTCGGCGCAGTACGCGAGGTGATCCGCCTCGCTCAGCTCCTCCCGTTCCTCAGAGAGCGCGAGAAGGACCAGCCGATCGGGATCCAAATGCTGCACCGTCCACCTCCCAACGACGTCGCAGGTTCGCCATTCCACGCCGGATATGACTCTTGACCGTGCCGAGCGGCAGCCCGGTGACGGCAGCTATCTGTGGATGCGTGAGGTCGTCGAAGAACGCCAGCTCCAGTGTGCGCCGCTGCTCCTCGGGCAACCGTCCCAGCTCGTCGGCGACAACCAGCCGGTCGACGATCCGGTCCGGCGACTCCTCGTCATCGGTGGAAATGTGCTGCTGAGCGCGTACGGAATCGGTCTTTCGATCCTCCCGTGCCGCAGACCGCAAGCGGTCGACGGCCTTGCGCCGCGCGATGCCCAGCAGCCAGCCGAGCATCGTGCCGCGCTGAGGATCGAATCCGTCCCGCCCGGTCCACGCCGCGACGAACGTCAGCTGGGTGACGTCCTCGGCGTCCGCCCGATTGCCCAGCAGCCGCTGGGCGAGATAGAGCACGGCGGCACCGTGCCGCTCGTAGGCAGTCCGTAAGGCTTTCTCGTCGCCGCTGCGTAAGCGCTCGGCGAGCTCGTCGTCGGAGCTCATCGACCTCCCTCCCGCACATGGGTCCTTCGGGTTGTTCGCTCGGCGGGCCGCTGGCGGTTGCACCTTGACCGCGGTCGACGAAAAAAGGCCCCGCGAGGACCTGAGCTTGGACGCTCAGGCCTTCGCGGGGCCACGGCCGATCGGGTCAGGCGAAGGCTTTGATGGTTCGCCAGTCGACGGAGAGGACGGTTGTCTGGGTGCCGCCGTAGGTGGTGGTGGCCAGATACATGCGGGTGGTGCCGTCGGCGGTGGTGACCGCCCACATGTCGGGGACGTTGTCGCCGTTGACGTCGGGGATGCCGATGACGGTTTGGATGGTGGTCCAGCCTGAGCCGTATTGGACGTCGCCCTGGCGGGAGGCGGCCGCGGACTTCAGGGAGTCGAGGGCGACGCTGCCCGCGACGGTTCCCGGTTTGCCGTGGCGGAGGTACATGTAGCCGGTGTCGAGGTGGCGCCAGGTCATGTCGGGGGTGCCGTCGAGGTCGATGTCGGCGATGTTGACGATCTCCGCCCGGCCCCAGTTGGTGCCGTCCATGAGGGTGGCCTGCTGGAAGGCGGCGGCGGTGTAGCCGCTCAGGAGCCAGAAGGCGGTGCCGGTGCGGATCGCCAGGTCGGGCAGTTTGTCGCCGGTGATGTCACCCAGGGCCTTCATCTGGGTCCAGGTGGACGGCGCGGGAGTGCCGGCGGGCAGGAGAACCTGGAGGCGGTCGTCGATGTTGAAGCTGCCGTAACCGTCACCCGGGTAGAGCCAGAGGTTGCCGTCGGGGGTGCGGGCGAACAGGTCGGTGGTGCCGTCGCCGGGGTACGTGTCCGAGTGCTTGGCGATCAGCGGTGCCACCTTGCCGGCCTCGTACCAGTGGTTTGCCGGGTTCAGCTTGCCGCCGGTGGAATACGCCGCCGCGAGGCTGCCGTAGAGCTCGCCGTTCTCGTCGCCGGGCAGCGAGAGCAGTTTGCCGTTGGCGTCCACCACGATGAGGTCGGGCCGGCCGTCGCCGGAGACGTCACCGGGCTTGTCGGCGGTCGCTTTCGGGGCCACATAGAAGGTGTACGTGGTGGCGAGGCTCTTGTTGCCCGCGGCGTCGATGGCGTACACGACCAGGGTGTTCGGCCCGGAGTGGCGCGGTGCCAGGTTCGGCACGGTGAGGCTGCCGTTGGTCGCGTTCGTGGTGGTCGGCTTGATGTATTCGAAGGAGTACTCGAACTTGGTCGCGCCGGCCGAGGTGAACGTGATCGGGCCGGTCTCGCCGAACTTCGGCTTGGCCCAGGTCGTGCCGTCGGGGGTCGCTTCCAGCCAGACGTCACTCTCGACGGTGGGCGGGCTGGGCTTGGTGCCGTCGATCGTCAGCAGACAGGTGTTGTTGCCCGGCGGGTAGTACGAGGACATCGCGCCGGTGGCGTCCTCGGCCTTGACGGCCCAGGAATACGTCGTGCCGTCGACGAGGTCGGTGTAGGGAATCGTGACGCTGGCCTTACCGGCGAGCGGCTGACCGGACACCTCGCTGACGGCCACGACCTTGTCAGCCGGGACGGTGGTGCCGGACTTCCAGAAGACGAACCGCAGGTTCTTGAGGTTGTCATCCTTGTCGGTGCTCTGCGCGGACAGCGTGATGTTGGTCCGGCCGACCGTCAGACCCTTCGCGCCGGTAGCGCCGGCCGAGCAGGCGCCGCCCGGTGCGGAGACACCGCCGGTCGGTTCGGCCGGGGGAGTGTTGTAGGCGACGTTGATCTCGGCGCTGCCGGCGTCGAACTTGCGCCAGGTCTGCGTGTCGGTCTCGGCGGTGGTCCTCATCCCGAACGTGATGTTCGTGGCGCCGTTCGTGGCACCGAGCTGCGCGGCGGCCTTGATGTTGAAGCTCACCCAGTCATCGGCGCAGTTGCTGCCGTACCCATGGGCGAATTCCTTGCTGTCCTGCTGCGTCGTCCAGCCGGGCTGCTTGTTCCAGGTGGTGCCGGACGAGATCGTGCCGGTGTGCCAGAGCTGGAAGGTGCGCTTGGTGCACGACCAGGAGTGGACGTTCTTCACCTTGAAGGTCGCGGTGCTGACGACGGCGCCGCTGATGTTCTTGTAACCCATCCGCCAGAAGGACCGCGCCGTGACGCCGGAGTCGTCCTCGTGGCCGACGCGGGCTTCGGTGGTGCCGCCGTTGTAGTTCTTGCCGTCGAGGAAGTTGCTGTTGGGGTGTGATTTGCTGACGAAGATCCAGGCTTGGTCGCCGGCGATGATGCTGGGGTCGAGGAAGACCGGGAACGTGACGCTGGGGTCGGTGAGCAGGCCGGTGGCGGCGGCGTCGAGGTGCAGGCGGGCGTTGCCGGTGCCGTCTCCGTCGAGGCGGCTGGGCATCACGGCCTGCTTGCTGCCGGGTTCCAGACCATCAAGACCAGAGAGCTTGAGTACGTCGGACGCGCTCGTCACCGAGGTCCGCGGTGTTTTGCCGGCCGAGTCCCACGCCAGGGAGGTCGGGATGACACCGACCTCGTCCTTGCTGCCCGCGTCGAGGATCTTCACGCCGTTGGTGGCCGCGTCGTGGCGGAAGATCACGCCGTCGGCGCGCAGGCCGTAGCTGAGTGGGGGAAGCTTCGCCGTGCGGTTCTTGACGATCAGCACGTGGCCGAAGCCGCCTTCGGCGCGGACGGTTACGAGCAGGTCGATTCCGGGAAGGACTTCCTGGTAGAGGGCGCGGGATCCGTCGATCACCGGTTCGGGCAGCCGGCCGGGCCAGGTGTAGGCGACGGTGTGCCCGCCGGCCTGCACCTCGGCCAGCACACTCTCCTCGGTGTTGTCGGAGCCGTTGGAGAAGCTGACCGGTACGGGCGGGTTCGCCGGCCGCACCACCGATCCGTCACGCGTGAGGGTGTTGTCGATCGGCGCCCACACCCCCGCCGCGTTCTTCGCCCGCTGCGGCAGGGCGTTGATCTGCGACCGCAACTCGCCGGTGGGTTTGACCCAGGTCAGCGAGGTGGCCGTGGTGGCCGTCTCGACCAGGACCTCGGTGCCCTTCTGCACCGCCTCGGCCAGGGCGGCCGCCTGGTCCTTGAACACCGGTGCGGAGACAGCGGGAGCGGACGGCGCCGGGGCGTCCGGCCACCAGGGGACCGACGCGGCGGTCAGAGCGGCCACTAAGAGGCCCGAGGTGCAGACCAGCCTGGCGCGCGTACGCACGAAAGGACTGAACAGGCGAGGCGCGGTCACGGCGATCTACTCCCGTGGGGACCAGGTGGAAAGGACAACACAAACAGCCCTCGCCAGCGGTTTCGCGGGCAGAGAGCGCGCACACGATCGCCGAAACGGTGGCGGCCCGTCCACCCCGTACCCGTTACCGATCCGTAACCACAGGATCCGAATGTTATTCGAGTTACGCCGGATTTGATCTAGTTGGAAGGCAATCTGTGTCAAGAAGATCCACTTTGGGGACGGATCGCCGGGATTGCTGATCTTGTCAGGTTGATCATCTAGCACCCCGGATCGCCCAGTGATCCAGATCACAAAATATAGATGGCAGTAACTATCTGTGATCTTGAGTTTATCGATCAGCTGCCGCAGAGTCCCCACGCACGCGCCTCGCCAGGCGTGTGCCTCTTTTTGTCTTCGCGACTGCGGTGGGAGTCGACTCGAATGCGTGGAACAGGTCCGCTGTCGCGGCGTACCAGGGCAGCGATCGCTGTGTTGCTGTCCACGACGCTGGCGGTGACGATCGCCCCGGCCCAGGCGTGGGCCATTCCGGGCGACGGTATGAACCGCGACGACACCGTCGTGGAACTGCCCGACGTCCCGAAGCCGGTGGAGGCGGAGGGTGCCGTGCCGGCGCCCATCGAGCTGACCACCGCGGACGAGGTGGCGGTCGACCCGTACAAGCCGGAGAACGTCACGCCCTGGCAGCAGGACACCGGCTCGGTGGACCTGACCGACGTCACCGAGGGCACCACGGTCAAGGTCGAGGACCTGCCGGTGGAGCTGGGTGTGCCGGAGGGCGGCGACCCGGCCGCGCTGGCCGGCAGCTGGACCGTGGACCTGGCCGCACCGGAGGCGTCGGAGACCGCGGACCTGGCCGGCCTGATCATGAAGATCACGCCGCCGGTGACCGCCGACCCGGCCGCCGAGGTCGCGCTGAAGGTCGACACCACGGCGTTCGCCGACCTGTACGGGCCGCAGGCCGCGGACCGGTTCGGCATCGTGCTGCTGCCCGACTGCGTCTTCGACTCCCCGGAGGCCGGTGACTGCGCGTCGAACGGCGAGGCGGAGCCGGAGGACCCCGCGGTACCGGAGAACGTCGAGACGGTGCCGAGCGAGGTGACGCTCGAGCCGGCGCCGGCCACGCTGGCGCGTACCGCGTCGGCCTCCGCGCCGGAGCGCCTGATGCTCAGCGGGAACCTGTCCATCTCGAAGCTGACCGCCGAGGACGCGGCGACGCCCGGCGGCACCGGCGGCATGCAGCGCGCGGCCGCCGCCGCCGCCGGAAGCTCCGGTGTGGTCGGTGCTCTCGACACGGGCGCGTCCGCGAGCGGTGACTTCACGGCGACGCCGCTTCTCTCCTCGGGTTCCTGGGCGGCGGGCTCGTCGTCGGGTGCGTTCACCTACGGCTACCAGGTGCAGGTTCCGGAGACCGCGGGCGGCCTCACCCCGAAGGTGAAGCTGGGCTACTCGTCGCAGTCGGTCGACGGGCGTACCTCGTCGACCAACAACCAGGCCTCCTGGATCGGTGACGGCTGGGACTACAACGCCGGCGCGATCACCCGGACGTACGCCAACTGCCGTCAGGACTCCAAGAAGAAGGGGTCGAACAACACCGAGCACAAGACCGCGGACCTGTGCTGGGGCTCGAAGAACGCCACCCTGTCGCTCGGCGGCATCACCACCGAGCTGGTCTGGGACGAGGGCAAGAAGCGGTACTTCACGGCCAACGGCGACGGCTCCAAGATCGACCTGGTCAAGGACACCGGCAAGGCCAACGGTGACAAGGACGGCGAGTACTGGGTCGTCACCACGCGTGACGGCACCCGGTTCCACTTCGGCCTGAACCGCCTGCCGGGCTGGTCCGACCACGGCACCGAAGCCGACGACCCGGTCACCAACTCGGTGCTCACCGTCCCGGTCTACAGCAACCACGCGGACGAGCCGTGCTACCAGAGTGACTGGAAGAAGTCGTACTGCACCGACGCCTGGCGCTGGGGACTCGACTACGTCGAGGACGTACACGGCAACGCGATGAGCCTGTGGTGGGCGCGGGAGGGCAACCACTACGCCCGCAACTTCAACTTCAAGAGCCCGGTGCCGTACCACCGGGGCGGTTATCTGACCCGGATCGACTACGGCCAGCGCGCGAGCAGCGTGTTCTCCACCGCGCCGCAGGCACGGGTCACCTTCGACGTGGCGGAGCGGTGCTACGCCCGCGACGGCGCCACCTGCACCGAAGAGGACTTCACCAGCCGCAAGCCGGGCCGTTACCGGGTCTGGTACGACACCCCGGCCGACATGTACTGCAGCAAGCCGACCAAGGACGTGCTGTGCTGGAACGCCGGCCCGTCGTTCTGGAGCCGGGCGCGCCTCGACAAGATCACCACGTATGCCCAGCGCACCGAGGGCAGCACCGCCCTGAAGAAGGTGGACGAGTACCAGCTCAAGCAGGACCTGCCCTACCTCAAGACGGGTAACAACACGGCGCTGTGGCTGGAGTCGGTCACCCGTACCGGATATGCGGTGAACGGAATCGACAAGGCCCCGCTTGCCCCGGTCCGGTTCGAGTCCAACACCGAGGAGATGGCGAACCGGGTCAAGGACGACAACCGCCCCAGCTTCGCCCGCCTGCGCATCGCCCGGGTCATCAACGAGTACGGCGGCGAGACCCGGGTCACCTACAACACGCCCACCGGGCAGTGCGAGAGCGGCGCGGGCCTGCCCGGCAAGGACGAGCCGGCGGAGCTGAAGGCCAACACCCGGCTGTGCTACCCGACGTTCTGGCATCCGGACGCGAACTTCGAAGAGATCGACTGGTTCCAGAAGTACGTGGTGACGCGTATCCAGGAGCTGCCCGCCGTGTCGGGTGCCGCGCAGACCGACACCCGCTACGAGTACGCGAACGCCGGCTGGAAGCTGGCCGAGGCCGAGTTCACCAAGAAGTCCACCCGCACGTACTCGCAGTTCGCCGGCTTCGCCAAGACCACGGTGCTCACCGGCGCCGAGGACGAGACGCGGTCGAAGGCGGTCACGAGTTACTTCCGGGGCATGGGCGACACCGTCTCGGTGAAGGACGTCGAGGGTGTCGAGATCGCCAAGGACCGGGAGCCCTTCGCCGGCCGGATCGCCGAGGAGCTCACGTACAGCAAGGTGGGTGACGCCGAGGACGAGTGGCTGACCCGCAGCATCACGTACCCCCAGGCGGTGGAACTCGCCAGCCGCGACCGGTCCGCGGACAGCCTGCCCCCGCTGCAGGCCTGGCGCGTGCTGGAGCCGCGGCAGCTGACCGTGACCAAGTCGTCCGGCAGCGGCGACGACAACCGGACCGAGCGCCGGGTGGAGAGCCGCACGACGTTCGACGACGAGTACGGCCTGCCGACGCAGGTCGAGTCGCTCGGCGACACCGGTCGCGACGGCGACGAGTCCTGCTCGGTCATGGAGTACGTCCACGACGTCGGCCGCAACATCATCGGCCTGACCAAGCAGATCAGGACCGCCACCAACTGCACCGACGCCAAGACCGGCGCGCTCAGCACGCTGACCTCGGCGACCCGGATCGCGTACGACAAGCAGGCGTACGGCGCCGGGCTGCACCCGGACACTCCCCGGGGTCTCGCGACGCAGGCGTGGTCGCTCAAGGCGGACGGCACGGCCTTCCAGCTCGACGGCACGACCACCTTCGACGCCATCGGCCGGGTCACCGCGCGTGCCGACCGGGACAACCGGAGCACCTCGATCACCTTCGAGCCGGGCACCGGTCAGGCGTACCGGGTGCGGGAGAAGAACTTCCTCAACCACGAGCAGCTCACCGAGGTGGAGCCGGGCCGCGGTGTCGGCGTCCGGGTCACCGACGTCAACGGGCACGTCAGCACGTCCGAGTTCGACCCGCTGGGCCGGCTGCGCAAGGGCTGGGCACCCGGCCGGGCCGGTGCCGCGACGCCGGACTTCGAGGCGGTCTACACGGTCACGCCGGGCCTGCCGCCGTACGTCACCACCAAGACCCGCGGGCACAACGATCGCATCGACACCACCGTCACCATCTACGACGGCATGGGCCGGGCCCGGCAGACCCAGCAGGAGGCCGTGGGCAGCGGCCGGCTGATCTCCGACACGCTGTACAACGGCTCCGGCCAGGTGTGGATGAGCTACAACTCGTACCTCACCTCCGGCGCGCCGAACGGCGAGCTGTTCACGCCTGACACGCTGCCGCCGAACGCCACGCGGTACACGTACGACGGTCTCGGCCGCGTCGTGGAGGAACTGCCGGTCCTGGACACCGTCGACGTGCCGGCACGGGCGACCCGTTACGAGTACGGCAAGGACTACTCGACGGTGATCAACCCGGCCGGGGCCGCCTCGTACCGGGTCTACACGGACGCGCTGGGCCGCACCAGCCGGGTGGACACCTTCACCAACGCGGCGCGGACCACGTTCACGTCGATGCGGTACGAGCACGACGCCCGTGGTCAGCTGGCCAAGGCCGTCCACTCGGAGAACGCGAAGCTGACCTGGTCGTGGACGTTCGACCGGGCCGGGCGCCTGGAGCAGGCGATCGACCCGAACACCGGCACCACCCGGACCACGTTCGACGACTACAACCGGCCGCAGTCGATCACCAACGGCCGTAACGTCACGGTCTGGAACAAGTACGACGACCTGTCGCGCCCGACCGAGCAGCGGCTGGGTACCGCTGACGGTCAGATTCTGGCGGCGTACTCGTACGACACCGCGGCGGGTGGCAAGGGACAGCCGGCTACGGCCACCCGGTACACCGACGGGCTGCCGTACACCCAGACGATCGGCGGGTACAACAGCTCGTACCAGCCGACGTCGACGACGCTGAACCTGCCGACGTCGGTTGCCACGACGTGGGGCCTCAAGCCGTCGTACACGTACAACTACACGTACACCGACATCGGCATGCCGGACTCGGTCCTGCTACCGGCGGTCGGCGGCTTCAGTGACGAGAAGCTGCAGGTGCGCTACACCGCCGAGGGCATGCCCAAGTCGGTCTCCGGCAAGGACTGGTACGGCTCGGAGATCGTCTACTCGCCGTACGGGCAGGTGCTGCGCTCGACGCTGGGCGCGCAGCCGTACCGGGTGTGGGCGCTGGCGGACTACGACGACGCCACCGGCGCGCTGACCCGCCAGCAGGTGTACCGGGAGAAGGCCGAGGACACCTCCATCGTCGGGGGCAACCTGGTCTCGCAGCGCACCTATGCCTACGACGACGCCGGCAACGTCACCGCGATCCGCGAGCAGGCCACCGGTATCGAGGAACGGCAGTGCTTCAACTACGACCCGCTCGGTCAGCTGAAGCGGGCGTGGACCGCCAAGGACCAGACCAGCTGCTCGGCGGGGCCGAAGAACGCCGACGGCACGCACAACGTGGCGCCGGGCAAGGACACCGCCGGTTACTGGCAGGAGTACGAGTACGACCTGCTGGGCAACCGCACCAAGCTGGTCAACAAGGACTTCAGCGGCACGAGTGAGCAGGCCGCGAAGGACACCACCACGGAGTACACGTACGGCAAGTCCGACGGCAGCCAGCCGCAGACCCTGACCCGGACGAAGAAGTACGTCGGACCGGCCGGTACGCAGGTCGCCGCCGAGGTGGACCGCCTGTACGAGCTCACCGGCGAGACGAAGACCGTCACGTCGGTGGCGAACGGGGACAAGCAGGAGCTGTCCTGGACGTACGACGGCAAGATCGAGCGGATCAACGGGCAGGGCGCGAACGGCAAGACCGCGTACCTGGGTCTCGCGAGCAAGTGCCTCGACCTCAAGTCGAGCCTGCCGCAGGCCGCCCAGCCGATCCAGCTCTACACCTGCAACGGTGGCCTCGCGCAGAAGTGGCGTTTCACCCCGGCGCCGGTGCAGACCGACCCGAACCTCGGCAGCCTCTCGATCCACGAGGGGTGGTGCGTCCAGCCGGCCGCGAACACCGCGGGCTCGGCGTTCCAGCTGCAGAAGTGTGACGGGTCGGCGGCGCAGCAGCTGCGGCGCAACGCGGCCACCAACCAGCTCACCCACGTCTCGTCCGGGTTGTGTGTCGCGGTCAAGGACAAGGCGACCGCCGACGCGACGCCGATCGTGCTGGCGGCCTGTGTCGCCGCCGCGGCCGAGCAGCTGTGGGAGCCGCAGAACGAGACCCGCCACATCTACGGCCCGGACGGCAGCAAGCTGCTGACCATTCAGGGTAAGGAGCGGCAGGCCACGCTGTTCCTGGGCGAGTCCGAGGTCACCGTCCGGCAGGGCGGCGCGCTGGTCAACACCCAGCGTTCCTACCCCGCGCCCGGTGGCTCGGTGGTCCGCAATGCGCACGCCAACGCCGCACCGGGGCTGATGGCCGTCGTCGGTGACCATCAGGGCACCCCGTACGCCGAAGTCGCGATGGCCGGCACCGGGCAGGTGCGGATCCGCAAGCAGGACCCGTTCGGCAACCAGCGCGGCACGGTGCCGCTCGGCATGCACACCCAGAACAACGAGGGGTTCCTGGGCAAGGACCGGGACGACGCCACGGGTTACGTGCCGCTGGGTGCGCGCCTGTACGACCCGACGGTCGGCCGGTTCCTCTCCGCGGACCCGGTCATGGACCTGGCCGACCCGCTGCAGTCCAACGGGTACTCCTACGCCCACAACAACCCGGTCACCCTCTCCGACCCGACCGGCCTGTCGGTGACGCTCACCGCCTCCGAGATGGCGGCTGCTCTCGCCGGCGTCGGCCTGACCGCGGCGCAGGTGGCCGAGGCGCAGGCCAACGCGAACAAGTCGCTGGCCTCGGTGATCCTGTCGATCGCCTGGGACGTGCTCAAGGACTGCATCGGTCTCAACGACGCGATGGCCTGTTTCGGCGGTGACCTGTGGTCGTGCGGCAGCCTGCTGCTCGACATGATCCCGTGGGCCAAGATGTTCAAGTCGGGCGCGCGGATCATCAAGGCGATCGACCGTACGATCTCTGCGGTTCAAGCGTGGCGAACGGCGAAGAAGGCCGCCGAGGCGGTGCTGGCAGTCGCACGCCGAGCCGAACAACTCGCGTTGCAGGCGAAGAAGGCCGCCATCGAGCGCGCCAAGAAGGCAGCGCAGGCCGCGAAGAAGAAGGCCACCGACAAGGTCAACACGATCAGCAACAAGGCGTCCAACGCCACGAAGAAAACGGGTAACCCAGCACAGAAACAGTCGCAGTCCAAGTCCAACCCCAGTTCGTCCTCGGCCGGCAGCGGCAAGGGGAAGGACAAGGCGGGCGGCTCGGCCGGCTCCTCGTCGCGGAGCAGCGGTGGCTCCAACACGCGCTCCAAGCGGGACTCCGGCGGTGACGACGCCGACGACCCGATCGGCAAGACGCTCGATGGTGGCCGGCGCGACGGCCAGACCGTCTTCTCCGGTCACGGCGAGTGGGATCCGGCGGACGGTTATGTGACGGTGCCGGAAGGCACGACGATCACCTTCTACTCGCCGCACGGAACCGGCATCTCCAACCGGGACGGCCTCGACATCGAGCAGGGCATCCACTGGAACCCGTTCAAGACGTACGTCGCCGGCGACCAGATCCCGAACTACCGGCTGTTCCCCGCGCCTGAGCTGATGCAGATGAACGGGTCGTTCCTGCCGTGGGAGGCGGAGGGTCACCCGCTCACCGAGCTGCTCTACGAGGGTATGGGCGACACTCACTGGGCGGCCTGCCGTAACGGCCCGCCCGACCCGTGGAGCCGTGAGTGACCCATTTCGAGGACCTCTCCCCGTACGAGTACTGGAAGAAGACCTGGCCGCAGGTCGCGCCGGAGCACGCCGAGGCGATGCTCAACGTGGGCTGGCTGGATCCGGGTGTCCCGTACCCGAAGGGCCGCAGCGCCGCCGAGATCCTGGCGGCGCTGCGGGAGAAGGCTCTCGAACCGGTGCGCCTCATGCGCGGGGTGCACCAC
Source organism: Actinoplanes sp. NPDC051861 (assembly GCF_040681145.1). Lineage (NCBI taxonomy): Bacteria > Bacillati > Actinomycetota > Actinomycetes > Micromonosporales > Micromonosporaceae > Actinoplanes > Actinoplanes sp. NPDC051861. The sequence continues at coordinate 197,285 of NZ_JBFAYE010000015.1, forward strand.
TGCGGCTTCTGCGACAGCCGCTCACCCCTGCCGTTCCGGAGCGAGATCTCCGGGCGGCAGGGGTGGCTCGGCAACGGGGAACTGGAGGTCACCGCCGCCGACGGGACGATCTTCGTGGCGCCGACCCTGGTCGTGCACTATGTCGGCGAGCACGACTATCTGCCCCCGCAGTCGTTCCTGGACGCGTTGGGATGAGCCGGAGTCAGGCCGGCAGGGTCAGCTGAGCCGGTGTGGGCCGCCGGGTGGTCGTCCCGTCGGCCTGCTGGCCGTTGTCGTTGTTTCCCCAGCTCCACAGGCTGTCGTCGGCGCGCACGGCGGCGGTGTGGTAGCTCAGGGCGAAGTCGCTGGTCCACGTCGTGGCGGTGCCCGCCTGGGTGGGGGCGTACCGGTTCGTCGTGGTGCCGTCGCCGATCTGGGCGGCCATGTTGTTGCCCCAGCACCACAGCGTGCCGTCGGCGCGGTTGGCGCAGGCCGTGTTGTCCCCGGCCCGGACGGTCCGCCAGGTCGTTCCGCTGCCCACCTGCGCGGGGCTGGTCTGGTACGTGCCGGTAGCGCCCAGCTGGCCGTAACCGTTCTCGCCCCAGCAGAAGAGGGTGCCGCTCGTACGGGTGGCACACGTGAAGGCGTACCCGGCGGTCACGGTCGACCACGTGGTGTCGGTGCCGACCTGCTCCGGAGTGGCCCGATAGCTGAGGATGCCGAGGCCGAGTTGGCCGCGGGTGCTGTCACCCCAGCAGAACAGGGTGCCGTTGGTACGCGTGGCGCAGGTGTGCGCGTACCCGGTCGCGACACTGGCCCAGTTGGTGGCGGTACCGACCTGCACGGGTGCCGTCTCGGTGTAGGCGCCGGTGCCGAGCTGGCCGGAGCGGTTGAAGCCCCAGCACCACAGCGTGTTGTCGGAGCGGACCGCGCAGGTGTGGCTGTCGGCGGCGCTGACGTTGTTCCAGGTGGCGGTGCCGATCTGAACCGGGACCGACCGTGCCGTGGTGCTGCCGTCGCCGAGCTGGCCGCGGAAGTTGTTGCCCCAGCACCACAGCGTCCCGTCGGTACGCAGAGCGCAGTTGTGCGTGGTCCCCGCGTCGATGACGGCCCAATTGGTGGCCGTGCCGACCCGCGCCGGGGTGGGACGGTCGGCGGTCGTGCCGTCGCCGAGCGCGCCGTTGAAGTTGGCACCCCAGCACCACAGCGTGCCGTTGGCCGGGATCGAGCAGGTGTGGCCGTACCCGGTGGCGACACTGGCGCCGCTGGCGTCGGGCGCCGCGGCGGCCGGTCCGGTCGTCACGCCGAGGGTCAGCGCCGTGACCGCGGTGGCGGCGGCCATGGCGAGGACGGTTCTCAGACGGTTACCCATGTGGTGTTCTCTCCCAACGACGTCGATGCACTGACAGAAATGGGAGCGCTCCCAATCTGTTCATCAGTTCATAACATCGCGAGCATCGGATTGACTAGGACGAATATTTCTAGCCCGCCGCCGGCAGGCTCACCGTGACGCTCAGCCCGCCGCCGGGACGGACGCCCGCACTCGCCTGCCCGCCGTGTGCGGCCGCGATCGACGCGACGATGGCCAGGCCCAGCCCGAAACCGCCGTCACCGGTGCGGTCCTGCAGGCGCCGGAACGGCTCGAACAGCCGGGCGACGCTCTCCGGTGCGATCACCGGGCCGGTGTTGTCGATGGTCAGCTCGACCCGCCCGCCGCCGGAGCCGGTGGTGATCCAGACGGTGCCGTCCGGCGTGTTGTACCGGACGGCGTTGTCGAGCAGGTTGGCCGCGAGCCGTTCGAGCAGGATCGGGTCACCGTGGGTCGGTGCGGGTCCGAGTGAGATGTGCAGTCGCGCGCCGGGAGGTGCGGCCGCGTCGATCGCGTCCTCCGCGACGGTGGCCAGGTCGACGGGCTCCCGGTCGATCCGGCCACGGTCGGCGCGGGCCAGGGTGAGCAGCGCGTCGATCAGCGCATGGGCGTGCGAGACGGCGGTACGGACCTCGTGGCCCATGCCGAGCAGCTCGTCGCGGCTCGGCTCCGGCTTGGCCAGGACGACGTCGATCGCGGTGCGCATGACGGTCAGCGGCGTCCGCAGCTCGTGCCCGGCGTTGGCGATGAAACGGCGCTGGCCCTCGAACGCGTACTGCAGGCGGTCCAGCATCTCGTCGAAGGTGTCGGCCAGCTCGCGCAGTTCGTCGCGCGGCCCGGTCATCGCGATCCGGGTCGAGAGGTGGTCCTGTGACGCGCTGCGGGCGGCCTCGGTGATCCGGTGCACCGGCCGCAGCACCCGGCCCGCGACGACCCATCCGGCCACCGCGGCCAGCAGCGTGACCGCGGCGAGGGTGCCCAGGGAGTACCGCAGCAACTGGTCGAGGGTCGCCTGCCGCTGAGTGGTGGCGCCCTCGACGAGGCCCTCCTCGTACGCCGCCTTGCACTTGTAGAGCAGGCCGGGCTCCGCGTTCGGGTCGGTGGACGCCTTCGCACAGGTCTCGGCGAAGCCGGCCGGGGCGGTTGTTCTCGCGGTCACCTCCTTGTCCGGCGCCGGGCCGGGCAGGTTCGAGGCGAGCAGGCCGTAGGTGATCACCACGAGGATCACGCCGCACGCCGCGAAGAGACCGCAGTAGAGCAGGGTGAGCCGGACCCGGACGCTGAACCGCCAGGGCGCCCTCACAGCCGGTAGCCCCGCCCGACGACCGTCTCGATCAGCGCCGGCGGTCCCAGCTTGCGCCGCAACCGGGCCACGGTCACCGACACGACGTTGCTGAACGGGTCGGCGTGTGCGTCCCACACGTGCTCCAGGAGCAGCTCGGCGCTCACCACACCGCCGTCGGCGGCGGTCAGCATCTCGAGCACGCCGAACTCCTTGCGGGTCAGCGACAGCGCGCGCCCGCCCCGGCTCGCCCGGTGCCGCGCCCGGTCGACGACCAGGTCACCGCGCCTCACCAGCGGCGGGGCCGACGGCGTGCGGCGGGCGAGGGCACGCACCCGGGCGACGAGTTCGGGGAACGCGAAGGGTTTGCCGAGGTAGTCGTCGGCGCCCAGCTCCAGGCCGTCGACCCGGTCGTCGACCGAGGTCGCGGCGGTCAGCAGCAGGATGCGGGCGTCCGCGCCGGCGGCCAGCGACCGGCACACCTGATCGCCGTGGACCACCGGCAGATCCCGGTCCAGGACCACGACGTCGTAGGCCGTACCGGCGACGCCGTCCAGCGCGGCGGCTCCGTCGTGGACGACGTCGACCGCCATGCCGGCGTCACGCAGGCCCTCCCCGATCCGGGCGGCCAGCGTGACGTGGTCCTCGACCACCAGCACGCGCATGCCGACATTGTGCAACGCCGGACGTGACATCCGTCCAACACGTTCTGTAGCGCTGGTGTCATCGCCGGTCCGGTAGACCTGTCGCCGTCCAGTCGGCTGTCCACAACCGGGGGTTGTCATGAAGCGCTTCCTGGTGGCCGTTACGGCCACCGCCGGCCTGATCGTCTGTGCCGCGTGCGGCGACGAGCCGCCCACGCGCGCCGTGCCCACCCTGTCCGCCAGTGCCAGTGCCAGTGCCAGTGCCGGCGCCGATGCCGGCACCGGCGGGAACGAGGATCCCAATCCCAACGCGGTCGCGGGCGACGCCAGCGCCGAGCGCCGGGCGCGGTTGCACGCCGCCGCCGAGTGCGTCCGGCAGCACGGCGCGGCCCAGTACCAGGATCCGCTGCTCACCGCCGACGGGTACGTGTACACCGACGAGGTGGCGCTGCGCTCACTCGACGAGGCGGCCATGGAGGCGATCGACGCGGCCTGCCGTGACCTGATCCGGGCGGCGAACTTCTCGATGCGGGACCAGGGGCCGCCACCGCCGCGGCTCATCCAGGCCGGGGTCCGGTCCGCGGAGTGCTTCCGCGCGAACGGCCTGCCCGACTATCGGGACCCGACCGCGGACAGCCGCTTCTCGCCGGGCAAGGGGTTCGGGCTCGACTCGGAGGGCATCCCGGCCGCGGGCAAGCAGGACCCGACCGTACGGCGGGCACTGGAGACCTGCCGGGCGATCCTCGACGAGGAGGCAGCCGTGTCGAGCCTGGGGAATCTGGGCGATGCGTAGGCGTACGGTGCTCGGCGCGGCAACGGTCGCGGTCGTCGGCGCGGGGGCCGGCCGGCTGTTGTGGGACGAGCCGGCTGTGCCGTCGGTGACCTCGGTGCCGACCGGATCGGCGACGGTGGTCCGCACCGACCTTTCGACGACCACCACCCTGCCCGGCACCCTCGGGTACACCGGCTCGTACGCCGTGTACTGGCCCGGCCCGGCGGCCGGGACGGTGACCTGGCTGCCACTGCCGGGTCAGGTGATCGGCCGGGGGCAGCCGCTGCTGGCCGTCGACAACCGGCCGGTGCGGCTGCTCTACGGCGACCGGCCCGCGTGGCGGTCGCTGGAACGCGGTGTCGCCGCCGGACGCGACGTCCGCGCGCTGGAGCGCAACCTGGTCGCGCTCGGGCACGCCACGACGGCCGGACTCACCGTCGACGGCACGTTCACCGGGGCGACCGCTGCTGCCGTACGCCGCTGGCAGCGCGCGACCCGCCAGCCGGCGACCGGCCGGATCGAGCTCGGCGCCGTCGCCTTCCTGCCGGGCCGGATGCGGGTCACCACCCTCGGCGCGGCGGCCGGCGGCCCGGTGACCGGCACGACCGGCGGCCCGGTGCTGTCCGGCACGTCACCGGAGATCGGGGTGACCCTGGCCGTACCGGTGACCAAGACACACCTCGTCCACCTGCGCGACGCCGTCACGGTCACGCTGCCCGCCGGGGAGAGCGTCCCGGGCCGGGTCACCGCGCTGTCCACGGTGGCGTCCACGCCGAGCGCCGAATCCGGCCGGGGGGACGAGCTCGCCTCCGTGGCGGCCACCGTCTCGCTGGATCGTCAGGCGTCGGCCGCGGCCCTGGACCAGGCGCCGGTCGAGGTGAACGTGATCGCTGAGTCGGCCGAGGGCGTCCTCGCCGTACCGATCACCGCGCTGGTCGCGCTCGCCGGCGGCGGCTTCGGCGTGTACCTGCTGGAGGACGGCGCCCGGCGGCTCGTCGGCGTCACTCCCGGCCTGTTCGCCCGCACGATGGTCCAGGTCGAGGCCGCGGACCTGCGTGAGGGCGCGACCGTGGAGGCGCCGGCATGACCGCCGCGGCGCTGGAGCTGTCAGGGGTGCACAAGGTGTACCGCCACCCTGTCCCGGTCACCGCCCTGACCGGTGTCGACCTGGTCGTCGGCGCCGGTGAGGCGGTGGCGGTCACCGGTGCGTCCGGCGCGGGCAAGTCGACACTGCTCAGCATCCTGGGCACTCTGGAGAGGCCGACCAGCGGAACGGTACGCGTCGCGGGCACCGACACGTCCGCCCTGTCCGACGCCCGGCTGTCCGCGGTCCGGTCCGGCAGCCTCGGCTTCGTCTTCCAGCGGTTCTTCCTCCTCGAACACCTCAGCGTGCTGGACAACGTGGCGACCGGCCTGCTCTACCGGGGCGTCCCGGCCGCGGCGCGCCGGGAACGGGCCGCCGAGGCGCTGCGCCAGGTCGGCCTGACCGGGCGGATCGGGCACCGCGCCGGCCAGCTCTCCGGCGGTGAGCGCCAGCGGGTCGCCATCGCGCGGGCCATCGTCGGCCGCCCGGCGGTGCTGCTGGCCGACGAACCGACCGGCAGCCTCGACTCGGCCACCGGCGCCGGCATCGTCGACCTGCTCGCCGCCCTGGCCGGCCCGTTGTCCGGCCGTGCCGACCCTGGTGCGCCGACCACGGTTGTGCTGATCACGCACGACACCGCCGTGGCCGCGGCGATGCGGCGGCAGGTGCGGCTGCACGACGGCCGGATCGTCGAGGACACCGGGAGCCCGTCATGAGGTCACGCCTGCGACTGCCCGACGCGTTCGCCGTGGCCCTGGCCGGTACGCGTGCCCGGCGGCTGCGCTCGGCCCTGTCCGCGCTCGGCATCGCCATCGCGGTCGCGGCCGTGGTGGCCGTACTGGGTATCGCCGAGTCCGCCAAGGCCGACCTGGTCGACGAGCTGGGGGAGAACGGCAACCTGCTCACCGTCGCGTCCGGGCAGTCGATCAACGGGCGGGAGGTGCCACTGCCGGTCACCGCGGAGGCGATGATCGCGCGGATCCCGCCGGTGCGGACGGTCGCGGCGGTCGCCACGGTCGCGGCTGTTCCGGTACGGCGTAGCAGCGCGATCCCGAAGGCACAGACCGGTGGAACGAACGTTCTTGCTGCCACCACGACGCTGCCGCGGACGGTGTCGGCGCGGATGCTGCTCGGCCGGTACCTCGACGCGCGCGCGGACCGCTACCCGGTGACCGTTCTCGGCTACGAGGCGGCCCGGATCATGGGCATCGGCAGCCTCGGCGCCTCGACCCAGGTCCTGCTCGGCGACCAGTACTTCACGGTCGTCGGCGTGCTCGCGCCGGTCGCGATCGCACCGGAGATGGACGTCGCGGCGCTGATCAGCTTCGCGCAGGCCGAGCAGCGGTTCGGGCGCACCGGCGGGCCGAGCCGCATCTATCTGCGCGCGGACCCGGAACAGGTGGCCGCGGTGGCGTCGGTGCTGACCGCCACCACCGTCCCGGGCGCCGAGGAGGACGTCCAGGTACGCCGCCCGTCCGACCTGCTCGTGGCGCGGATCGCGGCCAAGGGCGCGTTCGTCGGCCTGTTCCTGGGCCTGGGCGGCGTCGCGTTGCTCATCGCCGGCGTCGGCATCGCCAACATCATGGTGATCTCGGTGCTGGAACGGCGCTCCGAGATCGGCCTGCGCCGCGCGCTGGGTGCCCGCCGCTCGCACCTCGCCGTCCAGTTCCTGCTGGAGTCGACGATGCTGGCCGCGGCCGGCGGGCTGCTGGGCCTGGCGCTGGGTGTCGCTGCCACCGCCGTGGTGGCCCGGCTCAGCGGCAACCCGCTCGCGATCCCACCCGAGGGACTGGCCGCGGGCCTCGCCGCCGCCCTGCTCATCGGAGCCCTCGCCGGCGCCTACCCGGCGATCCGCGCAGCCCGCCTCTCCCCGGTCGAGGCACTGCGCGCCCTATGACGCGAGGGCGTGGACCTTGTTCAATGCGGAGAGGATGGTCTCCGGCGCCTGGGCGCCGGACAGGCCGTAGGTCTCGTTGAGCAGGAAGAACGGGACGCCGTTGATGCCGATCTTGCGAGCGTTGCGGATGTCGGTGTCGACCTCGGCGCTGTATTTGGTGGTCCGCAGCACCTCGGCCGCCTCGTCGGCCGGGACACCCACCTCGGCGGCCAGGCGGATCAGGGTCTCCGGCTCGTCCACCACCTCGCCGTCGCAGAGGTGGGCGCGGAGCAGGCGCTCGTGCATCTCGGTGCCCAGGTCGTGCTCGGCGGCGAGGTGGGCCAGCCGGTGCGCGTCGCGGGTGTTGACCGAGATGGCGCGGTCCAGGTGGTAGGTGAGGCCCTCGGCGTCGGCGAGCTGGGTGACCTGGTGGGTCATCGCGCGGACCTGGGACGCGGGTGCGCCGATCTTCTTGGCGAGCATCTCCTGCACCGGCTCGCGGTGCCCCGCGGGGATCGACGGGTCGAGCTGGAAGCTGTGCCAGCGCACCACCACGTCGCCGGCGTGCTCGAAGCGGGACAGGGCCGTCTCCAGGCGCCGCTTGCCGATGTAGCACCAGGGACAGACGACGTCGGACCAGACGTCGATGCGGATGCGCGCGCTCACAGGCAGACTCCGTCCGTGCAGGTCGGCGCGTCGCCCGCGTCGAGCATGATGAGTTGCGGCAGGGTCGCGGCCGGTTCCGGCTCGGCCGGGGCCGTGACCGGCTCGGCAGGCTCGGTCGGTGCGTCGGTCACCTCGGGCATGGACGCTCCTCGGCTAAGCTGACAGGGCGGTCAAGTTACCTCCGAAACGGTAGCAGAGAAGTTGACCGGGTAGTCAACTTGGCGATGTGGGGAGGACCATGCGGGCCGACGCCCAGCGCAACGCGACGAAACTCCGTGCCGCCGCCGCCGAACTGTTCGGCGAGCGCGGGTTGCAGGTGTCGCTCAAGGAGATCGCCCGCCGCGCCGGCGTCAGCCACGGCACGCTCTACAACCTTTTCGGTACGCGGGAAGCGCTGATCGACGAGGTCGTCGCCGACCTCGCCGCCGCCAGTCTCGACGAGGCGGCACAGGCCGCGCTGGCCTGCGCCGACCCGTGGGAGGGCTTCGCCGGTTATGTGTACCGGGTGTGTGAGCTGCAGGCCGTCGACCCGGCACTCGGCGACGTGCTCAACCGCCGGTTCCCGGACGCGAGCCGTCTGATGTCGGTCTGCGATCGTACGTTCGCCGCCGCGGCCGCCATCATCGACCGCGCTCAGCGGGCCGGCGCCCTGCGCACCGACTTCACTGGCGAGGACCTGGTCCTCTTCCTCGCCTCACACGCGCCGCTCGCCCGCGCCACCGCGACCTCCCAGGCCTGGCGCCGTTCAGTGGCCTTCATGCTCGACGGCCTGCGCGCCACCGCCGCACACCCGCTCCCCGCCGAGCCGCTGCCCTCCGACCACATGAACCACGTCCTCGCCGGCCTCACCACAACCCCACGTGTGGAGTACGGCCCACCCACGAACCCCAACTCCACACACAACTGACCTCAACCTTGCGTGTGGAGTACGGCCCACCCGCGAACCCCAACTCCACACGCAATTGAATTGGGGTTACGGGTTTTCGGCGGCGGTGGTGAAGAGGGTGAGGATGCTGCGCCAGCCGGCCTCGTAGCCGCCGGTGACGGTGGTTGCGGCGGCGTACTGCTCGGCGGTGAGTTTCTCCCAGCCGCGGTGTTCCAGGGAGACCCTGGTCAGGGCCGGCGCCAGCGCGGTGAACGAGAGCTCGACCTCGGTGGTCTCGGCCAGGATGGTCCAGGTCATGCCGAAGCGCTCGGTCGGCTGCCAGGCGATGACCTCGCCCCACGCGACGTCGGTCCCGTCGGACCAGGTCTCGTAGACGCGGCCGCCGAGTTCGCGCTCGATGGTCACCGTCACGACCTTCTCCTGGCCGAGGGAGTGCGACCGGGTGGGCCACCAGGCGCCGATGTCGCGGACGAACACCTCGAAGGTGTGGTCGCGGTCGCTGCGGACGAGAGTCGACTGCCGGATCGGCGGGCGTTTCAGCGGGCTGACGTTGTCGGGCACGCCGTTCAGGCTACGTCCGAGGAGATCTCCGGGGTGCCGTCGGCGCGGTCCGCCTCGACGAGGCGGCGCCCCACGTCGAGGGCGTCGCTCCACATCTCGTCGAGGAACTGGCGGAGGCCGTCCAGCCCCTCCGGCCGGGCCCGGTAGAACCGCCGGGTCCCGGCCCGTCGCTCGCTGACCAGCCCGGAGTCCTTGAGGACGGTCAGGTGCTGGCTGATCGCGGTCCGAGTCACGTCGAACGCCGCGGCGATCTCACCGGCCGCCAGCTCGTCCGTGGCGACCAGGCGCAGGATCGCCCGCCGCCGCGGTTCGGCCAGCGCACGGAGGGCGTCGTCGACCTGGGACTCGTCCTCGACCATCAGCTCACCCCCAGAGACCGACCGGGTTGCCGTCCGGATCGGCGAACACCGCGAACCGACCGTAGTCGCCGGGCAGGGGAGTCGGTTCGACCAGGGTGGCGCCGCCGAGCTCGGTGGCCCGCGCCAGCGACTTCTCCAGGTCCTCCACCCGCACGTAAATCTTGACACCCGCCTCGTCCGGGCTCTCGGCCTGCCCGATGCCACCGCCGATCGCGGTCTCGCCGGCGCCGGTGTCCACCAGGGCGTACCCGCCCTCCTCGTCGGCCGAGGACCAGCCGAACAGGTCGCCGTAGAAGGTCCGCGCGCGGGCGGCGTCGGTGCTGATGATCTCGAAGAACGCTACGGGACGGCCCATGACCGTCTCCTTCCCTCTCGTCGTTGCCGACCGGTCGGCCAGCCGACGCTAACGTTAGCCGTAGCTAACGTTAGCGTCAACTGACAAAGGGGAGAGCTACTTCAGGTACGTCGTGGCGGTGCCGACCTTGCCGGGAGCCGGGTTGCCGGACTGGGAGAGGACGTAGACGCGCAGGTTGCCCTTCGCGTTCAGGTCGACGGTCAGCGAGCCGTTGGAGACGGTCCGGCTGTCACCGGTGACGGCATCGACGTAGGTGCCGTTCGGAATGCCCGAGAACGTGGCCCCGCCGGAGACGGTGACCAGGGCGAAGCTGTCGACGCTGCCGGACGTGTAGCGGCGCTTGTAGGCCATGTTGCCGCTGACGCCCTCGGTGGAGTACTGGCCCATCTGGAGGGCCGGCACCGCGCGGCGGATCTGGTTGAGCCGCTGCACGTGCTTGACCAGCGGCTTGGACAGCGTGGTCGCGACGGTTCCGCTGGCCGAGCCGACCACGCCGAAGTCGCTCGCGGTGACGCTGCCGGCCAGGTGGCTGCCGTAGTACGCGCGACCCGTGGTCTCCAGCGGGCAGGACGGCCCACAGTCGATCTTCTGGCCGGCCTTGAACTCGATCTCCGAGCCGTAGTACAGCGTCGGGATGCCGCGGAACGTCCACATCAGCGACATGTTCTCGGCCCACGCGTCGGTGCCCTCGGCGTACCGGACCGAGGACTTGTTCGGGCCGTAGTCGTGCGAGTCGACGTAGACGACGTTGTAGGTCGCGTCGTTCACCGAGTCGTCCGAGTCCTTGCCGTTGTGGAAGGCGTTGGACGCGTCACCGAAGTTCATGTGCATCCGCATGTCGATGATGTTCATGCCGGAGAACTGGCTGTGGTCCGGCGCGTGGTAGGCGTTCCCCGACAGGAACGCGTTGGTGCTGGTCGGCTGGTTGCCCGTACCGAGGTTGTTCTCGTAGTTGAACTGCTCGAGGGCGGCGGCGGTGTCGTCGGCCGAATAGGTGGTGCGCTCCTTCCAGGTGAAGAACTGGGCGGAGTGGTTGACCGAGCCGCGGTTCCACTTGTCGTTCACGAACGCCGCGACCTCACCGAAGATGTAGAAGTCCTTGGCCTTCGTCGCGCCGTATTTCCCGACGAGGTGGCTCTGCAGGGCGGGCAGCAGGCGGCGGTTCCAGGTGACCCGCGGGATGTGTACGGCCGTGTCGATCCGGAACCCGTCCACACCCATGTCGATGTACTTCTTGTACGCGCCGATCAGGTAGTTCTGCACGGTCGCGTTCTCGGTGTTCAGGTCGGCGAGGTCCTCGTGCAGCCAGCACGACCGGGCGTCCTCACCCTCCCAGTTGCCGATCCAGCACTGGTGGAACAGGTCCGCGGGGAACATCTTGGCGGTCGGCGACGGCCACTGGCAGTGGTAGAGGGTGTATCCCTCGGGACTCTTCCCACCGGTCGGCGTGCCGTAGTTGGGACAGGTGTTGCCACTTGGCGCCGTGCTGCTCCACAGATCCCCGTTGTACGTCCGCCCCGCCGAGTCCTCCTCGAGCGGGTTGTACGCCTTGCCCGCCACCTTCTCGCTGTAGTACCAGCTCCACTGGCTGTCCCGGACGCCGTACACGGTCGGGGTGAACAGGTTCTTGGCGCCCCAGCGTGAGGTGTGGTTGAAGACCACGTCCTGGTAGATCTTGAGGCCCTTGGCGTGCGCCGTGTCGATCAGGTTCTGGTACGACGCGCCGTCCGACTCCAGCCGCGGGTCCACCTCGTAGAAGTCCCACCCGTGGTACCCGTGGTAGTCGTAGTCCGACCGGTTCAGCACGACCGGCGTGATCCAGATGGCGGAGAAGCCGAGCGCCTTGATGTAGTCGAGCTTGTCGACCAGGCCCTTGAAGTCACCGCGGAACATCGGGTCGAGGTTGGCGGCGTTGCCCGACTTGGTGTGCTGGCTGCCGCCCCGGTTGTTGGCGGCGTCGCCGTCGTAGAACCGGGCGGTCAGCACGAAGTAGATGCTGTCCTTGCGCGGGTCGCCGCCGAGCATCTCACCCTCGGTCGCCGGGGTGGTGGGGGAGGCCGTGGGGGTGGGCGTCGGCGTGGGGGAGACGGTGGGCGACGGTGACGGTGTCACGCAGGGCGAGGCCGCGTTCGCGGTGACCACACCGGCGTTGACCGTGGTGATCCCGGCGCCGAGCGCGTAGTTGCGGCCGGAGTTGTTGTCCCAGGTCCCGGAGCCGTTGTTGAACGTGGCCGCCCAGCTGGTGGCGGTGCCCAGGCTCACGGTCTTGCGGACCCAGCCCGCGCAGGCCTCCTCGTTCATCACCACGCCGGGTGCCGTGGTCCACGCGGCGCCGGTCGGCGCGTAGTGCAGGTACGTCGTGGTCCAGGAGGACTTGTAGTAGACGGTCGCCGAGTTGACCGCCGTGCTGCACGGCACCGCCGACCCGACCGCGCCGCCGGAGACCGTGACGGTCCCGGTGCCGGCGCTGTAGTTGGTGCCTCCGTTGTTGTCCCAGGTGCCGGAGCCGTTGTTGAAGACGAGCTGCAACCCGGTGGCGGTGCCGAGGTCGATGTCCTTGCGGTACCAGCCGGCGCAGCTGTCCGCGGTCATCGCCACGCCCGGCACGGTCGTCCACGAGCCGCCGGTGGGTGCGTAGTGGATGTTCACCGTGGTCCAGCCCGCGGACGGTTTGTAGTAGACGGTCACCTGGTTGGCGGCCTGTGCGGCCATCGGTGCGGCGGTCAGCAGAAGGGGGACGGCGCAGAGCACGGCCAGTGCTCTTCGGAGTCTTCGAGACACGGCGGGCCTCCAGCATTTCAGGGGGATGAGAGGGCGTAGCGAGCCGGAAATCTCGCGTTCATATTGACGGGGACCGTAGCAAGTTCTTGCACGTTCTGGAAGAGACTTGCATGAATGTGCAGCACAAAGGCCGGGTCGCCCAGCTGGCGGCCCGGTTGGTGGTGAAAAGCGGCGTCAGGCCCGCCGGTTGGCGGCCATCGTCTCGACGCCGGCGACCAGGAGGTCGATGGAGAAGGCGTAGTAGTGCTCGACGTCCGGCTCGTCGCGGTAGGAGGCGGCGAACTCGACCATCAGCGGGAAGCGGTCGGACGCCATCGACTCGAGGTGCAGGCGTTTCTGCCGCAGCCACTCGGCTGCCTGCTCAGGCGGCACGGTGGGCGGGCACCCCGGCTGGCCGCTGACCATCCCGATGCACCCGTTCAGCAGGTGCATCGCGACCCAGTAGCCCTCCTCGACGGTGAAACCCGCGTCGCTCAGCAGGGCGAGCGTGTCGTTGGTCGCCCGGTTGAAGCTCTCGGTCTGGGTCTTGTCGACGGCGTGCAACAGGGTCGGCAGCGACGGGTGGTCGCGCAGCACGCCGGCCACGGTCTCGATCACCGTGCGTAGCCGCTTCTGCCACGGGTCGCCGGTGCCCGGCTCGGCGCGGACGCCGGAAAGCGCGTGGTCGACCATGCCGAGCAGCAGCTCGTCCTTGTTCTTGAAGTGCCAGTAGAGGGCCATCGGTGTGACGCCCTGCTCCTTGGCGAGGCGACGGATGGTGACCGCCTCGAGGCCTTCCGCGTCGGCGAGGCGGAGCGCGCACTCGGCCACCGTCGCCTTGGTGAGTCTGTCCTGCGTCACTTGACAACCATACAACGTACAGGTCTCATGTACGAGGTACATGTACAACGTACAAGTACGGCGTACAGGGAGATGTGGGGGCCATGGCAGAGAATCGGCGCTGGTGGGCGCTCGTAGCGGTAGCGCTCGGGACGTTCATGACGTATCTGGACAACAACGTAGTAAATGTGGCTTTGCCCAGCATTCAACGAGATCTCGGGCTGGACATCGCCGGCCTGGAATGGATCACGAGCGCGTACATCCTGGTCTTCGCCGGTCTGCTGCTGGCCGGTGGCCGCATCGCGGACGTGCTCGGCACCCGGCTCGCGTTCCTTTCCGGCCTGGTGGTGTTCACGGTGGCTTCGGTGGCCGCGGGCCTCGCCGACAGCCAGGGACTGCTGATCGGTGCGCGTGCGGTGCAGGGCATCGGCGCGGCTCTGCTGGCGCCCGCCTCGCTGGCGCTGCTGCAGGAGCTGTTCCCGGATCCCAGGGAGCGCGGCACCGCGATCGGCGTCTGGGGTGGCGTGGGCGCGCTGGCGCTGGCCGTCGGGCCGTTCACCGGCGGGGTGCTCAGCGAGCACGTCTCCTGGGGCTGGATCTTCCTGATCAACCTGCCGATCGGCGTGGTGACCCTCGCGCTGACCTGGTGGAGTGTGCCCGCCGCGCACGACGCCGGCAAGCAGCGCGCCGGCCTGTTCCGGCGTCTCGACCCGGCCGGGCTCGTCGCGTCCTCGCTGGCGCTGTTCGCCCTGACGTTCGCGCTGATCGAGGGCGACTCGGAGGGCTGGTCCTCGCCGCTGATCCTCGGCTCGTTCGCGGTGTCGGCGGTGGCGGCCGTGGCCTTCGTGGTGGTGCAGAGCCGCAACGCCGACTCCATGGTGGATCTGAAGTTCTTCCGCTCGCGGATGTTCACCGGCGGGCTGCTGGCCATGGGCCTGTGGGCGTTCGGCGTCTTCGGGATCTACTTCTACATGGCCATCTACCTGCAGAACGTGCTCGGGTTCTCGCCGACCGGCGCGGGTGCGGCGTTCATCCCGATGGCGATCATCACGGCGGTCGGTGCGGTTCTCGCACCGAGGCTGGAGCTGCGCTTCGGCGTGGCCCGGGTGACCGCTTTCGGTCTGGCGGTGATGGCCGCGGCGATCGGCGGCATCGCACAGTACGGCGAGGGCACCTCGTACGCCGACCTGCTGCCCTGGTTCGCGCTCTACGGTGTCGGCGGGGGCCTGCTCATCCCGCTCAGCACCGTGGTGGTCGACGCGCTGCCGCCCGGCCGGGCCGGTATCGCGTCCGGGATGCTCAACGTCTCGCGCGAGGTGTTCGGCCTGCTCGGCGTGACCGTGCTCGGCGCCATCCTGACCAACCGGGCGAACGCCGCCGAGGGCTCCGAACTGCACCGCTACCTGGAGGGCTACCAGTTCTCGCTGGTGATCGCGGCGGTCCTGGTGGCCATCGGGGTCCCGGTCAGCCTGTACATGCTGCGCCGGTCGCGGGCTGAGGCTCCGGCCGAGCGAGTGCTCGAAGCGGTTTGACCCTACTGTGGTGCGGTGAGCGCACCGTCGTGCCCTGTCCGTAGCCGGCTCTACCAGAGCGGGCGGGTGATCGCGGAGGACTTCGCGGCGGCCGAGACGGCCCAGCGGCTCCGCGATCACCCGGACGCGGTGGTCTGGCTCGACCTCTTCGACCCGGACCTGACCGACCTCGAGGCGGTGGCCGAGGAGTTCGGGCTGCACCCGCTGGCCGTCGAGGACGCCGTCGAGGTGCATCAGCGGCCCAAGCTCGACAGGTACGCCGACCATCTGTTCCTCAACGTCTACGCCGTCGAGTTCCACGGTGGCGACCTCAGTGGCAAGACTGAGATCAGCGCTTTCATCACCAAAAGAGCGCTTATCACCGTACGAAAATCGGCTCTTGCCTTTGATCTTGAAAAGCTGCTGAAGCGGTGGGACGCGGACGCGGATCTCGCGGCACTCGGTGGCGTCAACTTCCTGGTGTACGGGCTGCTGGACGTCGTGGTGGACAGCCAGTACGCGACCGCGCGGCAGATCGACGAGGCGATGGACGCGACCGAGGACCAGATGCTCGGGGAGGGTGGTGCGCCGCGTGCGGTCCGGCTCTACGCGTTCACGCTGCGCAAGGCGCTCGCGGCGCTGCGCCGGGCGGTCGCGCCGATGGCCGACGTGGTCGATCAGGTGAACAGGGCCGAGATCGAGCTGGTCAACGACCATCTGCGGCCGTATTACCGGGACGTCGAGGACCATGCACACCGTGCGCTCGACCTGCTCGAGCACGCCTACACGCGGATCAACGACCTGCTCGACGCGGACTTCACCGAGCAGAGCAACGTGCTCAACCAGGTCACCCGCAAACTCGCGGCCTGGGCGGCGATCATCGCGGTGCCGACGGCGCTGACCGGGTACTTCGGGCAGAACCTGCCCTATCCGGGGTACGAGAGCTGGTGGGGGTACGTCCTGAGCAGCTCGATGATCGCGGTGTCGGCGGTGGGTCTCTACGTGTTCCTGAAACGCCGCGGCTGGCTGTGACGCGGACCCCACATGAGCTCGGAAATCGCGTAACCTCGCCCGAAACCGGGGGAGGGGAAAATGTTCGCGCTCGTCTTCGGCGCTGTGCGGACACGGGCCGCGCAGGTGCTCACGATTCTGCTGCTCACCGCGTTGGCGGCAGCCGTGGCCGCGGCCGGGCCCTGGTACGCGTTCGCCGCCGTCGGTGACGCCGCCTCGGCGTACCTCGAGGTGGCACCGGGCACCCAGCGCAGGGTGTCGGTGGAGAGCCGGATCGACATCAAGGGCGATCCGGACAGCGAGCTGGAACGGTTCACCGACCGGGTGGTGTCCGGGCTGCCGGCGGGCCTCGGCGACGGGTTCACCGGCATGGCGAAACCGGTCAGCGTGCGGACCGGGCCGGCGAGCACGAACATGCCGGTGGCGTACCGGGACGGGTTCTGCGAGCACGCCCGGCTGACCGGGAGCTGCCCCTCCGCGCGTGGTGAGATCGCGATCAGCCACGAGACGGCTCAGCGGCTCGGGGTAGAGGCCGGCGGCACGCTGTCGATCCTCACCTCCACGTCCAGCGGCCCGCTGCTGCTCAAGGTGGTGGCGCTCTACACCCTCGCCGACCCGGCCGGGACCTACTGGAACAACCGGCTGTTCCGGGGCGAGGCCACCCTGGACCCGGCGTTCACCCCGGTCGGCACGTTCGTGCACCGGGAGCTGTGGACGCCGACGATGGCGTACGACGTGGTGGTGCCGGACTCGATGCTGCGCGGCGACGGCGGTTTCGACTACGCCGCCGAGATCGACGCGGCGGATCTGCGGCTCGGCCAGGCTCAGCTGCGGATGGGCACCCAGTCCCGGCCGCTGTACCAGGCCATCACCCGCGACCGGTACACGATCCTGACCGGCGTGCTGACCGCCGGCGTGCAGATGCTGATCCTCACCCTGTTCGCCGTCGGGCTGGCCGGCTGGTTCACGCTGCGCGAGCGGCGGGCCGACGCCGCACTGCTCAAGCTGCGCGGGGTGAGCCGGTTCGGCATGCTGCGGCTGGCCTGGGGACAGCATCTGGTGCCGCTGCTGCTCGGCGTGCTGATCGGCGCGCCGGTCGGCTATCTGCTGGCCCGCGGTCTCGCCGGTCCCGTCGCCGTCGCACCCGACCGCGAGGCCGCGGTCCTGTTCTGCGCCGGCGCCGTGGCAGCCGTGCTGTTCGGCGGCCTGGCCGTGCTCGCGGCGGTCGAGGCCGCCGTGCTCGGCCGGCCGGTGTCAGCCCTGCTCACCCGATCCGGCTCCGCGCGCGGCGCGTTGCGCCCGGCGATGGTGGACGTGCTCCTGCTGGCCGTCGCGGCCGCCGCCGTCTATCAGGCCCGCACCACCGGCACCGGGTACGGCCTCGGCCCGGCCGCCCCCGCGCTGGTCGCGCTCGCCGTCGGCCTGCTCGCCGCCCGCATGCTGAGCCGGGTGGCCGCCCGGGCCGGTGGCGTGGCGCTGCGCTCCGGGCGGCTGCGCGCCGGGCTGACCGCCCTGCGCATCTCCCGCTCGCCCGGCACCGACCGGGTTTTCACGCTGGTCGTGGTCGCGGTCGCGCTGTTCGTCACGGCCGCCGGCGGCTGGCAGGCGGAACGCGAGTCCCGCGACGCCCGCAGCGTCGCCGACCTCGGCGCCGAGCGGGTCCTGAGCGTCGAGGCGATCAACCGCACCGCGCTGCTGAACGCGGTGCGCGCCGTGGACCCGGACGGCCGGGAGGCGATGGCGGCGGTCTGGAACCGCGGCGGTGAGCGCGAGGTCCTCGAGGTGGACACCGCGCGGCTCGCCGCGGTGACCAGGTGGCGGCCCGAGTACGGCCCGGCCGCCGACCTGCCGGACGCCGTCGCCGCGGCCACCCGGCCGGCGATACCGCTGGTCACCGGCGACCGGCTCACCCTGCACGCCCGGCGCGACGGCCCGCCGGTGGCGCTGCGCCTGCACCTCCAGCACGAGGGCACCGGGCTGCCGGTGACCGCGGCGTTCGGCGCGCTGCCGGCCGGCGAGAAAACGGTGACCGTGCCCGTCTCAGGCTGCACCGCCGCGCCGGGCTGCCGGGTCGTGCGCTGGGAACTGACCACGGCACCGGACGAGGACGGCCGGGTCGACCCGCCGCCGCCCGGCGCCGCGGTCACCGTGATCGGTCTCGGACAGGGAGGCTCGGACACCGGGGTCCTCGACGCCGCGGTGCTCGGCGACATCGGCCGCTGGCGGTCCGCGACCGTGGGTGCGGGTCTGGACATCGTGGCCGCCGACGGGTCGCTGCGGCTGGCCGGTGATCCCAACGCCACCGGGTCGCTGCGGCTGGGCGTTGAGGCGTGGACCTCCGACGCGCTGCCACTGCCGGCTCTGCTGGCCGGTCCCGCTCCGCCGGAGTGGCTGGACACCGAACCCCTACTTCAGGCGTACGGCGAACCGGCGCCCCTGCGGATCGTGAACCGGGTCGCCGCGCTGCCGGTCCTCGGCCGGGACGGTCTGATGATCGACCTCGACGCGGCCCGCCGGTTCGCGGCCGAGTCCGACCCCGGTGGGGAGTACCAGGTGTGGCTCGCACCCGGCGCGCGCTCCACGATCGTCGACGACCTGAACGCCGCCGGGCTGATCGTGACCGGTGACGCCACGGCCGCCGGCTACGCCGCCCGGCTCGGCGCGCAGGCACCGGCCGTGGTCGTCCAGTTCGCGCTGGTCGCCGGGATCGCGGCGCTGCTGCTCGCGGCGGCCATGCTGGCGGTCGCGGTCACCGCTGACCGCCGGACGCTGACCGAGCAACTCGCGGCGCTCCGCGAGCAGGGCCTGACCCACCGGGTGGCGGCCGGTACCGCGTACGCCGGAACCGTCAGCCTGGTCCTGGCCGGCCTGACCGGGGGTGTCCTGGCCGGGCTGCTCGCCGTGGCGGTCACCGGCTGGACCGTGCCGCGCTTCACCGACGGCTGGTCCGTGCTCGCCCGGCCCGCGCCGCTCGACGCCGGCATGGTCGCCCTCGCGACGCTCGGCGCCCTGATCGTGCTCGGTGTTGCCGCGTGGCTGTCCCTGTCCCCGCTGGTCCGCCGCCTGCGCGCGGACCGTGACGGCACCGTCCGGGAGCGTGGCTGATGATCTCCCTGGTCCTGGCGATGGTCTGGACGCGGCGCGGCCAGGCACTCACCCTCGCGCTGCTGGCCATGCTGGCGGTCTCCTCCGCGGTCGCCGCGCCGGCCTTCCTGATCGCCGCCGAGCGCGCGGTCGCCGACGGCCAGATCGCCACCGCCACCACCAGCGAGCTGAGCCTGTCCGCCCGGCGCAGCCACGACGTCAAGCAGGACGCGCCCGGCACCGTCACCGACGTCAAGTTCCCGGACGTCGGCCAGGTGCTGCTGAACCTCGACGGCTTCACGTACTACCACTCCGCCGAGGTGGCCACGGTCGGCCTGGAGCTGGCCGACACGTACCCGAGCAGGCTCGTCTTCCGCCAGGAGCTCTGCGGTCACGTGCGGATCCTGACCGGCCGCTGCGTGGCGGCCGAGGGCGACGTGCTGCTGGGCGAGAAGACCGCGGAGCGGCTCGGGCTGTCGGCCGGCGACCCGATCGTGCTGCGGGCGGCCCGGCAGAACGAGGCCACCCGCCCGATCACCTGGCGCCCGGACGCGCCGCCGAAGACGCTCACCGTGGCCGGCACCTACCGGCCGATCGACCCGACGGGGGCCTACTGGGGGCTGCAGGGCTACTTCCTCGCCGGCCCCGACATCGGTCCCGGCGAGCCGGTCTTCACCAACGAGGCCACGCTCAACACGATGACCCGGACCATCACCGTGATGGGCATCGACGGCGTCGCCCAGTCCGGCACGCTGGACATCGACCGGCTGGGCGAGCTGCGGTCGGATCTGGACGAGCTCACCCGGACCGCGAGCCAGCTGCAGGACGCGCTGATCTTCGACAGCGGCATCCCCCGGCTGCTGGACCGCATCGACCAGGGCCGCGAGGTGGCCCGGCTGCTGGTCCCGGTCCTGGCCGTGCCGCTGGTGCTGCTCGCGTGCTTCACCATCTACCTGACCGTGGGCTACGGCGCGCAGGGCCGGCAGAGCGAGCTCGCCGTGGTCGCCCTGCGCGGCTCGCGCTGGTGGACCCGCTGGTGGCTGGCGACCGGTGAGAGTCTCACCGCCGTCCTGGCCGGCGCGCTCGTCGGCTGCCTGACCGGGCAGCTGCTCGTGAACCTGTTCGCCGCGATCCTGTTCCCGGGCGTCGGCACCGACCCAGCGGTCACCTCCCTGGAGTACGCGCCGGTCGCCGCGGTCGCCGCCCTGGTCGCTGCGGTGGCGGCCCAGCGGCGGCAGCTGGTGAGCCCGGTCGCCGCGCTGCTGCGCCGCAGCCCCGCCGCGGACCGCCGCCGGTTCACCGCCACCGAGGCGGTAGTGGTGCTGCTGGCCGTGGTCACCGGCGCCCAGTTCGCCCTCTCCGACGGCGCGCTCACCGGCATCAGCCTGTTCGCACCCGCGCTGATCATCCTGGCCCTCGCCATGCTCGCCGCCCGCGCGCTGCTCCCGCTGGTCAACCGGTACGCCGGACGCGCGCTCAACCGGGGACGACTCGGTGTCGCGCTCGCCGGCATCCAGCTGTCCCGCCGCCCCGGCGCGGGCCAGCTGTTCGCGCTCCTGGTGGCGTCCGCCGCCGTCGCCGGCTACGCGACCAGTGCCGTGGACACCGCCGCCGGTGGCCGTACCGTCGAGGCGTACCTCGGCACCGGCGCCGATCGGGTCCTCACCGTCCAGCCGGTGACCCGTCAGCGGCTGCTCGACGGCGTACGCCTCGCCGACCCGGACGGGAGGTTCGCGATGGCCGTCGCCCTGCTGCCCGGCGGCGGAACCGGCGCCGGTGCGGGCCTCGCCGTCGACTCCGAGCGGCTGGGCGCGGTCGCCGCCTGGCCCGCCGGCGCACCCGATCCGGCCGAACTCGGCCGCCGCCTGCACCCGGAGGCGCCCGGCCCGGTCACGTTCGGCTCGGCGGACATCGCCGTCGACGTGACCACCACCGGGCGGAACCTGCGGCTCGCGGTGTCGCTGTCGTCCTCCGCCGGGCTCGGCGACGCGATCGTGGAGCTCGGCGAGCTGAGTGCGGGCGCGCGGACGTACCGGGACGAGGTGCCGATGTGCGAGGACGGCTGCCGGCTCAACGCGATCCGGATCTCCGGCGTGGGCACCGCCAGGGCGATCCGGGGCCAGGTCCTGATCCGCGGCCTCACGACCGCCGCGCCGGCACCGCTCACCGACGCGGCCCGGTGGCGCGGATCCGAGGAGGTGCGTCTCTCGGCCGCGCCGGACGGGCTCCGCGCGGACGTCGAGGTCTCCGCGAGCCAGGCCGAGATCGGCTGGATCCAGCCGGTCAGTGCGCCACTGCCACTGCCTATCGCGTACGCGGGGAAGCGCTCCTCCTCCCAGGTCATCAACGATCTGAGCTTCGACCCGGTCCCGGTCACCTCGGTCGCCACCCTGCCCGCCGTCCCGGCGCTGGGCCGGCAGGCGATCCTGGTCGACCTGGAGTACGCGGACCGGTACGCCGTGGACGTCAAACCCCTGTCGGAGCCGCAGGTCTGGCTCGGACCGGACGCACCGGCCGACGTGCTCGAACGGCTCCAG
Source organism: Actinoplanes sp. NPDC051861 (assembly GCF_040681145.1). Lineage (NCBI taxonomy): Bacteria > Bacillati > Actinomycetota > Actinomycetes > Micromonosporales > Micromonosporaceae > Actinoplanes > Actinoplanes sp. NPDC051861. The sequence goes on from NZ_JBFAYE010000015.1 coordinate 218,861, forward strand.
GAGCAGGGCCTGCGGGTCGTCTCGGACGTCTCCGCCGGGCAGGTCCGGGCGAACCTCGACAAGCAGGGCCCGGCGGTCGCCCTCTGGTTCTACCTGCTCAGCGGCGTGCTCGCGGGACTGCTCGGCGCGGGTGCGCTCGCGCTGACGGTGGCGGTGGACCGGATGCGGCGTACCGAGGACCTCACGGCGCTGCGCAACCAGGGTCTGCGGTCGCGCCCGACGACCACGGCCACCCTCTGGACCTATCCCGTGCTGGTCGGCATCGCGACGGCGGTCGGCCTGCTGGTGGCGATGGTGGCGTGGTGGCTGACCGGGTGGGGACTGCCGCTGGCCGGCCTCGAACCACCCGACCTGCCGCTGCCGTCGTGGCCGAGCCCGGTCGCGGTGCTGGCGGCCGGCGGCGCGGTGCTCGTGGTCCAGCTGGTCGTCGCGGTGCTCGGCGGGCGTGACCTGCGGCGACGGGTCGAGAGTTCGTTGAACCGCGCGGACAGTGGGACGCGGCCCCCGGTGAGGGAGCTGGAGACGGTGGGCGGAAGGGGACGTCGATGATCACGCTTACGGTCGAGGGGGCGGATTTCGGGTACGGCGAGGGCGCCCCGGTACTCAGTGGAGTCACCGTGGCGGCCCGCCCGGGTGAGCTGCTGGCGGTGACCGGCACGTCCGGCGCGGGCAAGACCACGCTGCTCAACGCGATGGCAGGGTTGCTGCCGCCCCGGGACGGCGAGGTGGCGGTCGACGGCGCTGTGCTCTCGGGCCGGGACCAGGCGGTCAAGCTCGGCGTGGTGCTGATCCCGCAGGACAACGGCCTCGCCGCGATCCTCACGGCGGCGGAGAACATCTCCGTGGCGGTGATCGCGACGGGTGGCTCCCCGGCGGACGCCCGCCGGCGGACCGCGGAGGCCCTCGAGTCCCTCGGACTGTCCGGCCAGGCCAACCAGCTGATCGACGAACTCTCCGGCGGGCAGCAGCAGCGGACGGCCATCGCCCGTGGCCTCGCTCTGCAGGGGGCGGTGCTGCTGGCGGACGAGGTCACCAGCGAGCTGGACGCGGCGAACCGGCAGCGTGTCCTGGAACTGCTGCGGGCCGAGGCTTCACGGGGTGTCGCGGTGGTGCTGGCCACCCACGACCCGGAGGCGGCGGCTGTCTGCGACCGGGAGTTGCACCTGGTCGACGGCGCGGCGACGTGGGCGCGGCCCTGACACGGTCGTACAGCTCGCGCATGGCGGGCTACCGGCGGGTGCTCGAGGCCCGGTCGCCGGAAACGCCGGTGGAGCGTTTGCGGGAGCTGTCCGGTGACGCCGTCCGTCCGGTGCGGTTGTGGGTGGCGCGCAACCCGCGGACGCCGGCGGACGCGCTCGACCGCCTGCTAGCGGATGCCGACAGTTGGGTCCAGTGGAACGCCCTGCTGAATGTGGGCGCTCCGGGCGCGGCCCTGGAACGCCTGGCCGCCGAGGAGCAGGCGCAGTTCGACGACCGGGTGTTCCATCACCGCAGCCTCGTCGCCCACCATCCGAACGCGCCCGACGACCTCCGGCGCCGTCTCCTGGAGCAGGGCGCGTGCGGCTGCCCGGACTGGTGTGGCGGCCGAACATCGTTCGGCCGGGTGATGTAGCTCAGCTCGGCGCTCGGCCGTACCGTCAATCAGAGGCCCCCGCACCGTTCTCGAGAGGAAGGAGCACATCGATGTACAAACATGGGAAGCGGCTCGCCGGAACGGGACTCACCGCGGCGGCACTGGTCCTGCTGGTCGCCTCGCCGGCGGTGGCCAGCCCGCTGTTCTGCGGCGCGGGACGCGGCCTCACCGCGCAGAACGCCGTCCAGGGAGCGCTCGACGACGCCCAGAACTCCGCACAGTCGGAAGGCTTCTACGGCGCGTGCACCCTGTCCGGCGAACCGCAGATCTTCGAGGTGTTCGACGACCCCTACTTCGGACACATCTTCCGAGCCCAGGTAAACGTCACCTGCCTACCGTGACGTCCACCTGGTTGATTCAAGTCCCGATGGGGCCGCAGGTGCATCGATGGCTGCAATGCGCGGCGACGAGAACTTCGATGCGCTGAACTCCACCGACCTCCAGGCACAGAATTTTGCGCGTGCGCCGTTCCGCTGCGGGATTCGGCTTGCTGTGGCTGTGGTCGCAGGTCTTGGCGATGACAGCCACAGGGCGCCCGGTGGAGGGCCAGGGAGGGGGACCGGACCATATTGCGTATCCCGCAGTTGCCGAATGGCCGCTGTGTTGCACTCAGCGTGTGCTGTTGAGGCGCTGAGCAGCGAGAGCGGGCCGCCTTCGCTCGCTGACGTGCCGGCGGCCCGAGGCCGGCGCTCCACGTCGCCCTGTCGCTCCTCGGTGTCGATCGGCTCCACACGCTTGGCTCGCGATGGCGCGGAGGATGCGGCGGAAGCGCTGGCCCTGTCCGGTTGCCTGTCTGCCGGGGCAGGTCGCGCCCGGCTGCGGCATCGTGGTGCTGCGCGGTCGTTGAGCGCCGTGAACAGGTTGCCCCGGCTGGCCAGATCAGTGGTGGGAGAGGCTCGGCAACGTCATGCAGGCCCGCCTCTGCGCACGCACGGGAACAGCCCCGCAACCGGCACAACTTTCGCGCATGACGCCGGACAAGACCCCAATGCCGCGTAGCTTAAGTTGATCTTGCGGGTTGTGGGAAGGCGTGCAGGCGGATCATGGCTGGTGTCTGGTGGCGGATGCTGGCGGGTTCG
>NZ_JBFAYE010000016.1:0-214783 GCF_040681145.1 Actinoplanes sp. NPDC051861
CCGCTGCAGCCCGCACCGGGCAACCCCGATCGTGCAGGCCATCCTCGTCCTGCACCACGTCGAGAACCCTGCCTACTCAGGATGAAAAAGGCTCAGTGATCAGAATCGTCGTCTGCAACGATGACCACCTGAGGACCAACCATGTCAGGCCAGGCGCGAGGATCATCGCTACCAAATACGCAGCAGTGATGGCCAGTGCGCGGCGCCCCGCACCGTCGTCAGGGGTAGCGCTGTAGGATTCAAGTATGCTGAGGCCGACCAGCAGGCCTAGCCCGAATACGGTGGCTTGCGCCATCGAGAACCACAACATACGAAATGCGATCGTCAGTCGGCCGATCTCACTGCAATGCTCGAAAATTGTCGGCGACACTCGAAGTGGAGACGGCCAATGCGGGCCGGTCGGGTTGCGCGCATGGACAACCCCGAAGGCGGTTGCGGCAATGAGAAGAGCGAGTGCCGTTGCGGCTGCGCGGACGGTGAGTGATTCGTTTCCTTCCAAGGCGTCGATCGCGACTCCGCCAAAGAATGTGGCTATCGCGGAAGCGCCAATGAGCAGCACGACGGTTATCGTCAGGTCGAGGGCTTCCGACCATGTTGCCGCGCGCCTCAACCCCCGAAATTTGACAGCCGTGGACAGTGCCCACCTCAGGCACATCAGCATCGGCCAGGCTAATACGAGCACCACAAAATAAAAGGCGAAGGCGGAGGCAACCATCGTCAGCGCTTTTATGCCCGTCATGGTGACGTCCGTTCTGGCCGCCGAGGCTACCCGACTTGCTGATACGCCATCGTATCCTGTATCGATCGATGAGAATCGACGGGTATTGAACACTTGCGGCGCCTTGCCCGGCGCCGGACGGAGGGGCCATGCGAGCGTCACTGTGGACGGCCGTCGCGGCAGTTGTTGTCACTGTATTCGCTGGTCAGCCAGCCGTGGCTCGGCCGTCGGCGGGTGTGGGGCCGGTGCCGGTGATCTATGACAGTGACATGGACTTCGATGACGCCTCGACGCTGGCCTATCTGTGCGAGGAGCACAAGCTGGGCCGCGTCGATCTGCGGGCGGTGACTGTGGCGGACAACGGCTTCGGTGTGCCGCAGCGGACGCTCAGGCATGCGCGGAGTGTGCTGGAGCAGTGTGGCCTTCCGCGGGTGCCGGTGGCTTCCGGAGGGCTCGGTGAAGGGGTGCATCCCGCGCCGGCGGAACTCGTGGCGACCATTGAGACGGTGCTCAGTGGGGCTCTCGGGGACGGGGGTCGTCCGCCGTACATCTCTGATGTGAGCGCGACCGAACTGATTGCCCGCACCGTGCGGCGATCGCGGCAGCCGGTCATGGTCATCGCCACGGGGCCGTTGACGAACATCGCGGCAGCGCTCGAGTCCCGGGCGACGGCGCGGCGGATCTCGCACGTTCAGGTGATGGGTGGGGCGTTGCGGGTGCCGGGCAATCTCTACGGGTCGGCGCTGCCCGGGTTCGACAACTCGCAGGAGTTCAATTTCTGGATGGACCCGGTCGCGGCCCGGGACGTGTTGCGGGCCGCTCGGCCGGGAACGGTACGTCTGGTTCCGCTCGACGCGACCGCAGCCGTGCCCATCACGCAGGGCTTCGTCGCGCGGCTCGGCGCGGACCAGTCTGCTCCGGGTGCCCGCCTGACCTATCGGATCGTCACGCAGCCGGACCTGGCCGCGCTGATCGACTTGGGCATCATGTACTGGTGGGACGCGGTGGCGGCTGTCTCGGCCGTGCACGACCGGGGCGCTGTGGCGTCGTTCCGGCCGGAGCGCGTCGATGTGGTTCAGGACGGGGTGCGATCCGGCAGGACGGTTCTCGACCCGGCGGGCCGGTGCGTCGAAGCGGCCTACGCCGCGGACACGGCCGCCTTCGAACAGCGGTTCCTGGACACGTTGAACGGCCGGCGTTAGTGGCGGAACGACCGGTCCGGGTGGGGGACCGGGTCGGCGCGTCCTCCGAGGATGAGGTCGGCGGCGGCGAGGGCTTCTCGCAGTACCGCGTGTTCGGGGCGGCCCAGCCGGCGGGCCAGGGCGGCGACGTCCTCGAACTCGGGCATGGCCTGGACGATCACGCCGTCGAGGTGGCCCACTTTGACGGCGACCTCACCGCCGAGCACCTCCGCTTTCACGAAATATCGGGATAAAGGGACTTTTGTTCGGGGTGACTCGCGGACGCCGAGCGTGGTGGTGTGCTCGAAGATGTACCGCCGCAGACCGGCAGCTTGATCGGGCGCGCACAACACGGCCAGGGTGTGTGCGGGGCGGCCCTTTTTCATGATGATCGGGACCAGCCAGGCGTCGGCGGCCCCGGCTTCGAGGAGACCGGTCAGGACACCCGGCCAGAGACGCGGGTCGAGGTCGTCGACGTTCGCCTCCAGGAGTACGGCTGCTTCCTGGTGTGTTGCGGAGGGGGCGGCGATCAGAACCCGGACGACGTTGGCGCGATCGGGGCGGTCGCGGCCGCCGGCGCCGACGCCGACCAGGTCGAGGGTCATCGGTGGGAGGTCCTCGCAGGTCGCAGCGAGCGCCCGGATCAGCGCCATCCCGGTCGGAGTGGCCAGCTCACCGGGCTGGGACCCGCTGCCGGCGGAGATTCGCCAGCCGCGGGCGAGTTCGGCGACGGCCGGGACCGGCACCGGGAGCCGCCCGTGAGCGCCACGGGTGTGGCCGGACCCGACGGCGACCGGGCCGGCCGAGACCGAGGTGACACCCAGGTCGTCGAGGGCCGCGCAGACACCCACGACGTCGGCGATCGCGTCGAGGGCGCCGACCTCGTGGAAGTGGACTTCGTCGGCGCTGACCCCGTGCACTCTCGCCTCCGCCTCGGCCAGCCGGGCGAACACGGCCGATGCTCGGGAGTGGACGGCAGGCAGTAGCCCGGCGTCGTCGAGCAGGCCGCGGATCGCTGCCCAGGTGCGGTGCGGCGGGTCGGTGACCAGGACGTCCACACGCGCGAGACGGGCACGCAGGCCGGCGCGGGTCACCTCGGTGGTGCTGATCCGCACCGATGACGGCGCGACCGCGTCGACCGCCGCCTGGACGGCTCCATTGCCGCGCCGGCGTCGAGCAGCGCGCCGAGCAGCATGTCCCCGGCTACCCCGGCCGACGCGTCGATCCAGGCGTGCCTCATCGGGCGGGGTCCGCGGCGATCTGGGCGGCGAGGTGGCCGGCGCCGTAGCCGTTGTCGATGTTCACGACTGCTACGCCGGGTGCGCAGGCGTTGAGCATGGCCAGCAGCGGGGCGAGGCCACCGAAGGCGGCGCCGTAACCGACCGAGGTGGGCAGTGCCACGACGGGCGCGGTGATCAGACCGGCCACGACGCTGGGGAGGGCGCCGTCCATGCCCGCGGCCACCACGACGGCGCGGGCGCGGCGCAGCAGGTCGAGGCGGGCGAGGATGCGGTGGAGGCCGGCTACGCCTACGTCGACGACGAGCTCGGTTGGCCGGCCCAGGTAGCGGGCCGTCAGCTCGGCCTCGCGGGCCACGGGGAGATCGGAGGTGCCGGCGGCGGCCACCACCACGAGACCGCCGGTCGGTGGCGGAGGAGAGGGCGGCCAGGCGAGCAGCGCGGCGTCGGTGTCGTGGCGGGCGTCGGGAAGCTCGGCCCGGATCGCGGCGGCGTGGTCGGCGCCGGCCCGGGTGAAGAGGGTGACCACATCCGGTCGCGTGCGCACGGCGGCGGCGATGCCACGGACCTGGGCCGGTGTCTTTCCCGCACAGAACACCGCCTCGGGATAGCCACGCCGGACCGAGCGGTCGAGATCGAGGTCCGCGTAATCCGCCAGCCCGCCGGCCACGTCCGCCGGGTTGGGGCCGCGGTCAGGCGCGGAGGTGGTTGAGGCCGGTGGAAGGGACTGGTCAGGCACGGAGGTGGCTGAGGCCGGCGGAGGGGACCGGTCAGGCACGGAGCGCTCCGACCAGCGGCAACGTGAAGGCGCCGGACTGGATGCCGGCCAGGTCGAGCGCGGCGAAGCGGAAGCCGGCGGCGAGGACGGCGGCGTGGACGGCTTCGCGGAGGGGCGGGCTCACGGCTCGCGGCAGGTCGGCCGGTGGTAACTCCACTCTGGCCACGTCGCCGTGGTGGCGTACCCGGAAATCGGTGAAACCCAGCCGGCGCAAAGCCGCCTCGGCCCGCTCGATCTGGGCCAGCTTCTCCGGGGTCACGTCGCTGAAGTGGGGGATCCGGGAGGCCAGGCACGGCGCGGCCGGCTTGTCGGCGCAGGGCAGGCCGCAGAGGGAGGCCAGCCGCCGCACGTCGGCCTTGGTGAGACCCAGATCGGCGAGGGGGCGCAGCACCCGATGGGCGACCGCGGCCTGGGCGCCGGGACGGTCCGGGCGGCGGGCGTCGTCGGCGTTCTCCCCGTAGGCGACCGCGTCCACCCGGTGCGCCTCGACAACCTCGTCGGAGATCCGGGTGAACAGCTCGTCCTTGCAGTGGAAGCACCGGTCGGGGCCGTTGGCGCGGTACCGGTCGCGGTCCTGTTCGTGGGTCACGACCTCCACGACCGGCACCCCGATGTGGCGGGCGACGGCGTGTGCGGCGGCGCGCTCGTCGGCGGCCAGGCTGGGGGAGACGCCGAGGACGGCCAGGACACGGGACGGGCCGAGGACGCGGGCGGCGAGGGCGAGCAGGAGCGAGGAGTCGACGCCGCCGGAGAAGGCCACCGCCAGTCGATCGATTCCGGTCAGCAGTGTGGTGAGGCGGGCGAGCACATCTTCCATCGTGCTGGTCTCTCCTTAGCGGTGCTGGGTGCGGAGGCGGAACAGGACCTCGCCGGCCTCGGGAACCACGAAAGTCTCCGGATCGGCGGCGAGGGCGGCGAGGTCGATCGTGGCCGGGTCGAGGTGGTCCAGGTTCGCGGCGCGGACCACCCGTTCCGGAATGGCGGTGGCCAGCGTGACGGTCACCCGTGGCCGTTCACCGTCGACCGGGTCCCAGGTGCCGGCGCCGCGCAGGTGCGTGGAGTGTGCCAGGACGCCCCAGTGGTGGCCGGAGAACCGGTCCCACTGCTTCACGAAGTAGTCCCGGCAGTGGTACCCGATCTCCTCGATCTCCGGGTGCATCTCGGAGATCCGGGTGATGTGCGGGGCGTAGACGATCACCTGCCCACCGTCGGCGACGATGGGTTCCACCTTGTAGAAGCCCTTCGCGCCGGTCCACATGTCGTCGTACTTCTCCGGCACGATCGACAGCACCCGCCGCACCGGTGCGTCGAGGTAGCGCACGTGTGTCTCGGCGGAGACGTCGGCGCAGGCGGCCCAGGCCTCCTCCGGTGTGCCGAACGAGACGGCGTGCAGCGCACCGGTGCCGGATTGCACGACCAGGCAGAGCGCGAGCCGGCGGGCCGGGATCATCGCGGCGGCCTCGTCGATCAGGGCGCGTACCGGGGTGATTCCCCGCGTACCGATGATCTCGGCGCTGCTGATCAGCGCGCCCAGCCAGTGCGAGAAGTCGATGATCTCCTGGCCCGCGACGCCGGGGAAGAAATACTTGTTGCCGCCGGAGAAGCCGACCACCTCGTGCGGGAAGACCGGCCCGATCACCAGGCACACGTCATGCTCGACCACGGCACGGTTCAGCGTCACGTCCACCGCCTGCCGCATGCGCCCCTCGGACAGTTCAGCCACGCGCCCGGCGGCGATGCCACCGAGCGAAACCAGCGTTTCGGTCACCCACCATTCGTGGTTGCGCACTTCAAAGCATGGGTACGGGCCCCCGACGTGCTTCTCCAACTGGAGCTCTGTCATCGGCGCGTGCGTACCGAGCGCCACCAGAACGGTCACCGCCGCCGCCCGCCCGTCGAGAGCCTCGTGCACCGCACCCAGCAGGAGCGGGAGCGGGCAACTGCGCGTCGCGTCCGGAACGATGACACACACCCGCCGGCCGTCGAGGTCCTCACCGGCGAGCTTGTCGAGCACGAAGGCGCGTACCTCTGAATCACCCAGAACGCGCCCCGCGGCGCCGATGATGTTCCCCATGCTCGCACCCTCCGCCCACCGCGACCGCCCCGCAACCGGAAGCTTACTTGTGATCTAGTTAGGGGCTAGCTAGAGTTCGAGCATGGCCCCGAGGATGACGCTGCAGACCCAGCTGGTGCTGCGCGCGCTGCTCGAACACCCGACCCGCGAGTTGTACGGCCTGCAGATCAGCCATTCCGCCGGCCTGGCGACCGGCACCATCCACCCCATCCTGGCCCGCTTCGAAGGCCTCGGCTGGCTGGAGTCCCGCTGGGAGGAGATCGACCCCGCGTCCGAGGGTCGCCCGAGGCGCCGCTACTACCGCCTCAGCCCGGACGGCGCCGAGCACGCGCGCGAGGCGTTGGCGACGGCGCGCACGCCGCTCAGCGTTCTGCGGCCGGGCCTCATCCCCGGGACGGGCCCGGCATGACCCGCCACGACCGCTCCCGTGAGCTCTTCTTCAAGCTCGGCTTTGACAAAGACCTTGCCGGCTCTCTTGACCTTGTCAGGAACCTTGTGTGGTCTCTTGACGGTTTGCATGGCTCGTCCCGCATTCAGAACCTCGGCGCGCGACCCCTGTTCATCCGAGTCTGCGAGGATGCCAAGCGTCTCGCTTCGGACCTTGATGACACCCATTGCCGTGCCGGGGAGTACAACTTCGATCGAAGCGTCATCACCGGGCTCGGCCGCGCCATCGACCGTGCCAGGCTCATTGAACGGCTACTGGACGAGGCGACGTCCGTTGCCGAGGCCAGGTCGATCCAGGTCGCTCTTGCTCGCGTGCCGGATCTCGCCATCGATGTCGAGGGCATCCTGTATGTCCTGATCAACGATGCGGATCGCCGGACGGTGGTGCCGAGCGAACCATCGCCGAAGGCGCCGGCAGCGAGCGCTGCACAGCTGGCGCGCGGTGCGGTGCGGGTGCTGCCGGCGGCGGCGCGGGGACGCTACCGGGCGGAATTCGACTCGGAGCTGTATGAGCTGGCGCTGGCCGGTGTGTCGCGGTGGGCGCAGTTTCTGTATGGGTTGCGGCTGCTGGACCGGGCCTGGGTGCTGCGTGCCGAGTTGCGGGAGGCGGCGCTGCGCGGGCGGGCGGTGCGGTCATGACCGATGCGGCTCGGCGGCGGCCGTCTGCCGGGGGCGACTCGGGGGTCGGCTCGCGTGGGTGGTCCGTGGCCGGCCCGCGTGGGGATTTCGGGACCGGCCCGCGTGGGAATTTCGGGGCCGGGCGGCGTGGGGATTTCGGGGCCGGGCGGCGTGGGGATTTCGGGGCCGGTTCGGATGGGGAGGAGCGGGCTCGGGTTCGGCTGGCGGGGTGGGCTCTCGCGATCGGGGCGATGGGGACTCCGGCGACTGTGGCCGTGTTGATTTTCGCGCCGGGTGGGGCGGCTGCGGCGGGGGCCGGGGCGATCGGGGCGATGACGGTGGCGGCGTTTGCGGCGGCTCGGGCGTTCGGGCCGGCCGGGCAGCGTGCTGGTGGGCGGTCGAGGGCGCGGCGGGTCGCTGGGCGCTCGGCGGACTCGCGCAGTGGGCGGGGCTGAGCTCACTCGCGCAGTGGGCGGGGCTGAGTTCACTCGCGCAGTGGGCGGGGCTGAGTTCACTCGCGCAGTGGGCGGGGCTGAGTTCACTCGCGCAGTGGGCGGGGCTGAGCTCACTCGCCCAGGTGCGGGGCCTCGCCGGTGAGGATGTCGTAGATGCCGGCTATCTCCATGATGCGGCGGACGCCCCGGGGGGCGTCGGTGATCACGAAGGTGTGGTTGGTGGCGGCGGCGTGCTGGAAGGCGGCGATCAGGGCGCCCAGGGCGGCGGAGTCCATGAAGGTGACGCCGCTGAGGTCGGCTGTGACGCCGGTGGTGGCGGGGCGGTCCAGCTGGGCGGTGAGGATGGCGCGGAGTTCGTCGGCGGCGGCCAGGTCGAGTTCGCCGGTGAGGGCCACGGTGGGGGTGCCGTCGTGGTCGTCGATGCGGTAGGCCCAGATCTGGTTGTCGGTCACCGGTTTCCTGACGTCGTGGGTTCGCGATCGGGCGGCGGGCGCCGTGACGCCTGGTTCACCGAAACGGGTCGACCCACGGTATCCGGTTCTCCGGGGCAGCGCAGGGCGAGCAGGGCGACGTCGTCCTCGTGGTCGTGGCCGGCGAAGCGGGCGAGGATCTCGTTGAGGAGGTCCGGCAGGGGTGCGCCGGCCAGGCCGCTGAGCGCCTCCCGGAGCTGGCGCTTGCGGTCGTCGATCGGGTCCGTGCGGGTCTCGATCAGGCCGTCCGTGTAGATGAGCAGCGTGGCGCCCGGCGGTAGGCGCCTGCTGTGGTTCGAGCGTGGGGTGCGGCGCAGCACGCCGAGCAGGATGTCGCGGCCGGTGAGCTGGGTGACCGTGCCGTCTTTCTCGATCAGCAGCGGGGTGGGGTGGCCGGCGTTGGCCCACTGCAGCCGGTGGCCGTCGCCGTCACGGTCGACGTAGGCGAGCAGCGCCGTGGCCGGGGTGTGCCCGCCGAGGATCTGCATGGCGTTGTCCAGTCGGCGCAGCAGCGCGGACGGCGGCTCGTGCCGGTCGACGAGGTAGGCGCGGAGCATGCTGCGTAGCTGGCCCATCCGGGCGGCCGCGTGCATGTCGTGCCCGGTCACGTCGCCGACGACCAGGGCGAGGCGGCCGGCGTCGACGCGGACGGCGTCGTACCAGTCGCCGCCGACGTGCTCGCCGCGGGCCGCCGGTTCGTAGCGGGCGGCGAGCTCGTACGGTTCCGCCTCCGGGAGGTCGCTCAGCATGGCCTGCTGGAGCAGTTCGGCGACCTGCTCGCGGGAGTACAGGTACTCGGCACGCCGCAGCGCCTGCGCGACGTACCCGGCCAGCGCGGCGAGGACCGCCTGTTCCGCCTCGTCCAGGGAGTACGGCTGCTTCCAGACGAACGTGAGCGCGCCGATCGGGCCGTCCGGGCCGGGCAGCGGCACGCTCGCACCGGCCTGCCATCCCATCTCTTCGAAGGTCGCTGCGGCGTCCGGCACGTGGGCGGCCACCGCTTCGAGGTCGGGAAGCAGCACGGGTACGCCGGTGGCGGCCGCGACCGCCGACGGTGTCCGCGCCGTCGACGGGTAGTGCCGCCAGTGATCGGCGATCGGCGCCGCCAGGGTGTCGCCGGCCCGCAGGTCGATCTGCCCGGTGGCGTCGAGGAGCGAGACCCCGACGTAGTCCGGGTTGAGGGTGCCGGTGACGAGATCCTGGACCGCCTCGACCACGTCGGTGACCGTGGCGGTGTTGGCCAGGGCGACACTGGCCCGCAGCAGCAGCCGGCTGCGGTCGGCGGCGGCGTCCGCGGCCCGCTCCCGTGCGCGGGTGTTGTGCTCGCGCCGGCTGGCGGAACGGGTGGCGATGCGCAGCCGGAGGCTTTCCGAGCAGGCCGCCGCCAGCTCGGCCAGCAGGCCGAGCTCGTCAGCCGTCCACTCCCGGGCCACGGTGTCGATGACGCACATCGCCCCCAGGATCTCCCCGTCCGCGCCGGTCAGCGGCACTCCGGCGTAGCCGCCCGCGGACAGCTCCTCGATCACCGGATGGCCCGCCAGCAGCTGGTCGGTGCGGGCGTCGGCGACGGCGTACGCCGGGAGCGTGTGCGCGAGCGGTGTCTCGCGCCGGTCCAGCCCGCTGGCGCCCGGGAAGACCTGGCGGGTGATGCCGGTCAGCGCCACCACGGCCGCCCGTACGCCCAGCAGCCGGCGGGCCAGCGCGGCGAACCGGTCGGACATCGGATCGGGCGCCGCCGACAGGCCGGTCCGCACGAGCGGGTCCGGACGGGACGGGTTCCCCGACCGCTCGGCCGTCGACACAGCACCCGCCCCCTTCGCCGCCGCACCCGATGCCCGGTCATTTCCCGGATGGCGACGTTGTTATCCGCGCGGGGGGCGAACTGAAACCTACTGCCCGTGTGCCCCGAGCGGAGCAGGGTCACTCCAGACCGGTGCAGGGTTCGTCGTTGACCTGGCAGCCGGTGGGCTGCGAGTCGACCAGGGTCGCGCCGCGGACGTCGAAAGTGATCACGACGGGGGTGCCGGGGGTGACGGTCCGGGTGGCGTCCTGCGGCGTCAGCGTCCACACCGCGCCGTCCTGCTCGGCGGTGGCTCCCTGGACGCCGCCGATCTGCAGGGTGGCGCGCGGCAGCGTGATGCTGAGCCGCCAGTCCCGCGACGGGCCGGTTCCCTCGGCGGTGAGCGTCACGGTGGCGCGGTAGCCGAGCAGCCCGCTCCCGTTCGCGGCCGTGTACGCGGCGGTCAGCACGTTCCCGGCGGTCCCGGCCGGTGAACTGGGAGCGGGCACCGCCGAGGTGAGGCTGGGCGAGGCCGACGGGGAGGGCTTCGCGCTGGTGGCCGAGGGCCGCGCCGACGGGGCCTGCTGTGTGGTGGCGGCCGGGCCGAGGCTCTCGACCACCGGGGGAGCGGGCGCCGCCTTGCCGGGAAGCGGCAGGTCGATGAGCCCGCCGGGCGCGCCCACCAGCACACCGATCAGCAGGATGACGCCTCCGGCGGTGCCGAGCACACCGGCGAGCAGCCAGAGCGGAGCGGTCCGGCGCGGCGGGGCGCCGGGTTCGCGGCGGCCGGGCAGGTTTCCGGTCTGCACGGCCGTGACTGCCCGGAGCAGGCTGTCCAGCAGCACGACCGTCGGCGAGCGCCGGGGCCGTGGCGAGTCGTTCATCGGTTCTCCGTGACTCAGAGGGATCGGAGTGTTCACAGGGATCTCAGGCCGCTGAGCACCTGTTCGAGCAGCCGCCTGTCGGTGTGCCCGGCGGCGTCGCCGGAGCGGGGGAAGGTGATCATGCCGGCGTCGCGCAGGTCGCCCAGGATGACCCGGACCGGGCCGAGCGGCAGGCGCATCCAGGCCGCGATCTCGGAGACCGACACCGGCCGGTCCGCGAGCCGCAGGACCTCCGACTCCGGCTCGGACAGCTCGCGGCCCGCGGTCGCGCCGAGCACCCGCTGCACGATCGCGCTGAGCGTGATGCCGTCCGCGGGTACGGCGGCGCGGCCACCGGTGATCGCGTAGAGCCGGACGAGGGGGCCGGCGTCCTCGTCGTACCAGACGTCCTCAGCGATCATGACGCCTCCGTTCAATGAGCAGCTACGGAAAGATCTACGGACGTGGTGGCCGTATCGCTCATTTCGGTCATCAGGTCCGCGGGAATCCGTACCTCCGCGGCCAGTCCGCCGGCCGCGCCGCGGGCCAGCCGGACGTCGATCTCCCAGCGAGCGGCGAAGCGGCCCACGGCGTAGAAGCCCGACCAGAGCCCGCCGGCTGGTGGCTCGGGATCGGTCATCACCTGGCGGGCGTTCTCCAGGTCGAGGTCGCTCATCCCGGGCCCGGCGTCGGTGACGGTCACGGTGTAGCCGCCGTCCTCGTCGCGCTCGCCCCCGGTGCGCACCCGGGTCTCCGCGGGGGAGTAGGTGATCGCGTTGTCGATCAGTTCGGCCAGCAGGTGGGTGACCTCGAGGACGGCGTCACCGGAGAGCGCAGCCGGCTCGATCTGCGCGGTGGAGACCCGCATGTAGTCGTCGACCTCGGCGGCCGCGCCGCGTACCACCTCGCCGAGCGGCATCGGCTGGTGCCACTGCCGTCCCGGTGTGCCGCCGGACAGGGTGATCGCCTTCTCCACGTTGCGCCGCACCCGGGTGGCCAGGTGGTCGGCGCGGTACAGCTGCTCCAGGGTCTCGTCCTCGCACTGGCGGCGCTCCAGGCCGTCGAGCAGGCGCAGCAGGCGGTGCACCAGGCGCTGGTTGCGCCGGTGCATGTCGACCAGCAGCGGTTGCAGCCCTCGGTCCTGGCCGGCGTCGCTCTCCGGTTCCCGGGTGGTGGCGGCCGCGGGCGCCCCGGCGGACCGGCGTGCCGCGACGAGCACGCCGATCACCGCGACCAGCCCGACCCCGGCGATCATCCCGGCCCAGACGGTCGTGCCGATCGCCGGCGGGGTCGCCGCCGACACCGCGTCGTGCACGGCGCGTGTCTGCGCGTCGCGCAGGGCGGCGCTGACCGGGTCCGCGACGTCCGCCCAGTCGGCCGGGGCGACGCGTTCTCCCTCGGCGAGCAGCAGTCGTTGCTCCACCGCCTCCAGCGCGGGGACGGTGGTGCCGAGGTCGGCCGGTGCGGCGGCGAGCCAGGCGCGGCGCTCACCGGCGAGGCTGCCGACCCGCAGCGACTCGGCGTCACCGGCGCCGTCGCGGGTGGCCAAAGCCGTGCGCAGCAGCGCGTCCTCCTCGGACAGTGCCTCGCGGGCCCGGGCCAGCGACCCGCCCGGCAGCTCCGGCATGCTGAGACCGGCCGCGATCATCGCCCGGTAGGCGGCCAGGAGCTCGGCGGACTCGGCGGTGCGGTCGTCCACCCGGCCGCGGATCGTGTCCAGGGTGCCGAGGCGGGAGACCAGGCCGCGGGCCGCGTCCACCGCTTCCGCGGTGTACACGTGCGAACGCAGGCCCTCGGTCAGGGAGCTCAGGTCGGCGCCGGCCAGGTCGGTCCGTTCGCGGGCGGCGGCCAGGGGAGCCGGGTCACCGGCGGTGTCGTCGCCGGCGGCCGGTGTGGCAGCCGGGTCGCCGGCGGTCAGGGCGGCGGCCGAGAGCCGCCGCTCCTCCTGAAGGGCGACCACGGTCGCGTCGACGGCGGAGCCGAGCCGGTCGGCGGTGGAGCGCTCCTGTATCCGGCCGGCCGCGCCGAGGACGGCCGGAACCGTCGCGGCCAGCCAGAGAACGACGAGGAGCATCAGCCCGGCGCCCAGCCGGGGATCGACGTCACGCCAGCCGCGCTTCATGCGTTGCTCCGTCCTTTCGGTCCGAGGTTTGGTCGGCCAGCAGCTCGCGCAGGCGGGCCAGCAGCTCACGCCGGTCGGTGACGCCGAGGCGCTGCCGGATCCGGGCCACGTGGTGCTCGATCGTCTTGGCGGACAGGTAGAGCCGCTCGGCGATCTGCTTGTAGGTCAGCCCGGCCAGGACCAGCGCGGCCACCTGCTGCTCGCGTTCGCTCAGCAGGGGAGCGGCCGGCTCGGCGGCGGGGTCGGCCGCGTCGTGGTGCTCGGGTGCGCGGCCCTGCAGCAGCCGGGCGCAGTCGAGCAGGGCGGTCATCGCCTTGCGGTCCTTGGTGCGGATCGCCGCCTGGCCGGCCAGGCGGGCGCCGTCCCAGGTGAGGCCGGTCGCGGCGAGCTGGTGCGCGGCCGCCTCGACCTGCTCCGGATCGATCCGGTCGGTGATCACCGCGAGCCAGCTCCGGGCCGCGGCCGCCAGCGCGGCCACGAGAGGATGGACTCCGGCCGGCGCGGCCGCGAGAGGCCCGGACGGCGCGGCCGTGAGAGGCCCGGACGGCGTGGCGGGGACGGGTCGGTCCCCGGCCAGTTCGGACAGGGCGGCGGCGTGCCGCTCGGCCTCCTCCGGTTGCTCGGCCAGGATCGCGGCGTGCAGGCGGCTCCAGTGCAGCGGTGCGCTCCACAGCGGCGGGTCGCCCAGCCGTCGCAGGAGGCGGTCCGCCTCGCCCAGGTGCTCGGCGACGCGCCGCTGCTCGCCGAGCCGGGCCGCGGCCACGGTCAGCTCGCCGAGCGGCAGCAGCGTGAACAGGTCGACGGGCTGGCTGATCAGGACCTGGCAGGCGTCCGGCCACACCGTTCGCAGCCCCACCGGGTCGCTGTCGCGGCGGGCCAGGGCCACCCGCAGCGCGGTGGCGAACAGCAGGTCACGGCCGGGCAGGCCGGCCACGCCCGGTGCCTCGGTCAGCAGCCGGGCGGCGGCGCCGAGGTGGCCGCGCAGCATTCGGCCCCACGCCTGCAGGAGCAGGTGGCGCGGTGCCAGCGGCGGGCCGCCCATGCCCGCCCGGACCGCCCGGGACAGGGTGGTCTCGGCGGTGTCCAGGTCGGCGGTGTGCAGGGCGACGATCGCGGCCAGCGCCGCCGGGCTGTCCGGCAGCAGCGCCGCGGCGCCCGCGGGTTCCAGCAGCAGGGACGCCTGGACCAGGGTGGACAGTGCGGCGGCGGGGGTGCCGGTGACCGATTCGCGTACGCCGCGGGCCATCAGGTCGGCCGTGGCCCGGACCAGGGTCGGCGGGCCGTCGGTGCCGGCCGGCTCGGCGTCCTCGTCGAGGTGGCCGGTGCCGGTGAGCCCGACCGACCGGAATCCGGCCGCCGGCCCGGTGCCGGCCCAGCGCAGCAGCTCGGTGGCGCTGTCCAGGCGGCCACGGTGTGCCATGGCGACCGCGGAGACCCAGGCGGACTCGGCGCGCTGCGCCGGTGAGCCGCTGGCCACCGCGCGGTCGGCCAACTGGGCGGCCAGGTCGAGGTCACCGCTGAGGGCGGTGGCCAGGGCGCGGCGGGCGCCCGAGGGACGGCCGGCCTCGGCCGCGGCGGCGAAGAACCGGGCGGCCAGCGCCGGGTCGCTGTCCAGAGTCTCCTCACCGGCTGCCTCGAAGGCGAGCGCGAGCTCCGGGCTGGTCCGCGGTGCGCTGCCGCCGTCCGGCAGCAGGTGCAGCACCAGGGGGAGCACCGGGCCGCCGCGGGCCATCTGGAGGACGGCGAGGCGCTGACGAACATCGATGCGCTGCGCCATCGGGCCCAGCGCGGCCAGCGCGTGCCGCGCCAGGGGCACCATCGCACCGTCGGTCCCGAGCATGCCGCCGGCCTGCCCGGCCGCGACCAACTCGGCCACGGTGCGCTGGTCACGCTCGAGGAGTTCGGCGATCAGATCGTACGAGAGACCGGCACCCGCCTCGACGGCGAGCAGAAGCGTGCGCAGGTCGGCGTCGAGCTCGTCGAACTCCGGGGCGAACGGGGCGAGCGCCGCGGCCGGCGGCCGTGCGGTCGCCTCGGCGCCGGAGAGCCCGGCGAACGCCGCGGCCAGCCGATCGACGTAGCGGGGGACACCGGCGCTGAGCGCGGCCACCGGGGCGGCCAGGTGCTCGCCGACCCGGTCCCGGATCTCGGCGGCGGACAGCGGCGCCAGCACCACCGGCGGCCGGGTGCGGCGGAGCACCTCGGTCAGCGGGGCCAGCGCGGCGGGCCGCGGCCAGGGCCGGTACGCGACGACGATCCGCCCGCCCGGCCGCTCGGCCCGGTCGCGCAGGGTCCGCAGCCGCTCGTCGTCGAGCCGGTGCGCGTCGTCGACCAGCAGGACGTCGCTCTCCGGATCGAGCCAGGGCGCTCCGGCCGTCACGCCCGCCTCGCGATAGATCCGCTCCAGGCCGGCCAGCAGCGTGCTCTTGCCGTATCCGCCGGGCGCGCAGATCGCGGCCCGCAGCGGTGCGGACGGGTCGGTGCGAACCGTGCTCAGCAGGTCCCGCGCGCTCACTTGCGGCCGATCTCTGGTGCGGCGACGGTCAGCGGCGGCCGGGCCGGCATCTCGCCGGGCTCGGGGAGACGCAGGCGGGTACCGGTCACCGGCAGCAGCTCGGTCGGCTTGACCAGGACCTCGGCCACCGGCTCCGGCAGCATGCGGGACGACTGGACCGGAGGGCGCAGCGACAGCGCCGCACCGCGGGCGACGGTGTGCCAGGGGTCGTCGTCGCGGATGACCGGTGCGGCGATCGCGCCGGCCAGGGCCTCGAACACCGCGGGCCGGGCGGCGCCGCCACCGGCCGGCAGCACCGCGGCGAGTTCACCGAGGGCGGCACCGCAGTCCCGGGCGGTGCGCCGGATCAGGTCCAGCAGGGCGGCCGTCGCGTCGCGGGCGCCGGCGGCCACGTCGTCGCCGCCGAGCTCGCAGGTCTCGGCGACACCGAGCACCTCGAGGCGGCCCGGCTCGTACGGCACGGCGAACGTGATCTCGGTGCTGGCCCGTCCGATCCGGCAGACCAGCAGCGGGCGGCCGGGCGGCACCGGGCGCCCGGTGGCGTGCAGCCGCTCCACGACGGCCTGCGCGCGGGTGATCAGCACGACGTTGCTCATCCCGGCGTCGTTGAACGCCGCCCGCAGCGGGCCGAGCCGGCCGGGTCCCCAGGCGGTGGGGCAGGCCACCGCGATCCGCTCCGGACCCTCGCCCTGCCGCTCCCACACCGTGTCGGCCGCCTTGCGCGCCTGCTCGACCACCAGTGCCTGCGGCGTGATGAACAGGTCGTCGTAGTAGACCGGCACGTCGTCGCCGCAGCGCCGGAACAGGCCGGGCACGGCCGGTGGCGCGTCGGTGGCGACCGCCTCGGCCGGGCCCCAGCCGGCCGGCTCGGGTGCGCGCCGGCAGATCGCGGTCCACGCGGAACCGGATCCGACGTCGACGCCAAGGAGGTACGGCAAGTGAAGCTCCTCATCACCACGGGATTTGGGACTTCATGTTCGTACCAGATCGGGCATCGGGGGTCTTCCCCCAAATTCGCATCAGCCTATCCCCTAACCCCCTAACGGCGACGGGTCCGTCCCCATCGGAGATCGAGGGGGATCCACCCCGATGCCCGGACCGGCCGGGGCTCCTAGCGTGATCGGCACAACACAAACCCCGTGAGGAGTTCGTTTTCCGATGGATTCGTCCCCGACGTTGCAGGACTTCATCCTCAACCTGATCTATGACCCGGACGCCCGCTCGGCGTTCGAGATCGACCCGCACGGCACGCTCGACGCCGCCGGCCTCGGCGACGTCACCGCCGCGGACGTGCAGGACGTGCTTCCGCTGGTGCTCGACTACGCACCGCTGGGCAACACGCAGGCGCTCAACGGCCTGGCCCCGGTCGACGACCTGACCACGGGCGTGGCGCACCTGGACGTGGCCGGCGCGGTGGCGCACCTGCAGGCGATCACCGCTCAGGTCGGCGGCCTGCCGTCGCACACGGTCGGCGACCTGAACATCGCGGCCGCCGGTGCCATCACGGTGACCGCCGACCACCTGGTCTCCGGGGTGCTCAACACCAGCACCGATCTGCTGAGCCACACCGAGGTGGGCGCCGGGGCCGGCGTCGGCGTCGGCGGCCTGGATCTCACGCACGACCCGGCGGCCAACCTGGACGCCACGGTCTCGGCCACGGTGCACCAGGCCGGTGCGGATGTGGCGTACAGCTCGGAGGCGGTGATCGCGGGCACCGGTGTCACCGGCACCCTCGACACCACGGTCAACGCGCTGACCGGCGTCACCGGCACTCTGGACGCCACCGTCGGCACGGTCACCGGCGTTACCGGGTCGCTCGGCGTCGGGATCGATGACCTTGACGTCTCCGGGGTCCAGGAGGCAACCTCTTCGATTGTCGGATCGGTCCACACCGGCGGACTGCTGCCCGACGGCAATGTCGTGGAGGGTGCGACCTCGACGATCGACCACACGGTCTCGGGTGTGACCGGGCTGGTGGGCGGCTCGTCGGAGGCGGCGCCGGAGACCGATCACGGCCTGCTCGGCGGGCTCACCGGTCTGCACTTCTGATCCCCACCGGGACGGCGACGCCGGACCCGGCCGAGCGAGAGGCAGGACCACGTCCCGATGAGTGGCTGGGAGGTCGGACCCACGGCGTATGCGGGTCCGGCCTCCCCCGTCCGGCCGGACCGGACGGAACTCGACGGGCCGGGAATGCTCTGGCTCGACGTCCTCGACGCGACCATCCGGTCGTGCAGGGAACACGGCCGTCCCGACCTGGCGACCTGGTTGTGGAAGCGCCGGACCCAGCTGCTCGACCCGAACCTGCGGGTGCTGGTCGCCGGCGCGTCCAAACAGGGCAAGAGCCAGCTTATCAACGCTCTGATCAATGCCCCGGTCTGCGTGACCGGTGACGACCGTGGCACCGCCGTGCCCACCGTCGTACGCCACACCGCCGAACCCACCGCCGCCCTGATCCGGCGCGACACCGCGAGTGCCGACTGGCCCTCGGAGGCGGGTATCCACGATCTCTTCCCGCTCGGGGTGGACCGGCTCACCGACGCGCTCGCCGAGGCCCTCGCCGGCCAGCCCGCCGGCGCCGCCGAGCGGATGCACGCCGAGGTCGGCCTGCCCCGGGCGCTGCTGGCCGCCGGCCTCCAGCTGATCGACACCCCGCCGCTGCCCGGTCTTCCGGGCGCCCTGCCGGACGCTCTGCAGCAGGTCCACGCGCATCTCACCGCGGGTCACGCCGACGTGCTGATGCTGGTCTGCGACGCCTCCCGTGAGCTGACCGATCCGGAGATCGCCCTGCTGGCCGATCTGGCAGCGCTCTTCCCGAGCCTGGTCGTGGCGTTCACCAAGATTGACTACGCGCCGCACTGGCGCCGCGCGGTGGACAGCAGCCGAATGCGGCTGGCCCAGGCCGGCGTGCCGGCCACTATGGTGACGACCTCGGCGGCGCTGCGCACCCGCGCCGCGCGGAGCGGCGACGCGGCGCTCAACAACGAGTCCGGTTACCCGCAGCTGATCGGCGTCCTGCAGGCGCTGACCGCGGCCAAGCGCGACCGGCTGGCCCGGGCCGCCGCCGGGCTGCTCGGCCGGGCAGCGACCGAACGGCTGGCCGCCCCGCTGCGCGAGAGGCTGGAGGCGCAGCGCGCGGAGACCGACGGTTCGGGCGCGCAGACCCGCCTGCTCGAGGCCCAGCGCCGGATGGACCAGCTGCGCAAGTGCACCACCCGCTGGCAGAGCCGGCTGGCCGACGAGGTCGCCGACCTGATGTCCGACATCGAGCACGACCTGCGGGAGCGGACGCGCGCGGTGATCGCCCGCTCCGACGAGGTCTTCGCCGAGCAGGACCCGGGGCGGGTCTGGGAGGAGTTCGAGCCCTGGCTGCGCGACTCTCTGGTGGAGACCGCCCGGACCAGCATGGGCTGGCTGGGCGAGCGGGCGGCGTGGCTGGCGCGGTCGGTGGCCGCCGAGTTCCCGCCCGAGCTCGGCGAGGTGCTGCCGTCGTGGGTGCCCGCCGTCTCCGACGAGCTGCCGAGCCGGGTGACCGATCTGCAGACCCCGCCGGTGGAACGGTTCACGATCAGCCAGAAGCTGTTCACGGGGCTGCGTGGTTCGTACGGCGGGGTGCTCATGTTCGGCCTGGCCACCAGCCTCAGCGGGATGTCGCTGATCAACCCGATCTCGCTCGGCGGCGGCGTGGTGTTCGGCGGCAAGAGCATCCACGAGGAGGGCAAGTCGCTGCTCAAGCGCCGTCAGGCGACCGCTCGCGCCGCCGTGCAGCGTCACGTCGACGAGATCTACATCGGGATGGCCAAGGACGCGAAGGACTCGATTCGCCGGGTGCAGCGTGCTCTGCGGGACCACTTCACGGTGGTGACCGAGGACCTGCAGGACGCGATCGTCGACTCGCTGCGCACGGCCAAGGCCGAGGCTGAGCAGGAGGCCGCCGAGCGCGAGACCCGGGCCCGCCGCGTCGAGCAGGAACTCGTCCGCCTCGCCGGCCTGCAACGGCAGTCCCTCGCCCTGCTGCAAGCGCCGGCATGAGCGGTGACCGGCTCGAACATCGGGTACGGACGCTGCTCGACCAGGCGGCCCAGGTGTTCCGCGGCAACCCGCGCGCGGAGACGTGGCTGCTCCGGCACCGCGAGCGCCTCGGCGAGCCGCTGCGGGTGGCGCTGACCGGCCTGCCGCGCTCCGGCCGATCGACCCTGGTCA
The DNA here is from genome assembly GCF_040681145.1 of Actinoplanes sp. NPDC051861. Lineage (NCBI taxonomy): Bacteria > Bacillati > Actinomycetota > Actinomycetes > Micromonosporales > Micromonosporaceae > Actinoplanes > Actinoplanes sp. NPDC051861. The sequence goes on from NZ_JBFAYE010000016.1 coordinate 19,463, forward strand.
ACGCGCTGATCGGGGAGGATGTCGCGCCGGCGCGGGAGGAGGGCGTGCCGGTCTGGTTCCACGACGGGCCGCGGCCGATCGCGCGGATCTTCCCGGAGAACGGGCAGCCGTCGGTGGCGCTGCTGGAACGCGGGACCCGCGGCGGGCACGTGGTGGCGGGGGCGGCGAGCGGTCCCCGGACGGTGGTGGTCGAGTGGCCCTGCCGGGCGCTGAGGCACACCCGCCTGCTGGAGGCGGCCGGGGACGAGGCGCACGCGGAGGCGGACGCGATCCTGCACCTGGCCCGGCACCTCGGTGAGGACGACCTCGCGGCCCTGCGGGAGGTGCCGGCGGGGCGGACGGTGATCGCTCTACCCGTACACATCATGGTTGTGCTCTCCCGGGCCGACGAAAATGCCGGCGGCATGGCCGACGCCTTGACCACCGCCAAGCGCATCGCCCGCCGCAGGCGGCGCGACCGGGATCTCTCCGCACTATGCCAGGACGTTCTCGCGGTCTCCGGGCAGATGGCGTACGCGGGACGCACGCTGCGCGAGGACGAGTTCGCCACGATCGCCGCCATCGCCGCGCTGCCCCGCCCCGCCGCCGACGCAATGCTGCTCTCCGCCGACCGGTTCGCCGCCGCCACGGTCCCGGTCCCGGCGCAGCAGCGGGCCGCCCTGCTGGACCGGCTCGGCCTCGGCGGGATCCGGCTCGCCGTGACGCTGGCCCGCACCGGCGCCCGCACCCGTGCCGACCTCGGCGAACAGCTCGTCCGGCACAGCGGGCTGACCGAGTTGCAGGCCTCGGTCAGCGACCTGCTCACCGCCCGGCGCTCGGTGCTGAAGGCCCGGACCGCGCTCGTCGGGCTGGACCGGCTGCTGCGCACCGAAGCCGGTCCGGCCACCGGCCACCTGAGCGCCGAGCGGGAGCGATTGATCGCGAACGCGCATGAATTCCGGGAATTGCGCCTGCTCGCGGCGTTGCGCACCGGCCGCGTCGAGCTACCCGCCGAGCTGGCGGTGGAGGCGCGCAGGCTCGCGGGCGGCGACGGTGAGGCGCACAGCGAGCGCCTGGGCGTGCCGCCGAACACCCCGGCCGAGCTGCTGTGGCCGGCGGCCGAGGACGCCGCCGCCCGGTGGCACGAGCAGACCACCGCGGCGGCGGCGGCGAGCGGCCGGCGCGCGGCGGAGGTGGTGCTCCGCAGCTGCACCGCGATCCTCGACGATCTAGGTTGATCCCGTGACCCGGCCGACCCTGCTCTATCTGATCAAGCAGCTGGAGCTGGCCGTGCGCTCGCGGCTGGACGAGGTGCTGCGGCCGGCGGCGATCACGCCGCTGCAGTACACGGCGCTGACGGTGCTGGAACGCCGGTCGGACCTGAGCACGGCGGCGCTGGCCCGCAACGCGTTCGTCACGGATCAGAGCGCGGCCGACATGGTGGTCGTGCTGGAGCAGCGCGGGCTGATCGCGCGCCTGCCCGACCCGGGGGACCGCCGTCGCCGGGTGCTACGGCTGACCGGGGAGGGCGCGGCCCTGCTCGACCGGCTGCGCGACGAGGTGGCGGCGGTCGAGGAGCGGATGCTCGGGCCGCTGAGCGCTTCGGAGGCCGAGGAGTTGCGGCGCTGCATCGTCGAGTGCCGGGCCGCACTCTCGGACCGGCCGCCGCGTTAGCGGGGTTCGCCGAGACCGCCGACCAGCCGGGCCGGGCGGTAGTGCAGGTAGCGGCCCTGGCCGCCGGCCGCGGCGTTGAGTGATTCCGGTGAGGTGACGGCGTCCCAGCGGCCGGTGGCGATGCGGTGTTCGAGGGCGTGCAGGGCGGCGATCGACTCGGCGGGGCGGAACGCGCAGTGGCCGATCCCGTCGACGTAGGCCTGGCGCAGGAGGCCGGCGCGGCCGGCCCGGTGCACACGTTGTGCGTACCAGTTCTCCTGCTCGACCGGAACCAGCTGGTCGACGGTGGTGTGGATGTTGAGTTCCGGGACGAGGAGGCGGCCGGTCGGCGTCGACGTGCGGGCCAGGGTCGCGATCGCGCGCCGGTCGGCGGTGATGTCCGCGTCCCGGGTGAGTGCTCGCAGGTCGGCGCGGAGGTCGAGGCCGGCGTCGCGGTAGAGGGCGCGCACCTCGGCGGCGCGAGGGCTGCTGTGCAGCAGGGCTGCGAAGTCGACGCCCGCGGTGGCCGAGCTGTTGCCGCCGGCCGCGAGTTCGACCTGGTATCGGGCGGGCATGATGAACTGCAGCGGCAGCGCGGCGCCGCCGGGATCGTTCAGCAGGGCGGCACCCAGCGCCGTCCTGGCTCGGCCCGCGGCGGTGGTCTGTGCGGCGGCGACCGCGGTGGAGAGCGCCTGAGCGGCGGCGGCCCCCTCGGCCATGCCGGCGTAGCGAACCAGTTGAACGTCGGCGCCGAGAAGGTGGGCCAGGGCGTACTCGCCGAAGAGCTGGTATTCGTTGAGGTTGAGCGCACCGGCGACCAGGCCGCAGGTGGTGAGCGCGCCGTCGATCCGGCGGCGCCGGTCCTCGGCCTCCAGCGCGCTGACCAGGCCGCCCATCGAGGTGCCCCAGGCGATCACGCGGTGCGGGCGGCCGGTGATCCCGGCAACCTCGTCCAGGGTGGCGAACTGGTCGTCCACGGCGGACTCGAGGGCCCACCAGGACGCCCCGGAATACGACGAACCGGCCAGCGTGTAGCCCTGCGCGAGGAGCTCGGCCTTGGTGGCGGCGTCGGGGGCGTTCTGCGCGACGAGCGGGCCGAACCCGTGGCTGTAGAGGATGGTCGTCCGGTTCCACCGCTCCGGCACGTCGGCGATCCAGGTGGCGCCGCTGGCGAGGGTGCCGGAGTAGCTCCCGGCGGTGCGTGCCTGTGCGGGTGGCGCGGTGAGAAGAACGAAGGCGCAGGTCAGCGCGGTGACGGCGGCGGCGATCCGGCGCATGGGTTGCTCCCTCCACCCGGGCATCGAGGGAGTTCACTATACAGGTTTCCTGTGCTTCTGGAGGTGGCCGGTGATGTCGGTCGCGACTCCTACCCACTCGATGATCTCGCCGTCGTCGTCGAGCACGGGCACGGCCCGGGACAGAGTCCGGCCGAGGCTGCCGTCGGCGCGGCGTACCCGGTGTTCCCGCTCGAAGGCCGACCGGGTCCGGATCGCCTCCTGGACGGCGGCGGTGACCTCGGCCTGATCGTCCGGGTGGACGTGGAGCTGGGGCCAGCTCGCGTCGGAGCGGCCGGTGCCGTCGATCTCCCGCAGTTCGGTCCAGTCGGCGCTCATCCGGAAGACGTCGTCCCGGCTCGCGTCGATCAGCGCGCGGATGCGCCGCTCGCTCAGCCTGCGCAGCCGCCCGAGCTCGATCTGGGCGCCCGCGCGGGCCACCAGCTCGCGCGCGGAGAACGGCTTGACGATGTAGTCGTCGGCGCCGGCGAGCAGGCCCTCGACCGCCGTCTCCTCGCCGGCGCGGGCGGTGACCAGCATGACCGGGGTCCACGGCGTGGTCTCGTCGGCGCGGATCCGGCGCAACAGCTCGAAGCCGTCCATGCCGGGCATCAGCACGTCGGCGAGGACGAGCTCGATCCGCTCCCGCGCGATCAGCCGCAGGGCCTGCTCGCCGTCGGCGGCCGTGAAGACCTGCCAGGTCTCGCCGAGCAGCCTGCTCAGGTAGTCGCGCATGTCGGCGTTGTCGTCGACGACCAGGATCCGGGCACCGGCGGACCGGCGGGCGGTCTCACCGGCGTCCGGCGTGGCGGGCCGGTCCACCCAGTGCGTCGCCTCGTCGGCCATCAGGCCGGCGAAGTCGCCGGCCGCGGAGTCCGTGCCGTCTCGGGAGGGGTCGGCGATCCGCGGGCCGAACGGTAGCCACACGGTGAACGTGGATCCCGCGCCGGGTCGGCTCGACAACCGGATCCGGCCCTGGTGGCGGCGGACCAGCTCGTCGACCAGCGCCAGCCCGATTCCGGCGCCCTCGTGGGTGCGGCCGACGGTGTCGCGGACCCGGTGGAAACGCCGGAAGATGTACGGCTGGTCGTCCGCGGGAATACCGGCGCCGGTGTCGCGGACGCTCAGCTCGGCGTGCTTGGGCTGCGCGCGCAGGCTCACCTCGACGCCACCCTGCCAGGTGAACTTGAGCGCGTTGGACACCAGGTTCGAGACGATCTTCTCCCACATCTCGCGGTCCACCCACACGGGTTCCGGCAGCGGGGGAGCGTCGACGGTCAGCTTCAACCCGGCCGCGTCGGCGGCACTCTGGAACATCGCGACGATCTCGATGGTCGCCGCGGCCAGGTCGACGGGTCCGAAGTTCACGCGCAGCCGGCCCGCCTCCGCCTGCGAGAAGTCCAGCAGGGTGCCGACCATTCGCAGCAGGCGCCGGGCGTTGCGCCGCACCAGTTCCAGCTCGGCGGTGTGCTCGGCGATCCGGTCGGCGCGCCGGTCCAGGAGCTGTTCCAGGGGGCCGAGCATGAGGGTGAGCGGCGTACGGAACTCGTGGCTGACCTTGGAGAAGAACTCGGTCTTGGCCCGGTCCAGCTCGGCCAGCTGCCCGGTCCGGTGCCGCTCCCGCTCCCGGGCGTGCGACTCGGCCGCCTTCGCCGCGATCGTCTCCCCGGCGGCGCGGAAGAACTCCCGGTACCGGTCGTCGAACCTCAGCAGCGGGTCCGCGCCGAGGACGAGGACGCCGGCCACCCGGTCCTCGGCCTGGTCCCGCAGCGGCACGACCGCGGCGGCCTCCGGTTCCCGGTGCTCCGGGCCGAAGGAACTGCCGCGGAACCGGCGGCCGACGTCGTCGACCACGATGAGCTCCCGGCCGGCGACGGCCCGTCCCAGCGGCCAGCCGGCGGTGCCCGTGCGCAGCGTGACGTGCCGCGGCGCCATCGGGCCGCCGGCCTCGACGCCGGTCGCGTCCACGAGGTTCGCCGCGTCGCCGGAGGCCGTCGTGAGGTACGCCGTCGCGTACACCACGTCCTCGGCGCGCGCGAGACAGGCGACGGCCGCCTCGAGTGCTTCCCGGCGCCCGTGCCCGGCCGGGATGGCGGCCAGGTCGCTGAGCGTGGCGAGCCGGCGGGAGGCGAGGACCTGCTCGGTGCGGTCGGACACGCTCTCGAACAGGCCCACGACGGCATCGTGCTCGTCGCGGACGGCGGTGAAGGACAGGTCGTACCACCCGCGGGTCAGCACCGCCCTGCGCCGGAAGTGCGGGACGGGCTGGACGGGCAGCAGGACCGGTTCGCCGGCGCGGGCCCGTTCGAACCACTCGCGCTGGAACTCGACGTCGGGACAGCCCTCGAAGATCGGGCGGCCGAACGCCTCCTCGTACTGGGCGCCCAGAGACGGGATCGCGCCCTCGTTGAACAGCGTCACATAGCGGTCACCGGCGTAGACCACCGCCGCGTGCGGCAGGTCGGCGGCGAGGCGCACCGCGGCGCGCAGCGCGGGCGGCCATCGGCGTACCGGCCCGAGGATGTGCTGGGACCAGTCGACGGCGTGAGCCAGCCGGCTCATCTCGTGCCCCTCGCCGAACGTGGTGCGGATCGCCTCCACCTCGTCCGGCGGTCGGGGCAGCGGGCGGCCGCGGACCACGGCGGCGACGACGACGGCGATCTCGTGCAGCGGCAGCACCAGATGGGCGCCGGCGCCGGCGGCGGCGCGCGGCATCGACGGATACTCCGCGGTGTCCTCAGACTGCGCGATCACCACACCACCGGCGGCGATCATCGCGGCGACGCCGTCGGCGCCGTCGGTGCCCGCGCCGGAGAGCACGACCGCCAGGGCACGCTCCCGGAACGAGTCGGCGAGCGAGGTCAGCAGCTCGTCGTGCGGCCGCCCGCCGGTGGGCGCGACCGTGTGCAGCCCGCAGGTGCCGTCGGGCATCACCTCCACCCAGGTGCGCGGCGGGCTGATCGTGATCCGTCCCGGCACGGCCAGCGCGGCACCGTCGACCGCCCACGTGACCTCGCGGCCCACGCGGCGCCGGAGGATCTCCGGCAGCACGCTCGCCCGCCCACCCAGATGCTGCTGCACCAGCACGCCGGCTCCGAGGCCGGCGGGGAGGTCGCGCAGCACCGCCGTCAGCGCGTCCAGCCCACCGGCCGACGCCACCATCGCGACGACGTCGAATCCGGGCCGGTCCGCGGAATCCTCCATGCCTGGCATTCTCCGCTCGCTCCACGCGTCTTTCAAAAGTGATATCACTTTGCTAGTGTTGAGAAATCATCCTCACGGGGAAGGAGCTCCCATGACCGAACACCTCGACCTGCCCGCGCCGCAGGTGCGCGAGCGCAACGCCCGGGGCGTCTCGGGCTGGCCGGTTCTCGGCCTGTCCCTCCTGGTGCTCGTCCTCAGCGTCGTCACGTTCGTCGTCGGCCTGCAGCGCGACAGCGACGCCGCCGTGCTGAGCCTGGTCGGGCTCAGCCTCCTGCTGGTGCTGGCCGCGCTCGCCGCCCTGGCCGGCCTCACCCCGGTCGCGCCCGGCGAGGCGCGCGTGCTGCAGCTGCTCGGCCGCTACATCGGCACCGTCCGCACCGACGGGCTGCGCTGGGTCAACCCGCTCACCGCCCGGCGCAAGGTCTCCACCCGGATCCGCAACCACGAGACCGACGTGCTCAAGGTCAACGACGCCGACGGCAATCCCATCGAGATCGCCGCGGTCGTCGTCTGGCAGGTGGAGGACACCGCCCGCGCCGTCTTCGAGGTCGACGACTTCATCGAGTTCGTCGCCATCCAGACCGAGACCGCGGTGCGGCACATCGCGAACAGTTATCCGTACGATTCGCACGACACCGCCCTGATGTCCCTGCGTGACAACGCCGACGAGATCACCGCCCGGCTGTCCGAGGAAATCGGGGTACGGGTCGCGGCCGCCGGCGTGAAGATCATCGAGTCACGGCTGACCCGGTTGGCGTATTCGCCGGAGATCGCCCACGCCATGCTCCGCCGCCAGCAGGCGAACGCGATCGTCGCCGCCCGGACCCGCATCGTCGAGGGTGCGGTGGGCATGGTCGAGCTGGCCCTGGGCCGCCTCGCCGACAACCATGTCGTCGACCTCGACGAGGAGCGCAAGGCCGCGATGGTCAGCAACCTCCTCGTGGTCCTCTGCGGCGACAGGGACGCCCAGCCCGTCGTCAACGCGGGCACGCTCTACTCCTAGGCACATGGCCGCGGAACGCAAGCAGCTCCTCCTCCGGCTCGACCCGGCGGTGCACGACGCACTCGCCAGGTGGGCCGGGGACGAGCTGCGCAGCACCAACGCCCAGATCGAGTACCTGTTGCGCAAGGCACTCGCCGACGCCGGCCGCCTGCCCGGAGGAGTGAGCCGGATGCGGCGGCCCGGCCGGCCCCGCGCGGACGAGACCACCACCGAACCGGAAGGAGAATGACGTGGAAGTGCCCGGCAGTCTTCCCCAGCGGGTGTTCCTGCTGGCCTACGACCCCGAGAAGGGGCGGTTCCGCGTGGGCACGAACCTCGGCGCCATGGTTCGCGCCGCGGCCCTCGCCGATCTCTACCTCGACGGCCGCCTCACCGACGAGAACGGCCGCCCCGCCGCCGCGGACCGGCGCCCCGGCATCGACCTCGTCCTCGCGACGGTCCTCGAGGAGGTCGCCAGTTCCCGGCCGCGCAAGTGGCAGTCGTGGATCGGCCGTGGTCAGCGCGCCACCGTCAGCGCGGTGCGCGAGCAGCTCAGCGCGGGCGGCTGGATCCGGGTCGAGCCCCGCAGGATTCTCGGGCTGTTCCCCACGACCAGGGTGACCCTGCGCGACCCGCGTGTCCGCAAGAACCTGCTCGGCCGGGTCAGCGGCGCACTCCGGGACCCGGTCGGCCGCGTCGACCTCGCGGACGCGGCACTGGTGGCCATCGTCGCCGCCGGTGAACTCGGTGTCGTCCTCAGCCGGAGGGCCCGGCGGGACGCCAAGCGCCGCATCCAGGAACTGACCGACCTGAGCGGGCCGGTCGGCCCGGCGCTGCGCAAGCAGATCGCGGCCGAGGCCGCCGCGGCGGCCGGCGGCTAGCTTTAGACGAGCCGCAGACTTGTCGGTCAGGGCAGGCCGGCGGCCCAGAGGAGCCCCCGCTCCGTGAGGGTCCGGGTCGGGGGCAGGGTCAGGTCGGCGGGGGAGTGACCGAGCGTGGAGACGAAGACGCGGCCCTCGCCGAACGGGCGGGTCCAGGCGACCGGCATGACGGTTCCGGCGGTCTCCGGCGCCTCGGGCACACCGGCGAACGTCGTGGTGGCCAGGACGTTCAGGGCCGGGTCGACATGGCAGTAGTACTGCTCGGTGTGCACCGGGAAGCTGGTCAGCCCGGCGGTGACGGGATGCTCGGCGGCGATGTCGACGACGTGGTCGACGAAGCCGCCGGGGTGGAAGAGGAAGCGGCCGCCGACCATGTACTGGTAGCGGGCGGCCTCGTAGCCGACGGCCAGGACACCGCCGTGCCAGCCGGCGAAACCGGCGCCGGCGTGGACCCGGTCGACCAGGTTGGCCTCCTGGGCGGCGGTGAAGGAACCGTGGGTCCAGCACTGGACGATCAGGCCGGCCGCGTCGAGCGTGCCGCGGTCGTCGTAGACGTCCAGCGAGTCCGCCGTCTCGATCGTGAAGCCGTGTGACTCCAGGAAGTCGCGGAAGAGGTCGGTGCAGGCTACGGGTTCGTGGCCGTCCCAGCCGCCACGCACGATCAGGGCCTTCATGGTGCAGACGATACTTCCGGCGCCGTCCTTCGCCGCCGGCCGGCGTACGGTAAGAATTGGGGTGTGGCCGGCGCCGGAATCGCCTAGCGTGCCCCGGATGAATGCTCGGTTGACGGCGATCTGCGTCGATGCCGGAAAGCCTCGGGAGCTGGCGCGGTTCTGGAGCGCGGTGCTGCTGCGCGAGATCGGGGACGACGGCGTCACGTTGCCGGCCGACGGCCCGGAACAGTATTCGGTGCGGTTCACCGAACGGGCGGAACCGAAGGCCGGCCCCAATCGGATGCACTTCGATCTGTCCAGCGCGGCACCCGGGGACCAGGAGCGGACCGTGGCGCGGGCGCTCGCGGCGGGAGCGCGGCACATTGATGTCGGTCAGCGTCCGGAGGAGGAGCACGTGGTGCTCGCGGATCCGGAGGGCAACGAGTTCTGTGTGATCGAGTACGGCAACGACTTCCTCGCCGGATGCGGGCTCATCGGTGCCCTGTCCTGCGACGGGAGCCGGGAGGTCGGCTATTTCTGGAGCGCTGTCCTGGGCTGGCCGCTGGTCTGGGACCAGGATGCGGAAACCGCGATCCAGTCGCCGTCGGGCGGGATGAAAATCAGCTGGGGCGGGCCGCCGCTGCCGCCGAAGAACGGGCGGGGACGGGTGCGGCTCGACATTGCCGGAGCCGGTGCCGAACGGCTGGTCGCACTCGGCGCCACCCGGGCCGGCCACCTCGAGATGGCCGACCCCGACGGCAACGAGTTCCAGATCTGCTAGACGTTGTCGACGGCCGCCTGCTCGACCGGAATGGCGGCCTTGTAACGCTTGAGGAACGCGTCGAAACCGTCCGCGTCGGCCGGGGCCGGTTCGGCGACGGTGACCTCGGCGCCGGCGAAGACGGTAGTGTTCAGGAAGTCTGCCAGCGTCTGATCGGGATTGCGAGTGGCCAGGAAAGAGGCCAGCAGGGCGATGCCCCAGGCGCCACCCTCCGACGCGGTGTCACCCACCGTGACCGGGGTGCGGATGGCCGCGGCGAGCAGGTTCTGCGCGACGCCCTCGGTCTTGAACAGGCCGCCGTGCGCGAACATGCTGTCCAGGCGTACCCCCTCGGCCTGCAGGATCTCCATGCCGATCCGCAGCGTGGCGAGCGCCGCGAACAGGTGCGTGCGCATGAAGTTGGCGAGCGTGAACCGGCTGTCCGGTGAGCGCAGGAACAGCGGGCGGCCCTCGTGCAGCCCGGTGATCGGCTCGCCGGACAGGTAGTTGAACGCCAGCAGGCCGCCGCCGTCCGGCTCGCCGCGCAGCGCGGCCCGGAACAGCGTCTCGAAGACCGCGGACCCGTCGACCTCGACGCCCGCCGCGGCGGCGAACTCGGCGAACAGGCCGGCCCAGGCGTTCAGCTCGCTGGCGCCGTTGTTGCAGTGCACCATCGCGACCGGATCGCCGGCCGGGGTGGTGACCAGGTCGATCTCCGAGTACCGCCGGCTCAGCTCGTTCTCCAGGACGATCATCGCGAAGATGCTGGTGCCGGCGCTGATGTTGCCGGTGCGCGGCGCGATCGAGTTGGTGGCCACCATGCCGGTGCCGGCGTCACCCTCCGGCGGGCACAGCGGGATCCCCGGCCGCAGCGTGCCGGTCGGGTCGAGCAGCGCGGCACCGGCCTCGGTCAGCGAACCGGCGGGCTCACCGGCGGCGCGCACCGCCGGGAGCAGCTCACGGACCTTGAACGTCAGGCCGTGCTCGGCGATCAGGTCGTCGAACTGCCCGAGCACCCGGCTGTGGAAGTCACCGGTGGCCGAGTCGATCGGGACCATGCCGCTCGCGTCGCCGACACCGAGGACCTTCTCGCCGGTGAGCTGCCAGTGCACGTAACCGGCCAGCGTGGTCAGGTGGGCGAGGCGCGGCAGGTGGTCCTCGTTGTTGAGGACGGCCTGGTAGAGGTGTGCGGCGCTCCAGCGGTGCGGGATGTTGTGGCCGAAGACCTCGCTGAGTTTCTCGGAGGCGGCCCCGGTGTTCGTGTTGCGCCAGGTCCGGAACGGGGTCAGCAGCTCGCCGCCGGCGTCGAAGGCCAGGTAGCCGTGCATCATCGCGGACACGCCGAGCGCGCCGGTGGTGGTGAGCTCGACGCCGTACCGCCGGTGGACGTCGGCGGCGACACCGGCGAACGCCTCCCGTAGGCCCGCCCAGACGGCGTCCAGCGAGTAGGTCCAGACACGGTCGACGAACTGGTTCTCCCAGTCGTGCGTCCCGGCGGCGACAACGGCGTGATCGGGGCCGGTCAGGACGGCCTTGATCCGGGTCGAGCCCAGCTCGATGCCCAGTGCGGTGCGGCCCTGTTCAATCGCCGCGCGTACGTCAGCGTCGGACATCGTCACCGTTTGCTCCTCGAGTTCAGCTGCTGGTTGTTAACGTTCACTATCGCCGGGTGTTTCGCCCGTCCTCCGGCATAGTGCCAGTTCAACCCGCTTGATCGTCGGCGGAGGGCGGTCGAGTTGGCTCCGGTGAAGGCAGGGGCTCAGGGTAGCGTGCGCATGCGCTCCGGGGAAAGGAACCGGTAACGGCGCCGAAATCCGCTGGACGGCCCGGTCGCCGCACACAAGGCCAGGAGCCCGGATGTGCCCGGGCTCCTGGCCTGTGTGGTTGCGGCGCTGGGTGAGCGCGTCCTAGTTCCGGCGTTTCGTCAGGTGGATCTCGACCTGGTCGCCGTCCTTCTTGCCGATCGCCTTGCGCACCTGGCCGTTGATGGGCAACTTGTGCGTGCCGTCGCCGAGTGCCATGAAGGCGCCGTCGAACGGTTCGCCGTCCACGGTGCCGGAGACCTTGACCAGGTCCCGGGTGCCGAAGATCTCGGCCGAGTTGGGCATCTTCACGCAGGTCCAGGTGTCACCCGGATTGATCTTGCCCAGCGTTGCGGTGAAGGTGATGTCGAGCGGTCCGGCCGCCATGGTGCGTCCTCCCGAGCATTCGTCCATCTTTAGTACTTGAGGGTACTTATTGCCGACAGCATAGGAGGGCCATTAAAGTACTGTCCAGTTTTATTGGAGGTCGGCCATCACCGGATCACTGGCTCGCCGGCGCGGGCGCCCCAGCGGCAGTCGCGGTGCCGAACTGCTCGGCGTCGCGCGTGAGTTGTTCCTCGAGCACGGGTTCGCGGCCACCACCATGGACACCATCGCCGCGGCGGCCCGCATCTCCAAGGCGTCGCTCTATGTGCAGCACTCCTCGAAGGACGCGCTCTACGCCGCGGTCGTGCGGGACTGGGCAGGCCGGGGACGGGGCGCCATGGAGCCGCATCTCGGTGCGCTGCTGAACGCGGAGGACCTGGCGGCCGCGCTCGGCGTCTTCGCCCGTACGTTGCAGGCCGCGGTACTCAGCCGGGACGTCCTGCGCATGCGCCGCCTCGTCGCGGCGGAGGCGGACCGGCATCCCGAGGTGGCCGCCGAATACGTCACCGAGAGCTGGGATCGCAACGTCGGCGCACTCGCCGCCACGTTTGCCGAACTGGCCCGCCGTGGCGATCTCCGGGTGGACGATCCGGCTGTGGCCGCGGAGCAGTTCACCTGGATGGTGCTCGGAGCGCCCTTGAACGACCACAGCGTGCGGGGCGGCGCGGCGAGAACAGCGGGCCTGGCCGCCACGGCCGACGCAGCGACGGCCACGTTCCTCGCCCGTTACGGCAGTGCCGCCACCGGTGCGGGCGCCTCGTCGAGAGCCCGGCGGCGCACACCGACGACCAGCAGGTAGCCGACCATCCAGAACTCGGCGACGGAGGCGGGGTACGCCAGCGCGTCGAACAGGGCCTGTGCGTCGTCGGCGAGGTAGAGGACGAAGGGACTGAGCACGTACCCGAACCCGCCGGCGATCAGGAGCCATCCCAGGCCGCGCGGCATCCAGCCCGAGCGCAGCACGCACCGGCCCATCGGGATGAGCCACAGGCCGAAGAACAGCGCACCGACGGCCCACAGGTTGAGGCTGATCAGATGGAGAACCTGGACGGTGGCCGCCGCGTCGCCGAACGGGTCGGCGGAGACCTGGACCGCCGTGCCCAGCATGGCCGCGCTCGCGAGGCCGACGACCGCGTTGACCAGGCCGAATGCGGCGATGCCACTCGCGGCGAAGGAGTCCACGCCACGGAACAGGCGGTAGAACCAGGCGGCGGTGAGGGCCTGGGCGACGACCATGGCCAGCTCCAGTGCGACACCCGCGCGGGCGAGCGAGTCGTGCGAGACCAGGTTGGCCAGCGTCACGCCGGGGTCGTCAGAGGCGAAGAGCTTTGGACGTACGACGAGAAAGCCCATGATTGCGGTCAGAGCCATGCCCAGATAGAAGAGGCCGGTCGTGCGGGCGGTGCGGACCAGCGGATGCATCGTGTCTCCCTCTATTGCTCGATGTCGGGGTATCCGAAGACGTCGTCGAGCCGGACCTGGAACACCCGGGCGATCTGGAACGCCACCTCCAACGACGGTGAGTAGCGCCCCTGCTCGATGGCGATGACGGTCTGCCGGGTGACCCCGATGCGGTCGGCCAGCTCGGCCTGGGTCATCTCCCCGTGCGCGAAACGCAGCGCCCGGATCGAGTTGGTGACTCTGGTGGGTTTGCCCATGATCACCATCCTCGCCGGTACGCCACGAGCTTGACCGACGACGAGGCGAGCGCGGCCAGCACGAACGCCAGGTAGAGCGCGTGGGCGATCCAGAACTGATCCACCCGCGCCATGGCCATCGCAAGCGGCACCACAGCGGCGATGCTCATGACATAGAACCCGACGAACTCCCCCCGCGTGTTGATCGCCCGATCCCGCTCATCGGTCCTGCCGTCATCCCCGCGCGAGGCCACAGCGGTCACGATCGCGAGAACGATCCCCACCCCGATCCCGACCCCGATCGACGCGAGCATCGGCTCGGCATAGTCGATCGTCGCCACGTCGGTGCTCGGCACCTGGGACAGAACACTCGCCAGGTAGGCGATCGGCACCACGGCACCGACCAGTGCGGAGATCCAGGTGCGCTTCTCTTCGGAGGACACGTCGCGCTCCCATGTATAAAAAGTTTGACATCTCGAAGGTAAAGCAGAGTCGACTCGATGTCAATAATCTTTTACCTTGAGGGGGTTGGGTCGCTCGGGAGAGGGAGGGGGGATCTGGTTCTTCTCGGCGATTCGGGGGTCGGGCGTGTTGCCTAGCGTGACTGGCGTGATGAAGACGCGCTCTCCTGTCGTTGTCGCGGGTTTGGTGGCGGCTGCTCTGGTGCTCACGTCCGGGCAGTACGGGTATCACCGTGACGAGTTGTACTTCCGGTTTCTCGGTCAGCATCCGGCGTGGGGGTACGTGGATCAGCCGCCCGGGACGCCGATGATCGCTCGGGCGGCGGTGTGGCTGTTCGGGGACACGCTGTGGGGGCTGCGCCTGCCGTCGGCGCTGGCGGTGGCGGCCGTGGCGATGCTGCTCGCGCTGATCGCCCGTGAGGTGGGCGCGGGCGCGGTGGGGCAGTCGCTCGCGGCGGTCGGGGCGGCGGGTACCGGTGTTCTGGTGGTGGGGCACGTGCTGACCACGGTCGCGTTCGACGCGGTGGTGTGGCTGGCGGTGCTGCTGTTCGCGGCGCGGGCGCTGCTGCGGGCGGATCCGCGATGGTGGGTCGGTGTCGGCGTCACGGCCGGCGTGGGCATGTGGAACAAGCTCCTGGTCGTGCTTCTGATCCTCGCGCTGCTGGCGGCACTGGCGGTGGCGGGGCCGAGGGAGGCGCTGCGGTCGCGGTGGCTGTGGATCGGGTTCGGGATCGGGGCGGTGATCGCGCTGCCGAACGCGATCTATCAGGTGGTCAACGACTTTCCGCAACTGTCCATGGCGGCGGCGCTCGCGGAGAACAAGGGTGACGAGGCGCGTGCTCTGCTCGTACCCTTTCAAATCGTCGCGATAGGCCTGCCCCTTTTTCCGGTGCTTGCGGCCGGCGTGGTTTGCCTGCTGCGCAGGCCGCAATTGCGGCCGATCCGTGCGTTCGCGGTGGCCTATCTGCTCCTCCTGCCGGTGCTGTTCGTGATGGCCGCACAGCCCTACTACGCCGCCGGTCTCGCCCTGGCCTGCTATGCGGTCGGCGCCGCGGTGACCGAGAACTGGGCGCGCAGCGTCCTCCGGCGCGTGCTGCTGGTGGCCGCTGTGGTGGTGAACGTGCTGCTGGCGGCGGCTTTCGCGCTGCCGGTGTTCCCGCTGGCGGTGCAGGAGACGATCGGGCTGGCCGAGATGAATCAGGTGAGCCGGGACCAGATCGGATGGCCGGAATACACGCGGCAGGTGGCCGAGATCGCCGCGACGGTGCCGGGTGCGGCCGTGATCACCAGCAATTACGGGGAGCACGGCGCGCTTCACCGATATGGGCCGGAGCTCGGCATGGATACCGGCCTCATCTTCAGCGGGCAGAACGAATTGCACCGCATCGCGCGGCCGGCGGACGGGACCGAAGTGGTGGTGCTGGTCGGTGTTCAGGCGCCGTCGATGTTCGATTCGTGCCGGGTGGAGGGGCGGCTGGATTCCGGCTGGGACATCGAGAACGAGGAGCAGGGCGTGCTGATCTCGGTCTGTCGCGGTCCGGTGAAGCCGTGGACGGAGCTGTGGCCGGCCTTCCAGCACTACGACTGACCCGGGCGCTGTCGCCTGAGTAGAACGTGTTCTATTCTCGGCGGCATGACATCGACGGTATCGACTGTTCGTGACCTGGCGCGGCGATCCCAGGCCGCGGCCGGCGCGAAGGACCGCGAGGCGTGGCTCGGGCTGTTCGCCGACGACGCGGTGGTGGAGGACCCCGTCGGCCCGTCACCGCTCTGCCCGGACGGCCGCGGGCATCGCGGTGCGGCGGCCATCGCCGCGTTCTACGACAGCGTGATCGGGCGGGTGGACGGGATGCGCTTCGAGATCGAGCGGTCCTATCTCTGCGGTGACGAGGTCGCGGACGTCGGCAGCATCCACATCACGCTGCCGGGAGGGCACGCCGCGCGGGTGTGCGGTGTCTTCACCTATCGCAGCGACGGTGCGGACCGGATCGCGGCCCTGCGGGCGTACTGGGAGTTCAGCAACCCTTCCTGAGCGTCCAGGCCATCCGCAGCTTGCGGGGTGTGCCGTTGAGCCGGCTCGGATCCCCGCCGGGCGGTGACACCGTCGCCGTCTCGACCGGGGCTGCCCCGCAGGCGCGATAGAACTGCTGCGCGGCCACGTTCTGCTCCAGCACCCAGAGGTACATTCCGGGCGCCGCCGCCCGCGCGGTGATCGCCGCGGTGGCGCGGTCCAGCAGCGCGGTGCCGATGCCGGTGCGCTGCCAGGCGGCGGCGACGTGCAGGTTGTCGACGAGGCTGCCCCACGCGGGATCGTCGTCGAACACGACATGGACGAAACCCGCCACCCGCCCGCCGACCTCGGCGACGACGGTCTCGGTGCCGGCCGGCGCGGCCAGCCTGGCGGACCAGACGGACCGGCGGTCGGCCGCGATGTCACCGTCGAGGAACGAGTCGGCGTAGGCACCCCGGTAGTGCCGGCGCCAGCTGGCCGTGTGGACGGCGGCGATCTCCTCGGCGTCTCGGGAGCCGGCGGCGCGGAACTCGGGCATGGGCGTCTCCTTGTCGCGGCTTGCCCGGCGCACCACGCGCCGGGCCCGGTCCTCACCCGGAGCACCCCGCCCACGATCGGAGGGTTGCCGGCCAGCAAGCCGGGGCTTCGCGCTGGCACTCATGACCGGCCCGAATCCTACCCGCCGCGGTTACTCGCTGAACTCGGTGACGGAGAGCGCCCGTTCCAGCAGCCCGGCGGCCAGGTCGTCACCGCGGATCACGAAGCTGCCGTAGTAGTACTCGCCGTCCACGGGAAAGCGGGCGAGCGATACCCACTCCCGCGTCAGCCGGTGCTTCTCCCTGTCCACTGCGGAATACCACTGCGCCACCGGGACGACGATCTCGCCGGCCTTCTCGCGCCCCGCGAGGGTCTGCTCGGCGATGCTCGTGATCACCTCGTCGTCGGCGTAGCCGCCGACGTAGGCGCTGGGGAGCCCGTCGCCGCGCGGCCAGAGCTCGTCGGCCAGGGCACTCAGTTCGTCCAGGTGCGGCACGTCGCTGATCAGCTGCTCCTGGAAGGGGGAGAGGTCGTCGTCCTCCAGGTCCTCCTCGGTCGGGAACCACGGGGGCAGCTCGGCGACGAGTGTGGCGCCGAGCGCGGTCGAATCCCCGGTGATCTCGATGCCGGCGGGTGTGTGGAGGACTCTCGCGGACCCGCCGGCCAGATGGTCCTTCTCGTGGTCGAGGAAGAAGAGCAGGGATCCGCCGGCGGGCAGGGCGAGGCCGTCGACCGCCGGCAGCGCCGCACAGTCGACGGCGAAGACGAACGGCAACGGGCTGCCGTCGGTGTCCGGCCAGTCCACGCCGTCCGGTAGCTGAGGGGAACCACCGAACCGGCCGACCGGTGCGCCGGCGGGGCTTCCGCTCAGGCGGATCGACAGGCGGAGGTGCTCGGCGAAGACGTCGATCTCGTCGTCCGGGACGTCCAGCGCGAGCGCGGCACCGCGAAATCGCCCTTGATGATCCATAGCGGAGCATGATGCCACGATGGATTACTGGCGGCACGTCCTGATCGAGCGGATCGGGGACATCGGTAAGTACTTCTGTGGGGTTTGCAAGCGTGGGTGGGTGCTGGAGTGCGTCGTGGTGATGAGCGGGACGAGGTTGTGGGTCTGCGAGGAGTGTGACCACGTCTGGCTCAGCGCGGAGGAGAGTCGTCTGCGGCCGCGTCTCGAGAACCTTCAGCAGATCGTCGAGCCGGCGGACGGGACGCTGGCGGACCTCGTGGTGGGCGGGTGGGAGCAGCTCAGGCTTGCTGTCGACGTAGATTAGCGCAGCAGGCCGGAGTCGTGCAGGTGGGTGAAGATGATGTCGTCGACGGGGGAGACGCGGGTGCGGTCGGCCAGGGTGAGCCAGGCGATCTCGGCGATCTCGTTCGCCGGGGTCAGTTCGCCGGTGAACCGGGCGGTGTAGCAGGTCATCCGGACGGTGACTCCGCTGCGGTGGCCGTGTGCCTGGGCCTCGAACGTCCCGACGTGTTCGGCGGTTGAGGGCTCGATGTCGACCGAGAGTTCCTCACGGATCTCCCGCACCAGGGTGCCGAGGTCGGACTCGCCGGGCTCGCGCTTGCCGCCGGGCAGGTAGTAGACGTCCTTGCCGTGCGACCGGGTGCTCAGCACACGACCTTCCCGCAGAAGGATCCAGGCGATCTTGTCAATCGGTGACGGCACCGCGCGAGTCTAGCGGCGCGTCAGGGCGGAGGCAGGTAGGTCGCCCGTACCGTGAGCGGCGGGCTCGGTGCCGACTCGAGGCCGGCCGCGTCGACGGCGACGACGGTGTACTCGTGGGTGGTGGCCGCGCCCACCGGCAGGGTCAGGGAGGTGCCGCTGGTCTCGCCCACCGGGGTGGCGCCCTCGTACACCCGGTAGGTGCCGGCTGATCCGGACCAGGACAGGGTCACCTCCGCGCCGGACGGCCAGGTCGTGTGGACGTTGCCGGTCAACGCCAGGCCGGCGGGTGCCTCCGGGCGCGAGACCGGGCCTGCGGGGGTGGTCACCGCGGTGCGCCGGCTGCGGGGAGTCTCTCCGCAGGCCTGAAGAACAGCCAGGACACGGTACGCGTGACCCGACGCCGACGGCAGCCCGCTGAGCACGATGTGCGGGTATCGCGTGGTCGCGACCTCCACGTCCCGATCGAACACGGTGTACGAGGAGGCAGCCGCCTCCACGCTCCAGGACAGACGCACCGAACCGGGTGACAGGGCGGTCGCCTCGTTGACGACGGGCCGGGGCGGTTCGCTCATGCAGTCCGCGGTCGCGGCGGTGACCGCGGAGCTGTGCGCGGACTCGTTGCCGGCCGAGTCCAGGGCCGCGACGGTGAACCGGTGCCGGGTGGCGTGGTGCAGGCGGTCCACGGTGACGGCCGACGCGGCCGTGACGGCGACCAGCGTCGCGCCGTCGTAGATCGCGTACCGGGCCGGCGGCGATCCGGCCGGCGCACTCCATGCCAGGCCGACGGTGGTGTCGGTCTGGCCGGTCACGGTCAGGCCGGAGGGTGCCGATGGCGGGGTGGCGCTGCCAGCGGTGGTCGTGGCGGTGAGCGAGGCCACCTGGACGGCGCCGCCACCGTCGATGTGGCAGCGATTCGTGCGGTACAGCGTCACCTGATGCGCCGATCCGGGTGCCAGGCCGCCGATGCGGGCACCGGTCGCCGCGGTCCAGCCGAGGCTTTGCCCGTCGAGCCTCAGCTCCAGGTCGCCGCCGAGCGGGTGCCGCGCCCAGCTGACGCTGATCGCCGTTGCGGTGGTGCCGGTGATCGAGATCGGGACGGCGGAGATCGGCATGCACTCCGGGTTGTAGCCGTACAGCCAGGATCGGCCGGTGACCGGGGCGGTGCGCGCCGATTCCCGGCCACGGCGGTCGACGGCCGACACGGTGTAGTTGTGTGACGACCCGAAGGGCACCTCAAGAGAGGCGGTGGTGGTGCTTACGCGCGCCACCACGGTGTCGTCCTCGTACACCCGGAACGACGTCGCCGGGGATCCGACCCGCGGCTGTTCCCAGGCGAGGGAGACACCGGTGCCGATCGTGCTCGCCCAGAGCCCGGCGGGTGTGGCCGGCCCCGGTGGCGCGGCGGCGGCCGGCGGGGCAGCACTCGCGACGACGACCGCGGCGGCGATCAGGACAGCACCACGACGGCGAAGCGATCGGCTCACGAGCATCCCTCCGATAGCAAACACATCGATGACAATCGAACGATTGCGGCCGCGGTGCTGTCAACCGGGAGGGCTCATCGTGCGAAGAGGGCATCGGCGAAGCGGGTCCAGTGGTGCCACATGTCGATGGCGGGGTTGCGGAGCCAGTTGAGCTGGAGGCCGTCCATGTAGGCGTAGATCTCGATGGCGGCCTCCTCGCCGCTGCCGGGGAAACGGGTCTCCAGCAGGGTGGCCATGGCGGTGATGCTGTCGCGCAGGCGGGCAGCGAAGTACTGGTGTGCGGGGTGTGCGGGATCCAGGGCCTCGGCGGCCAGGACGGTGTAGAGGCGGACTATCTCGGGTTGGCCGATGTTGCGGCGGACGATGGCGTCGAGGGCGGCGCGGGCGTCGGGGGGTGCGGCGGCCAGGGCGGCGGAGTCGCGGGTGTCGCGGAGGGTCAGGACGTCGAGGAGCAGCTGTTCCTTGGACCCGACGTGGTGCAGGACGCCGGCGCGGGTCAGGCCGGTGGCCTCGGCCAGGGCTTTGATGGAGAAGCGGTGGTAGCCGATGCGGGCGATCAGCGCGGTGGCCTCGGTGACGAGCTGGCCGCGCCGGGCGTCGGCGGTGAGGCGTACCCGTCTTGTGGTCATCGCCAAGGATCGTAGACTCTGCACTACCTACACTAGTGTCAGTAAGGGGACGGGATGACGGCCTTCGGGGAAGCGGTGGAGCGGGTGCGCGCGGGTGCGGACCTCGCCGCGCAGACGGAAGGGCTACTGGGTCAGCTCACCACCGAGGAGAAGCTGTGGCTGCTGGACGGCGACGACGAGTTCTGGCCGGGCATGGCGGAGATGACGGTCGCGTACAACACCAGGCCGATCGTGATGGGCGCGGTCGACCGGCTCGGCATCCCCGGACTGCGCTTCAGCGACGGGCCGCGCGGTGTGGTGATGGGTGCGTCGACGGCGTTTCCGGTGTCGATGGCACGCGGCGCGACGTGGGACACCGGCTTGGAGGAGCGCGTCGGGCTGGCGATCGGCCGGGAGATGCGCGCCCAGGGCGCGAATTTCTTCGGCGGGGTGTGCATCAATCTGCCGCGGCATCCGGCCTGGGGGCGGATTCAGGAGACGTACGGGGAGGAGCCGCTGCTTCTCGGTGAGTTCGGCGCCGCGCTCGTCCGGGGTGTGCGGCGCAACGCGATGGCGGTGGCCAAGCACTACGCGCTCAACAGCATGGAGAACGCCCGCTTCAAGGTTGACGTGACGGCGGACGAGGCCACGCTGCACGAGGTCTACCTGCCGCACTTCCGCCGGGTCGTGGAGGAGGGCGTCGACGGGATCATGACGGCCTACAACTCGGTGAACGGCGAGTGGGCCGGCCAGAACGCGGAGCTGATGGAGGGCATCCTGCGCGGGCGCTGGGGGTTCACCGGCGTGACCGTTTCGGACTTCATCTTCGGGTTGCGGGACGCCGGTGGCTCGCTGCGGGCCGGGCTCGACGTCGAGGAGCCGTTCCGCCAGCAGCGGGCGTTGCGGCTGCCCGGGGAGCTGGAGGCCGGCACGGTCACGATCGAGCACGTGGACCGGGCGGCGCGGCGGATCCTGGCCACACAGCTCGCCCATCACGCGAGTGACCTGGAGCCGCAACCGGGTGCGGAGGTCGTCTTCAGCGCCGAGCACCGTGAGCTGGCGCGGGAGGTGTCGCGCCGGTCGATCGTGCTGCTCAAGAACGAGGGTGGGCTGCTCCCGCTGAACGCGGAGTCGTTGCGGTCGGTGGCGGTGGTCGGACGTCTCGCCGCGATGCCGAACACCGGCGACCACGGGTCGTCTAACGTGCGCTCCCCGGAGGTCGTGACCGCTGTCGACGGGCTGCGAGCCGTGCTTTCCTCCGTACATCTGGATCTTGTGGAAAAAGACGATGCGCAAGCCGCGGCAGAGGCGGCGCGCAACGCGGACGCCGCGATCGTGGTGGTCGGGTACACGGCTGCTGACGAGGGTGAGTATCTCGGTGCGGACGCGATGGCGGCGCCCGGTGTGACGGAGTGCTTCCCGCCGCTGCCGGAGGGCGCGCCGGCGCTGAACCTGGAGCAGGACGGGCTGGGTGCGACGGCGGGAGGTGACCGGGCGAGCCTGCGGCTCCGTCCGATCGACGTCGAGATCATCGAGGCGGTGGCGGCGGTCAACCCGCGCACGATCGTGGTGATCGTGACGGCCGGCGCGGTGATCACCGAGGAGTGGCGGGACCGGGTGCCGGCGGTGCTGGTGGGCTGGTACGGCGGTGTCGAGGGAGGCAACGCGCTCGCGGACGTCCTGCTCGGTGAAGCGGACGCGGCGGGGCGGCTGCCGTACTCGATCCCGGTCAGCGAGGAGCATCTGCCGTTCTTCGACCGTGACGCGGCGAGCATCGTGTACGACCGGTGGCACGGGCAGCGGCTGCTCGACCGTGACGGGCACCGGGCGGCGTTCCCGCTGGGGTTCGGGCTGTCCTACACGACGTTCGCGCTGGGTGGGCTGTCGGTGAAGCCGGTCTCGGGCGAGGGTTTCGAGGCGACGGTCAGCGTGACGAACACGGGGGAGCGGGCCGGGCGGCACGTGGTGCAGCTCTACGGACTGGCCGGCGCGCCGGACTTCCCGGCGCGGGTGCTGCTCGGGTTCGAGCCGGTCTCACTCGCCGCTGGGGAGTCGGCTGACGTGGTGGTCCGTGGGTCGACGCGACCGCTGCAGCGGTGGGTGGACGGCGGGTTCGTGCCGGCGGCTCGGCGGGTGGTGGTCGAGGCCGCGGCGTTCTCCGGCGACCCGGAGGCGGTGACCGCGGCACTCGACCTGTGACGGTGGTTCAGCGTTCCTGGCGGGACATCCACTGCCAGATGTGGGTGCCGTCGATCGACGGGTCGTTGCGGGCGACGTAGATCCAGGACCAGTGGCCGGGGAACTGGTGGCCCTCCCAGACGACGTGGTCGTAGAGGGTCATCAGGGAACCGGGGATCAGGTCGTGGGCGTGCACGGTGTTGGCCTGCGGGTTCACGGTGGTGTCGTCGAGTGAGGTGACCAGCCAGGTCGGGGTGTCGATCGCGGCGAGTTCGGCGTCGGTGATCAGGTTGGTGACCACGCCGCAGATCGGCACCGAGGAGGCGAACGTCTCCGGGTAGACCGAGGTCATCTTCATGCTCATGTAACCGCCGTTGCTGCAGCCGACGACCGAGATGCGGTCGGTGTCGACGCGGTGGCGGCGGACCAGGTCGCGGATGATCTCGTGGATCAGCGGGGCGAAGCGCGGGCCGTCCAGCATCCACGCGGAGAAACTCTGCGGTGCGACGACGTAGGCGCCGCCGAAGATCCGCTGGGCGTCGCGAGTGGCGAAGCCGAGCGCGCCGCGGTTGGCGCGCAGGGTTGTCTCGTTGTCGTAGTAGCCGTCCGGGAGCGACGCGCCCTCGCCGCCGCCGTGCAGCCAGACGACCAGCGGGCGCCGGCCGCCGCGGTGGTCCGGTGAGAACACCCGGTACTTCATGCCCGAGCGCGAGGTGTGATAGCTGAACGCGTCGACCTCGCGGTTGACCAGGCGGCCCTGTTCGAAGCCCGTGATCGTGACCGGCCGGCCGCCGTGCAGCAGGAGCGGGCTGTTCTGGGTGATCGTGTACACGAGGTCGAGCCGGACGTTGCGGCCCTTGCTCACGATGTAGCCGAGCGTGCCGCCGCCGACCTGGCCCTCGGCGTGGTCGAGTTCGAGGACGACGTCGCCGCGGCGGTCGAGGCGGGCGGCGGTCACCGGGCGGTCCAGGTCGTACTCGCTGAAGATCTGGTCGCCTGGCGCGAGCGGGATCGGGCTGGTGGCCCTGGCGTGCACGGTGAACGTGCCCGGGGTGAGGCTCGCCGGGTCGATCGGCCCGAGCCGGCCGGTGCGGAGGGTGACGGAGGTGACCTGCTCGCCGCCGTCGAGCGTCTCGGCGTCGAGGGTGAAGCCGACGGTGCCGGGCCGGTGGCCACGGCCGGCGTAGGCGGCGCCGGGCAACGCGAGGCCGGCGGTGAGGACGGTGCGGCGTCTGATCTGCGCGGTCATGCGGACTCCCCTGGATAGCGAGGTTCGTCGATATCTGAACCTAACGCGGCGGAAATCCGGCGGCAACAGCACCCGGAACGCACCCCGCGCATTCGGAAAGAGCGCCCGCGCGGCGACCGATCCGGATCACGTGTCCACGCGTAGAACCTCCCTGATCCGCCGCGCCGTGTCGTTCGCCGGCGCTGTGGCGCTCGCGCTGACCTCGGCCACACCGGCGCTCATGGCCGCGTCGGCCGACGCCGCCGAGGTGGCGTGCGCCCGGACGCTGAACGTCGTGGCACACCAGGACGACGACCTGCTCTTCATCAACCCGGCGATCAGCGCGGACCTCGCCGCGGGTCGCTGTGTCACCACCCTGTTCCTGACCGCGGGTGACGCCGCGCGGGGTGCCGCGTACTGGCGGAGCCGGGAACTGGGTGCGATGGCGGCGTACGCGCAGATGACCGGCGGCACCACCTGGGTCGAGGACTCGTTGATGGTCAGCGGGCGGCCGGTGCATCGGGCGACGCTCGAGGGTACGGGAGTCACTCTGCTGTTCCTGCGCCTGCCGGACCGGGTCGGCGGGTGGCCGCTGCAGACGGTCCAGCAGCTGTGGCTCAATCCGGCGGCGAAGGTGACGGCGCTGGGCAGCCGGCAGATCTACACCAGGAAGGCGGTCATGTCCGTGCTCACGGGGGTGATGGCGGAGCTGGAGCCGGAGATGATCCGTACCCAGGACTTCCACGGGACCTACGGCGACGGGGACCACGACGATCATCACTCGGCGGCGTACTTCACCTATGCGGCCCAGCGGCGGTACGCCGGGAAGCACGGCCTTGCGGGCTACATGGGTTACGGGGCGAGCAAGCTGCCGGACAACGTGAGCGGTGCGGAGTACGACTCCAAGGTGGCGGCGTTCATGGCGTACGCGCCGCACGACTTTCACGTCTGTCAGGCCGCGGAGGTTTGCGAGCGGGGGCACTACCGGGGCTACTTCGCGCACAGTGTGACGGTGCCGATCCCCGAGGGGCCGGGGCGGAACGTGGCCGGGTGGGCGGCGCCGAGCGCGTCGTCGCAGGATGTGGGCACGGGACAGACGGCTACCAAGGTCGCTGACGGGCGGTTCAACCACGCGACGATCGGGGAGTGGGTCACGCGGGGCGGGCTGGCGGGGAGCTGGGTGAAGCTCAGTTGGCCGGAGGGGCAGCGGCTGGGGCGGGTGGTTCTGCACGACCGGCCGGGAGCGCGGGACCGGGTGATGGCGGGGGTGCTGACGTTCAGCGACGGCAGCACTGTTCCGGTGGGGGCGCTGCCGAACAACGGGGCGCCGCTGGCGGTGCGGTTCGAGGCGCGGGACGTGACCAGCGTGAAGTTCACGATCACCGAGGTCTCGCCGACCACGACTAACGCGGGGCTCGCGGAGTTGGGTGCGATCACCGCCCTCTGACGCGGAAGTGACGGCCCCTGTCTCGGTTCCGACAGCAAGCAGCTGGGTTTGCGGCACTCGAGCTCAGAACCATGCGACGGGGTGGACGTGACGCGCTCGGCGGCCCACTCGAACCTCGACCGGTAGGCCGAGCTGCTGGGCGATCGGTTCGATCGCCCGGTTGCCGAGTCGCAGGTCGATGTAGGTCTGCTCGTCGTCACCGCGTCCTAGAACGGGCCACCTGTCCGCGTTCTGAGCGGCCCGGTCTCACCCTCGAGCACGAACGCTGCCCAGAAGTACGGGTCCGTATGCCGTCGGCGCTGCTCGATCTGGGTTGCGCGCAGGGCCGCCGACCGCGACATGCCACCGAGCAGCAGGCGGTAGAACTGCTCCATGAATTCCCGGGTCTCGGCGTCCGGCACCTTCCAAAGGCTGATCAGCAGACTTCGGGCGCCCGCCGCCGCGCACGCCCATCGCAAGCCCAAAACTCCTTCTGCCGAGCGGGTGACTCCGAGCCCTGTCTCACACGCCGAGAGCACCACCATCTCGGTGGCGCGCAGGTCCAGCACCGACAGACGGTCGGCGGTGAGCACCGCCTCGGGCGTCGCCCCCGGGTCCCCGGCGAGCCACGCGTTCGCCCCGGCGAACGCAAGCCCGCTTCGGTGCAGGTCGTCATCGCCTGCGAGCCTGCCGAGCGGTCCCGGCCGGATCACCCCGCTGATGGACCACGGCTGGCCGTCCTCGACCCCGGAGAAGAACCAACTGACGCCCTCCTCCTCCCCGGTCACCTGATAACTCCACCCTCCGGCGACCGGTTTGAGTGCAAGTTTTTCCTCGGGCACGAAGTAGGCGTGGGTGGCCAGGTGCACGATCCGGGGCCCACGGGCGCCGAGGAGGGCGCTGCCGGTCGCACTCGCCCCGAGTCGCGGTGGAACGCCAAGCAGCCCGGCGACGACCTGCCCCTCGATCCGGCTCTGCGGCAGTGCTACGAAATCGCCCGGGCCGAAGTCGGGGTCGGCCAGCACCAACGCCGGGCCAGCTGGGAGTCGGTCGGCTCGGTCAATTCGGTCGAGTAGTTTCCGCCCGGTCGTCAGGTAGCCGATCTCGTACTCGTCCAGCAGGTTGGGCGTCGCGAAGCCGGGCAGCGCGGCGAACGGGATCTTCGTGAGGCCGCTGTCGGGGGCGATCAGCAGCGAAGACTGTGCCGGCGGCAGCGCCCTGACGACGGGATCAAGGACAGCCGCGCGGAGCCGGGCGCCGACGCGTGCCAGCTCGTCCGGGTCGGCGGCGCCGCTCTCGTAGCCATACATGCCTTCACCGCCGCGGCCGAGCACTTCCCGGAACTCCGCGGCCAACGCGTCGAGCGGATCGGCCGGCCCGAGGTCCACCATCTCGACCCGGCCGTCGCCGGTGAGCACGAACACCGCGTACCGGTCCTCGCCCCAGGCTTCGCGCCGCCACGGCGAGATGCCGAAATTCCGTGCCGTGAACCGGGCGTACTCCACCAGGCTCGTACTGACAGGCAGAGCAGCGGCGACGGCCCCGGTCGTGACGGTCCGGACGTCCGGCAGCGCACCGCCCTTCGTCTCCTGAGCCAGACGTTCCTCCAGCATCTCGCGGCGCTGTGCGGCTGCCGTACGGTCGGTGTCGTTGCCGTGGAAGACGGCGGCAGCAGTTTCGGCACTCACCCGGAACAGCTCCTCGCGGACCTCGCGGGCGGCGCCTGTGGTAGCCGCGCGATACTGCGCCAGCAGACCCTCGGCGAGTAGTCCTTTGCGGCGCAGGACGAGACCGTACGCGTCGGCAGCGGCGCCCGGCAGCCCGACTGCCAGGCTTACCGTCGATTCGTATCCGTGTAGCAGCGAGTCGGTGTGCTCGCGCCGTTGCGCCGCCGAACTGGCGCCGAAGACCTGCTGCAGCATGCGGTCCTGCTCCGCTGCGGCTTCGAGCATCAAGTCCAGGGCCTCTCGTGGCCGATTGGTCGTGGCGCACAGGTGAGCGACGTTGTACAGGTTGGTGGTGGTCAGCGAGCGGTTGCTGCGGTGACGATCAAGGGCGTCCCGGAGCAGGGGCTCAGCCTCGGCGTATCGGCCCTGGTCGCGGAGCAACTCGCCGAGGTTGTTAGTGACGTTCGGCATCAGACGTTGGCTCTGCGGGTAGGGGCGGGTCGCATAGAGCGCGAAACACTCCCGCCATAGCCGCTCGGCCTCGGCAAGGTCGTCGGTCTCCAGCTTGAGGACGCCGTAGTTGTTGAGCGCAGCCGGCAGCGCGTCGTCGTCGGCCGGCCGCAGGATCGCGATCGCCCGTTCGAACAGCGAAGCGGCCACGACGTACCGGCGCTTCTCCCGGAGCAGCGCGCCCAGATCGGACAAAGCTCTTCCCAGGTGGACCGACGCCGGGTGAGCCTTCTCCAGGATTGCTACGGCTCGTTCGCTCTCGTCTTGCGCTTGGGTGCGTCGGTGCATCTGACGGTGGATGTTGCCCAGGAGCTGGTAGGCGTAGCCTTGCTCGAAAGATCCGGTAACGGCGCCGTCGAGGGCTTGCCGAGCGGCTGCTTCGGCCTCGCCCAGTTCGCCGATGCTGTATGCCCCCGCGGCCCAGTTCAGATAAGCCGCGACGGTGCGCTTGTCGGCGGGGCCGAACTGCTGCCGGTACTGCTCGGCGACCGAGGCGTGCAGGGCAGACGCCTCGTCGTTCTGCCCGACCTGGAACAGACAGAGCGACAGGGCGGCTCGTTGCTCGGCCAGCAGGTAGTGGTCGGCGGGCAGGATACGCTCGGCCAGGTCGACGATGCGCCCCAGGACCGGCAGCGCCTCGCCGTAACGGTTGGTCTCGCGCAGCAGCTGCGCCAGGTTGCCGAGCGTCATCACCGCCCGCCAGTCATCGGTGTCGCCGGCCGCGTCGATCTCTGCGGCGGCCCAGCGCAGCTGCTCCTCTGCCTCGGCGATCCGGCGTTGACCGACCAGCGCGCTCGCCAAGTTGGACCGGCTGAACGCGATCGTGACTGGATCGGTCGCGGGATCAGCCCGGCGCAGGTCGAGCGCACGGCGCAGGTTCCGTTCCGCGCTCTCGGTGTCGCCGGCATCCAGCTCGGCGGTGCCCAGATTGGACAGGCTTATGGCGACCGACGGGTCACGCTCCCCGAAGTGCCGCAGCCGGATCGCCAACCCCTCACGTTGCTGCTGCACCGCGAGTTCGTAGCGGCCAGTCCGCCGCGCCAGGATTCCGATCGTGCTGTGGAGCTCGGCGTTCTCCGGGTGGTCGGGACCAAGCAACCGGCGCGACGGCTCGAGCATCTGCCACGCGAGCGCGAAGGCCTGCTCGTTGTGCCCTTGGTCCTGCAGCCGCCGCACCGCTTCGTAGGCGTTGCTCAGCTGTTCGAGCGGGTCGCTCATACGGGTAGCTCGAAACTCAACGGTTGCCCGTCAGGCAGTACCGCCCGGAACGGGAACATCCGCCACCGCCGGTAGGTGATCGTCGCCTTCACGGTCAGCTGCCCGACGGTGTTTTCGGCCCGCGGGGCCCGAACCACCAGCGCCAGCCGTTGCGTCCCGCGGATCTCCTCCCGGTCACTGCGCCGGAACTCCCACGAACAGGCGCTCTCGAGCAGTCCAAAGCTCTCGATGAACACCTCGGCGCCGGTTCCCTGGCTGTTGCTCTCCACCGTGGCCTCGACGAATGCCAACTTGGCGCCCAGCGTGACTCCACGAGTGACCTCGACCGGGCGCTCGGCTCGTTGCGGCGTCAGCGACCACACGATCGGCTGGTCAGCGGTGGCGTCCGGCGCCTTCAACCGGACCCCTACCTCGGCCCGCGCGATCCGCACGCCGTCGGCAGGGCGGAACGAGCACCCGAGGTGGACCAGATGAAACCGCCACCTCGGGTCGCCGGCACGGACGAACTCGACCAAGGCATCATCGGCCTTGACCGTCTCCTCGGTGACCTCCTGGACGAGCGGGACGCCCAACGTCACCACATCCGTAAGGGCGGGCGGCCCACCACCGGCACGAGTGGTGCCGCTGTCGCCGACAAGGGCAACCGGCAGGGACTTGAGCACAGGAAAGTCGATGTACAAAGTGATCATCCTCTATCGAGCCCGGGATTGAGGAGCATCATCTCGCCCACGCGACAACGCAGCAATCGTCCGTCAGTGGCCTTGCCCGCGGGTAACGTTGCGTGCACGTCAACGCCAACACGGCCGCCAGGGCCAGGGGCGCTCTGCGGGCGAAAGACGTCTGCCTCGCGGTAGGCATCGGCACCGAGCCCAAAGGCACCGAAGGCATATTCACGCCTGCTGAGGCGAGGGGCGGCCGGCGGTGGCGTCGTTGCCGGCCGGGGCCGCGTTGCCGCCATGGTGACGCGGCCGGATTGCGACCGGCGACGATCCGTGGCCGATATCAACCGGCACCTGGTTGACGGAGCGAACCGCGTGATCGTCGTCGCCGATGCCTCCAAGCCGGCCGGCGCGCGTTCGCCCGGACATGCCCGATCGAGTCGATCGACGTCGTGGTGACCGGTGTCCGGGTGATCAAGCCTGATATAGGCGGATCAACCCGGACCAAAGTTAATTGATAAGCATTGATATCGAGCTTGTTAAATGTAATGCTGGTTCTGGGAGCGCTCCCAATGTCGACCGCCAGAGACGGAGGACCTGTATGCGTTCGAACAAGCCATTGAGAGCACTGATCCTGGTGTTCAGCGTGATGGCCGGCCTGCTCGCCTGGTCAGCTCCGGCGCAGGCCCACGGCACGATCATCAACCCGATGAGCCGCGCCTACCAGTGCTGGAAGACCTGGGGCAACCAGCACATGAACCCGGTCATGCAGACCCAGGACCCGATGTGTTACCGCGCCTTCCAGGCCAACCCCGACACCATGTGGAACTGGATGAGCGCTCTGCGGGACGGCCTCGGCCAGCAGTACCAGGCCCGGACCCCCGACGGCCAGCTGTGCAGCAACGGCCTGTCCCGCAACGACACGCTGAACCAGGTCGGTGCCTGGAAGACCACCAGCATCAGCCGCAACTTCACCGTCCACCTGTACGACCAGGCCAGCCACGGCGCCGACTTCCTGCGGGTCTACGTCAGCAAGCAGGGATTCAACCCGACCACCCAGAAGCTCGGGTGGGGCAACCTCGACCTGGTCCACACAACCGGTCGGTACGCGCCGACACAGAACATCCAGTTCAACGTCTCGACCTCGGGATACACCGGCCAGCACATCCTCTTCGTGATCTGGCAGGCGTCTCACCAGGACCAGGCGTACATGTGGTGCAGCGACGTCACGTTCGCCTGACCGCCACACCTCCGGCCCGGGACATGATCCCGGGCCGGCCCGGCGCTCACCGGCCCGGGGGACCGGCGAACGGGAACCACTCGACGGTCCTGAAGTCGCCGGTCTCGACCCACTCGTAGGGTGCGCCGCTCACGCACTGCGGCACCGACTCGGTGCTGCCCGGGTCGAGGACCCAGCTGTAGCCGACGCGGTCGTGGCGGCCGTTGTCGAAGACGGTCATGCCACGGCGGACGCCGATCCACTCGGGCTTGCTGCTCGCGGTGATGACACCGGTGACGACGGCGACCTTGCCGCCGACCACCAGGCAGTCGATGTCGCCCTCCATCCAGGCGCCCTCGCCGTTCAGGTAATGGCTGACCCGGAACGTGCCCCGGACCTCCAGCCCGAAGCCGTGCGCGTCGAAGTCGAAGCGGATGTCGTCGCCGGTGGGCCGCCAGAGCGTGGCGGAGCCGACCAGGCTGGCCTCCTTCGGGGTGGGACGCGGTTTCGCCGCGGCGGCCGGTGCGGCCGAGGCCGTCAGGACGGTGCCGGCGGCGAGCAGGGCCAGGAGCGCCTTCTTCATCGCTGTTCTCTCCTCTGTCGTCTGTGGACATCAACAGCCTCGCCGCCGGCGCCCGGGGAGAACTCCCCACCCGGAGGGGACCGTCTCCCTCGGGCGGGGGAGCGTCGCACTTCAGGAGGTGCCCGGGGGAGGGCCCGCGCGCTGGAATGAAGGCCCGGCCCGGAAGGAGCGCCCCATGAACGAGGAGACGGATCCTCCGGCGGCGGTCGCGGTCTCCGGTGAGCCGATTCCGGTGGCCGATCCGCCGAGCAACCTCGAGGCGTGGGCCCGCGCGAGTCTGCGGCACATGTGGCCCGGCGACGATGACGACGATCCGCAGTTCCTGCGCGGAATCGAGTGAGTGCGAACCCATGCAGGAGGAGTGCGATGGACGTCCACGATGTGCCGGTCGAGACGATGGACCCGCTGGAGTTCGCCCGGCTCGTGAAGCAGATGCGCGGCGACGAACTGCGCGGGCTGATGCGCGGTGAGCGGCGTACGGCAATCCTCGATCATCTGGTCGCCGGGATGACCTCGGCGTTCCGTCCGGAGGTCGCCGGTAACACCCGGGCGGTCGTGCACTGGCGGATCGGGGACCGCCCGGACGGCGGTGCCGACACCTATCAGATGGTGATCGGGGACGGGCGGTGCGTCCTGTCGCCCTCGCCGTCCGGCGAGCCGCAGCTGACGCTGAGCCTGGACGCGGCCGACTACGTCAACCTGGTCACCGGCAACGCACACGCGGTGGTGCTGGTGATGCGGGGACGGATGAAGACCTCCGGCGACCTCGGGCTGACCGCGCGGTTCCCCCGTTTCTTCGCAGCGCCCCGGCCGTGATCCCGCCGTCCACGCTGGCCGTCGTCGACCCGTCCACCGGTGCCGTCTTCGCCGAGGCGCCGGTGTGCGGCCCGGAGCAGCTCGACCGGGTCATGGCCGAGGCGGACCGGGCGTTCCGCGACTGGCGGTGCGCGGAGGAGACGCGGCGCTCGGCGCTGCGCCGGGCGGCCGAGGTGGTCCGTGACGCGCGCGAGGAGCTCGCCGCGCTGATCACCGCGGAGCAGGGCCGGCCGGTACGGGAGTCGATGGCCGAGGTCATGGCGTCGGTGACGTGGCTGCGCTACTACGCCGACCTGGAGCCGGACGAGATCCTGGTACGCGGCGACGCGCGGGTGACCCGGCGGCCGCTGGGCGTGGTCGCGGCGATCACCCCGTGGAACCACCCGCTCGCCATCGCGGTGTGGAAGCTCGCGCCGGCGCTGCGGGCCGGCAACGCCGTGGTGCTCAAGCCGTCGCCGTACACGCCGCTGACCACGCTGCGCCTGGGCGAGCTGCTGCGCGACGTGCTGCCGCCCGGCGTGTTCACGGTGGTGACCGGCCCGGAGCCGCTGGGCGCGTGGATGACAGCCCATCCCGTACCGCGGAAGGTGAGCTTCACCGGCTCGCCGGAAACCGGGCGGCGGGTGGCGGTGGCGGCCGCCGCCTCGCTCAAGCGGATGACCCTCGAACTCGGCGGCAACGACCCGGCCGTGCTGCTGGACGACGCGGACCCGGAGAAGGTCGCGGACGGCGTGTTCTGGGGCGCGTTCGCCAACAACGGGCAGCGGTGCATGGCGCTGAAGCGGCTGTACGTGCCCCGCGGGATCCACGACGAGGTTGTGGAGGCGCTGGCGGTACGGGCCCGGGAGGTGCCGGTCGGCGCGGGTGCGGACCGCCGGACCAGGATCGGGCCGGTGAGCCTTCCGGCCGGGCGGGACCGGGTGGCGGCGCTGGTGCGGGACGCGGTCAGCCGGGGCGCGAGTGTGGCGGCGGGCGGGCGGGCACCCCGGCGGGCCGGGTACTTCTACGCGCCGACGGTGCTGGGCGGCGCTGACGACGGGATGCCGGTGGTGGACTGCGAGCAGTTCGGCCCGGTGCTGCCGGTGGTGCCGTGCCGGGATGTCGACGACGCGGTGGCCAGGGCGAACGCGTCGCCGTACGCGCTCACCGCCTCGGTCTGGTCGGCGGATCCGGACCGCGCCGCCGCGGTCGCGACGCGCCTCGACGCCGGGCAGGTGTCGGTGAACACGCACGCCGGCGGTGTCCGCCCCGACCTGCCGTTCGGCGGGCACAAGGAGAGCGGGCTGGGGGTCGAGAACGGTCCGTGGGCGGTCCACGCCCACACCGACCTGCACGTCCTGGTCGGCTAGAGCCTCCGGGCGGCGATGTCCGCGCGCAGCGCCTTCTTGTCGGGGATGGTGGCGACGACGCGGAGGCGTTCGGGCAGTTTGAAGTGGGCTGTGCCGGCCGCGAGCATGACCTCGCGGACGTCGGCGAGTCGCACGTCGGCGCCGGGGTGCGGGACCACGTAGAGGCAGACCCGCTCGCCGAGATCCGGGTCGGGCACGGCCACGGCCGCCGCGGATGCCACACCGGGGACCTGGTGGGCGAAGAACTCCACCTCGGCCGCGGAGATCTTCTCGCCGCCCCGATTGATCATGTCCTTGGCGCGGCCCACGATCACGATGTTGCCGTCGGGGCGGCGCCGGACGATGTCGCCGGTGCGCAGCCAGCCGCCGGGTGCGAAGGCGCGGGCGTTGAAGCCGGCGGCGCGGTAGTAGCCGCGCGGGGTGCAGGGGCCCCTGGTGAGCAGCAGGCCCGGTTCGCCGTCGGGCACCGGGTGGTCGTGCTCGTCGACGACGAGCAGTTCGTCGTCGTCGCAGATCGGGCGGCCCTGCGTGTACCGGGCCACCTCGTCCGGGTCGTCCAGGCGGGTCAGGCAGACCAGGCCCTCGGCCATGCCGTACCCCTGCTGCAGCCTCCGGGCCAGGGCGGGCACGATGCGGTGGGCGACGTGGGCGGGCAGGTGCGCGCCACCGACGAGCATGATGTGTACGGAACTGAGGCGCCGTCTGTCCGGACGGGCCCGCAACCAGCTCCGCGCGATCGCCGGCACCACGGCCGTGGCGGTCACGCCCTCGCGCTCGATGACGTCGAACGCCGCGGTCGGCGCGGGTGAGGGTGCGACCACCACCCTTCCGCCGGAGCGCAGCGTCGCCAGCATCATCCCGAGCGGCATGCTGTGGGCCATCGGCAGTACCGCGAGATAGACGGTGTCCGGGCCGAACCCGCTGAGCTCGGCGGCCCGCCGCACGTGGCAGCCGTAGTCGTCGTGGGTGCGCGGGATCAGCCTCGGCACCGTGTCGACGCCGCCGGAGAGGACCATGAGCGCGACGTCGCGGCTGTCCGGGGCCGCGCTGTCGAGTTCACGGCGAGCGCGGGCGGGGTCCGGCGCGGGACGGATCAGGTCGTCGAGGGTGTCGCCGGCGACGAGGACGTGGTCGAGTGTGGGGGACTCGGCCGCTATCGCGTACGCCATGTTCCGGTGATGGAAGGCGGCAGGTACCGCGAGCGCCCGCGCCTCCGCGTGCCGGACCAGATAGCCGATCTCCCGGCGGCGGTGGTCCGGCACGGCCATCACCGGTACGACACCGGCACGCAGACAACCCAGGGTGAGCACCACGACCTCGGGGCCCGTCGGCAGCTGCACGACGATCCGGTCGTCGCGCCGCAGACCGAGCTCACGCAGGCGGATCGCGGTGCCGTCGACGCGCGCGGCCAGTTCCCGGTACGTCATCCGGACCCCGCCGTCGACGAGCGCGACCGCTTCCGGGCGCGCGTCCGCGGCGGCCAGGACGGGAGCTGTCAGGGTCCGGTCGTCCCACCAGCCGTTGCGGGCATACCGGGCCGCCACCTCCGCCGGCCAGGGCACGACGCCGTCCCGGGTCGGGCTGACCGTCATCCGCTGCTCCTCCCCGTGGCAACGGCGACGGGCGCCGCCGGCCGGTCGCCGGCGACGCCCGATGCGGATGTCAGGAGTTGCGGGGGCAGTTCTGGTAGACGGCGAGCCGCCACTGCCCGTCACGCTTGACGAGGATCCAGGACGCCCGGATGGCGGCCTCGTCCGGCAGTGTGTCGGCGCCGGCCGGGATGACGCCGCCCTCGGTGATCAGGGCGACCGCACCCGGGCCCAGCGGCTTGATCTCGATCGGCTGCCCGATCACGCGGGTGCCCTGGTACGGGCCCTGGAACGCGGCCGCCATGAACGAGCGGATGGCCTCGCGGCCCTGGTGGTAGCGGCCCGGCAGGATCAGCGTGCCGTCCTCGTGGAACAGCTCGGCGAACGCGTCGGTGTCGTGCGCGGCCCAGGCCTCGATCATCCGTTTCGGGAGTGCGGCGATCTCGGCCGGGTCGACGGCCCCGGGCGCGGTGGTGGTCTCGGTGGTCATCGGCAGTCTCGCTTTCCGTCTCAGATGTAGAGCGTGTTCGGCGGCAGGCCGCACAGCACCCGGCCGTACAGCTCGGCGTTGGTCTCCGGGTGCATCAGGGCGTGCAGGTGAGCGGCGTGCACGTCGCGCTGGATGCGCTGGATGGGCACGTCCTCGTAGATCGACGAGCCGCCGCTGGCGCCGCCGAGGATGTCCACGGCCTGCTTGGTCCGGGACACCACCGCGCCCAGTCCGGCGCGGGCCCGGGCGCGCTCCTCGACGGTCCAGCCGGCGCCGTCCGCGCACTTGCCGTCGACCTGGCCGGCCAGGCGGTACGCGTGGAACTCGGCCTCGTCCAGGTGCTGCACGGCGGCGGCGACCTGGTGGTGGGTCAGCGGCGCCTCGGCCTGCGACGCGTACTCGGTGTAGGTGATCTTGCGGTCCGGCAGGCGCTCGAGGAACGCCTCGCGGGCCGCCCGCCCGAGCCCGATCAGCGTGCCGACCGACGACGCCGAGGCGACCGGCAGCAGCGGCGACCGGTAGATCGGCGAGTCGGCGTTGCGCTCGGAGGCCGACTGTCCCTGCAGGATCAGCGGCAGCGGGAGGTAGTGGCCCTCCGGCACGAACACGTCCTGCGCCACCGTGGTGACGCTGCCGGTGCCGCGCAGGCCGGAGGTGTGCCAGTCGTCGATGATCCCCAGCTGGGACATCGGGACCATGGCGACCACCGGGAGCGGCTGCTGATCCGGGGTGATCAGCACCGCGACGATCTCCTGCCAGGTGCTGTGGTGGGCGCCGCTGATGAACTTCCAGCTGCCGTTGACCACGATGCCGCCCTCGGCGGGGGCGGCCATGCCGGTCGGGCTCAGCGTGCCGCAGACGCGGGAGTCGGACTCGCCGAACACCTGGTCCTGGACGTGGTCCGGGAACAGACCGGCCATCCAGGTGGGTATCCAGTAGACCGAGGCGACCCAGGACAGGGAGCCGTCGGCGCGGCCCAGTTCGGCGGCGACGTCCACCAGCGTACGGGTGTCGGCCTCCAGGCCGCCGTAACGCTTGGGGGTACGCAGGCGGAACACGCCCGCGTCGGCGAGTGCGTCGATCGAGTCGTCCGCCAGGCGGCGCGTCTCGTCCGACCGGACAGCATTCTTACGCAACTGCGGTACGAGCTGGGAGACCCGGTCGATCAGCTCGTCGCGCGTGACAACGTTGGTCGCCAACAGATTCCTCCTCGATGCCGGAGGCGCGCGCGTGTGACGGCGCCGAAGTCGACCGTCGCATCGGCCCACCGGCCACCGCATCTCCGAGCGTGCGCGGCGGCCGTCGCGGCCTGGCAACAGCGCACCTCGGGAGACGTGCGGCCCCGCGGGCCGGTGCGACGATCCTCGATGTGCGGCCGCCCGCACGACCACCTGAGGAGGGGGAGCCCGATGACTGCCATCGCGTCCGGCCCGGATCTGCACTCGGTCGCCCGGCTGACCGAGCTGGCCGACTACGTGATCCCGTTCGCGCTGCGAGCCGCCTGCGATCTGCGGATCGCCGATCATCTCGCCGACGGGCCCCGGTCCGTGGCCGACCTGGCGGCGGCGACCGGCACCCGGCCGCGGGCCCTGCTGCGCGTGCTGCGCGCGCTGGCCGCGCGGGGGGTGTTCACCGAGGGGCCGCCCGAGACGTTCGCGCTCACCGCGCTGGCCGAGCCGTTGCGCTCCGACCATCCGCGGTCGCTGCGCGAGGCGTACCCGCTGATCACCGCCGACGTGCAGGCCTGGGGGCATCTGGACCACAGCCTGCGCACCGGGCGGGCGGCGTTCGACGAGGCGCACAACGTCGACTACTGGACGCACATGCAGCGCCATCCGGCTGACGGGGCGCGGTTCGACGCCTCTCAGCGGGCGGTGTCCCGGCGTGAGATCAAGGCGCTGCTGCCGGCGTACGACTGGGGGAGCTTCCGGACGGTGGTGGACGTGGGCGGCGGCAACGGGACGTTCCTGGCCGCGCTGCTCGCCGAGTACCCGCACCTCAGCGGCGTCCTCTTCGACCAGCCGCACGTGGTCTCGTCGTCCGGGCCGGTGCTGGCCGAGCGCGGCGTCAGCGACCGGTGCACCGTGCTCGGCGGTGACTTCCGCACCGAGGTGCCGGCCGGCGGCGACGGCTACGTGATCAAGCGGGCGCTGTACGACCTCGACGACCCCGGCGCCGAGGAGGTGCTGCGCGCGATCCGGGCCGCGATCCGCCCGGACGGCCGGCTGCTGGTCATCGAGCCGGTGGTGGAGCCCGGCGACGAGTTCGACTGGGGCAAGCTCTACGACGTGCTGCTGATGGTCATGCGCGGTGGTGGCAGCCGCAGCCGCGAGGAGCTGACGGCGCTGTTCGGCCGGACCGGCTTCCGGCTGGAGCGGGTGCTGCGCCCCAAGGGCCTGCCGATCGTCGAGGCCCGCCCGATCTGACAGACGCGGAACGGCGCCGGCCTCGGCCGGCGCCGTTCTCGTGTGTGCGGCTCAAACCGCCTCGTGTGGAATTCGGCCCTCATACTGACCGCAACTCCCCACGCAATGCTCGTCGCGTCGTGGTGTGTGGAGTTCGGCCGTCATGCTGACCGCAACTCCCCACGCAATGGGGGTCAGCGCAGGTGGACCGGGAGGTCGGTCAGGCCGTGCATGATCATGCTGGCGCGCCAGGTCAGATCGTCGGCGTCGCGGGCGAGCCGTACATCGGGGAAGCGGCGCAGCAGGGATCCGATCGCGACAGCTCCCTCGATGCGGGCCAGCGGTGCGCCGATGCAGTGGTGGAAGCCGTACCCGAAGCCGAGCTGCGCGTTGTCCGAGCGGTTCAGCCGGAACTCGCCGGGATCGGGGAAGCGGGCCGGATCGCGGTTGGCGCCCAGCAGCGAGACGAGGACGGTGGCGCCCTCGGGGATCTCCACGCCGCCCAGCTCCACCGTTTCGGTGGCGTGGCGCAGGGCGATCTGGACCGGGCTGTCGAAGCGCAGGGTCTCCTCGACCACGGTGGTCACCAGATCGGGCTCGGCGCGCACCCGGGCGAGTTGCTCGGGGTGGTTGAGCAGCGCCAGGATCCCGTTGCCGATCAGGTTGACCGTGGTCTCGTGCCCGGCCGTCAGCAGCAGGAACACCATCGAGGTGAGTTCGTCCTCGCTGAGGCGGTCCTCGCCGTCACGGACGGCGACGAGCGCGGACAGCAGGTCCGGCTCGGGGTGCCGCCGCTTGCGCTCGAGCAGGTCGCGGGAGTAGTCGACCATCTGTGCCGCGGCGGCGTGCATCTCCTGCAGGGGCAGCGAGCCGGACGAGGTCAGGGTGCTGCTCCACAGATGGAAGTCGTCGCAGTCCTCGGCCGGGATTCCGAACAGGTCGACCAGCACCTGCATCGGCAGCGGCAGCGCCAGCCCGGCGAGCACGTCGACCGCGCCGGGCTGGTCCATCTCGTCGAGCAGGGCGTCGGTGAGCTGCTGGATGCGCGGCCGCATCTGCTCCATCCGGCGGCGGGTGAACGCCGCCGACACGAGCCGCCGCAACCGGGTGTGGTCCGGCGGCCCGACGTTGAGCATGTGGCTGTTCATGGCCCGGCGCAGGTCCTCCGGCATCCGCCGGCCGTGGCCGACGGTTGCCGTGCGGCCCTGCAGGCGCAGATCGATCAGCGCCTGCCGGGCCTGCTCGTGCCCGGTGATCAGCCAGGCCGTCTCGCCCGACTGCAGGCGGATCGGGTGGACCGTGCCGGTGCTGTGCAGGCGTGCGTGCTCGGCGTGCCGCCGTGCGGCGTCCGCCAGCAGCATCTGCGTGCTGAGCGCCAGGTCAGACATGAGCTGTGACTTCCGGGACGGGCGGCGACGAGCCCGCCGTCACCCCGGGCCGGGTCGCGCGCAGCCGGAGCGAGACGCCGGGCATGCGGCTCGTCGGAAGGTACCGCTCGGCGGCGACGACCATGCCCAGCGCGGCGTTGACCGGCGCGGCCAGCTCGGTCAGGTCGCTGCCGGAGGACTTCTTCCGGCGCCAGGCCGCGACCGGGCGCAGCAGCACGTTCCAGCTCTCCACCTCGTGGACGGTCAGCCCGGCCGACTCGATGAGCTCGATCAGCCCGGAGCGGTCGTAGCGCCGGACGTGGTTCACCGCCACGTCGTGGTCGGACCACAGGCGCATGTCGCACGGCACCGCGATCAGGGCGGTGCCACCTGGCCGCAGCAGGCGGAAGATCTCGCGGGCGGCGCTGGTGTCGTCCGGGATGTGCTCCAGGATGTCGAAGGCGACGATCAGGTCCATGGAGGCGTCCGGCAGCGGGATGTGCCGGGCGTCGGCCTGGATCACGTTGAGGCCGCGCTCGCGGGCGACCTGGGCGCCCTCGGTGCTGTACTCCAGCGCGACCGTCTCCCAGCCGCGGGCGCGCAGCACCCGGGTGTTGCCGCCGCCGGCCGCGCCGATGTCGAGGGCCCGTCCGGGCTTCATCCGGCGCACGTCGCGGTCGAGCAGGATGCGGCGCTCCCGGTACCACCAGTGGCGGTCCTCGAGGGCGGCGAGTTTGCGGATCTCGGTGGCGTCCATGAAGTCACCTCTGCCCGGTCGGGGCAAGTTCAGAGAAACCCGCGAGCCGTAGGCCGTGCCGGCTGATGGCGTCGCGGGTTGCGGGGTGGGTGAGTGCGTCGAGCTCGGCTGACCACCGGAAACCCCAGGCATACCGGGCCCGATCGGGGTCACCGGCCTCGCCGGGATGGCAGTTTACCTCCAGTTTGTCTGCATGCAACCCGGCTAGAAGGTCGATTGCCTGAAGTAGCCGGGGCAACGTAAAGCGGCCGGCCTCGTCCAGGCCCGCGTACGCCGACGGTGCGGCCAGTCCGGCCCGGTCGACGACCGTCCGCAAGCGACGGCTCAGCATGCGCACGCCCGCGCCCCGGGGTCCTCGCGACCGGCTGGACGGCACTCTCGTGGCGCCGACGGCGTGGCGGCGGGCCAGCCTGACCAGCACCGCGGCGACCGGCGGCCACAGATGCAGATGCTGGTGGGTGTCCAGGTGGCTCAGCCGCAGTCCGAGGTCGCGGGTGAGCCGCTCCACCTGTGCCGTGAACTCGCGTTCGACGTCGGCCGGGTCCACCCGGCCGGCGGCAGCGCGGGCCAGGAACACCCGCCAGGAGAGCGGGAAACGGCCGGCGCGATCGACCAGCGTCGGGATCTCGGTACGTGACAGCAACGGCGGATCCTCGCCGACCAGGGCGAGGTGGGCGCCGGTGCCCAAGTCGGGCGAGTCGTGCAGCCACGGCCCGGTGACGCCCACCGCGGGGCCGACCGCCAGCACCGAGGTGCTGGACACGACGCCCGCCCGGTGGGCGTGCAGGATGCCTCGGGAGATCCCCTCGGTGAGCCCGTAGTCGTCGGCGTTGACGATCAGGGTGCGGCTCATCGGGCGCCGCTCCGCCGCCGGGGGTTGAACACCCACACCCGCAGCAGCACGAAGCGGATCACCGTGGCCAGCGCGATGACCGTGTACGCCAC
This sequence comes from Actinoplanes sp. NPDC051861, assembly GCF_040681145.1. Taxonomy (NCBI): domain Bacteria; kingdom Bacillati; phylum Actinomycetota; class Actinomycetes; order Micromonosporales; family Micromonosporaceae; genus Actinoplanes; species Actinoplanes sp. NPDC051861. The sequence continues at coordinate 59,854 of NZ_JBFAYE010000016.1, forward strand.
CCCCAGCTCGACGCCACGGGGCGCGCCCGGCCAGAGCGTGTGCAGCAACAACACGCTGCCGCTGCTCAGCAGCAGCCGGATGATGAAGTCCACGCCGCCCTCGAGCTGATGGCGGACCACGTCGCGCGAGCCGCGTACGCCGAAGGTGAACCGTCGGTTGGCGGCGGTGTTGCCGATCGTGGTCAGCACCAGCGCGACCGCGTTGGCCGCCATCCCGGACATGACCGTGCGCAGCAGCAGGAACAGCAGCAGGTAGGCGGCCGAGCTGAGCACGCCGATGACGGCGAACCGCGGCAGCTGGCGCGCCATCCCGGCGGGGAGCTTGGCCCGGCGTACGTGTGACGGCAGGTCCACATGCAGCGCACCCCCGATGACCCGGCGCCCCACACGGAGCATGCCCGCGAGATCGTCTCGTGCGGTGCGGAACAGGTCCACGGAGCTGTTCGGGTCGTCCATGCAGTCGACCGGCACCTCGTGGATGCGCAGCCCGTGGCGCTGGGCGGCGAGCAGCAGCTCGGTGTCGAAGAACCACTTGTTGTCGTCGACCACCGGCAGCAGGGCCTGCACGACGTCGCGCCGGCCGGCCTTGAAGCCGCACTGCGCGTCGGAGAACTTGGCGCCCAGGGTGGTCGCCAGCAGGAAGTTGTAGGTCCGCGACAGCACGGCCCGCTTGAGGGTGCGGTGCACCGTCGACCCGTTCGCGTGCCGGGTGCCGATGGCCAGGTCGCTGTGGCCGGACATCACGGAGGCCACCAGCGGCAGGAAGGCGTCCAGGTCGATCGAGAGGTCGACGTCCATGTACGCCACCACCTCGGCCTGGCTCTCGCTCCAGACCGCCCGCAGCGCGCGGCCACGTCCCTTCTCCTGCAGACGGACCGCGCCCACGCCGGGCAGCTCCCCGCACAGCCGTTCGGCGATCGCCCAGCTGCCGTCGGTGCTGCCGTTGTCGGCGACGGTGATCCGGAACGGATAGGGGAACTTCTCCGTCAGGTACGCGTGCAGGCGGTGGACGCTGGCAGCGAGCACCGCCTCCTCGTTGTAGATGGGGATGACGACCTCGGTGAGGTGCGCCTCGGCCGCCTGGCCGTCGGAGCCGGGTGTGGCTCGCCCCGAGGGATTGCTCGACGTGATCGTGGACACGGCGTCCGCCCTCCAGCAGTCAGCCAGTGCTTCGTACCGAACCCTCACATCGCGGGCGATCCCTCGGCATCTTTCTGATTGCGCTGGTAGAGGGGCACGCCGGAAGGTGCGGCGGGCCGCCGCGGCACGCATGCTGACCGGCATGACGCCGGACTGGCTGGACTTCTGGAGCGGTGAGCAACGGATCTATGTCAACGACCGGCACCGCCGGCTGCACTTCCGCGACACCGCCGAACAGATCATCAAGGTCGCGCCGGGTCCGGGCGCGCACGTGCTGGACTACGGGCCGGGTGACGCCCTGGAGGCGGAGCGGATCGCCGCGGAGTGCGGCCGGCTGACCCTCTGCGAGTCGGCCACCGGCTTCCGCGAGGCGCTGGCCGCCCGGTTCGCCGGTCACGACCGGATCACCGTGATCGGCCCGGACTCACTCGGCGCGATTCCGGACGGCTCGGTCGACCTCATCGTGGTCAACTCGGTGGTGCAGTATCTGCGCCGTGACGAGCTGGACCGGCTGCTGGCCACCGCGCGGAGGCTGCTGTCGGCGCGCGGCCGGCTGCTGGTCGGTGACGTGATCCCGCAGCGGTCCGGTCTGGTGGCGGACTCGCTGGCGATGCTGCGGTTCGCGGCGCGGGAGCGGTTCCTCGGCGCGGCGGTGCGCTCGATGGCCGCCACGGTGTTCTCGCCGTACACGCGGGCGCGGCGCGAGCTGGGGCTGACCCGCTACGACCCGGCCGAGATGGTCGGGGTGCTCGCCGCCGCCGGGTTCACCGCGCGCGAGCACCGCCCGAACCTGAGCCACAACCCGAACCGGGCGACCTTCGTGGCTACCTGAGCCCCGCTTTTTCGAGCGCGCCGGCCAGGTGCCGCAGCGTGCGCACCCCGGTCTCGGCGCCGCTGAACAGAGCCGCCACCAGCGTGGTCACCCCGGCCTCGGCGTACGCATGCAACCGGTCAGCGATCCGCCCCGGCGGCCCGATCAGCGCGGTGCGGTCCAGCAGCTCGAGCGGAACCGCCGCGGCGGCCTCCTGACGGCGCCCGGCCAGGTAGTGCTCCTGCACCTCGCGGGCCTCGTCGCCGAAGCCCATCCGGCCGGCCGCGCGCTGATAGAAGTTCTGCCGCCGGCTGCCCATCCCGCCGAGGTAGAGCGCAGCGTACGGCCGGATCAACCGGGCGCACGCGGCCACGTCGTCACCGACCACGACCGGCACGGTGGGCGCGATGTCGAAGGCGGCCGGATCCGCGCCGGACCGGGCGCGCCCGGCCGCGATGCGGGCGAGCTGCGGCGCGGCGTCCTCCGGTGCGAAGAAGGCGGCCAGCCAGCCGTCGGCGATCTCGCCGGTGAGTTCCAGGTTGCGCGGGCCCACCGCGCCGAGGTAGAGCGGCACCCGGTCCCGCAGCGGGTGCAGGGTCAGCCGCAACGCCTTGCCGGGGCCGTCGGGTAGTGGCAGCGGGTAGTGCGGCCCTGCGCCGGTGAGCCGTTCCCGGCGCAGGGCGGCGCGGACCAGGCCGACGTACTCGCGGGTGCGGGCGAGCGGGTCGTCGAACGCCACGCCGTGCCAGCCCTCGGAGACCTGCGGGCCGGAGACACCGAGGCCGAGCCGGAACCGCCCGCCGGAGAGCAGGTCGACGGTCGCGGTGGTCATCGCGGTCATCGCCGGGGTACGCGCCGGAATCTGCATGACCGCGCTGCCCAGCCCGATCCGCTCGGTGCCGGCCGCCAGCCAGGCGAGCTCGGTGGGTGCGTCGGAGCCGTACGCCTCGGCGACCCAGACCGAGTCGTAGCCGAGACGTTCGGCCTCCTGGGCGAGCCGCAGGTGCCCGGCCGGCGACCCGCGTCCCGCGTGATAGCCGAGGTTCAGCGCGAGTCTCATCCGAGCAGGCCCCGTTTGCGCAGCAGCGGCAGGACGCCCTCGCCGAACGCGTAGGCCTCCTCCAGATGCGGCTGTGCGGACAGGATCAGGTGGTCGAGCCCGATCGAGTGGTACTCCTCGATGCGCTCGGCGACGTCCTCGTGGCTGCCGACCAGCGCGGTGCCCACGCCCGGGCGCACCAGGCCGTACCCCGCCCAGACGTTGGGGTAGACCTCGAGCTCGGCGCGGCTGCCGCCGTGCAGGGCGGCCATCCGCCGCTGTCCCTCGCTCTCGGTGGAGCGGAAGCGCCGCTGTGCCTGCTCGATCCGGGCCGGATCCATGTCGTCGGCCAGCTGCCGTGCCACGCGCCACGCCTCCGCCGCGGTGTCCCGGGAGATCACGTGGAACCGGCTGCCGAAGCTCAGCGTGCGCCCGGCCTCGGCGGCGAGCCGGCGGGCCGAGCTCATCAGCCCGGTCATCGCGTCCGGCGGCTCGCCCCAGGCCAGATAGACGTCGCCGTGCCTGGCGGCGACCCGCTGGGCCGCCGCCGAGGAGCCGCCGACGAAGGTCAGCGGCCGGCGCGGGTCCGGCCGGGTCAGCAGCCCGGCGCGGATCCGGTAGTGCGCGCCGTCGGCGTCGAAACGGTCGCCGGACCAGGCCCGGCCGAACGCGTCGAGGAACTCGCCGGTGCGCTCGTAGCGGCGCTCGTGATCCAGCCAGTCGCCGTACCGGTGCTGCTCGTCGGCGTCGCCGCCGGTCACGATGTTGAGCATCAGCCGCCCGCCGGACACCCGCTGAAGGGTGGCCGCGGCCTGAGCGGCGAGCAGCGGCGGCTGCAGCCCGGCGCGCAGCGCGATCATGAAGCGGATCCGGGTGGTCCGCGACGCCAGAGCCGCGGAGACGACCCACGGGTCCTCGCAGAACAGGCCGAACGGCACCAGCATGCCGTCGAAGCCGAACCGTTCGGCGGCGAGCGCCACCTGGGTGAGGTAGTCGATGTCCGGGTCCCGGCGGGCGCCCGGCACGGTCTCGCCGGTGCTGCGCTTGGCGACCTCCTTGCCGTCGCCGTGCGTGGGCAGGAACCAGTGCAGGTTCAGCGCCATGCCGCGGCCTCCGCGGGTGAGGCGGCGGCGCCGCGCGGCGCCGGGGTTCCGGGGGCGGCGCCGAGCAGTTCCGCGGCGATCGCACCGAGCGGATCGGTCCGGCCGGTGAGGTACGCGTCGATCCACAGCGCCCGCCGGTACCACCGGTGCAGCGGGTGCTCCCAGGTGACGCCCATCCCGCCGAGGACCTGGATCGCCGACTCGCAGACCCGGACCGCGGCCAGCGCGCCCGCGTACGCGGCACAGGCCAGCGCCTCACCCGGGTCGTCGCCCGGACGCGCCAGCACACAGGCGGCCCGGTAGACCAGTGACCGGGCCAGCTCCACGTCGGAGTAGCCGTCGGCGAGCCGGTGCGCGACCGCCTGATAGGACCCGATCGCCCGGCCGAACTGGACGCGCGTCTTCGCGTGCTCCACGGCCATCTCCAGGGCCCGGGCGGCGACGCCCACCGCCTCCGCGCCGAGCAGCAGCGCCGAGCGCCGCCCGGTGGCGGTGAGCACCTCGGCCGCCTCGCCGGGTGCCGTCAGCAGTTCGCCGGTCGCGCCGGCGAGGGTCAGGTCGGCGCCGCGCCGCAGCGGGTCCACGCCGGGCACCGGTGTGACGGTGAGGCCGGGGTCGCCCGCGGTGACCAGGAACAGCATCAGGCCGTCCGGCCCGCCGGCCGAGACGACGAACTCCTCGGCGTGCTCGGCGTCGGTGACGGCGGAGATCCGCCCGTCGAGACGCCAGCGGCCGGCGACGTCGTCGGCGTGGCAGGTGGTGGAGCCGTCGGCGAGGGTGGACGGCCGGCCCGAGGGCTTCGGCAGGTCCGTGCGGACGGTGGCCCACCAGGGCGCCGGCAGTAGGGCCCGGCCGGTCTCCTCCGCCAGCAGGGCCAGCAGCACCGGGTCCAGATCAGGGTCGAGCCAGCCCTGGTCCCGCAGGGCCGGCCAGGCGTCGCGGTCGGCGCCCGGCCCGTCGGCCAGGTCGGCGATCCGCGCCGCCGGGTAGCGGTCCTCCAGGTGGCGCCGGGCGGCGTCGCGGAGGTCGGTCTGGTTCGTGGTCAGGGCGAAGTTCATCTGTCCCCTCCGTCTACCGGGACCGGGGCAGCGCGAGGACCCGCTCGGCGATGATGCCGCGCAGGATCTCCGAGGTGCCGCCCTCGATGGTGTTGGTCCGGCTGCTGAGCCGCTGCTGCCGCCAGTAGTCGTCGCGGGCGCCGTGCAGGCGGGTGGCGAGCGCGGTGAGCCGCTGGTTCGCCAGCGACCAGCGGAGTTTGATGACCGAACTCTCCGGTCCGGGTGTCCCGGTCTGCTCCAGCGCGGCCAGCGCCCGGTAGCCGGTGTAGCGCAGCCCCTGCAACTCGACGTGCAGTTCGGCCACCTCCCGGCGCACCAGCGGGTCGCCGGCCGCACCGGCCTCGTGGACGGTGGCCACCAGGCGGTCGAGTTCGGCGGCCAGCCGGGCGGTCAGCGTGATGCCGAACGTGCCGCGCTCGTGCGCCAGCGTGGTCATGGCGACCCGCCAGCCCTCGCCGGCCGGTCCGAGGACGGCCCCGTCGGGCACCAGGACGTCGTCGAGCAGGATCTGGTTGAAGTCGCTCGCGCCGGTGAGCTGCCGCAACGGGCGGACCGTGACACCGGGCGAGCGCATGTCGAGCAGGAAGCAGGTCAGGCCGCGGTGCCGCGGCTCCCCGTCGGCGGTACGCGCCAGCAGCAGGCAGTGGTCGGCCAGGTGCGCGTACGACGACCAGACCTTCTCACCGCTGATCCGGTAACCGCCCGGCTCGGCGGTCGCCCGGGTCCGTACGGCCGCCAGGTCGGAGCCGGCGTCCGGTTCGGAGAAGCCCTGGCAGAACACCGACTCGCCGGAGAGGATCCGGGGCAGGTGCTCGCCCTGCTGCGCAGGCGTACCGAAGTGGATGAGTGTCGGGCCGACCATGTTCAGCCCGATCACGTTGAGGTGGTCGGGCGCTCCGGCCCGCGCGCACTCCTCGGCGAAGATCGCCTGGTACGCCGGGGTCAGCCCGCGCCCGCCGTACTGCTCGGGCCAGGTGAGGCCGGCGTAACCGGCCTCGTGCATCGCGCTGCTCCACCGGCTCAGTTGTTCCGGCGCCCACGTCCCCGGTGTGCCGAGGGGAACGTGGGCGGAGAGCCAGTCCCGCAACGTCGCCCGGAATCGGGCCTGTTCCGTCGTGTCGCCCAACCGCATGCCCGGCACGCTAACCCGGCGCGTATCGATGGCGGTCCTTTCCCGCCCGGGTTGCGCACTCTCGGAGAAGGCACCCTGACGACCGCCTTGACCAGCACATACGAAGATGCGCCACCCCCGCACGGGTGCCCACGATGGCGCTGTCGCCAAGCGCCTATCACCGCCGGAGGTGTCCTCGATGCGGGTGACCGTCGACTACGACCTGTGCGACAGCACGGGGGTGTGCAACTCCTTCGCGCCCGAGGTGTTCGAGCTGGACGACGAGGACCTGTTGCACGTGCGCGTCCCCGAGCCGGGCGCGGAGCTGTGGCCCGCGGTCGAGGAGGCCGCGCGGGCCTGCCCGAAGCTGGCGATCCTGCTGCCCGGTGACCGGCCGTGAGTACACCGGTGATCGTCGCCGCGGCGCGCACGCCGATCGGCCGCCGCGGCGGCGCGCTGGCCGGCCTGAAGGCGGTCGAGCTGCTGCGGCACGTGCAGCGGGAGGTCATCGAGCGGGCCGGCATCGAGGCGGGCGAGGTCGAGCAGGTCATCGGCGGCTGTGTCACCCAGGCCGGCGAGCAGAGCCTGAACGTGACCCGCAACGCGTGGCTGAACAGCGGATTCGACCCGGCGGTGGGCTGTTCCACGGTGGACGTGTCGTGCGGCTCGGGCCAGCAGGCCAATCACCTGATCTCCGCGCTGATCGCGGCCGGCGTGATCGACGTGGGCATCGCGTGCGGGGTGGAGGCGATGAGCCGCGTCCCGATCGGGGTGAACCTGTATCAGGGGCCGGGGCACTACAAGACCGACGACTACCCGTGGGACGACCCGCCCAAGGCGCAGTTCGGCGGTGCCGAGCGGATCGCGCGCCGTCAGGGGATCACCCGGGCGGACGCCGACGCGTACGGGCTGCGGTCGCAACAGCGGGCGGCGAGGGCCTGGGCGGCCGGGCACTACGACCGTGAGGTGACACCCGTGCCGGCCGGTGGGGCGGGCGTGGTGGACCGGGACGAGGGCCTGCGCGACACCACACCCGAGGGGCTCGCCGGGTTGCGGCCGACGATGGACGGCGCGGTGCACACGGCCGGCACGACCTCGCAGATCTCCGACGGCGCCGCGGCGGTCCTGTGGATGTCGCTGGACCGGGCCCGGTCGCTCGGGCTCGCGCCGCGCGCGGTCCTGGAGCACCAGGTGGTCACCGGTGCGGACCCCTACTTCCTGCTCGACGGCCCGGTCGAGGCGACCGCGCGGCTGCTGCGCCGGGCCGGGATGAAGGCCGGTGACATCGACCTGGTCGAGGTCAACGAGGCGTTCGCCGCGGTGGTGCTGAACTGGATGGCGGCGTACGGCGCGGACCCCGACCGGGTGAACCCGAACGGCGGGGCGATCGCGCTGGGCCACCCGCTCGGCGCGACCGGCACCCGGCTGATCGTCAGCGCGCTGCACGAGCTGGAGCGCACCGGCGCCGGGACCGCGCTGATCACCATGTGCTGCGGCGGTTCGCTCGGCACCGCCTCGCTGCTGCGGCGGTGGTGACGGTGACGGGCGCGCGGGAGTTCTTCAGCGAGGCGCGGGAGGGTTCGGCCGGGCCGCTCGCCGGGGTGCGCGTGCTCGGCGTGACCAAGGTGTGGTCCGGTCCGATGGCCACGTGCCTGCTCGGTGACCTGGGCGCCGACGTCGTCGACGTCGAGCTCCCGTACGGCCGTGACGGTGACGTGCCGCCGGTCATCCCGGGTACCGGGCTCTCGTGGTTCCGGGAGACGGTGCATCGCAACAAGCGCAGCGTCGGGATCGACCTGCGGGAGCCGGCCGGCGTGGAGACGTTCCTGCGCCTGGTGGCCACCGCGGACATCGTGGTGGAGAACTACCGGCCTGGGACGCTGGACGAGTGGGGTGCCGGGTACCGGGCGTGCCGCGAGGTGCGACCGGACCTGATCTTCGTGTCCATCTCCGGGTGGGGTCAGTACGGCCCGAACACGCGTCTTCCGGCGTACGACCCGGCGATCCAGGCGGCCGGTGGGTGGATGTCGCTCAACGGTGATCCGCGGGGCACGCCGACCCGGGCTCCGACGTTCCTGGCCGACGAACTCGCCGGCCTGCACGCGGCGGTCGCGGCGCTGGCGGCGCTGGCGCACCGGGACCGGACGGGGGAGGGCCAGCACGTCGACGTGTCGATGATGGACGCGCTGCTGTTCAGCAGCAGCGGCCTGCCGACGCTTGCGGCGACCGGCGCGGCACCGCGGCGGTGGGGCAACGAGACGGACTTCGTGGTGCCGTCCAACGTCTACCGGTGCCGGGACGGCCACGTCTATCTGGCCGTCGCGCTGAACAAGCACTGGCGAGCGCTCGCCGGAGTGCTGGGCCGGCCGGGGCTGGGACGGGCGGACGGTTTCCGGACCAACGAGGAGCGCCTGGCGAACCGGGACGCTGTCAACGATCTCGTAGCCGGGTGGTGTGCCGGACGTGACGTGTCCGAGGTGGTCGCCGTGCTCACCGCGTACGAAATCGTGGTTTCGCCCGTGCGCACGCTGGCGGAAGCGGTCCGCGATCCGCATGTGGCGGCACGCGGCATGCTGGCGCCGACCCGCCTGAGCGACGGATCGGTGGCCCCCCTGGTCGCACCGCCGGTGAAGTTCTCCCGCACGCCGACCCGGATCCGGCGCCCGGCGCCGGTACCCGGGGCGGACACCGACGAGGTCCTCGGGGAACTGGCCGCTCTCCAGCATTTAGAGAGATGAAACCGTCAATCAGGAGAAATAGCCTCAATTCTGGCGTGACTTTCACATCCATTCGGGAGACGTCGTGGCGGAGCAGCACAGGGCCCTGATCACCGGATCCTCACGGGGGATCGGCCGGGCGATCGCACTGCGGCTGGCACAGGACGGCCATGCGGTCGCCGGGTGCTACCAGCGGGAGAGCGAGGCGTCCCGGCAGACCGAGGCGGACCTGCGCCGGCTCGGCGTGCCGTATCACCTCGCCGAGTGCGACGTGACCCAGCCGGACGAGGTCGACCGGTTCGTGCGCGCCGCCGAGGAGGCCCTCGGCCCGATCGACCTGCTGGTGAACAACGCCGGCATCACCCGCGACCAGCCGCTGGTGCTGGGCATGCCGGCGGACTGGAACGCGGTGCTGTCGACCAACCTGACCGGCACCTGGAACCTGTGCCGCGCGATGGCCTTCCGGTTCATGAAGGCCCGTAGCGGCGTCATCGTGAACATGTCCTCGGTGGCCGGGATCTACGGCAACGCCGGGCAGACCGCGTACGCGGCGAGCAAGGCCGGGATCATCGGCCTGAGCCGGTCGCTGGCCAAGGAGGTCGGCCGGTACGGGATCCGGGTCAACGTCGTCGCGCCGGGCTTCATCGAGACCGACATGACCGGCGTGCTCGGCACGCAGATCCGCGACCAGGCACTGGAACAGATCACGCTGCGCCGCTTCGGCCGGTCCGACGAGGTCGCCGACCTGGTCGCGTTCCTGCTCTCCGAGCGGGCCGCGTACATCACCGGGCAGGTCTTCCAGGTCGACGGGGGGATCACGCTGTGAAGATCCTTGCCTCACCGCTGAGCCTGGTCACCACCACGCGCGGCGACGACGACGGCGCGACCGTCCGGCTCGTCACCCGGCTGACCGTCGACCCGGACGACCCGCATCTGCGCGGGCACTTCCCGGGCCTGACCGTGCTGCCCGGCGTCTTCGTCATCGACGCCATGTGCCAGGCCCTGGCCGAACACGGAAACCTGCTGCTGCGCGAGGTGAGCAACGTGCGCTTCCTGGCGCCGCTGCTGGCCGGCGACGAGCTGACGCTCGACATCACGGCTGTTCCGGCCGGCGACGGGTCGTGGGCGGTGCGCGCACAGGGGCGGCGCCGCGACGGCACCACCACCGCGCGGATCAAGGCGGTCTTCGAGCGGGCGGAGGACGACGATGTCTGAGCATCTCGAGATCCGGGCGCTGCTCCCGCAGCGGCACCCACTGCTGCTGGTCGACCGGGTGCTCGACGTGGAGGCGGGGCGGTTCATCCGTACGGTCAAGGCGGTCACCGGCTCCGAGCCCTGCTACGCCGACCTCCCGGAGGACGCGTGCCGATGGCGGTGGCGCTACCCGGCCGGTCTGCTGATCGAGTCGTTCGGGCAGAGCGCCGCGCTGCTGTGGCTCCGCGGTGAGCAGCCCGACCTCGACGACGGCCGCACCCTGATGTTCGTCGCGGCGACCGGCTTCCGGTTCGACGGCCCGGTCTACCCGGGCGACGTGGTCCGGCACGAGGTCCGGCTCGACTCGGTGATCGCCGACACGGCGTTCGCCTCCGGGGAGAGCTGGGTCGGCGACCGGCGCGTCGCCACCGTCACCACCCTGGTGGCCACCCGCCGCCCGGTCCAGCCACCCCACCCTCAGACTCCCGAGCTCGCTCGGGCCGCGGCATGACGCCGGCATTGTCCCAGGCAGGGAAGGAACACGATGAACGCTGAAGATCAGCAGCTGGAGGACCTGCGCGCCCTGGTGGCCGAGGTGCTGGAGGTGGAGCCGGAGGAGCTCACCGACACCGGCGACTTCATGGAGGAGTACGAGGCCGACTCTCTCCGGGCGATCGAGATCCTCGCCCGGCTCGACAAGCAGTTCAAGGTGGAGATCCCGCAGGCGGAGCTGCCCGAACTGCGCAACCTCAAGGCCGTGCACGCGGCCCTGATCCGTCACTCGGCCGGACGGAACTGAGCCGTGGTCCGCGTCGCGGTGACCGGGCTCGGCCCGGTGTCGAGTATCGGCATCGGCGCACCGGCGTTCGCCGGAGCGCTGCGTGCCGGTCGCTCCGGCATCTCCCACATCACCAGCTTCGACCCGGCCGGCTTTCCGCATCAGAACGCCGGTGAGGTGCACGCCTTCGACCCCGGCGCGCACCTGCGGCGGCTCGATCCGGCGACGTGGGGCCGGTCGAGCCAGTTCGCCGCCGGCGCGGCCCGCCTCGCCGTCGAGGACGGCCGTCTGGACCTGTCCACCGTCGACCCCGGTCGGGCGCACGCGGTCATCGGCACCACCAGCGGGGAGTCGCAGGTCGTCGAGGCGCTGACCGCGCAGATCGTCGGCGGCGGCTTCGGAGCTCAGGACCCCGGCCTGCTGCGCCAGCTGCCGGCGAACCGGCTCGCGAACGCGGTGAGCGAGGAACTGGGCCTGTGCGGGGAGTCGCTGACGCTTGCCACGGCCTGCTCGGCCAGCAACTACGCCCTCGGGTACGCCTACGACCTGCTGGTCTCCGGCGAGGCGGACGTGGTGCTGGCCGGCGGCGCGGACTCGGTGTGCCGATGGGCGCACGCCGGCTTCTTCCGCCTCGGCGCGCTCGCGGGCACGTCCTGCGCGCCGTTCGACCGCAACCGCTCGGGCATCCTCACCGGTGAGGGCGGCGCGGTGCTGCTGCTCGAGACGTTCGAGCACGCCCGGCGCCGTGACGCGCGGATCCTCGCCGAGGTGCTCGGGTACGGCCTGAACTGCGACGCCAACCATCCGGTGTCGCCCGACGAGCGCAGCATCGCCGAGTGCATGCGCACCGCCCACCGCAACGCGGACGTGAAGCCCGACGAGGTGGACTACATCTGCGCGCACGGCACCGGCACGCCCGCCAACGACCTCGTCGAGGGCCGGGCGATCCTGGAGGTCTTCGGCCCGGAGCCGCCGCCGGTCAGCTCGATCAAGTCGATGATCGGGCACACCATGGGCGCGGCCTGCGGTTTCGGGGCGATCGCGTCGGTGCTCGCCATCGACCAGGGCTTCCTGCCGCCGACCGTGAACTGGTCGGAGGCCGACCCGGAGCTGCCGGGGATCGACCCGGTGCCCAACACCGCCCGGCCCGCCGACGTGCGGGTGGCGCAGAACGACGGCTTCGCGTTCGGCGGCAACAACGCCATCGTCATGCTGGGAGCGGTCCGGTGAGCGGCGTCGCGATCACCGGATGGAGCGCGATCACCTCGGCCGGCGTCGGCGCCGAGCCGCTCGCCGTGGGCGTTCCGGTGCCGCAGGACGTCCGGGCCATGTTCGACGATCCGCTGCCGGTGCCGTCCGCGCGGGCACTGCCCGGCTTCGACGTGCGTACGCTTCTCGGCCGCAAGGGGACCAGCTCCTTCGACCGGGCGACCGCGCTGGCCGTGGTGTGCTGCCGGGAGGCGCTGCGCTCGTCACCGGTGGACCTCGACGCGGGGCCGCACGCCCGTACCGGCGTGGTGCTCGGCACCAGTCTCGGCAGCTTCAAGTCCACCAGCGACTACAGCCGCGAGACCCTGGTGCAGGAACGGCCGTACCTGGTCAACCCGGTGCTCTTCCCGAACACCGTGATGAACGGCGCCGCCGGCCAGGTCGCGATCCGCTTCGGCCTGCGCGGGGTGAACGCCACCATCGCCGGTGGACCGCTCGCCTTCCTCAACGCGGTCCGCTACGCGCGCAACGTCCTCGACCGCGGTTACGCCGACACGATGGTGGCGGGCGCGGTGGAGGAGTTCACCCCGCACCGGGCGTGGGCCGTGCAGCTGGCCGGGGAACCGGACACCGCACCGGCCGGCGAGGCCGCCGCGTTCTTCGTGCTTTCCCGGACCGCCGACGGGGGTAGCGGCGCCCGGATCCTCTCGGTCGCCACCGGGTACGGGCCGGGCGGCACGATGCCGGCCGGCACGGCGCTCACCTCGTGCGTCGGCCGGGCCCTGCGCCAGGCCGGCGCGGACAGCTCGGCCGTCGGCGCGGTGGTGACCGGCTCGGCCCACCCCGACGACGACCGCGAGTACGGGCCGGCGGTGCGGGCGCTCGGCCACCATCCGGAACACGTCCCGGCCCGGCGCCTGCTCGGCGACTGCGGCGCGGCCACCGGCGCGGCGGCGCTCGCCGTCGTGCTCGCCGGTCCCGCGCTCCCGGCCGCCCGGCCCCTGGTCCTGCTCACCGGCCGGGGCGCCGACGGCGCGGTCGGCGCGGCGATCGTGGAAGGAAGTGGCGATGAGCGCCCTGATCGCGGCTAGCGTCATCTCGACCTGCCTCGGCGACGGCCCGCAGACGTTCGCGGCGCTGCTGCGAGGTGAGTCCGGCGCCGGCCTGCTGCGGCATTCCGGGCCCGAGCGGCTGGGGGTGCACGCCGGGTACCACATCGGCGGCGACGACCCGGACCGGCCGTTCCGCGCCGGTGAGCTGCTGGCCGGCTGCCTGCGGGCGGCCGTGCGGGAGAGCGGCCTCGACCCGCGGACCGCCCGCGCGGTGGTGCTGGTCGGCACCGGCCTGCGGGAGCTGTCCGCGGTGGAGCACTGGGCCACCGGCGGGCCGGTCTTCCCGGACCGTCGCCTGCACTTCGGCGACGTGGTCCGCCAGGTCCTGCCCGCCGCCCGGGACGTGGTGACGATCTCCAACGCGTGCAGCGCCGGAGGGCACGCCCTCGCGCTGGCACAGGACATGGTGGAGCTCGGCGAGGCCGATGTGGTGATCGCCTGCGGCACGGACACGATGACCCGCTCGATGCTGGCGATGATCGGCCGGGTCGCACCGGTGCCGACGACCCGGGTCCGGCCGTTCGACCAGGACCGCCAGGGCGTCCTGCTGGGCGAGGCGGCGGCCGCGGTGGTGGTCGTGCCGGAGGACTGGACCGGGCCGGTGCGCGGCCGGGTGGCGGCGACCGGGCTGTCCTGCGACGCGCACCACGAGACGGCACCGGACATCGAGGGCATCGGGCGGGCCATTCGCAACGCGTACGAGCGGGCCGGCCACACCGTCTCCGACGTGGACCTGGTCGTGGCGCACGGCACCGGAACGGCGCTGAACGACCCGGCCGAGTCGGAGGCGCTGCGCAAGGCGGTCGCCGGTGCCGGTCCCGGCCCCCTGATCACGGCCGTCAAGGGCGCGGTCGGGCACACGTCGGGCAGCGCGGCGCTGGTCAACGTCGACGTGGCGCTGCGCTGCCTGGACACCGGGGCGGTGCCGCCGGTGGTGGGGCTGCGCACCGTGCTGCCGGAGGGACACGGGCTGCGGTTCGTCCGGGACCGGCCGGTGCGCACCCCGGTGCGGCTGGCGCAGGTCAACAGCTTCGGGTTCGGCGGCGTCAACGCGGTCACGCTCCTGGAGGCGGCATGAGCACGCTGACGGAGCCGGTGGCCGCGGTCGGCTGGGCGGTTCACCTGCCCGGCCCGCCGCTCGGCGAGTTCCTGGCGGAGGGGTTCGAGGAGCCGCCGGGCGACTGGGCGTACGAGGAGGCGGCCGGCCCGGCGCGGGCGGCGACGGTCCTGGGCCGCAAGGGCCTGCTGGCCAAGGAGCCGGCCACCCGGACGGCGCTGTGCGCGGTGCACCGGGCGCTCGGCCTGCCGGCCGGAGCCCGGCCGGACCAGCCGCTGGATCCGGGTACGGCCGTGGTCGTCGCGAGCAACCTGGGCAACGTGGCGACGGTGGCCGCGGTCAGCCGGACCGTGGCCACCGAGGGCGGCGCGGCGGTGAGTGTCCTCGACGCGCCCAACGTCTCCAGCAACGTCATCGCCAGCAGCATCGCGCTCTGGTTCCGCTTCGGCGGGCCCAACCTGATGGTCTGCTCCGGTGACCGCGCCGGTGCCGACGCGCTCCGGCTGGCCGGTCTGCTGCTGCGGGCCGGCCGCGCGGACCGGGTCGTGGTGGTCGGTGTGGAGCCGGACGACGAGGTGGCGGCCGCTCTGCACGGCGCGGGCCGGTACGGCCCTCCGCTGCGCGGGGGAGCGGCGTGCCTGGTGCTGCGCTCCGCCGCGAACCGGGTGCCGGCTGGCGTGTGCGTCGAGCCGGCACCGGCACAGTGGCCGGTGCCGCCGCGGCTGCTGATCGGCCCGGGTGGTCTGGATCTGCGGGGACACGGCGATCTGGGCGGGGCGCGTCACGTCGTGTCGCTCGCGCTCGCGGCCCACCTCGCGGCCGACGACGGTCACCGGGCCGTCGGCGTGTCCGACGACGAGATGTCGTTGCTGGTCACCGCCACGGTGGCCCGGAGGGCTCGATGACCGTCACGCTGCGGACGCTGGCACCGGGCCGCCCCGGCGCGCCGCTCGTCGTCCTCGCGCACGGCCTGGAGGACACCTGGAGCAGCTGGCGCCGGCTGGCCGCGCATCTGGATCCGGACTGGCGGCTGGTCGCGCTGGATCTGCCGTGGCGAGCGGGCAACGACTACCAGTGGGGAGACCGGACGGCTGCGCGATGGCTGGCCGAGGGCCTCGACCTCGTCGGCGCCCGCCCGGACGCGCTGATCGCGCACTCGTACGGCGCGAACGCGGCTCTCGGCCTGCTCAGCGCCGGCGATCCGGCCCTGGCCGACGTGGTCGCGCTGATCTGCCCGCTGTACCGGTCGCCGGAGGATCCGGTGACCTGGAGCATGTTCGACCGGGCACGGAGCACGTTCGAGGCGCACGTCCGGGAGAGCGTCCGGGCCCGGATGGAGAAACGCGCCGCGGCGAGGGACCCGGCGGTCATGCAGACGATGATGACCTTCGCCCTCGACCGGGTCGGCCCGTCCGGCTTCCTCACCGTCTTCCAGCAGTTCGTCGCGAGCGCGCAGCTGCCGCTGGAACGGATCGGTGCGCGGACGCTCGTGATCGCCGGCACCGACGACCCGACGCTGTCGCCGCGCGCGGCCCGCAAGCTCGGCGGGCGCATCCCGGGCGGCCGCCTGCTGATCAACGACGGTTACGACCACTTCTGCCACATCCGCCGGGCGCGGGACGCCGCGAGGACCATCGCGGAGTTCGTCACCGAGTCCACGACGATCACCGTGGGGGACATCCGATGACTCTTACCTCCGAGAGCCGCGTGACCGTGGGATACGGGCGCCCGGCGTACGAGGGCGCGAACATCCGCACCTGGATCGGCTTCAAGCACTTCCTCTACCTGGTCGAGCACGCCGTGACCCAGTGGGCGCGGGAGCAGGGCGCCGGTGCGCGGCAGCTCTATCTCGAGCACGGGCTCGGCCTGGAGATCGTGGACTCGTCGGTGCAGCTGCCGGCGGTGCTGGAGATCGACGACGAGGTCCGCGCGGACGTGGTCCGGGAGCGCGGCGGGCGGCTGCGGGTGCAGCTGTCGGTCGTTCGTGACGGTGCCGAGGTGACCGTGCTGCGGGGGCGTACGACCGTGGCGCTGGTCCGGGAGCGGTCCGCGGACGGGCACCGGCCCGCGCCGGACGGGCTGCACGGTCTGGAGGTCGCGGACGTGCTGGACGCCAGCACGGTCGCGCCCGCCGACCGGCTTGCCCGGCCGGTGACCGGCTCGATCGAGGAGTCCCTCGGGGTGGGCCCGCGCGGCCACCTGTGGTCCTGGCGGGCGCCCTACTTCTACTGCCACTACTCCGACCGGGTGCAGCACTCGGGCTACGTCCGGGCGCTGGAGGAGGTCGTCGACCGGTTCCTCGACGCGCGAGGCATCTCGGTGGGCCGGATGCTCACCGAGCGGTCCTGGATCCCGGTGGTGTCGCGGGCCCGCGTGCAGCTGATCGGCGCGGCGCACATGGAGGAGACCGTGCACACCGTCTTCACCGTGCTCGACGTGCTGCGCGGCGTCATGTTCGACGGCCGGATGGACTGCTGGGTGCGGCGCGGCGACGAGCTCGTGCCGGTCGCCACCGCGCGGATCCTGCACGGGTACGCGATCGCGGCGGGCCCCGGCGCGGGCGGCATGGCTCAGCTGGACGACGAGGTCGTCCGCGCGCTCACCGGCGGTGGCCGGTGAAACGGCGGCCGCGGCTGTACTTCTCGTTCCGCAGCCCGTACAGCTGGCTGGCCGTGCGCCGCCTGCGGGAGGTGGTCCCGGACCTGTCGTCGGCCTTCGACTGCATGCCGTACTGGGACCCCGACGAGCAGACGTCGGCCGGGCTGAAGGCGCGCGGCGGCGAGTTCCACTACGTGCAGATGAGCCGGGCCAAGCACCTGTACATGCTGATGGACACGAAACGGCTGGCCGCCGCGCACGGGATCACGATGGCCTGGCCGGTCGACATCGACTCCTGGTGGGAGCTGCCGCACCTGGCCTGGCTGTACGCCCGGACCCAGGGACGCGAGTGGGAGTTCTACGACGCGGTCGTGGCGGCCCGCTGGGGACGCGCGGAGGACATCTGCACCCGTCCGGTGATCGAGGCGGCGGCGGTGCGGGCCGGACTGGACCCGTCGGCGGCCGTCCTGGACGAACCGGAGCGGCGGGCCGAGGGCGTCGAGTGTCTCTACCGGGCCTACCTGGACGACGTGTTCGGGATCCCGTACCTGAAATGGGGCCCGCATCGGTTCTGGGGCGTCGACCGGGTGGAGCCGTTCCTGTCGATGTGGCCCGCACCCCCGGTTCCGGAGCCCGCCGCGGTGGCGCCCGGCAGACAGGCATACGACACCGACACGGCGGGAGGATGCGGATGAGCGGGCACACGACCAGGACGGTCGCGGAGGAGCGCAAATACCGGCGGCAGCGGCTGGCGGCCTCGCTGCGGCTGTTCGCCCGGTACGGCTTCGACGCCGGCGTGGGCGGGCACATCACCGCGCGCGACCCGGGCGACCCGGAGCTGTTCTGGATCAATCCGTTCGGCGTCCACTTCGGCCACGTCCGGGCGAGCGACCTGCTGCTGGTCGACGGTGAGGGCGCCGTCGTGAAGGGGGAGGGCCGGGTCAACCCGGCCGGCTTCGCGATCCACTCGCAGATCCACGCCGCCCGCCCGGACGTGGTCGCGGCGGCGCACACCCACTCGGTGTACGGCCGGGCGTTCTCCACGCTCGGCCGCCGCCTCGACCCGATCACCCAGGACGCGTGTGCGTTCTACGAGGACCACGAGGTGTTCGACGGTTTCGACGGCGTGGTGCTCGACCTGGAGGAGGGCCGCCGCATCGCGGAGACCCTCGGCTCCGCCAAGGCGGTCATCCTGCGCAACCACGGGCTGCTCACGGTCGGCACCACGGTGCAGGAGGCCGCCTGGTGGTTCATCACGATGGACAGCTCCTGCCGGGTTCAGTTGCTGGCCGAGGCGGCGGGAACGCCGCACCTCATTCCACCGGTGGTCGCCAAGGACACCGCGGCGACGATCGGGACGCCGGCGATGGGGCGGCTCAACTTCCGCCCGCTCTGGGACGACATCGTCCGGGTCGAACCCGGCCTCCTCGACTGACTCCTTCGGAAAGGGTGGAAGACCGATGCCGACGTTGCTGAACGATCAGGTCGCCCAGGACGGGCACGCGATCGCGATGCTGGACGCCGACGGCGCGGTGACCTGGCGTGAGCTGGGCGCACGGGTCAACCGGTGGATGGACGTGCTGACCCGGACCGGCGTGCGGAACGGCGATGTCATCGCCTGCCTGCTGGGCAACCGGCGGGAGACGTTCGAGGTCCTGCTGGCCGGGTTGCACCTCGGTGTCACGGTCGTGCCGGTCAACTGGCACCTGACGGCACCGGAGATCGCCTACATCCTGGCGGACTCGGGCAGCCGGGTGCTGGTGACCGAGCCCGCGTACGCGTCGACCGCCGCGGCCGCCGGAGGGCCCGTGCGCCTGGTGCTCGGTGACCACGCCCTCGACGGGTTCACCCCGGCCGGGCCGCTGCTCGCCTCGGCCGACCCCGCCGAGAGGGCGGGCCAGATCTGCGGCTCGATCATGCTGTACACCTCGGGGACGACGGGCCGGCCCAAGGGCGTGGTGAACAACATGTTCGCCCACGGCGCCCCGTTCGACCGGGTGGACCGGCTGATCGACTACGCCCGGGTGGTGCTCGGGGTGCCGGCGCACGGCCGGGTCCTGCTGGACGGCCCGTGGTACCACTCCGCCCAGCTGTTCTTCGCCCTGCTGGCCCTGCTGCAGTCCTCCCGCCTGGTGATCCGGCCGTACTT
The DNA here is from genome assembly GCF_040681145.1 of Actinoplanes sp. NPDC051861. Classification (NCBI taxonomy): domain Bacteria; kingdom Bacillati; phylum Actinomycetota; class Actinomycetes; order Micromonosporales; family Micromonosporaceae; genus Actinoplanes; species Actinoplanes sp. NPDC051861. Next base: position 78,930 of record NZ_JBFAYE010000016.1, read on the forward strand.
CGACCCGGTGGCCACGCTGGACGTCATCGACAGTCAGCGGATCACCGCGGTGCACCTGGTGCCGACCCAGCTGGTCCGCCTGTTGCGGGTGGACCGGGCGAGCCGGGCCGCGTTCTCCGGCGCCGGTCTGGAACGGGTCTGGCACGGCGGCGGCGCCTGCCCGGAGGCCGTCAAACGCGCCATGATCGAGTGGTGGGGGCCGGTGCTGACCGAGTACTACGGCGCCACCGAGGGCGGAGTGGTCACGCTCATCGGCTCGACCGAGTGGCTGCGCCGGCCGGGCAGCGTCGGGCGGGCGGTGCCGCCGTCCGAGCTGCTGATCCTCGGCGAGGACGGTGCCGAGCTGCCGCCCGGTCACACCGGACGGATCTTCATCCGCCGCCGTAGCGGCCGGCGTTTCCGATATCACAACGACCCGGCGAAGACGCGGGGGGCGTACCACGCGCCGGACACCTTCACCTACGGCGAGGTCGGCCACGTCGACGAGCAGGGCTATCTGTACCTGACCGGGCGCGCCCAGGACATGATCGTCACCGGCGGGGTGAACGTCTACCCGGCCGAGGTCGAGGCGGTGCTGCTGAGCCACCCGCACGTCCGCGACGCCGCGGTCGTCGGAGTCGGCGACGACGAGTTCGGCGAGCGCGTGGTCGCGGTGGTCGTCGCGGGCGAGGAGGCGGGCGACGACCTGCCGGAGCGGCTCGACGAGTACTTGCGGGAGTCACTGGCGGGATTCAAGGTGCCGCGCGACTATCACCTGGCCGGGTCGCTGCCCCGGGACGAGAACGGCAAACTGCGCAAACGAGAACTGCGAGAGAGGTACGCCCCGGCGGTCGCGGTCGCCGGTGAGCGGGTGCCGCGATGACCGCCCCGCCGAGCGCGCCGCCGGCCGACATCGCTCTGCCCGCCACCTACCTGCGCGGTGTGCCGCACCCGGAGTTCGACCGCATCCGGGCGGACGGCGGGATCCGCTGGACTCCGGAGCCGTTGCTGGTGCGGCACAGCAGCGGCGGGCGGATCACCACCCGCGGGCCCGGGTTCTGGGCGGTCACGTCGTACGAGGCGGTGCTGGAGGCGTCCCGGCGTCCCGAGGTGTTCTCCTCGGCCGCGAAGGGTGCCTTCCTGGTCGACCCCCGCACGCCGGGCGACCTCCGGCAGACCCGGCAGCTGCTGGTCAACATGGACGCGCCGCAGCACGCCCGGATCCGCAAGCTGGTCACCGCCGTGTTCACACCCCGTGCGGTACGCGGGCTGACCGAGGCGATCGCCGTGCACGCCCGGGACCTGGTGGCCCGCGTGGTGGCGGCCGGCTCCTTCGACGTGGTCACCGACCTGGCGGCGGAGCTGCCGCTGCTGGTGCTCGCCGACCTGCTGGGCGTGCCCCGGGAGGACCGGCATCTGCTGTACCGCTGGAGCAACCACCTCGTCGGTTTCGACGACCCGGAGTTCGGCGGCGGTGACGTGGACGCGTACCGCACGGCCATGGGCGAGGCGTTCCAGTACGCGCTGCGGATGGCTCTGCAGCGCCGCGAGGAGCCCACCGACGACCTGGTCAGCCGGCTCGCGAACGCCGAGATCGACGGTGAGCGACTGTCCGACCGGGAGTTCTGCAACCTGTGGCTGCTGCTCGTCGTGGCCGGCAACGAGACCACGCGGCATGCGATCTCGGGCTCGCTGGACGCGCTGGCGGCGCACCCCGAGCAGCTCGCCCACCTCGTCGAGGGGCGGGTGCCGGTCGCGGTCGCGGTCGAGGAGCTGCTGCGGTGGATCACGCCGATCATGCAGTTCCGGCGTACCGCGACCGTGGACACCGAGCTGGCCGGTCAGGCGATCGCCGCCGGCGACAAGGTGGTCCTCTACTACGTGGCGGCCAACCGGGACCCGGCCGTCATGGCCGCACCGCACACGCTCGATCTCGGCCGGGCGCCCAACCGGCACCTGGCGTTCGGGATCGGGCCGCACTTCTGCCTGGGCGCGCACCTGGCCCGCCTGGAGCTGACCACGATGCTGACCGAGCTGCTGCCGCACCTGGACGGCCTGCGGGTCGACGGCCCGGTGGTCCGCCTCGAGTCCAACTTCGTCAACGGCATCAAATCCATGCCCGCACATCTGAAAGGGGAACACGCGTGACACAGCCGCCGAACGTGATCGCCGACCTGATCGCCGAGGGTGCCGAGATCGACGACCTGGTGTCCGGCCTGGACGCCGAGGGCTGGGCGACCGCGACGCCGGCGCCCGGCTGGACGGTCGCACACCAGATCGCCCACCTCGCCGCGACGTTCCGCCTGGCGGCGCTGGCCGCCTCGGACGCCGCCGCGTTCCAGTCGGTCGCCTCCCGGCTCTCGCCGGACTTCAACGCCAACGTCGTCGCGGCGATGGCCGGCTTCCTCGCCGAGCCGCCGCCGGTGCTGCTCGCGCGGTGGCGCGACGAGCGGGCGGGCGCGGAGAAGGCCCTGAACGCGCTGCCGCCGGACCAGATGGTGCCCTGGCTGGTCCGGCCGCTCCCGGCCGTGGTGCTGGCCGCGGCCGGGATGATGGAGACGTTCGCGCACGGGCAGGACATCGCCGACGGCCTGGGCGTGCGGCGCGAGTACACCGACCGGATCGGGCACCTGGTCGGGTTCGCCGTGCGCACCTGGGACTTCGGATACCTGGCCCGGGGCCTGGAGGTACCGGATGCGGAGTTCCGCTTCGAGCTGACCGCGCCGTCCGGCACGGTCTGGGCGTTCGGCCCGGAGGACTCGCCGCAGCGGGTGACCGGCCCGGCCGCCGACTTCTGCCTGCTGGTGACCCGCCGCAGGCACCGCGACGACCTGGCGCTGCGGGCGACGGGTGAGATCGCGGACGCGTGGCTCGGCATCGCGCAGGCGTACCGCGGCCCGGCCGGCGAGGGCCGGCGGGCGGGCCAGTTCGCGCCAGCCGCGCGCTGAGAACCCCTCAGACGCACACCGGCCCGGCAGCCTCGAGCTGCCGGGCCGGTTCGTTCTCGGCTCAGTTCGACTTGCCGAAGCGCTTCGCCACCAGGTGCTCCTGGGCCATACCGCACAGCGCGGCGATGGCGACGTCGAGCAGGACCGCCCGGGCCACCGCGGCCGCGCCGTCGACCTGCCCCTCCTCCGGGATCATGCTGAGCTGCTGGGCGGCGAACCCCTCAGCCAGCTCCGCGTACGGCCGGAAGAAGTCGACGCCGAAGCCGCAGCCCAGCTCCCGCAGCGACGCCAGCACCTGGGCCAGGCGCTCGCGGCCCGGCACGTCAGCGTTGACCTGCCAGCCGAGGTCGGCGATGAAACGGTCCACATCGGTGCGCTCGGGCACGACGTCGTTGACCGTCTTCGTGGTGTCCAGGTGTGGCTGCGCGGCGCGGTTGGCGGCCCGGTAGAGCGCGGGCAGTGAGTTGCGCTGCTCGATGGCGGACAGCAGACCCGACACCGTGGACAGCTCAAGCTCACCGATGCCGGTCAGCGCGCGGATGAACAGCAGCCGGCGCTCGTGGAACTCGTCGTACTGCGCCTGGTTGCGCCCGGTGGGCGTGCCGGCCGGCAGAAGCCCTTCGCGGAGGTAGAACTTGATCGTCGCGACGGGCACGCCCGTCCGCCTGCTCAGTTCTGAGATACGCATCCAATCTCCCCGCGGGTCTCACGGCGCCGTGCTCAGAGCGTCCAATCTAGACCTTGGCCGGTCCGGTAGCGCCGCGAAGCCCTGCTGATGCCGGCCCTCAGGCGGCGGTCCGGCCCGATTCGCACAACGGGGTGATCATCGGCCGGATCGCGTGCGGCTCGGCGGGGCGCTGCCCGGCCGCGGCGACTCGGGCCAGAGCCAGCTTCCGGCTGTCCATGAGTGCGAGCAGGACCGGTGGGTCGATCTCGCTGATCGGCTGGAAGTCCGGGTCGATGCGGATGTGGGTGTCGCGGCGTACCTCCAGCGGGCCGTGCGTGGCCACGGCGAGCGGCCGGTTGGCCTCGGGTGCGCCGGTCGGCTGGGTGCCCACAGCCTGGGCGAGAAGGTGCCATGTACCGTACGGAACGGACTCGAAGGTGAAATCGCCGCCGTGCGGAAGAACGGTGCAGCAGACCGGCTTGCCCTCCGGAATGCGGGCCGGGAACAGGCCGATGAAAACGGTTTCGTGGGGTCTTTCGGAAATGTGACCGGACACCCGGGCGGTCGAGGGCGCCGCGGTGGCGGCGTTGTCGATCGGGATGTGTGGTGCGTAGCCGGCCCGGCGGCGGTACGTGGTCGGTGACATCCCGATGCTGCGGGTGAACCGCGAACTGAACGTCCCGACGCTGTTGTAGCCGACGCTGAGGCTGATGTCCGCCACGTTGAGGCTCGTCGACACCAGCAGGAACTTGGCCCGCTGCAGGCGCAACGCGGACAGGAAGCGGCCCGGCGAGACGCCGGTCGCCCGCTGGAACACCCTGGTGAAGTGGAACTTGCTGAACATGGCCGATCGGGCCATGTCGTCGACGGTCAGCTGTTCGCCGAGATTGTCGCGCATGGTGGTGATTGCGCGATTGATTGCCCGTCTGGTCGTGTCTTCCATGACGCCTCCGTTTACGGCCTCGTAGTCCCGTCCGATCGGAAAGGTGCCGCGCAGGCGAAAAGCTCGGGCTGGTTGGCGGAAAAACCAAAACGGTTAATACCGTTGACGATGCCAATCACCGATTTATAGCCCCCGTGCGCGTCTTTACATGCCGGTGCTGCACTTTGGACAGCTGCGGTGCCGAAGCCAGGCTATCCCAGGTGAATGCCGTTGACAACACTGAGGATCACCGGGTGTGGACAGAGAGCAATCATGGAGAGGGTGGCGATTAACCAGGCGTTTCTTCGCTGATCTTGTTATCTGGAGCGCGGCGGATAGTGGAGCGAGCCACTTCCCACGTGCTGTCGGATTTTCGTTTGCTTCGGAGAGCAAAGTCCCTTTTTGGGGATTCGCGCGGTACTTGGTGGTGTCACATTTGGATTAGATGAGCGTCATTAACTCGACGGTAATATGGATGTGCCTGCGCATCGACGTACTGCAATGCTCAGGTTGAGAATTTGGGTATCGTCCCGAAACTACCGCACACACGAACGCCGGCCCGGGGTCCCCGGGCCGGCGTTGACGCGTGTGGTTCGGCCGCTCAGCGGCTCCAACGGGCCTGGTGAGCGGCCCAGTCACGGGCGGCGGCGGCGCCCTGGTGGCGTGCCGTGGTCAGGGCGGCCCAGGCGGCGAGCTCGACCACGGAACGGTCGTCGAGGTCGCGGGCGCGCAACCCGGCGACGTCCGCCGGCGTCACCCGGTACGACGCGTACGCCACGAGCAACGCGAACCGCCCGGCGGCCCGGTCAGCGGTGGCCAGACCGGCGACCGCGTCCTCGACCCATCGGCGTTCGGTCATGCTCGGCAGGGGCGCCACGGAGGCGCTGAGGCGGTCGCGCACCATGGCGCGTACGTCCGGGGGAACCACCCGGTCGCCGGCGGCGTCGATCACCGCTCCCGCCCGCGCGAACGCCGCCGCCAGATGCGGCTCCCCGGCGGTCCAGTCCAGATCCGCCGGTACCGGCGCCGGCGGCAGCAGACCGGGCGCCTCGCCCGGCGCGTGCCCGCGCTCGGCGAGCCCACCCAGGATCCGCGCCGCGCCGCGGCGCAGCACCGTCTTCACCGGGCCGGGCACCGGTGGCAGCGGTGAGTCGGGCAGGAAGACGTTGACCATCCGGTTGAAGTAGTGGAACACCACCGCGACCGCGATGAGCTGCGGTGCGTGTGCCGGCGGGAACGGCGGTGGCCGGTCCGGCGCGCCGGCCCAGCCGGTCAGCGCGCTCAGCCCTTCCGTCCGCAGCTCGTCCAGCCGCCCGGTCAGCAGGGCGGCCGTGTCCGGCCCGCGCATCAGCCCGGCCAGCGCGGTGGCGTGCACGTCCACGCAGTACGGGCAGCGGTTGGCCCGGGAGACCCCGGCGGCCACCGCCTCCCGCGCCGCCCGGCTCGCCGGGCCGTTCGCCAGCAGCGACTCGCGCAGCATCATCCACGCGCCGGCGAGCACCGGCGGCGCGGGGGAGTGCAGTGCGATCGGCGGGGCGAGCATGCCGAAGTCCTGCTCGACCCGCCGGTAGACGGCCGCGACGAGCGGCTCGGCCCGGTCCGGTGCCACCGGCGTGACGTACCGGACCTGGATGGGCACCACGCGGCGGGTGGCCGCCGCGAACAGCCTGGCCACCGCCCGGCCTACCGGATCCCGGCCGTCGCCCGGCGACCCGCGGTCTCGCCCAGCGGCGACGGCGCGCCGTAGGTGACCTCGATCCCGCGCTCCCGGGCGGCCCGCACGATGCCCGGCATCGCGCGCTCCGCCAGCGCCGCGATCGTGGACGCCGGGTTCACGGTCAGCGCACCCGGTACGGCGGAACCGTCGGTGACGAAGATGCCCGGATGCCCGCGCAACTCGTGCCGGTCGTCGAGGGCCGAGGTGGCCGGGTCGTCGCCGATGCGGCAGGACGCGAGGGGGTGCACGGTGTACGCCCCCACCAGATCGTTGGTCCACGGCCGGACCTTCGCCAGCCCGTCCCGCTCGAGGATGTCCTTGATGTCGGCGTCGGCCAGCGACCAGCCCCGCGCCGTGTTGGCGGTGGGCCGGTAGCTCAGCGGGCCGTGCCCCAGCATCTGCTGGGAGAACCGGTGCGCGTTGCCGGTGGCCGGCGGCGGGCCGAAGACGCCCTCGTTGTCGTCCTCGGACATGATGAAGATCGTCAGCCAGGACTGCCAGCGTCGCAGCATCTCCTTCTTGTCCACGCCGAACCAGGCCGGCCCGGCGGCGTCCGGCGCCTGCGCGAGGATCGTGCCGAGCCCCGGCGGGAAGTAGAGCTGCTCCAGCGAGTAGCGCTCGTACTCCGGGCGACTGCCGTCCAGGCGGTCCCAGCTGGCCACCGTCGGGCCGCGCCCGATCTGGTACGCCTCGTACGCCCGCCCGTCCGCACGGCTCAGGCCGAGCACGTCACGGACCCGCTCCTCGTCGAAGACCGCGGTGTTCAGCCGCTCGCCGTTGCCGGAGAAGTAGCGGCCCACCGCGTGCGGCATCGCGCCGAGCGTGGTCTCCGACCGCTGCAGGATCACCGGGGTGGCACCGGCGCCCGCCGCCACGATGACGATCTTCGCGTCGATCGTGCCGCTGTCGTGCAGGATCCGGTAGTCCTCGCCGTCGACGATCCGGTAGTGCACCCGGTAGCCGCCGTCGCTCGTGCGGGAGATCTGCTGCACCTCGTGCAACGGGCGGATCTCCGCGCCGTGCGCCAGGGCGGCCGGCAGGTAGTTGAGCAGCAGCGACTTCTTGGCGTCGAACCGGCAGCCGGCCATCATCCAGTTGCAGTTCGTGCACATGCCGACGTCCACGGCCGAGGGCGCCGGGTTGGCGGTGCGGCCGGCGTGCGCGCAGGCGGCGGCGAACAGGCCGCCGGCGTACGGGACGCGGTCCCAGGTCTGCTGGGTGATCGGAAGGGCCTCGGCGATCCGGTCGTACCAGGGGTCGAGGGTGTCCCGGTTGATCGACGCGGGCCACATGCGCCGGCCGATCGAGCCGCGCCGCTCGAAGACGAACCTCGGCGCGCGCGGCATGGTCGCGAAGTACACGACGCTGCCGCCGCCGACGCAGTTGCCGCCGAGCACGCTCATCCCGTCGCCCACCACGAAGTCGAACACCCGGGTGTACGAGGAGCCCAGCAGGAAGTCGTGCTCGAACTCCTCGCTCTGCAGCCACGGCCCGCGCTCCAGCACGGTCACCCGGGCACCGCCGGCGGCGAGGTGGTACGCCGGGATCGCCCCGCCGAACCCGCTGCCGATGATGAGGGCGTCGGTCGATTCGTTAGTCGTCATGCCGGGCTGCCCGTCGTCGTCGTGTCAGGGTGGAGGTCGGCGAGCCGGCGCCCGTAGGAGAAGGACGGGAAACGCCATAGGCCGTCCTCGTCCGGTAGCCGGTAACCGATGGTGTGCAGCCCCGGGTGGCCCGCGGCCAGCGCGGCGGGCGTGCTCAGGTGCGCGGCGCTGTCGAACGCCATGTTGCTGAACAGCGCCAGGCCCACCCACATCTGCTTCTCCGGGTGATCCGGCTGGGTGAGCTGGTCGACGAGGGCGGTGCGGTGCTCGAAGGAGAGCGCCACGAACGCCGGCACCGACTCGTCGAGTTCGAGGTCGCGGGCGGTGGCGTACTCGCGGGCGTGTTCGTCGAGCGAGTAGACCAGGGTGGTCAGCGCGTCGGCCAGGCCGCCGGCCGGGTGCTCGAGCAGCTCGATCGCGCCGGCCGCCACCGCGCCGCCGCCGGCAGCCGCCCCGGCGACCGCGCGGTCGCCGGGGAACCGCTTCTCGCCGGGAATGATCGTGTCGGCGAACGCCTCGAGCACGAGGGTTCGGGTGGGGTCCTGCGCGGGTTCGTCGAGGGTCACCGCAAGCGCCTCCTGTCCGTGAGGGTCGGGACCATCGTGTCGGCGGGCCATCCGGGTCGCATCTTCCTCGTTGCCGTCAGATCGTGGCCGTGACCCGCGCTTCTTCGGTCGTGCGCAGCCGGGCCCGAGGACCGCCGGACGGATCGGCGGGCGCCGATACTGGCGGCACGGACGGCGACGGGCGGAGGTACAGATGATTGCCGGACGAGTCTCTTCCTCGGTGGTCCAGCGTCAGGTCAGGCATGTGGTGCCGGTGCCGATCGCCTCGGCGGCCGGGCTGGTCGCCCAGGTGTACGCGCAGGTCGCCGACGAGATGCGGATCGTGGTACCGCCGGCGCTGATGCACTCGCCGGCGCCGGACGTCCTCGCGGCGTACTGGGCATTGGTACGTGAGCCGATGGCGGCGTCGGGTGGCGTCGACCGGGCGGCCAAGGAGGCGGTGGCCGCCGCTGTGTCGGTGGCGAACATCTGCCCGTACTGCGCGGACATGCACACCGTCGGGATGTACGACCTCTCCGGCGAGCAGGACGCCGAGGCGGTGGCCGGTGACCGGGTGGCCGACATCGCGGATCCCGGGCTGCGGGCGGTGACGGCCTGGGGGCGTACCGCTCACCTGCTCGACGAGGCGGCGCCGCCGCCCGCCGGTCTCGGCGCCGCCGACCGCGCCGACCTGATCGGCGTGGTCGTGGCGTTCCACTATCTGACCCGGATGGTCAACGTCTTCCTGGCCAACTTCATGCTGCCGCCGGGCATGGCGCCGTGGTCGAGGCGCCGGCTCAAGCGGGGGATCAGCCGGATCATGCGGCCGACGCTGCGCACCCCGCGGGAGCCGGGCCGGGCCGCCGCGCTGCTGCCGGCCGCGCCGCTTCCCGGTCACGCGGCGTGGGCCGCGCCCCGCCCCGCCGTCGCGGCGGCGATGGCGGCCGCGGACGTCACCTTCGGGCGGGCCGGCGAGCGGGCGCTGTCCCCGGAGGTACGCGGGCTCGTCACCGACCACCTGGCGGGCTGGCGCGGCGAGGAGACCGGGATCAGCACCGCCTGGTGCGAGGACCTGATCGCCGGACTGTCGCCGGCAGACCGTGCCGCCGCCCGGCTGGCGCTGCTCACCGCGGTCGCGTCCTATCAGGCTGGCGACGAGGTGGTGGCGGAGTTCCGGCGGTACCACGCCGGTGACGCGGCGCTGGTCGGCGCCGCGGCCTGGGCGTCCTGGTCGGCGGCCGCGCTGATCGGTACCCGGCAGGCGGCGACGGCCGGCCCGGTCACGAATTGAGCATCATCGAAGAACCTCACGGAGTGCGCTTCCGGCAAGGTGAGGCGCAGCCGGCGGCCTGCGCCCGCCGGGACGGCTATGGCGAGGAGGCCGATCATGAGCGCTGCCGAAGTGCGGTCCGAACGGGCCGGACCGATCGAACTGCTGAACACCCGATATCACCGTATCGGGCTGAACGTCTTCCTGCTCGTGGTGCTGGCGCACTGGGCCGAGCACCTCACGCAGGCCTACCAGATCTGGGTGCTCGGCTGGCCCGTTCCCAAGTCCCGCGGCGTCCTGGGCGTGGCCTACCCGTGGCTGGTCACATCGGAGTGGCTGCACTACGGATACGCCCTGATCATGCTGATCGGCCTGTTCCTGCTGCGCGGCGGGTTCCAGGGCCGGGCGCGCACCTGGTGGACGGTGGCGCTGGTGATCCAGTTCTGGCACCACATCGAGCACCTGCTGCTGTTCGTCCAGGCGCAGACCGGCAACTTCCTGTTCGGCGCCGCGGTGCCGACCAGCGTGGCGCAGACCGTGTTCCCCCGGGTCGAGCTGCACCTGTTCTACAACACCGTGGTGTTCCTGCCGATGGTCGTGGCGATGGTGCTGCACCTGCGGCCGAAGCCGGCCGAGGCCGAGTTGATGAAGTGCACCTGCGCCCGCCGCCGGGTGCTCGCCCCCGCCGTGTCGTGACAACCGGGTCGCGCCTGTTCGCCGGGCTGGTCGCCGTGCTGGTGTTCGGCACGCTTGCGGTGGCGGCGCTGGCCGAGCCGGAGACAGCCCGGTTCACCGGCACGGTACCGGCGGACGGCGCGAGCCTGGCCGCCCCGCCGGCGGAGTTCGAGGTGGTCTTCGACGGCCGGGTACGCGCCCGCGCGTTCCATCTGGTCGTGTCGTCGGCCGGAGGTGAGCAGGTGCCCACGGAGGAGCCGTGGGTGGACGGGAGCAGGCTGGTGCTGCCGATCGCGGGCCTCGCCGCGGGGCAGTACACAGCCGCGTACCACGTGCTCTTCGGCGACGGTCAGCAGGTGGCCGGGAGCGCCCGGTTCACGGTGGCCGGCGGTGCGGGCGCGCCGGTCGCGGGCGGCGCTCCCGACGCGCACGGCGGGCACGGCGCCGACGACCCGCTGAGCCTCGGGCTGCTCCTGGTGGACCTGGTCCTGGCCCTGGTGCTGGTGGGCGCGCTGGTGCTCCGGCGGTGGCGCGGGCGGGCGTGAGCGCACGACGGAAGGCGCGCGGGATGCGGCCGGCGTACCACGATGGGTGCGCCGGCCGTGCTGTGCCGCCGGCGTTCGCTGAGGAGGACCGGAGATGCCCACGACCCTGGGTTCCCTGCGCCGGTTGGTGCTGACGCCGGCGCTTTCCGAGACGACCTTCGCCCGCCGCGGGTTTCCCGTGGTCGAGGGCGAGGTCACCACCCGGCTCGAAGCGGTGCCGCAGGCGGTGATCTGCGGCTTCGAGTGGGGCATCGACATGCGCGACCAGTGGGAGCTGGAGCGGCGCCTGGAGCTGGTCGAGCCGGAGATGCGCGGTTTCGCGTACGAGGGTGCCGCGATGGCGCTCACCGTGATCGACGCGATGCCGGGCCCGCGCCGCCATCGGGCCCGGACACTGCTCACCGGCCCGGGGCGGCCGCACATCTTCCTGACCTACATCGGCATCGGTTTCGCGATGGCGCGGCTGCCGCGGCCGCTGTGGAAGGGCGTGCTGCCGGACCTGACCGGCACGCCGTACTTCCCGACGATGAGCTGGCTGGCGGTCGACGGGTACGGCTTCGACCGGGCGTACTTCGAGACCGGGCGCTGGGTCGGCCGGCAGGAGCGGCTCGCGGCGTACCCGTGGCAGGGACGCGCCGACTACTTCCCCCGCGTCGTCGACCAGGGCCTCGGCCGCGCGCTCTGGTTCATCCACGGTGCCCGCGTCGACGAGATCGCCGCCGCGGTGGGCGCGTTCGCGGCCGACCGGCAGGCCGACCTGTGGAGCGGCGTGGGGCTGGCCGCCGCGTTCGCGGGCGGCTGCGACGAGGCCGGGCTGCGGACGATGGTGCGCCTGGCCGGTGAACACCACCCGCATCTCGCACAGGGCGCGGTGTTCGCGGCGAAGGCCCGGCACTTCTCCGGCTTCCAGCCCGAGCACACCGCGGTCGCGCTGGACGCCCTGACCGGCATGCCGGTCGAGGCCGCGGCCGCGCTCGCCGACGAGGTCTCGGTGACCGGCGACGGCTCGGACGCCGAACCGGACTACGAGGTGTGGCGGCGCCGCATCCGCGCGCATTTCGCAGTGGCGGCGGAAAATGTATCCCGGTGATGACCGCTATCTATTAGCATAAGGCCGCAACAATGAAGATGAAATAAACCACGACTCCCGTAAATGATGGCATCACAACCGATGCCTCCGGGAGTGCTCTGATGAAAGCTTGGCGAAGTCTGCGACGCCGCGTCCTGACCCCAGACGTTTCCGAGACGACGTGTGCGAAGCGCGGTTTCCACGTCACGGACGAGGCGCGGCGCAACCGTCTGGAGACGGTCGGCAGATCGTTTCTCACCGGCTTCGGCGAGGCCGCCGAAGCCCGCCGGCCCGCGGACGTCGCGGAGCCACTCGATCAGATGCCCCCGATGTGGCGGGGTTTCGCGTACGAGGGCGCGGCCATGGCACTCGCCATCCGCGACGCGATGCCCGGCCGGGGCGGCCGGGTGGCCGACTTCCTCGCCGGTCCCGGCGGCCCGCACGTGTACATGGCCTACGTCGGCGTGGGCTGGGCGATGGCCCGGCTGCCCCGGCTGCTGCACTCCCGGCTGCACGCCCCGGACCCGTTGCTGCGCTGGCTGGTCCTCGACGGATACGGCTTCCACCAGGCGTATTTCCACACCACCCGGTATGTCGCCGACCGCTACCGCGAGGAGCGGTTCCCCTTCGCGGACGACCCGGGCGGCTACGCGGTACGCGCCATCGACCAGGGCGTCGGGCGAGCCTGCTGGTTCGTCGCCGGCGCCGACGTGCAGCAGGTGTCCCGGCTGTTCGCCGGCTTCCCGGAGGGACGGCGCCCCGACCTCTGGGCGGGCACCGGGCTGGCCGCCGGGTACGCCGGTGGCGCCGCCGAGGCCGAGCTGGAACAACTCGCCGTGGAGGCCGGGCCGTACCGCGGCGAGGTGGCGCAGGGCGTGGCGTTCGCGGCGGCCGCCCGGGTCCGCGCCGGGCTGATGATGCCGCACACCGAGGCGGCCGCCCGGGTGCTGTGCGGCCGGTCGGCGGCGGAGGCCTCGGCGGTCACCGACGAGGCGCGCGCCGGTCTGAAAGCAGAGGGCGGACTTCCGGAATTCGAGATATGGCGGCAGCGCATCAAAAGTGCGTTCGTGCCCGCTCGGAAAGGCTGACAGGATGAGCAGAATCGCTGTGGTGGGTATGGCGTGTCGTTATCCCGACGCCGAATCGCCACGAGAATTGTGGGAGAACGCATTGGCGGGCCGCCGGGCATTCCGCAGGCTGCCCGACGTACGGATGCGCCTGGACGACTACTGGGACGCCGACCCGGCGGCGCCGGACCGGTTCTACGCACGCAACGCGGCGGTGATCGAGGGCTACGAGTTCGACCGCGTCGCGTACAAGATCGCCGGAAGCACCTTCCGCTCCACCGACCTGACGCACTGGCTGGCTCTGGACGTGGCCGCGTCGGCCCTGGCCGACGCCGGCTTCCCGATGGGTGAGGGACTTCCCCGCGAGCGCACCGGTGTGGTCGTGGGCAACAGCCTCACCGGCGAGTTCTCCCGGGCCAACCAGCTGCGGCTGCGCTGGCCGTACGTGCGGCGGATGGTCGGTGCCGCCCTGAAGGAGCAGGACTGGACCGACGACCAGCTGGCCCAGTTCCTCGACGACTTCGAGACCACGTTCAAGAGCCCGTTCCCGGAGGTCAACGAGGACACCCTGGCCGGCGCGCTGGCCAACACGATCGCCGGGCGGATCTGCAACCACTTCGACTTCAAGGGTGGCGGCTACACCGTCGACGGCGCCTGCTCGTCGTCGCTGCTGTCGGTCTCCACCGCCTGCAAGACGCTGCTGGACGGCGACGTGGACGTGGCGATCGCCGGCGGCGTCGACCTGTCGATCGACCCCTTCGAGATCATCGGGTTCGCCAAGACCGGTGCGCTGGCCACCGGCGAGATGCGGGTCTACGACCGCGCCTCCAACGGGTTCTGGCCCGGTGAGGGCTGCGGCATGGTGGTGCTGATGCGCGAGGAGGCCGCCCGCGCCGGTGGCCACCGCATCTACGCCACCGTCGCGGGCTGGGGCATCTCCTCCGACGGCAAGGGTGGCATCACCCGCCCGGAGATCCAGGGCTACCGCCTGGCGCTGCGCCGGGCGTACGAGCGCACCGGCTTCGGCATCGAGACGGTCGGCCTCTTCGAGGGGCACGGCACCGGCACCAAGGTCGGTGACGCCACCGAGCTGGAGGCGCTCTCCCTGGCCCGGGCGGAGGCGGCGCCGGGATCGGCGCCGGCCGCCATCGGATCGATCAAGGGCATGATCGGGCACACCAAGGCGGCGGCCGGCGTGGCCGGGCTGATCAAGGCCGCGATGGCCGTGCACCAGGAGGTGCTGCCGCCGGCGGTGGGCTGCGTGGACCCGCACGGCCTGCTCTCCGACGGCACACCGGCCCTGCGCGCGCTGCGGCGGGCGGAGGCCTGGCCCGCCGAGACCCCGGTCCGCGCCGGTGTCACCGCGATGGGCTTCGGCGGCATCAACACCCACATCGTGCTGGACAGCGCCCGGCCGCGGCGCCGCGCCACGATGGACACGCGCACCCGGACGATCGCCGGCGGCGTTCAGGACGCCGAGCTGCTGACCGTCGACGCCCGTACGCCGCAGGAGCTGCTGGGCCGCCTCGACGAGCTGCTCGAGTTCGTGCCCACGCTGTCCTACGCGCAGCTGGCCGACCTGGCCGCCACCCTGCACGGCGAACTGCGCGAGCTGCCGTACCGGGTGGCCGTGGTGGTCTCGTCGCCGGAGGACGCGGAACGCCGGCTGCGCAAGGTACGCGACGCCGTCGGCTCCGGCGAGCGCCGGTTCTTCTCCTCCGACGGCCGCTGCCTGTTCGGCCACGTCAGTGAGCCCGGCAAGATCGGCTTCCTGTTCCCAGGCCAGGGCTCGGGCCGGGGTGTCAGCGGCGGCGCGCTGCGGAGGCGCTTCGCCGAGGCCGAGAACGTCTACCTGCGCGCGAACCTGCCGTCCGGCGCCGACGTGGTGGCCACCGAGGTGGCACAGCCGCGCATCGTCACCGGCGCGGCGGCCGGGCTGCGCACGCTGAGCGCCCTGGGCGTCGAGGCGACCGTGGCGGTCGGGCACAGCCTCGGTGAGATCGCCGGCCTGCACTGGGCCGGCGCGCTCGACGAGGAGGGACTGCTGCGGATCGCGGCGGTCCGCGGCCGCACGATGGCCCGGCACAGCTCGTCCGGCACGATGGCCAGCATCGGCGCCGAACCGGCCGCCGTCGATCCGCTGATCGGCGGGCTGCCGGTGGTCATCGCGGCGTACAACGGGCCGGACAACACCGTGATCGCCGGGCCGCAGGACGCGGTCGAGGCGGCCTGCGCCCGGGCCCGCGAGGCCGGGATGAACGCCACCGCGCTGACGGTCTCGCACGCCTTCCACTCGCCCCTGGTGGCACCGGCCGCGGACGCGTTCGGCACGGCGCTGGCCGATGAGCCGTTCCGGCCGCTGGAGCGCCGCCTGGTCTCCACGGTCACCGGCGACGTGCTGCCCGCCACCGCCGACGTGCCCGGTCTGCTGCGCCGGCAGATCACCGACCCGGTGCTGTTCACCCAGGCCATCAAGCTGGCCGCGAAGGACATCGACCTGTTCGTCGAGGTCGGGCCGGGACGGGTGCTCACCGGGCTGGCCGCCCGGTGCACCGAGGTGCCGGCCGTCGCCCTCGACACCGATGACGAGTCGATCGCCGGGCTGCTCAGGGTGGTCGGTGCGGCGTACGTCACCGGCGCCGCCCCGGTCGACGCCGCGCTGTTCGCCGGGCGCCTGGTGCGCCCGCTGCAAGTCGGCCAGCAGTTCTCGTTCCTGGGCAACCCGTGCGAGGTGGCACCCGCGCTGCGCCTGCCGCCGAGCACTCCGGCGAGCGTGCCCGCCACCCCGGCCGAATCTCCGGCCGAGGCCCACGATCCGGCCGAATCGGTCGTCGACCTGCTCTGCCGCCTGGCCGCGGAACGGGCCGAGCTGCCGCTGGAGGCCGTCCTGCCGGACAGCCGCCTCCTCGACGACCTGCACCTGAGCTCGATCACGGTCGGCCAGGTGGTCAACCAGCTCGCGCAGCAGATGAACGTTCCGCCCGCCGCGGTGCCGACCAACTTCGCCACCGCCACCGTGCGGGAGCTCGCGGAGGCGATCGAGGAGCTGGCCGGCACCGGTCCGCTCGGCGCAGAGGCCACGACGGACCGGCAGGTGACCGGTGCGGCGGCTTGGGCCCGGCCCTGGCGGATCGACCTGGACGAGGTGCCCCGGCCGCACCGGGTGGCGCCCGAGGTGACCGGTGCCTGGCAGGTGTTCGCCCCCGCGGACCACCCGTGGGCGCAACGCCTGGCCGCCGCGCTGCGCGACGCGCGGCTCGGTGACGGTGTGCTGGTCTGCCTGCCGGAGTCCTGCCCGGAACCGGCGCTGGAGCTGGCACTGACCGGCGCCCGTGTCGTGTCGGGAGCCCCGGGCACCCGCTACGTGCTGGTGCAGCACGGTCGCGGCGCGTCCGGGCTGGCCAAGACGCTGCATCTGGAGTCGCCGCGGACGCCGGTCACGATCGTGACCCTGCCCGGCGACGAGCGGGTGATCGAACGGGTCGTGGCCGAGGTGGCGGGCACCACCGACTACCGCGACGTCCACTACGACACCTCCGGCGCGCGCCGGGTGCCCACGCTGCGCGTCATGCCGGTGCGGGCGGAGCGGACAGCGCCGGCTCTCGGCGCGGACGACGTGCTGCTGGTCACCGGCGGCGGCAAGGGCATCACCGCCGAGTGCGCCCTGGCCATGGCCACCGACAGCGGTGCCGCGCTGGCGCTGATCGGGCGCTCCGACCCGGCCGCCGACACGGAGCTCGCGGCCAACCTGAGCCGCATCGCCGAGGCGGGCGTCACCGTACGCTACGCCCGCGCCGACGTCACCGACCCCGCTCAGGTCCGCCGCGCCGTCGGCGAGCTGACCGGGCACCTCGGGCCGGTCACGGCCGTGCTGCACGGCGCCGGGCGCAACGAGCCGGCCGGGCTGGCCGCACTCGACATGGCGGCGTTCCGGTCGACGTTCGCCCCGAAGCTCGACGGCCTGGCCGCCACCCTCGACGCCGTCGACACCGGAGCGCTGCGGCTGCTGGTGACCCTCGGCAGCATCATCGGCCGGGCCGGTCTGCGTGGCGAGGCGCACTACGCCACGGCCAACGACTGGCTGGCCGAGTCCACGGTGGCGTTCGGGCGGGAGAACCCGCACTGCCGGACGCTCTGCCTGGAGTGGTCGGTGTGGTCCGGCGTCGGCATGGGCGAGCGGCTCTCGGTCGTCGAGACCCTCAGCCGCGAGGGCGTCACCCCGATCTCCCCGGACCAGGGCATCGGCATCCTGCGCCGGCTGCTCGCCGACCCGGAGGCACCCGGCGTCGTGGTGATCAGCGGGCGCACCGAGGGCATCGGCACGGTCCGGTACGCGCTGCCGGAGCTCCCGCTGATGCGCTTCCTGGAACGGCCGCTGATCCGCTACCACGGCGTGGAGCTGGTGACCGAGGTGGATCTCAACGTCGGCACCGACCTCTATCTGGCCGACCACTTCCTCGACGGCAACCTGCTCTTCCCGGCGGTCTTCGGGATCGAGGCGATGTCGCAGGTCGCCGCGGCGGTCACCGGGGACACCCGGACGCCGGTCATCGAGGACGCCGAGTTCCTGCGCCCGATCGTGGTCTCGCCGTACGGCCGGGGCCGGATCCGGGTGGCCGCCGTGGTGATCGATGAGGACACCCTGCGGGTCGCGATCCGCAGCGAGGAGACCGCGTACGCGGCCGACCACTTCAGCGCGACGCTGCGCTACACCGGTGACCCGGTCCCGGCCGGAGCGCCCGACCAGGTATCCGACGCGATCGCGCGGGTGCCGCTGACGCCGTCCGAGGACCTGTACGGCGGGGTGCTGTTCCAGGGCGACCGGTTCCAGCGGCTGCTGGGCTATCGCCGGGCGGCGGCACGGGACGTGGACGCCGAGGTGCGTGCGCGCGCCGGCGTCGACTGGTTCGCCACGTTCGTGCCCGACGAGCTGCTGCTCGGCGACCCCGGTGTCCGTGACGCGCTGATGCACGGCAACCAGGTCTGTGTCCCGGACGCGACGCTGCTGCCCGCCGGTGTGGAACGGATCCGCCCGGCCGGGCCGCGGTTGTCCGGTGAGCAGGACCTGCGCTACTGCGCCACCGAGCGCAGCCGGGACGGCGACACCTACGTCTACGACATCGTGTTGCGCACGGCGGGCGGCGAGGCGGTGGAGCGGTGGGACGGCCTGCGCCTGCGGGCGGTCCGCAAACAGGACGGCCGGGGCCCGTGGGTCGCCCCGCTGCTCGGGCCGTTCCTTGAGCGTGCGCTCGGCGACCTGCTGGACGTGCAGGTCGCGGTCGCGGTGGAACCGGACGAGGCCAACGGCGGCCCGGACGGCCCGGACGGCCCGGATGGCCACGTCGCCCGGCGGCGCGCCGCCGCTCGCGTCGCGGCGCAGCGGGCGACCGGGGAGGCCGTCGAGGTGACGTATCGCCCCGACGGGCGGCCCGAGCTGCCCGGCGGCCGGTCGCTGTCGATCGCGCACGGCGCCGGGGTGACCCTGGCGGTGACCGGTACCGGTGCGCTGGGCTGCGACGCCGAACCGGTCAGCGAGCGCCCCGAGAAGGTCTGGACGGATCTGCTCGGCAAGCACGCCGGCCTGGCTGCGCTGGTCTCCACCGAGACCGGCGAGGACCCGCACACCGCGTCGACCCGGGTGTGGGCCGCGGCGGAGTGCGTCCAGAAGGCCGGCCTGATGGGCGAGGCGCTGACCCTGCTGCCGGCGGGGCGCGAGGGCTGGACGGTGTTCAGCGCCGGTACGGCTCGTGTGGCCACCTTCGTCACCACGTTGCGCGGCGTTGCGGCGCCGGTCGTGTTCGCGGTTCTCACCGAGGGGAGGTGACGGTGGTGGCGGACTTCTACGAGTACCGGCACACGGTCGGGTTCGAGGAGACCAACATCGTCGGCAACGTCTACTACGTCAACTATCTGCGCTGGCAGGGCCGGTGCCGCGAGATGTTCCTGAAGGAACGGGCCGCGGACGTGCTGGCCGACCTGCAGGCCGACCTCAAACTGTTCACGCTGCGGGTCGACTGCGAGTTCTTCGCCGAGATCACCGCGTTCGACGAGCTCTCCATCCGGATGCACCTGCGCGAGCTGGCGCAGACCCAGATCGAGTTCGGGTTCGACTACGTCCGCCTCGACCCCGGAGGCACCGAGGCCCTGGTCGCCCGCGGGACCCAGCGGGTGGCGTGCATGCGCGGCCCCAACACCCGTACGGCGCCCACCCGGGTGCCGGCGGCGCTGGCCGAGGCGCTCGAGCCGTACGAGAGGAGAGCGTCGTGAACGCCGGAGACGACACGGCCGCGCTGCGGAAGGCCTTCGCCGCGTTCCCCACCGGGGTCACGGTGGTCACCGTCGGTGGCGCGGCGCCGCACGGCATGACGGCCAACGCCTTCACCTCGGTCTCGCTCGACCCGCCGCTGGCGCTGGTCTGCGTGGGCCGGGACGCGATGATGCACGGCGCGCTGACCGGCGCGGGCACGTTCGCCGTGTCGGTGCTGTCGGCCGAGCAGGAGCCGGTGGCGCGCTACTTCGCCGACCGGCGCCGGCCGCTGGGCAAGGAGCAGTTCGAGTTCGCCGGCTGGCGTACCGGCGAGCTGAGCGGCGCACCGCTGCTGGCCGGGGCGGTGGCGCACTTCGAGTGCGAGCTGTGGCGTTCGTACGACGGCGGCGACCACACCATCTTCCTGGGCCGGCTCCTGTCGCTGGAACGGACCGCGGACGAGGCGCTGCTCTTCGCCGACGGCCGGTTCCGGCGGCTGGCCCGCGAGCGCACCGAGGTGACGGCATGAGCGTCGACGTGGGCCGGTCACGGCTGATCCCGCCCGGACCCGGACGCGGCGCGGCGCTGCGGATGCTGCTGGTGATGAACTCGGACCGGCTCGGCATGATGACCGACGCCGCCCGCCGGTACGGCGACGCGGCGAAACTGCCGGTCGGGCCGAAGACGCTGTACTTCTTCAACCATCCGGAGCACGCCAAGCACGTGCTCGCCGACAACGCCGCGAACTACCACAAGGGCATCGGCCTGGTGCACGCCCGCCGTGCCCTCGGCGACGGCCTGCTCACCAGCGAGGGCGAGCTGTGGCGCAAGCAGCGGCGGGTGATCCAGCCGGCGTTCCAGAGCCGGCGGATCGCCGAGCAGGCCGATGTGGTCGCCGCCGAGGGCGCTCGGCTGGTGGCCCGGCTGCGGGAGCACACCGGCAAGGGCCCGGTGGACGTGGTCGCGGCGATGACCGGCCTGACGCTGGGTGTCCTGGGCCGGACGCTGCTCGCCGCCGAACTGGACCGGTTCCCGGCCATCGGCGACGACTTCGCCGCCGTGCAGGACCAGGCGATGTTCGAGCTCGCGTCGCTGAGCGCGGTGCCGCAGTGGATCCCGCTGCCGCGCCAGGTGCGGTTCCGCAGGGCGCGCCGCCGGCTGCAGACGATCGTGGACCGGCTGGTGGACGAGCGCACCGAGATCAAGGACCGCGACGACGTACTGTCCCGGCTGATCGTGTCCGCGCGGGCCGAGGCCGACCCGCGAGTGGGCCGCCAGCGGCTGCGCGACGAGATGGTCACGCTGCTGCTGGCCGGTCACGAGACCACCGCCAGCACGCTGAGCTGGTCGCTCTCGCTGATCGACCGGCATCCGGAGGTACGCGAACGACTGCGCGACGAGGCGCGGTCGGTGCTCGGCGACCGGCTGCCCACGTACGCCGACCTGACCCGGCTGAAGTACACCGCGATGGTCGTCGACGAGGCGGTGCGCCTGTACCCGCCGGTGTGGCTGCTGCCCCGCAAGGCGCTGGCCGGCGACGAGATCGGCGGCTACGCCGTTCCGGCCGGCGCGGACGTGCTGATCTGCCCGTTCACCCTGCACCGGCATCCGGCGTTCTGGAGCCGGCCCGAGGAGTTCGACCCGGAGCGCTTCGACCCGGACGCGCCGAACAACCGGCCGCGATACGCCTACATCCCGTTCGGCGCCGGCCCGCGGTTCTGCGTGGGCAACCACCTCGGCCTCATGGAGGCCGTTTTCGTGATCGCGATGCTGTCCCGCGAACTGACGCTGACCAGCGTGCCCGGTCGCCCGGCGGTGCCCGAGCCGATGCTCTCGCTGCGGATCCGCGGTGGCCTGCCGATGACCGTGCACGCGGCGGCCTGACTCAACTCATCCATCTTTCGATCGCTAGGGGGAGCGTTGCCGCCGACATCGGTCGGGCCATTTCGCCGACTCATTCCTGTCGTATTCGTACTGGTGCTGGTCGCCGGGCTGTTCATGATCGCCCGGCTGCCCTCGGCCTCCGCGGAGGTGCGCAACGCGATCGCCTCGCGGTTCGCGTTCACCGAACTGCCGGTGGCGCTGCCCGCCGGCCTGCCGCAGCGGACGGTCCGCCAGGTCAACTCGAAGTACCACCACATCCGCTCGTGGATCTCCTCGGTCGGCGCCGGCGTCGCGGTCAACGACCTCGACGGCGGCGGGGTCGCCGACGACCTGTGCCTGGTCGACCCCCGCAGCGACGCGGTGATCGTCACGGCGGCGCCCGGCAAGACACCGCCGTTCGAGCCGTTCGTGCTCGGCACCGAACCGCTGCCGACCGGACCGGCGATCGCACCCATGGGCTGCGTCCCCGGCGACTTCAACCTGGACGGCCGCACCGATCTGCTCGTGGTGTTCTGGGGCCGCACGCCGGTGATGTTCCTGCACAAGGCCGGCGTCTCCGGTCCGCTGAGCCGTGCGTCCTACCACGCCGTCGAGGTGGTGCCGCAGCAGAGCGCCGCCCGTCTCTACAGCGGCCCGCTGTGGAACACCAACGCCGTCTCGATCGCCGACTTCGACGGTGACGGCAAGCCGGACGTGGGCATCTTCAACTACTTCCCGGACACCCAGGTCCTGGACCCGAAGGGCCACCCCAACGTCTCGATGAACGACTCCATGTCGCGGGCGCAGAACTCCGGCGGCGCGCACATCCTGCGGTGGACCGGCGCGACCGCCGGCGACAACCCGACGGTGACCTTCGAGGAACAGGTCGCGATCGACCCGCGCTTCTCCACCGGCTGGACCCTCGGCGCGGCCTCCGCCGACCTCGACGGTGACCTGCTGCCCGAGCTGTACGTGGCCAATGACTTCGGCAACGACCGGTTCTTCCACAACACGTCGACGCCGGGCTCGATCAGCTTCGAGCTGGCCGAGGGCCGCCGCGGCGCGTACACCCCGAAGTCGCTGGTGCTCGGCCACGACTCGTTCAAGGGCATGTCGATCGACTTCGCCGACCTGAACGGCACCGGCCGGTTCGACATGTTCGTCAGCAACATCACGCAGAGCTGGGGCCTGGAGGAGAGCAACTTCGTCTGGCAGAACACCGCCGCCAGCCCGGAACAGGCCCGCGAGAAGATGTCCCGGGGCGTCGCGCCGTTCGACAACAAGGCAGCGGCCAAGAACCTGGCCTGGGTGGGCTGGGGCTGGGACGCCAAGATGGCCGACTTCGACAACAGCGGGCGGCTGGCCATCGTGCAGTCGGCCGGCTTCGTCAAGGGCACCATCAACCGGTTCAACTGGCTGCAGGAGCTCGCCGCGGCCAACGACCTGCTGCTGGCCAACCCGGACATGTGGCCCAAGGCGGAGCCGGGCGACGACATCTCCGGCTCCAACCCGGTCGCGTTCTGGGTCCGCGAGGACAACGGCCGGTACGTGAACCTGAGCCCCGAACTCGGCCTGGACACCGAGATCCCCACCCGTGGGGTGGCCGTGGCCGACACCGACTCCGACGGCGCCCAGGACTTCGCCGTCGCCCGTCAGTGGGGCCCGCCGGCCTTCTACCGCAACACCGGCACCCCGTCCGGCAGCCACCTCGGCCTGCGGCTGTACCGGCCGGCTGCCGGGGGCGAGCAGGGCAGCGGCACACCGGCGTACGGGGCCCTGGTCAAGGTGACCACCGCCGACGGCCGTAGCCAGGTCGCCCAG
The DNA here is from genome assembly GCF_040681145.1 of Actinoplanes sp. NPDC051861. NCBI lineage: Bacteria > Bacillati > Actinomycetota > Actinomycetes > Micromonosporales > Micromonosporaceae > Actinoplanes > Actinoplanes sp. NPDC051861. Next base: position 101,869 of record NZ_JBFAYE010000016.1, read on the forward strand.
CTCGACGGCGGCGGCGGGCACAGCGGCAAGCGCAGCTTCGACGTCTTCTTCGGCCTCGGTGCGAACGCCGGCCCGGTGAAGGCGGAGGTGTGCTGGCGCGACCTGGCCGGCGCGACACACAAGCAGGTGCTCGATCTGGCGCCTGGCTGGCACGACCTGATGCTGACCGACACCGCCCGGGAGATGACGACCTCATGACGGACACGAAGCTGGCCGCCGTCGCCGGTACCAAGAACGGCACCGCGACCCTGGCGCCCGCACGACCCGCGCCGGCCACGTTGCCGCCGGTGCCGCGCGTGGACGGGCGGGACCCTCGATACCTCGCCCTGCGCAACTTCGCGATCTCGATGTCGATCCTGAACATCCTCGGCTACACCGTGCTCGGGTTCGAGCAGCCGTGGACGTGGCCGCTGTTCGCTCTCGGTATCGGTTACACCGTGGAGATCCTCATCGAGTACGTGTCGGCACGCGCCCACGGGCGGCGGGCGGCCTACAGCAGCAACGGCGCCTGGGGCATGTACACGTTCCTGCTGCCGACCCACATCACGGCGCTGGCGGCGAACATGCTGCTCTACGCGAACGACAACTTCTGGCCGATCGCGTTCGCGGTGGTCGTGGCGATCGGGCAGAAGGCGGTGCTCCAGGCGCCGATCAACGGGCGCATGCGGCACTTCATGAACCCGTCGAACTTCGGCATCACGATCACGCTGCTGGCCTTCTCCTGGGTGAACGTCGCGCCGCCGTACCACTTCACGGAGAACGTCCCGGACGTCTTCCGCATCATGATCCCGATCATCATCATCACGGCCGGCACCATCCTGAACGCGGTGCTGACCAAGAAGGTGCTGCTCATCGTCGGCTGGGCCGGCGGCTTCGTGATCCAGGCGCTGATCCGGCACTGGATCTGGGACGTGTCGCTGTGGGCCTCGCTCGGCCTGATGACCGGCGTCGCGTTCGTGCTGTTCACCAACTACATGATCACGGACCCGGGCACGACGCCGTCCTCGGGCCGCAACCAGTTCATGTTCGGCTCGAGCGTGGCCATGGTCTACGGCGTGCTGATGGTGTTCAACGTCGTCTACACGCTGTTCTTCGCGGTCACGATCGTCTGCCTGATCCGCGGCCTGTTCTGGTGGGGTAAGTCGATGCGTGAGCGCAATCGCCGTATCCCTGATCTGACGCCCGTGCCGCCGCCCGCCGCGGTGGAGCTCCCGGTCAGCCGCTGAGATCCGTTGCCGCACCGGTTGCCGGCCCCGGCCGGCAACCGGTGTTTCAGCGTGTCTGCTCGGCCTCCCGCTTGATGCCGTTCAGCGTGGCCGTCATGCCGTCGCGCAGAGCCGCGAGCCGCCGTGCCACGATCTGCTCCTCCTGGTCCGGCGCCCGCTCGATGACCAGGCTGAGGCCGGAGCGGCCCGGCCCGATCCGCACCGACTGGGACAGCCGGCAGCCGCCGTCCACCTCGGTCACCCGGAACTGCCAGGTCGCGCCGGGCCGCTCCGGATCGACCGGCCCGCCGCCGAAGCGGTTGTCCTCGTCGAGGACCACCCAGCCGAACAGGCGGGGGGCGTCGAACCACAGCACGTGCGCCACGGTCCGCCACTCGCCGATCGCCGGATGGCTGTTCCAGCCCTCGAACCGGGCACCGACGGCCGGGCTGCGGTGCCCGCTCAGCCACCGGGTCCGGTACAGCTCGGGGCTGAAGCGGGCGGGCACCGAGATGTCGGTGACGAGCTCCCACACCCGTGCGCTGTCGGCTGCCACGTGAACGTCGCATTCGGCCCCGGGGCCGTCGGCATACCGCACCCATTGCTCCTGTTCGTCGCTGGACTCCTCGGGGGAGACACCCCACCGGCGACCGACGGTCCACCCCGGATGGTGATCGGGGTGGACCGTCGGTGCGCAGGTTGTGATGGTATGCGGTGTTCGGGCCCCTACGGAACCTATAGATGTTGGTCTATTGCTAGCCCGCCATTACCCGGTCCTGCAGCAGCGGGACCGTCAGGTCGGGCAGGAGCGCGGGACGGCGCTCGAACCAGGCCAGCGTGTCGGCGATCCCGCGCCGGATGTCGTGTTCCGGGTGCCAGCCGAGCAGCAGTTCCGCGCGCCGGCTGCGGGAGAACGCGCCGGGCACGTCGCCGGGACGCCGCGGTGCGGCCTCGAGACGGACCGGGCGGCGGACCATCGTGTTGAACGCCTCGACCAGTTCGAGCACCGTGGTGCCGGTTCCGGAGCCCAGGTTGACGGCGGTGTGCCCGGCGGCCCCGGCGGGGAACAGCGAGTCGAACCGCTCGAGGGCGCGCACGTGCGCGGCGGCCAGGTCCCAGACGTGGACGTAGTCGCGCAGGCCGGAGCCGTCCCGGGTGGGGTAGTCGAGGCCGGTGACACGGAACGGCGTACCGGTCCGGTGCGCCTCGATGATCCGGCCCAGGGCGTGGCCGGGTGTGGGCGCCTGCAGACCGGTGCGCAGGCCGGGATCGGCGCCGATCGGGTTGAAGTAGCGCAGCGAGACCACACGCAGCATGCTGCTGGCGGTGATGTCGGCGAGCATGCGCTCCACGACGAGCTTCGTGTGGGCGTACGGGCTGGCCGCGCTCAACGGCGACGCCTCGTCCACGCTCAGGTCCTCGGCCGGCTGGTAGATCGCGGCCGACGAGCTGAACAGCAGCCGGCCGACACCGTTGGCGATCAGCCGGTCGACGAAGTCGAGCGTCTTGGCGACGTTCTCCCGGTAGTACGGGATCGGCCGCCGCACCGAGTCGGGCACCACGATCAGCGCCGCACAGTGCACGGCCGCGCTGATGTCCGGGTGCTCGGCGAGGATCCGGTCGACCAGCTCCGCGTCGGCTATGTCGCCGAGGTAGAAGTCCCGGCCGGCGCAGAACTCGCGCCGGCCGGTGATCAGGTTGTCCAGGATGACGGGCCGGTGCCCCGCGTCGATGAGGGCGGAGGCGACCGTGCTGCCGATGAACCCGGCGCCACCCGCGACGAGTACCTTCACGCCAAACCTTCCGGTCAGTTGTAGGGCAGGCTCGGGAACCAGCCCACCCCGAAGATCGCGGGTACGCGCAGGTCCCAGTAGACGACGGTGAAGACGCCGAGGGCGAGCAGCAGCGAGCCGGTCACCACGGCGGCGCGACGGGGTGCGGCCATCCAGGACAGCACCCGGCCGCGAGTGGCCACCACGATCAGCGCGAACACCGCGGCCACGATGACCACGTTGCCCACCGACTGCAGGACGAACGCGAGCGCGCCGTACAGCGGGTTGCCGGAGTCCGCGGCCCAGTGGAAGAGCTTGTTGAACATCGGGTACGGGCGGCCGATCAGGAAGCCGCCGATCAGCGCGCCCATCACCACGACGCGGGCCGTCGGCCGGTGCGCGAAGGGGTCACGCAGGTAGCCGAGCGCGGCGAGACCCAGGTAGATCAGGGCCAGGCCGATCAGCCCGAAGACCACCGAGGACTGGATCAGGCGTACCGGCACGGTGCCGACCATGGCGGTGGACAGCTGCGGCAGGCGGTCGCCGAGCAGCACACCGACCGCGCCGTAGGTCGCCGACACGGCCACCATCCCGGCGGTCAGCCAGCCGAGCGGGCGCAGCAGCGACCGCAGTGCCTGACCGGTGTCGCCGGCGGCCTGGCTCAGCGGCCCGACCGAGGCGACCATCGCGATGTTGCAGGCCGTGAACGTACCGGCGAAACCGGAGACGAACGCGAAGATCAGGCCGCTGGCGGCACCGGTCAGCGCGGTCTCCTTGGCGTCGTGGCCCAGGACCGTGTTGGCGAGGTTGTCGCCGATCACCTTGTCGACGAACTCGAACGACCAGAAGACGGCGAGCAGGACTCCGGCGGCGATACTGATCAGGAGGGCCCGGGTACGGCGAGCGGGCGGGACTGTCTCAGTCAGGGGCGCGGCATCGTGCAACCGCTGTACGGCCATGTCGCCTTCTTTCGATCGCAGTGACGGCAAAGGTCAGCATCGGGCGTGGCCGGGAGGGGTACGTCTTCCAAAGTGCGGTGATGCCACCGGCTCGGCACGCTGGAAGACACCGGGCGGCCGTCCGTCGGCATGCTGAGGCCCATGCCCGCCCGAGACGTCGCCACCGAACTCGCGGAAGCCGCACGCGCGCTCGACGCCGTCGCCGCTCTCGTGACCCCGGTGACCGGCGATCCGGATCCGATCATGCGGCTGCTCTCCGCCCTCGAGGCGTGCCGGACGGTACGGGCACACGTCGACTCGCTCGCGGTGCTGCTCGCGGACCAGGCCTCCCGGCACGGCGCCTCGGTCGACGCGCTCGGCGTGACCGACAACCTCTACGGCTGACGTGCTAGGAGCGGCTCCCATGAAGGTCTACGACGCCCTCGTCGACGAGCGGCTGCGTATGGCGGCTCTGCTGGAGAGCCTCACCGCCGATCAGCTGGCGCGGCCCAGCCTCTGCACCGGGTGGACGGTGCATGACGTCGCCGCCCACCTGGTGACCTATCTCCGGTACGGCCAGGTGAAGATCTATCTCGGCATCCTGGCGACCGGCGCCGACTTCGACCGCTGGAACATCATGCTGACCCGCCGGGCCGCCCGCCGCCCGACCGCCGAGATCATCGCGAGACTCCGCGCCGGCGCGGCCGCACGCACCACGATCCCGCGGTCCGGGTACGACCCGGTGCTCACCGACATCGTCCTGCACGACCTCGACATCCGCCTGGCCCTCGGCATCCACCGGCAGCTCGCGCCGGACCGCCTCCGGGTCGCCTTCCGGCACCTGGCGGAGCGCCCCTCACCGGGATACTCGATGGGTCACCGGCTGGACGGCCTGCGGGTCACCGCCACCGACACCGGCTGGTCGCACGGCGCCGGCGCCCTGGTCACCGGCCCGGCCGAGCCCCTGGTCCTGGCGATGGCCGGCCGGCGTGCTGCCCTCGGCGCCCTCTCCGGCGACGGCGTACCGATCCTGCGGGACAGGCTGGCCGGGCAGGCGCCGCGCCCGGCACTGCGGCACCGCCTGGCCGCACCACTGCGCGTGCTGCTCAGCCCACCCCCGAGGGAACGCCGGGCACGCGCCGCCGTCCTCCCGGAGTGACGTTTCACCCGAACGGAGCGTGACCTCACCCGCAACGCTCTCGCCCGCGTTGCTGCGCGTTCCTACAGTCACAGCATGCGGGGCATCGGGACGGTCGCGGCGGCGTTGTTGCTGCTCATGTCCGGGTGCGGCACCGTGCCGCGCGCGCAGGCCGCGGCCGCCGCCGGCACCGGGTCACGCGTCGTCAGCCGTGTCGTGCAGTTCGCCCGGGGTAAGGGCAGGCCGCTGCCGACCACCCTCTGGTACCTCAGCGCGGCGGGCGGCACCGGCGTCGCCCCGGGCCGGCACCCGATCATCCTGTTCAGTCACGGGCTCGGCGGACTTCCCGAGCAGTTCGCGCCGCTCGCCACCGGCTGGGCCAAGGCGGGTTACGTCGTGGCCGCTCCGGCCTATCCGCACACGAACGGTCGCGTACGGGTGGATCGCGACGACATCCGCCGTCAGCCCGCGGACGCGGCATTCGTGCTCGAGAAGCTGACCACCGGCGACCTCGCGCCGCATCTGGACGGCGACCACGTCGCGGCCGTCGGTTTCTCGGCCGGCGGCACCACCACGCTGGGCATGTTCCGCAAAGGGCACTCCCGGGCGCTGCGTGCGGCGGTCTCCATCGCGGGCCGCCGGCCGGCCTCGGCTTTCGCCGGGCCGCCGGCACCGATGTTGTTCCTGCACGGTGAGGCCGACCGGGTGGTGCCGATCAAGGCAGGCAAGGATGCGTACGCCTCCGTGCCATGGCCGAAACAGTTCATCCCGATCCCCGCCGCGGGACACGGGCAGTACCTGAACCCCGGTGATCCGAATTACCCGGCGATCTCCGCCCGCATCCTGGCATTCCTGACCGAGCACGTCCCCGCGTAGCGCACCGTCAGGCCGCGCAGGTTCCCGGGGGGAGTTCCGGTGCGCTGAGCTGGGCCAGTGACTGTTTGACCTCGATGTCCGTGGCGAGCTGCTGATACCTGTCGCCGATCACGATGTCGATCACGTCGGTGGTGCGCTCGGCGCTGAACTCCGGCGTCGCCTCGCCCAGGAAGAACGCCTTGATCCACTGGGCGGCGCCGACGGACTTCGGGCCGTACTGAATGATCGCGATGTCCTTGTTCTTGTTCTTGCTCTTCGCGGCGGGCTGCACGGCGAAGCCGCGGTTCTTGAAGTCCTCGCTGACCTGCTCGGCCATCCCGGCCCTGCGAGTGCCGTTGAGCACGCGCAGTTTGACCTGCGCCGCCTCGGCGGGAAGCGTGAGGTTCGCGCGCGGGGTGCCGGCCGGGCAGTCGCCGGTGGCCGCGTCGCTCTGGGTGTCGTTGACCACCGAGATGATCACGGTGATGGCCGCGGCCAGAACCAGAACACCGACGATGAGGTACGCCCGCATGCGCGCATAGGTCATGCCACCCCTGACGCACGCCGGCGGCTTTCCGTGCACTCACATGGCGTAGGTCACACCGGTGAGTTCCTCGGAGACGGCCCACAGGCGCCGCTGGACGCTCACGTCGTAGGACTCCGGGCTGGACGTGACCGGGTGGGGGCGGCCGCGGACCTCGCCGATGCCGTCGGGCCCGTAGTACTGCCCACCCAGAACCGCCGGGTCGGTCGCGGCCCGCAGGCTCGGCAGCGCGCCGTTCGCGCTGTTCTGCGTGATGACCGGTGCGAGCCAGGTGAGCGGCAGGCGGACGAGCGCCGGGGCGTTGCGGGCCAGCTCGGTGTTGGACATGCCGGGGTGCGCGGCCACCGCGACGGTGGTGCCGTGCGCCGCGAGCCGCCGTTGCAGCTCATAGGTGAACATCAGGTTGGCGAGCTTGGACTGCCCGTACGCGGCGACCCGCCCGTAGGACCGCTCCCACTGCAGGTCGTCGAAGTGGATCGCGGCCCGGATCCGGTGCCCGACGCTGCTGACCGTCACGACCCGGGAACCCTGGACCGGCAGCAGGCGGTCCAGCAGCAGCCCGGTGAGCGCGAAGTGGCCGAGGTGGTTGGTGCCGAACTGCATCTCGAAGCCGTCGCGGGTGGTCTGCTTCGGCGTGTACATCACACCGGCGTTGTTGATCAGCAGGTCGATCCGCGGGTGGGCGGCGCGCAGGGACTCCGCCGCGGCCCGTACGGAATCCAGCGATGTCAGGTCCAGCGCCTGCACCGAGACGTCGCCGGTCATGCGGGAGGCGGCCCGCTTGCCCTTCTCGATGTCCCGCACGGCGAGCACCACGGACGCGCCACGCCCGGCGAGTGCCCGGGCGGTCTCGAAGCCCAGTCCGGTGTTGGCGCCGGTCACCACCGCGACCCGCCCGCTCTGATCAGGGATGTTCTCTTCGGTCCACATGTCGATCTCCTAACGAACCGGCGGTCTCTTATAGCGTCGACTATAAGAGACCGGCGGTCTATAAGCTAGGGTGACGGCCATGACGTTTCAGCGGGCCCGCAGTGAGGAGCAGCGGGAGGCGCGGCGCCGGACGATCCTGGACACGGCCGCCACGATGCTCGACGAGATGCCGGTGGCCGAGGTCAGCCTCAACGAGCTGAGCCGCCGGGTCGGCCTGGCGAAGTCGAACGTGCTGCGCTACTTCGAGTCCCGCGAGGCGGTGCTGCTCGAACTGCTCGACTACTTCCTGGAGAGGTGGCTCGCCGACCTGGACGGCGAACTGGCCGCCGGCATCGACGGACGGCTGAGCGCTGAGGAGCGCGGGGCACAGCTGGCCGACGTGCTGAGCCGTTCGCTCGCCGGGCGTACCGTGCTGTGCGATCTCTTCGGTGCGCAGGGCGGCGTGCTGGAGCACAACGTGTCTGTCGACGTCGTCCTGCGTCACAAGCGGGCGTCGCTCGGCTGCCTGCACACCATGACCGAGCTGATCCGCCGGCACGTGCCGGAGCTGGGTGACGGCATTCCGGTGGTCTGCCTGCAGAGCCTGATCATGGCTGGTGCGCTGGCGACGTACTGCTCGCCGCCGGCGAGTGTGCTCGCCGCCTACGAGGCGGAACCGGCCCTGGCCCTGCTCCACGCCGACCTGGGCGACGCCCTGCGGCTCGCCATCGGGACCGCGATCCTGGGCACGCTGCCACGATGACGAGCCACGCCGTCAGGCCAGGCGCCGGCGGATCCACCAGAGGGAGAAGCCGGAGACGGCCGCGGTGAGGCCGATCAGCAGGCCGAACTCGCGCCACTGCAGCGGCCAGAACTCGGTGCCCGGGATGTAGATCAGCTGCTGGCGGAGATTCTGCGCCTCGAGCCAGTCGGGGCACGTCCGGTGGTCGTCGGGTGCCTCCGGGCCGCAGAGTGTGGTGTCGGCCGGCCCCGTGAACTCGGTCCCGGCCGGGGTCACCACGATGTTGGACAGCACCCAGACACCCCGGATCGAGGGTTCGACGTGGAGTGTCATCTCCTTGGTGTCGTCGTTCAGCGAGATGCCGTACCGGCCACCCACGTCGAGCGGTAGCGCCGTGGTGACCTTCTCCGCCAGCAGCGGGCGGAGAAGGAGCGGGCCGGCGAGCTGAATGCCGGCGACCACCAGGAGCGTGACCGCCATCGCGGTGACCGTGCGCCGCAGCAGCAGGCCCGCGGTGACGCCGACGGCGAAGGCGAGCGCCGCGTAGCCGATCGGCACGAGCCCGCGCGCGCCGAAGACCAGCGGGTTGAGCCGGTCCGCCGAGGCCGAGTCGATCGGTTGTGCCCATCGGCTGAGGGTCAGGGTGAACAGGCCGGTACCGATCGCCACCGCCGCGCCGCCGATCGCGAGCTTGACGAGCAGCCAGCGGCCGCGGCTGACCGACTGGCTGAAGACCATCCGGTACGTGCCGGACTCCAGTTCGCGCGCCACCAGCGGCGCGCCCCAGAAGATGCCGAGCAGGACCGGGAGAAGGAGCAGCACCACGATGGCGAACTTGTGGAACTCACTCGCCGCCGTCTGCTGCAGGGCCTCCAGGAACGTCGAGGCGGCGGCCGCGCACGCGTCACCCCGGCAGCCGGTGTACCCGGCGTCCTCGGCCGCGCCCGTCACGGTCGTCCAGGTCAGGGCCAGACCGGCCAGCAGGGCGAGCACCAGGGTGCCGGTGACAAGTGCGGGGGTACGGAACTGGCGCCAGCTCATCCAGATCATCGCTGTCCCTTCAGCACGCGTTCCGGTTCGCTCATGTACGCCAGCACGATGTCCTCCAGGTTCAGCCGGTCGACCTGCCAGGACGGGTCGTCGATCGGCGCCGTGCTGCGCACCACGAGCGTCGACTGGACCTCGGTGTGGCTCTGCTCCACGACCGACCGCCCGGGACCCAGGCCGGCCGGGTCGCGCCGGGGCCCGACCAGGCGGTGGTGCCCGGCCAGGAGCTCGTCCACGTCCCCGGACACCCGGACCCGGGAGGAGACCAGCACGATCAGGTGGTCGCAGACCCGTTCCAGATCGGCGACCAGGTGCGAGGACATCACGACGCTCATGCCCTGCTCGGCGGTGAGCTCCATGAGTCCCTGCAGGAAGTTGCGCCGAGCGAGCGGGTCGAGGGCGGCCACCGGCTCGTCGAGCAGCAGCAGTTCGGGCCGTTTCGCGGCGGCGATGGTCAGGGCCAGCTGGGCGCGCTGGCCGCCGGAGAGCTTGCCCGCCTTCTGCTCCGGGTCCAGCCCGACCTGGGCGATCCGGCGCTCGGCCAGGCCGGCGTCCCAGCCCGGGTTCAGGTGCGCGCCCATGCGCAGGTGCTCCGCGACGGTCAGGCTCGCGTAGACCGGGGTGTCCTGCGCGACGAACCCGACCCTCGGTGAACCACTGACCGGCCGCTCGCCGAGAACCTCGATCCGCCCCGCGGTCGGATCGAGGAGCCCGCAGGCGAGCTGGAGGAGAGTGGACTTGCCGGCGCCGTTCGGGCCGACGAGGCCGACGACGTGGCCGGCCGGGATGTCCAGAGTGCAGTCACGGAGAGCGGTGCGCCGCCCGTACTTTTTGATCAGACCTTCCGTGGTCAGTGCGCTAGTCATGCTCGGGCCTCCGAAAAGGCACGAAAAGTGCTGAGGAACAGCGCCTCGATGCTCTCGTCGTCGAGTCCCGCCTCGCGGGCCTCGGAGAGCCAGCGCTCCAGGCTCTCCCGCAGCGGCGCGTGCTTGTCGAGCGACTCGCCGCCCAGCGTGCGGGTGACGAAGGTGCCGAGGCCGGGCCGGGCGGTGACCAGCCCCTCGTACTCCAACTCGCGGTACGCCTTCGACACCGTGTTCGGATTGATCGCGACCTGCGCCACCACCTCCTTGACGGTGGGCAGCTTGTCGCCCTCGTGCAGAACTCCCAGCCGCAGCGCGTGCCGCACCTGCTGGATGAGCTGCATGTAGGGCGCGACCCCGGACCGTGAGTCCAGGTGAAACTCGATCACATTCCCTCCCTATTCCACTAGTTGCCTAGTAGAATAGGGAGGATCGATGATCCTCGCAACCCCGGCACCGGGGGAGGGGTTAGAGGCTGCGGGCGACGATGTCGCCGTAGGCCGTGGTGGCGTTGATGGTCAGGGCGGGGGTGCCGTCGTTCTTGAGGCTGTTGGTGACGCGGCCGTAGCCGGTGCCGGCGTCGAGGGTGGCGGAGACTCCCGGCGCCGCGTCGACGGTGACGTTGCCGGCCTGGGTGGAGAGGGTGAGTTCGCCGCCGGTGGCCTCGGTGATCTGGATGTCGCCCTTGCTGGTGGTGATCTCGGCGGGGCCGGTGAGGCGGCCGATGGTGACGTCGCCGGCGTCGGTGCGCAGGCGGGCGCTCGCGGCTTCGTCGATCTTGATGATGCCGTGCGATCCGTCGAAGGTGACCTCGCCGAGGCGGCCGACGCCGCGGAGGTCGGCGCTGGCCGCCTTCGCCCGCAGGCGGGATCCGGCGGGCAGCTGGACGGTGACCTCGACGAAGCCCGACGAGCCCAGGATCTGGTTGGTGTCCGGGGTGGTGACGCGCAGGACGCCGTCGGTGAAGTCGACCGTGGTCCGCTCGGCTGCGTTGACGTCGCGGCTCTTGCCGGCCGTGGCGGGCCGGACCTCGACGGTGGCGTCGGCGCGGTGTGCGGCGATGAGCTGGACGCGTCCGGCGGGGATGTCGACGACGGCGGTGATCGGGGCGGTGGTGGCGAAGGTGTGCATCTCGTTCTCCCGTGTCTCGTTGTTTCCGATGAGAGAAACGCTACGTTGCGTTCGCAAAACAGGCAACAGCCGTGTTGCAAACAGATCGAGTAGCTGCAGCTCACGACTGCTATTTCATTGCATTGGCTTGGAAATCAACGCAACGGTACGTTGCAATGGCTGAAAGTGAACGCTCTGCGGGTAAGTTTGCTTCCCGTGTCGCCATTTCTCTGGGAGCAGCACTGCTGCCTGCCGCTGACCCGCCGCGCCGACCTCGGTGAGCTGGCCCGTTATCAACGGCCGGGCGGTGCGTACGTCTCGGTGAACGCCGGCTACGCCCCGCACGGCCACGACGAGGTGGTCGCGCTGCTGGAGGACTGGCGGCCGCGTATCGAGGCGGACGAGCGGTACGTGCTGGTCAAGAACATCGGCGACCTGGACAGCTCGCGGGTGAACGTCGCGTTCGACCTGGAGGACTCCGGGCCGCTGGAGGGGCGGCTGGATCGGGTACGCGAGTTCTACGACCTCGGCGTGCGCACGATGCTGCCGGCGTACAACCACCGCAATGCGGCCGGCGGCGGCTGCCTCGACGCTACGGATGACGGGCTCACCGCGTACGGTAAAGATCTGATCCTGGAATTGAACGCCGTGGGTATGGTGGCCGACGGCTCGCACTGCGGCGCGCGGACCGCCCTCGACATCAGCGAGCTCAGCCGGAAGCCGATGATCTACAGCCACTCGTGCATGCGGGCGGTCTGGGACCATCCGCGCAACATCACCGACGACCAGGCACGGGCGTGCGCGCAGACGGGCGGGGTCGTCGGCATCACCGGCATCGGGATCTTCCTCGGCCCGAACGACGCGTCGCTCGAGGCGCTGGTCCGGCACATCGACTACGCGGTGAACCTGGTCGGGCCGGAACACGTGGGGCTCTCCAGTGACTACTCGTTCGACGCCGAGGACGCCAACGCGGCGATCACCGACAACCCCGGCCTGTTCGACGACTGGTTCACGCGCTGGGGGCCGATCAACTTCACCCCGCCGGAGGGGCTGTTCGCGGTCGAGGGAGCGTTGCGTGAGCTCGGCTATCCGGAGCAGGCGATCGCCGCGATCCTCGGCGGGAACTTCCGGCGGGTGGCGGCCGAATGCTGGTCGGTAACGTAGGCCCGGTGGAGAGATCAGTGTCCCGGCGGGTCACCATCGTCGACGTCGCCCGGCACGCCCAGGTGTCCACCACCGCGGTCTCCAAGGTGCTGCGCAACGCCTACGGGGCGAGCCCGGCCATGCGCGCCAAGGTCCAGCAGGCCATCGACGAGCTCGGCTACCGGCCGTCCGCGGCTGCACGGGGACTGCGCGGGCAGACGTACACGATCGGGGTGATGCTCCCCGAGCTGCGCAACCTGTTCTTCGCCGACATCCTCGACGGGATCACCGCGCAGCTCGGCGACACGTCGTACCAGGTGCTGCTGGCGCCCGGGTGCAACGGCGAGAAGGCCGAGGCGCGCGTCATCGACGCCATGGTCGACCGCAGCATGGACGGGCTGGTGCTGATCGCGCCCGTCTCGGCGAAGAGCCGCCTGACCGCGGTCGCCCGTGACGTGCCGATGGTGGTGGTGGGCAGGCACGGTGCCTCACCGGCGTATGACACGGTCACCGACGACGACGTGGCCGGTGCGGCGCTGGTCGTCGACCACCTCGCCGAGCTCGGCCACCGCCGGATCGCCCACATCGAGCACCGGGAGACCGACCCGGTCCGGCTTGCCGAGATGCCGAACGCTCAGCGGGCCAACGGGTACCGCCAGGCGATGCGGGCCCGTGGGCTGGCCGAGTACATCGACATCGCGTCCACGGCGTACACCCACGAGGGCGGTTACCTGGGCGCCCGGGAGCTGCTCGCCCGCCCGGTCCGCCCGACGGCGATCTTCGCGGGTGCCGACGTGGTCGCCCTCGGCGCGATGGAGGCGATCGCGGAGGCCGGCCTGTCAATCCCCGGCGACATCTCGGTGGCGGGGTACGACAACAGCGCGCTCGCGGCGTTCGGGCCGATCTCGCTGACCAGCGTCGACCAGGACGGACGGCAGATGGGCGCGGACGCGGCCCGCCTGCTGGTCGAACGGATCGGGGACCGGGAGCGGCGCACCACGCGGGTCACGCTGTCACCGACCCTGGTCGTCCGCCGCACGACGGGGCCGGACGGGACCGGTCCGGGTGGCCGGGTGGGTGGCAGAATCTGACCCTTTCGCACTACGACCTGGGGATACGTGGTCACTAGGTTGTGGTGGCCGCCGAGGAAGGTCCCCGGGGTTCGACCGGGTTCGACGGGTGGGGTCAGCGTGCGGGACAGGTACTTCGACACGCTCCGCGTGCTGGCGATCATCCGGGTCGTGCTGTTCCACGCGTTCCCGATCGCCACCCTCGAGCTGATCTTCCCGTCGATGGGGGTGATGTTCGCGCTGGGCGGTTCGCTGATGGTGAAGTCGCTGGACCGTGGGGCGGTCCGGACCGTACGCAACCGGCTCCGCCGTCTGCTGCCCGCGCTCTGGGCGATGGGTGTCATCCTGGTGCCGCTGATGCTGCACCACGGCTGGCCGGACCACCCGTCGTGGCCTCGGCTGCTTCTGTGGGTCGTGCCGATCGCCGACCCGCCCTCCAGCGAATTCGGATACTCCGCGGCCGGCGTGCTGTGGTACCTGGTGACCTACCTCTGGCTGGTGCTGCTGTCCCCGTTGCTGCTCGCGCTCTACCGGCGGGCACACCTGGCGACGGTGCTGGCGCCACTGGCCGGACTGGTGGCGCTGTCGATGTTCCCGGTCGCGGCCGGTGGCGCCGGGTGGGTGGCGCAGAACGTTCTCGCGTACGCATCCTGCTGGGTTCTCGGCATGGCCCACCGCGAAGGTCATCTGAAGGCACTGCGCCCGGCCGTCGTCCTCGGCCTGGGTGCCGCTTGCGTGACCGGCGCGCTGGCCTGGGCCTGGACCCACCCGATCGAGAACCACATGGATCTGACCAGTATCCCGGTGGCCTACGCGATCTACGCGATCGGGTTCGTGCTGGTGCTGATGCGCTGGACCCCGCGGATGGACTGGCTGGCCCGCAGCCGGCCACTGGACGGCTTCGTGTCGATGGTGAACAACCGCGCGGTGACCGTCTATCTGTGGCACAACGTCGCGATCACCGTGGCGGTGGCCCTGTTCGATCCGCTCAAACTGTGGCGGATCCCGACCCAGGGCCTGGAGTACCTGGCTGATTTCACGATCGCGATGGGGCTGCTCGCGGTCGCCGTTCTGGCGCTCGGCTGGGTGGAGGACCTGGCCGCCCGGAGGAGGCCACGGATCTCGCCGGCGCTGCCTTAACGACGTTGCAGCGGGGACTTGTCGCCCACGAGCCAGAGATGACCGTACGGGTCGAAGAAGCCGCCCTGTCGGTGCGTGCCCCACAGGGCGGCGTGGTCGCGCACCGGGTCGTGATAGTTCGCCCCCGCCTCGGCGGCGCCACCGGCGACCGAGTCGGGGTCATCGACGAACACCTCGATCCGTGTCGTGGTGCTGCCGAGGGACGCCGGGCTCTCCCAGCCGTTGTTCGCGGGCTCCGCCACGAAGAACGGCGCGCCCTGGAGTTCCAGGCCGATGACTGAGCCGAGGTTCCACAGCTCGGTGGCGCCGAGGGCTCGCTGGTACCAGGCGGAGGCTGCGGCGGCGTCCGGTACCGCGAGCATGACGGAGATGACGGTCATGACCGGGAGGGTAGCGGCGAGCGCGGTGCGAAGGGGGGCGTGAGGAATTCGGCCACCGCCTGGTCACCGGTGGCGTTGCGGCCCTGGACCGAGTGGCCCATGCCGGGGATGACCACCAGACGGCCGTGCGGGGTGCGGGCGGCCTGCTCACGGGCCCACTCCAGCGGCGTCGACAGGTCGCGGTCGCCGCTGAGAAGGAGGATCGGCATGGTCAGCCGGGAGTACGGCGGCCGCGGGTTCGGCCGGGACACGGGCCAGTGCCGGCAGCTCGCGATGATGCCCTGCTCGACCGCCGTCCTCGGTTCGAACGGCCACGCCTCGGCGGGGGAGATCTTGTCCAGGGCGCGGGTGATCGCTTCGTCCCGGAAACGGACCGGTGCGGCCGAACTGCCCCACGGGGTGCTTCGCAGGTCCGCGCAGAGGGTCGCCACGTGCAGGCCCACGCTCAACTCGGTCGGCGGTGTGGGACTGCCGTAACGCAGCTCCTCGATGGCGGCGTTGAGCGGCTCCACGTCCCCCTGCGCCGCCTGGTGGAGCAGGGCGAGCACGGGATAGAACGTGGCACCGGTCAGCTTCGGGTCCACAATGCTGGCGATCACCAGGAGGTCGAGGACGCCTACTCCGTTGTCGTGGTGCCTGACCACCGTGGCGAGTTCGGCCGCCGGGTCGTACCCGCACTGCTGCTCGCGGCACGCTGTGCGCAGCACCCAGCCGGCGCGGCGAAGACTGTCCAGGTAGAGCGCGTCCGGATCGTCCTGGGGCACGACGGAGTCGAGCACCATACGGGAGACTCGCCGCGGATGGGTGAGGCCGTACTGCGCGGCCACGAAACTGCCGTAGGAGACGCCGTCGAGAGTCCACCGGCTCACGCCCAGCGCGCGGCGCAGGTCGTCGAGATCGGCCACGGTGTCGGCGGTCGTGTAGTGGTGGCGGTCGTCGCCGAGCAGCTCGGCGCACTCGCGCACGGCGGTCGCCGACGGCGGGGTGATGTCCGAGAAGCCCACCTCCGCCTGCAGCCGTGGGCAGTCGATCGCACCGGCGCCGGTGCCCCGTTGGTCGATCATCACCATGCGATAGTCGGTGAGCAGGTAGGACAGTCGCTGGGCGATCCGGGGGACGAGGGCCGGGCCGGGCTGGCCGGGTCCTCCGGACAGGACCATCAGCACGCCGCGGGGAGCGTCCGCGTTGTCCGCGACGGCTACGCGCAGCCGCAGCGTGCCGGGCCGTTGCCCGCTCCGGTCCAGGGGAACGGTCAGGTAGGAACAGGTGAAGGCGGCGATCTCGGGACAGGGTTCGCTGCCGGTCAGGGCCCGGCCGCCGGGAGCGGCGGCGGTGAGCGTGACGGTCACGAGAGCGGCGGCGGCAGCCCGGAGAGTACGGGTGAGCGCTGTCATGCCTGTGATGTGACACCGGGTCAGGCGTCGCGGCGTTGGACATCCGTGCTCGATCGCAGGATCCGCACCACCGCGTTCGGTGGCCGACCGAGGTGCTTGCGGACCACCCGGGTCAGATGTGACTGGTCGGCGAAGCCGTACCGGGCGGCCAGTGTCCGCAGGCAGTCGGCGCCGTCCTGCACATCGGACAGGACCGCGCGGACCCGCATCCGGTTGCGGTAGGCGGTGAGCGTCTCACCCGTAACCGACCGGAAGATCCGGCTCAGGTGGTGCGGCGAGCAGTTGACCCGGGCCGCGATGCCGGCGAGGCCGTCGGCGTATCGGCCCTCGGCGAGCACCTCGCGCGCCTCGGTGGCCAGGCGCCGGTGCGCCACTGCCGTCGCCGGGCTGCCGGAACCGCGCCACGCGGCATGCGGGGCGAGCCGGTCCAGCAGGGACTGGAGCCGCTCGCCGGCGGCGAGCGCGTCGAACTCCCGGCGGCAGGTGGCGATCAGGAGGCGGTGGTCCAGGTCGGTCGCGTCGTCCAGCGGGAAACGGTACGCCGAACGCGGCCATCGGTCGGCGATCTCCGCGTCGAGGATCACGTCGGTGAACGTGTCCCCGCCGCCCAGCGGGTGCGCCACCCGCATTTCGTCACCGGCCCGGATCAGCAGCGCCGCGCCACTGTCGACGAACACCTCGCGGCCGTTGATCCGCATCAGGTAGGCGCCTGAGCGGGGCAGGACGAGCCGGTGTCCCGTCGCGTACCCCACCGGGCCGTACCGGGCGCCGTCGAGGCCGCACCGGGCCTCGAACAGGCGCATGCCGTCCAGGTGCCCGAGGCAGCCTCCCGTGCCGGGCTGTCCCGCGTACCGAGCCACACACAGCCGGCATCCCCGTCGCATGACGGTCAGCAGCGTACCGCGTGGACCAGCACCAGGCGTTCCGGAAAGAGGACGGGGGCCTGGACGCCGGCGACCGCCAGCGCCCGCCCGGTCAGGTCGGCGCCGTCCGCCCACCAGGGGAGGGGATGTTTCACCGGGGCCTCCGGCCGGTCGCCCGGCGGCAGCGGGGCCAGGTGGTACGTGGCGTCCGGGTCCAGGCCGGGCAGCCGGACCGGGCCCGGTGGTGAGCAGACCGGGGTGGCCATGCTGACCAGGGCGTACACCGCTTCGGAGCGGTCGGTGGCGACGACTCCGTGCACCCACAGCGACGGGTCCGGGTGGTCCGCGCGGACGACGGTGCCGCTGTGCAGCAGGGCGCGGAGTCGCTTGTGGAGCCGCACCCACTCGGTGAGGCGGTCCAGGTCGCCGGTGCCGGCCCGGGTCAGGTCCCACTCGATGCCGAAGTGGCCGAACAGCGCGGTCCCGGCGCGGAAGTCCAGGGTGTGCGTCCGGCCGGTGGTGTGCGAGACGGTCGGGCCGACGTGCGCGCCGATCATCTCGGGTGGCACGAGCAGACCGGTCCAGCGCTGGATGGCCTGCCGCTCCAGGGCGTCGTTGCAGTCCGAGGCCCAGATCCGGTCGGTGCGCTCCAGGATGCCGAGGTCGACGCGGGAGCCGCCGGACGAGCAGGACTCGATCTCCACACCCGGGTGGGCGGCGCGAAGTTCGTCGAGCAGGCGGTACACCCGTAGGGTCTGGGTGTGCACGCCGGCCGCCCCGGCGGGGGAGTGCCCGGCCTCGACCAGGTCGCGGTTGTGGTCCCACTTGAGGTACCCGATGTCGTACTCGTTCAGCAGCGCGTCCAGTCGCTGCCACACGTACGCGTACGCCTCCTCGTGCCCGAGATCGAGAACCTGCTGGAACCGCGCCTCCGGTGGCAGCCGGCCGCCGGTCTGCAGGATCCACTCGGGATGTGCCCGTGCCAGGTCGGAGTCCGGGTTGACCATCTCGGGTTCCACCCAGAGACCGAATTCGAGGCCGAGCCCGCGGACGTGGTCGACGAGCGGGTGCAGGCCCTTCGGCCAGACCGTCTCGTCGACGTACCAGTCGCCGAGCCCCGCGTGGTCGGTGCGCCGATGACGGAACCACCCGTCGTCGAGCACGAACCGCTCCGCGCCGACCCGCGCGGCGAGATCGGCGAGTGCGGTGAGTTTGGCCAGGTCGTGGTCGAAGTAGACCGCCTCCCACGTGTTGAGGACGACCGGGCGCGGTGAGCGCGGGTGTTGCGGCCGGGCGCGCAGGTGGTGGTGGAAACGGCGGGAGAGATCGTCCAGCCCGTGTCCGTAGGAGCCGTACAGCCAGGGGGAACGGTAGGAGTCGCCGTGCGACAGCCGGACCTCGCCGGCCAGCAGAAGTTCACCGCCGCCGAGCAGGGACACACCGGTGGGTGTGCGCTCAGCCAGCGAGCGGTGGTTGCCGCTCCACGCCACGTGGACGCCCCAGACCTCACCCGAGGAGAAGCCGAATCCGGCGCGGCCGGCCGCCAGGATGATCGACGCGTCGGCGCCGGTGCGCCCGCGCCGGTTCTCCCGCAGCCGGGTGCCGACCGTGAACGGCTGCCGCTGCGGGATCCGTTCCCGCAGGTGGCGCCCGGTGAAGTCGAGGATCTCGGTAGCCTCGGCCGGCACCGGCA
This sequence comes from Actinoplanes sp. NPDC051861, assembly GCF_040681145.1. Taxonomy (NCBI): domain Bacteria; kingdom Bacillati; phylum Actinomycetota; class Actinomycetes; order Micromonosporales; family Micromonosporaceae; genus Actinoplanes; species Actinoplanes sp. NPDC051861. The sequence goes on from NZ_JBFAYE010000016.1 coordinate 120,675, forward strand.
GTGTGGTCAGCAGCCCGTCGAGCACGAAGACCGACGACGGGTCGGTGCTGGTCACCGTGGCGCGTTGCCGCAGCAGGCCGGCCTCAGCCATCTCGAGCTCCAGCAGCAGCGACAGCCCGGCGCTCTCGTCGCGTGCGGAGACGGTGAGCCGGTGGGACACCGCCACGATCTCCTCTGCCGTGAAGGCGGTGGAGAACGCGGTGCCGTCGCGGTGCCCGGTCAGCCCGGGTGTTCCGAGCCAGCCGGCCGACTGCTCCGGCAGCACGCTGACCGGCACCACGGCGTCGAGCGAGTTGGAGACCGGCTGCGGGATGCCGGTCAGCGCCAGGGCCGCGATCCCCGCGTCGCCGAGGTCGGCACCCCAGTGCAGAACCCTCGGCAGGCGCGGGCCGCCGCAGTCGAGGACGAGGCTGACCCCGTCGGCGCGCCAGTGCAGCAGGTCTCCGTTCACTGTGCGACCTCGAAGAGCGCGTTGAGCTGGTTGTTGAGGTCGGTGAGCGAGCTGACCGGCTGTTCACCGATGTAGACGGCGTCGAGGCGGGGCACCAGCAGCGCGGTGATGTCGGCGGCGTTGGTGGTCACCGGGAACAGGAACGTCGTCCCCTCGGTCACCTGGTCGGTGAAGGGCGTGACGTCGAGATCGCGTTCCCGCTGGTTGTACGCGATGGCCCGCTGGGTGGCGGCCGGCCGGGCCGGGAACACCACACCGGAGTCGGCGATCATGTCCTGGCACGCGGCGCCGGACATGAACTTGACCCACTTCGCCGCGTCCTCCGGCTGCCGGGACAGCGTGGTGACCGAGTCGGCGAGCCCGTTGAACATCGAGGCGCGCCTGCCGCTCGGCCCGATCGGCGTCGGGGCGATGCCGATGTCGAGCTTCGTGCCGTTCGCGTCGGTGAGCTTGCTGAACGTGGAGATCATCCAGGATCCGCTGATGCCCATGGCGGCGATTCCGGACTGGATCTGTTTGTCCGTACCGATGGCGTTGCTGCCGCCGATCTCGGCGTAGGTGGGCATGAAGCCCTTCTCCGCCAGCCCGAAGTACCAGCTCAGCGTGGACTGGAAGGCGGGCTGGTCGAGGTTGAACCGGGTGCCCCAGGGGTTCCGGTCGGTGACCTGCCACCCCGCGCTGCCGGTGAACGCCGACCACTGGGTCTGCCCCCAGCCGCCGCCACCGGCGCCCTCGGAGGCGAGCCCGTGGATGCGGACGTTTTCCCGGTCGAAGCCGGGCTCGTCGCCGCGGACACCGTTGGCGTCGACGGTCAGATGCGCGACGAGCTTCTCGAAGGTGCCGCCGTCGGTGGGGTTCCAGGACAGCTCCTTCAGGGTCGCCTCGTCGACACCGGCGTCGCGCACGGCGGCCCGGTCGTAGAAGAGCGCGACGGTGTCCCAGTCCTTCGGTACGCCGTACCGTTTGCCGTCCTGGCCCTTCCAGAGTTCCGCGAGGCCCTGCTGGTAGTCGCCGTCCTGGATGTCGCTGGTCGCCGCGAGGTCGTCGAGTGGCCGCAACACCTCGAGGTCGACGTACTGGGCGAACTTCGCGAGGTGGTCGGTGAAGACGTCCGGCGCGGTGTCGGCGATGAACCCGGCGGTGAGCTTCGACCAGTAGGTGTCCCAGCCGTTCTGCGTGATGCGTACCGTAAGCCCCGGATTCTCCTGCTGGAAGGCGTCGGCGCACTTCTGGTAACCGGGCTGCTGGGCGGAGTCCCACAGCCAGTAGTCGATGACGCCGGCGGTGCCGGTGCCGGTGTTGCCGCAGGCGGTGGCGAGCAGGCACAGCGTGAGCGCGGCCGCCCCGGTCCTGAGTCGTCGGATCACGGCGCACTCCTCACTTGATGCCGCTGAAGCCGATGGAGTTGACGATGCGCTTGGCGAAGACCATGAACAGCAGCAGCATCGGCAGCGCCGCGACCAGGGTGGCGGCCATCAGGCCGGCCCAGTCCGGCCCGGTCTGCGGTGTCTGCGACTTGAAGACGCCGAGGGCGACGGTGAGCACGCGCGATCTGTCGGTGTAGCTGACCATCAGCGCCCAGAAATACTCGTTCCAGGCGGAGATGTACGTGAGGATCGCCAGCGTCGCGATCGGTGCGGTCGACATCGGCAGGATCAGCTGGAAGAAGACCCGGACCTTCGACGAGCCGTCGATCAGCGCCGCTTCCTCGACCTCCTTGGAGATGCCGAGGAAGAACTGGCGCAGGAAGAACACCGCGAACGGCGTCATCAGCATGGTCGGCAGCGCGATGCCGAGCAGCGTGTCCACCAGGCCGAGCTGCTTGATCAGGACGAAGTTCGGCAGCAGCGTGAAGATCGCCGGGATCATCAGGCCGCCGAGGAAGAACGCGAACCACTTCTCCCGGTGCCGCCACTCGAGGCGGGCGAAGGCGTACGCGGCCATCGCCGAGAAGAACACCTGCCCGGCGGTGACCAGCGTGGCCACCACGATCGAGTTGAACAGGTAGCGCCAGAAGTTGATCGGCTGCCCGGCGCCGCCGGCGTCGATCGCCTCCTGGCCGGTCTGCAGGCCGAAGACCCGCTGGAAGCCGCCGAGCGACGGCTGCACCGGCAGCAGGCTGTCACTGCCGGCGTAGAGGGCGTTGTTGCTGGACAGGGCGGTCCGCAGCATCCAGTAGAACGGGAACAGGCTGCCCAGGATGACGAGGACCATGAAGGTCCAGGCGAGCGCGCGGCCGATGCTGAACGGGCGGCGTTCGGGTGGCTCGACGGTGCGTGCTCTGGGTTCCGGCCCGGCCGTGGTGGCCGGCGGGGCGACGTCGATGGCCATGACCACTCCTCTTCCGCTAGCTGAGGTCGGACGTGCCGGCCCGGGAGATCCGGTACTGGGCGAAGGTGATGGCGACGAGCACCAGCAGCAGTGCGACCGACATCGCGGAGGCGTAGCCGAACTGGAACCGGCCGAACGCGACGTCGTAGATGTAGTACTGCAGCACCCGCGACGAGTCGACCGGGCCGCCGCGGGTCGTGACGGCGACGGTGTCGAACACCTGGAACGAGCCGACCACCGTGATGATCAGGACCAGTGCCAGGACCGGGCGCAGCAGCGGGACGGTGATGCTGCGGAACATCCGGGGCTCGCTGGCGCCGTCCATGCGGCCGGCCTCGTACATCGTCTCCGGAATGGTCTGGAGCCCGGCGAAGATCAGCAGTGCGGTGTAGCCGACGTGCCGCCACACGTTGATCAGCGCGATCGTGGGGATCACCCACGCCTCGGAGGAGAGGAAGGCGATCCGGTCCAGCCCGATCGCGGCGATCAGGGCGTTACCGATGCCGAGCTGGTAGTCGAGGATCCACAGGAACACCATCGCGGCGACCACGTTGGAGACCAGGTACGGCGTGAGCACGATGCCGCGCAGCCAGGTCCGCCGCGTCAGCCGCTGCATCATCACCGCGATGACCAGTGCGAACACGGTCTGCAGGGTGATGTTGACCAGCACGTAGTAGACGGTGACCCGCAGCGAGTTCCAGAAGACCGGGTCCTGGGCCATCCGGACGTAGTTGTCCAGGCCGTTGAACTCCGGCGGGGTCAGCAGGTTGAACCGGGTGAAGCTCAGATAGATCCCGCGCAGGGTCGGCCAGACCATGAAGACGACAAAGCCGATCAGTGCGGGGGCGATGAACAGCAGTGCCAGGCGGGTGTCGTCGCGCTTGCGGTGAACCGGCCTCGTGGTGGTCACCATGATTGCCTCCGGCGCTTATTTTCAATCAGACTGAAAATAATCCGCAGGCGACGGTGTGACAAGGGTCACGCTTAAGCTGGTGTCATGGTGATCAGTGCCGGTAGATCTCTGACCGCGGGTGCGCTCGCCGTCGCTCGGCATCTGCTGATACACGGCCCGGCCACCCGCGGTGATCTCGGCGACCGCCTGAACCTGTCGTACGCGTCGACCTCACGCGCCGCCCGCGCCCTCATCCAGGAGGGCATCGCCTCCGAGACCCTGGAGCAGGAACCCGCCGTCGGCCGGCCGCGCCAGGTGCTGACCGCGGTGCCGACCGCCCGGCACGTCCTCGGCTGCAAGCTCACGGCGGACACCGCGTACGCGGTCGTCTGCGACATGTTCGGCAACGTGCGCTCCGCCGGCCGGGCGGCGCTGCCGGGGCCGGACGCGAGCGGTGCGGTGCCGGTGGCCGGCACGGCACGGGTCATCGCCCAGCTCACGAACAGGATCGGCCGGCGGGTGCCCTCGGTGGACGGCATCGGCATCGCACTCGGCGGCATCGTCACCGGCCGATCGGCGGTTCGGGAGGGCACGTTTCTCGGCTGGCGCGACGTGGATCTCGCCGGTCCGGTCAGTGCGCGGACCGGACTGCCGGTGACGGTCACCAACGACGTCACGGCGCTGGCGCGCGAGCAGCTGTGGTTCGGTGCGGGGCGAACCCACTCCACGTTCGGCGTCATCACCGTCGGCGCCGGGCTGGGCTTCGGCGTCGTCCGTGAGGGCGTGGCCGTCGAGGAGCTGATCGACAACGGTCACCTGCTCGCGCACGCACCGGTCGACTCGCGCGGGCCCGAGTGCGGCCTCGGCCATCGGGGCTGCGTCGCGGCGTACCTCGACCACACCGACGTCGCCCGCCGCGCCTCGGTCACCTTCGACGGCCTGGTCACGGCCCGCCGCGCCGGAGACCCCACCGCCACCCGGATCCTCGACGAGGCCTCGCATGCGCTCGGCCACCTGGCCGCCACGTTCGCCGGAGCGCTCCAGACCACGTGCATCGTGCTGGCCGGCGAGGACGTCGGTGTGCTCGCCGGCACGGCCGCGATGAACGGCGCCATCGCTGACCGGCTGCGCCCCGGCCCGGCCGAGGCCCAGCGGTGCGTGCTGGACATCGTCACCACGCCGCTCACCTTCAACGACTGGGCTCGCGGCGCCGCGGTCGCCGGCATCCAGCACATCCTCGGCGCCGCGTAGCCGGACGGCTGGATCTGTGGTCCGGCGCCGCAACGCGGCATGTCGCTGAGGCCTGAACCAGACCTCGATCGTGAAGATGCCTAGCGCAGTCCTCGGTCGACGAAATCGATCAGCCACTCGAACGACTCGTCGACGTCGGTGTCCATCTGGAAGCCGCCGGCTGCCTCGATCACCGCGAATCCGTGGAACAGGCTGCGTAGCAGGCGCATCGCGTGCACGGTGTTCGCGGGGTCGTGCGGGTAGCCGGACAGCACGGCCGCTAGGGAGTCGAGGACCCGTGCGCCCGCCGCGACGATCGGGTCGTCCGGTGACTGTGGGTCGAGGCGGATCGTGGCGGAGTAGCGTCCCGGGTGCTTCACCGCGTACCCCCGAATGGTGTGTGCGGCGGCGGCGAGCGCGCCCCTCCCGGCGCGGCCCTGCAGGGCGTCGCGCAGCTGATCGCCCAGCTCGGTGAGTGCCAGTGCGGCGACCCGCTGGTTGAGGTCGGCCTGGCTGCTGACATGTTTGTAGAGAGACGGCGCCCGCACGCCGAGCCGCTCCGCGAGTGCGCCCATCGTCACGTTGGCCAGCCCGACCTCGTCGGCGAGCCCGGCGGCGGCGGCGACCACGGTGGCCGGGTCGAGTCCCGCCCTAGGCACGCGAGTACGCCTTGAGGAACGGCAGCAGCAGCGCGACGGTCTCCTCCGGGAACTGGGCCTGCGGGTAGTGCCCGGCCCCCTCGACGACCTCGACCCTGCCGAGGCCGGCGGGCAGGGCCGCGAGGATCGCGGTGGCCTCGGCGCGCGGGTCGGCCCAGTCCGGGTCGAGTGAGCCCTCGATGATCAGAACCGGGCAACGGACGTTGCCGAGCTGCTCACCGGCGTCGGTCGGCGGGGTCTGGCCCATCCGCTGCAGCGCCTTCATCCGGCCGGGCTCGGCGAGCATTGCGGCGTTGCGCCGCAGCTGGTCGTCCCAGTCGGCCGGCTTGCGGCCCGGGTAGGCGACGTCGAGATATCGGTGCCACCACTTCACGCTGCCCAGCATGGCGGTCATGCCGAGGCGGGTCATGCCGCTGCGGTGGCGTTTCACCCGGAGCAGGCCGCCGAGGTCCACCGACTGCCTACGGGTGAACGGCGCGATCTCGACGATGCCGTCGACCAGATCGGGCGCCTGGGCGGCGGCGATCGTGGCCGCGCCACCGGAGATCGAGTTGCCGACGAGCACGGCCGGCCCGCCGAGGTGGCGAACGACGGCGAGCAGGTCGCCGGCGATGTCGGTGCGGGTCCACGACGGCCAGGCCGCGCTCGACTCGCCGCACCCGCGCAGGTCCACGGCGGCCACCCGGTATCCCGCCGCGACCAGCTGCGGCACCACGAAGCGATAGGAGTCCCGGCTGTCGCCCATGCCGTGCGCCAGCACGACCAGCGGGCCGGCCCCGCTGACCTCGTAGGCGATGGTGCCGCCGTCGACGGTGACGAACTCGGTCATGACAACCTCCGGTTGGCTAATGTCGTTAGCTAAAAGCTAATGCCATTAGCCAACGGCGTCAAGCCCCGGGCCACGCCGGCCTGTTCGGGTCGGCGACGAGGGCCACGAGGGCGCCGACGAGTTCCTCGGCGGTCGCCTGCCACTTCTCGACGGTGAGCTGCCCACTCACCTCCATGCCGATGACGCCGTGCACGCTGGTCATCAGCAGGCCGCCGTAGCGCCGGGCGTCCTTGTCGCCGACCAGCGCCGCCACGATCGCCAGGAACTCGTCCTGGCTGTGCTGGGCGGCGCGGGCCATCGCGCCGGGGTCGCCGGCCGGGTTGCTGAACATCAGCCGGTAGAGATGCGGCCTGGCCCGGCCGATGGCGATGAGCTCGGCGAGGCCACGGCGCAACCGGTCCGCGGGGGAGAGGCCCGCGTCGGCACGCAGCGCCGCGGTCCCGGCACCCACCTCTCGCCAGGCTTCCACCCCGATCGCGGTCAACAGGCTCTCCTTGTCGGCGAAGTGCCGGTAGGGCGCTCCCCGGCTCACCCCGGCGCGCGCTCCCACCTCGCGCAGCGTCACCGCCTCGGTGCCGCCGGCGTCGAGGAGCTCGGCGGCTGCGCCGAGCAGGGTGCGGCGGGTGGCGGCGGCGGACTCGGCACGGCTGATCATGCCGCTCACCCTACCCAGTTGACAATGTCATCTGAAGCGGCCAGACTCGTTGAGATGACAACGTCAACTGAATCTGCCGAACTTGTGGTCGTCACCGGGGCGTCCACCGGGATCGGGGCCGCGACCGCCAGGGAACTGGCTCGTCACGGGTTCCACGTGCTCGCCGGTGTGCGGCGGGAGCGGGACGCCGCCGCCGTCCGGGAGGCCGGCATCGAGCCGGTGATCCTCGACATCACCGATCCGGATCAGATCGCGGCCCTGGTCGCCCGCGTCGGCGCCGACCCACACGGCCGCCCGCTGCGGGCGCTGGTGAACAACGCGGGCGTCGCCGCCAGCGCGCCGGTCGAGGCGCTGCCGATCGAACAGTGGCGCCGTGTCTTCGAGGTGAACCTCTTCGGCCACGTCGCCGTCACCCAGGCTCTGCTGCCCGCGCTGGTGCGCAGCCGGGGCCGGATCGTCAACATCAGCTCGCTGAACGGGCGGATCGCCATGGCCGGCTACGGCCCCTACGCCGCCGGCAAGTTCGCCCTCGAAGCGGTCAGCGACGCCCTGCGCCAGGAGCTGGCACCGCACGGCGTCCAGGTGGTGATCGTGGAGCCCGGCGGCGTGCGGACGGAGCTGGCCGGGCGCGGCACCGAGGCCGTGCGCGACTTCACCGCCCGGATGGCTCCCGAACACCAGGACCGGTACGGCGATCTGATGCGGGCCATACCGTCGCACGTCGCGGCGTTCACCAGGGCCGGCATCTCCGCCGAGCGGGCCGCGCGGGGCATCACCCGGGCGGTGACCGACCGCCGGCCCCGAACCCGATACACCCTCGGCCGTGACGCCGCGGTCCTCACCCGCCTGTCCCGCGTGCTTCCGGACCGGGCGCTCGACCGGATGCTCGCCGCGAACCTGCGCCCGCACATGCCGTCATCGGCAGACCGTGCCAAGTGAGGCGCCCAGGCAACAGGAGGCGACCAGGACGAGCGAGATCGCGGCCAGCGCCCGGCCCGCGTTCCGCGGCGGAAGCACCTGCTCGACGATGACCAGCGCCACCCAGACGAGCAGCACGAGCGGGAACCGGAGGTCCCAGGCCGCGTCGGGGAAGGCGCTGGCGTTGCCGGCCGCGCCGAAGTTGGGGCAGTCCCGCTGGTCGACGATCGGCCGCAGGACCAGGAGCAGCACCAGCACCCCGGCGCCGCCGGTCACCAGCGCCCAGAAGCCCTTCACCAGCCCAGATAACTGCGCGTCATAGCGGCCACCTGCTCCACCACCTCGATGCCGTCCGGTTTGTCGCGATGACCCTGGGACAGCACGGCCACGAGGGTGTCCGTGTCCTCGCCGCTGACCCGGCCGACGCTGTTCACGATCCAGCGGTTCGCGTCGGACGACCGGGACACCCAGCCGTTCTTCAGTGCGGTCCGCTCGCCCTCCAGGGCGGCCGCGCTGACACCCCAGTTCTGATCCGCGTTGACCGACGACATGAGCTGCAGGGCCAGTTCCCGGGAGTCCTGGTCGAGCGGGCTGCCGGGATCGGTCAGCGCGGTGAGCATCCGGATCTGGTCGTCGGCGGTCGTCGTGGTGAGGCCCCACTGCTCGTCGGGCTTCGTGCCGGTCAGCCCGAGGCGGCTGCCGGCGTCGCGCAGCCCGGATTTGCCGCCCACCTTGCCGTACGTCTTCGTGGCCGCGTCGTTGTCGCTGGCGAGGATCATCTTCCGGACCCGCTTCGCCTCCGCCTTCGTCAGCTCCCGCCCCTCGTCCTGCGCCTTGAGCAGCAGCGCGGCCAGAAGTTCCACCTTCACGATGCTCGCCGTCTCCTGGCGGCGGCCACCGCGGTAGCTGTACCGCTTGCCGGTCCTGCGGTCGGCGACGCTCACCGAGAACTCGGGCACGCCGGCCGCGTACTCGTCGAGCGCCGCGTCCAGGCGGCGCACCCGCTCACCCCAGGTGCCGACAGCCTTCGACCGGTCCACCCTGTCGCCCTTCTGCGGCCCCGGGAAGACCACCGCCTTCGCCCTTTTGGTCTCCTCCGGCAGGGTCTTGAGGTCGCTGACGCTGACCGATCCGGCGTGCGCCGGCGCGGGGATCTTCCGCGTGGGCTGGTCACGCACGGCCGCGGCGAGGAAGTCCTGCCAGATCCGGTACGGCATGCCGTCCCCGTTGATGACGTTGCCCCGGCCGTCCCGGATCGGCCCGGGCTTCTCGCGCCCGATCCACGTCACCGCCGCCAGCCCCGGCGTCCACCCGGCCGTCCACGCGTCCGACGAGTCCGTCGTGTCGCCCCACTGCTGCGAGCCGGTCTTCGCGGCCGCGTCCACACCCGGCACCTTCCCGTCCTCGGCCACCACCTTCGCCAGTACGGCCTGCACATCCGCGGCGACCGCACCGGAGAGCACCCGCTTCGCCTTGGCCTCCGGCTCGTGCAGCGTACGGCCGTCGGCGGTGGCGACCGCCTCGACGAAGTGCCGTGGCCGGAAGCGGCCGCCGTCGGCGAGCGTGGCGTAGACGGAGGCCATGTCCGCGGGTGCCACCGGGTACCGGCCCAGCGAGATGTCGGTGCGGGTGCGCCCGGGTGCCGGGTCGCCGCGCAGGTCGACAAGTGTCGGGTCCTTGCCGTACCTCGCCGGCACCCCGAGGTCGTGCGCGAGCCGGCGGACCGCGTCCGGGCCGATCTGCTCGGCGACGGCGTAGAACGGCGTGTTCAGCGAGTGGACCATCGCCACGTCGAGCGGGCAGACCGGGCACTGCAGGTTGCGCTGGTTGTACAGCGGCACGCCGAGCCGGTCCGCGAACAGCCGGGGTGACGTGCCGTTGTAGAGCGAGCCGAACCCGATGCCGCGCTCCTCGGCGGCGGCCAGCACGATCGGCTTGAACGTGGACGCCGGCGGCCGGGCGGCGAGCGCGTCGTCGAAGTAGCCCCGGCCGCGGTCACCGCCGTAGTAGGCGCGTACCGCACCGGTGCCGGGGTCGATCGCCACGAGGGCCGCGCGCAACTGGTCGGGCTGCCCGTACAGGCGGGCGTTGATCGCGGTGGTCGCGGCCGTCTGTGCCCGGTGGTCGATCGTGGTGGTGATCCGCAGGCCGCCGGTGCGGACCTGCTGGCGGCTGATCCCGGCGTCCACCAGCTCGTCCTCGACCCGGTCGGCGATCAGGCCGGCGGCTCCGCTGACGCTGCTCGCGGTGACCGACTCCGGCGCCACCGGCGGGTACTGCGCCCGGTCCGCCGCGCCGCCGGGGAGCCAGCCCTGCTCGGACATCGCCCGCAGAATCCAGGTCCACCGGGTGCGGGCCCACTCCGGGTCGGCCGCCGGGTCGCCGTGCGTCGGGTCCTTCACCAGCGCCGCGAGCACCGCGCCCTGCTCGGTGGTCAGCCGGTCGACGGTCGTGCCGAAGTAGGCGTGTGCGGCGGCCTCGATCCCGTACGCCGCCCGCCCGAAGTAGATGGTGTTGAGGTAGCGCTCGAAGATCTCGTCCTTGGTGAGCCGGTGCTCGATCTTGAGGGCGAGCGCGATCTCCTTCGTCTTGCGGCTGACCGTCCGGTCCTGGGTGAGGTAGGCGTTGCGCACGTACTGCTGGGTGATGGTGGACGCGCCCTGCCCGCTGTCCTGCACGATGTTGGCCCAGAGCGCCCGCAGGCCGCCGCGCACCGAGACGCCGGCGTGGTCGTAGAAGGCGCGGTCCTCGGCTGCCAGGAACGCCTGCCGGACGCCCTCCGGGACCCGGTCGAGGCTGACGTCGGTGCGGTCGGTCGCGCCGATGCGGGCCAGCACCGTGCTCCCGTCGCGGTAGTAGAGGACCGAGGCCTGCGGGGGAGCGGGGTCGGCCGGCAGGTCGACGGAGAGCACGTATCCGGTCGCGACAACGGTCAGTGCCACCATCACCGCGGTGAGTGCCGCGAGTGTGCGGCGCAGCCAGCGTGGCGTTTTCCGCAACCATTTCGCTGCGGACCGTAACCGTTTCTTCAATTCGTCGCTGTCCACATCCCCACGACGAATCCGGCGGCGGAAATGTTGCATTGCCCGCCAAAATTAATTGACCGTAATTAATCGCCTACGTTACGCATTCCGATCACTCTCCGCGAGCGCCAGCAAACCGGTCACCGTCACCTGCAGCGCACGGCCGAGACGAGCGGCGAAATCGACGCGACTGTGCGCCAGCCGGGGGTCACGGACGGCTTCGGCCACCGCCGGCGCCGGGTTGGCGAACGGCCATAGGCCGGCCACGAGAAGGATCAGGTGAGCGACCAACTCACGCGCGGCGGTTTCCTTCAAACCCGGCATGCGTACGCGTAAAAGCACCGCGAGACGTGCCTGGACCTCGGCATGTGCGAGTTTGAAGTCGCGCACCGCCTCGGCGGAGATGTTGCGTTCGAGCTCGGTTCCGAGCGCACTCCACAGTTCACACAGCAGCGGCTGCCGGGACAGCGAGCGGGCCAGCGCGTCCATGACCACGACCGGTTCTGCCTCCGGAAGGTCGCCCGGCAGCCCGTCCACCCAGTCCTGCGCCGTCTGGTTCAGCAGTGCGAAGAAGACCGCCTCGCGGGTCTCGAAATAGCGCACCACGTTGGTTTTCGACAGCCCGACCCGGCGGGCCAGCTCACGCAGGCTGATCTCGCTGAGCGGAGCCTCGGAAAGCAGGCCCGCCGCCGCGCCGAGAATGGCGGTGCGGCGGGCCGTGCGCTGTTCCTGCGTGCGTGCGCGCTGGAAGGGCTCGGAGGTCACCCGCCGAAGCTTACGGACTCGCTGACCGCCCGCCAGGTGGCGTCCGACTCGGCGAGCCGCTGCGCCTGCGCCCCGGCCACGGCGACCGCGTCGGCGCCGAGCAGCAGGTGCAGCGGCGGCTCGGGGTGCTCGGCGACGTCGAGCAGCACCCGGGCGACGCGTGCGGGGTCGCCCGGCTGGTTGCCGTCGGCGGCCCGCATCCGGGCGAAGACCGGCTCGATGACCGGCCGGTAGGCGTCGCTGACGGCCAGCTCGGCCATCGAGGCGCCGGCCCAGTCGGTGCGCATGCCGCCCGGCTCGGCGACGGTAACCCGGATGCCGAACGGCGCGACCTCCCTGGCGAGCACCTCGGAGAAGCCGCCGACCGCCCACTTGGCCGCCTGGTAGGCGCCGAGACCCGGCCCGCCGACGCGGCCGCCGACGGAGGAGATCTGCAGGATGTGGCCGCTGCCCTGCTGCCGCATGACCGGCAGGGCGGCGCGGGTGAGGTTGACGACGCCGTAGAAGTTGGCGTCGATCTGGGCGCGGAACTCGCTCTCCGGCATGTCCTCGATCGAGGCGACGTCCGCATACCCGGCGTTGTTGACCAGCACGTCCAAGCGCCCGAACGCCGTCGTGGCGGCGGCGACGGCGGCCTGTGCGGCGCGCGGGTCGGTGACGTCGAGGGCGATCGTGCGGACCCGGTCGCCGTACGCGCCGGCGAGATCGGCGATCTGCTCCGGCCGGCGCGCGGTGGCGACGACGCGGTGGCCGGCCGCGAGAGCCGACTCGGCGAGCTGCCGGCCGAGTCCCCGTGACGTGCCCGTGATCAGCCAGACCTGGTTCATGGTGTGCCCTGCTTCCTGCTTCGCGATAAGAGGCCAGTGGAACCTTATGGTTCGACAATAAGAGGCCACTGGCCTCTTGTCGCGTCTTTGTGGCCCGGATCGCTTCCGGTCAGGCCGGATCCCACGTCCGGTGGTGGCGGCGCACCCAGGCGACCGCCTCCGCCCGGCGGCGGATCTGCAGCTTGTCGAAGATGCTGTGCGTGTGGTTCTTCACCGTCGACAGCGCCATCGAGAGCCGCTCGGCGATCTCCTTGTTGGTCAGGCCGTTCTCGATCAGCCGGAGAACCTGCAGCTCACGGCTCGTCAGCTGCTCGGAGCCGCGCGTCGTCAGGGCGCCGCCTCCGGTCAGCTCGGCGACCCGGGACAGCAGCGCGGCCAGGATCTGTGGCGGGCAGACCGCCTCACCCCGCCCGGCGAGTTCCAGGGTCTCGATCAGATCGCGCAGCGAGCCGTTGCGGGGCACGTAGCCCGCCGCGCCGGCCTCGACGCAGGCGAGCACCTCCGGCCCGGTCTCGGCCACGCCCAGCACGACCACCCGCGATGCCGGCGACGCCGCGCGCAGCTCTGTCAGAATTCCGACGTCACCGGGTGCCGCCACGTCCACCAGCACCACGCCGGGGCGGCAGCGGCGGACGCAGTCGAGGGCACCGGGACCACCGGCGGCGGTCCCGGCCACGGTGAAGGTTCCGTGTTTGCGCAGGACATCCGCCAGTCCTTCCCGGTAGAGTCGCACCGCCGCAATGATCACTACGTCCATGGCCCCCGCCGTTTCGGACACATACCCTTCCCATGCTGGCCTGGCCCAGCGGGGCCAGTACATACGCGAATGCGCGTAGTGCAGTGATCGAAAGGCATCTCGACCGAATCATCCGATGTGCTGGTTTCCGGGCCCGCGCGACGATGCGTGCATGGTGGTGGCGGCCGGGTTCGTCGACCGGATCCTGGAGTTGGTACTGGCGGGGATGTCCGACGTGGAGTCGGGCACCGACGTCTGGCAGCGGATCTTCGACGAGCTCGGCGAACTGCTCGACGTCAGCGTCGGCGGGATCCTCGACGTGCAGCGCGACGGGCTGGCCACCGCCACCGTGACGGCCTGGCCGGGCTGGGCCACGGCGATCCGGGTCACCGCCGAGGAGAACAACGGATATCCGCTGGTCCGGCACTACGCGGCCACGGTGGACCCGCTGCCGCGCACGCTCGACGACGTCCCCGACGACATGCGCTGGCGCACCTCCCACCGGTACGCGAGGATGCGCGACGGGCTGCGGGCCGGCCACCACCTGATGATGCCGCTGCGCCAGGACCGCCGGTCGGTGCGCCTGTTCGGATTCGCGCGCGCCGGAGGCGACTTCACCGCCGCCGAGCGCGAGAGGATCGTACGGTTGCAAAGGGTTGTCAGTGCCCTTGACCGTCATCAGGCGGTTGTCTCGTCCTGGCGCGACGCCCGGCCGGCACCGGCGCCGCCGGCCCGTCAGCTGATCGGCGAGCACGGAATCACCCCGCGGGAACTGGCCGTGCTCACCCTGCTCGCCGAGGGGCTCACCGTCGCTGCCACCGCGCGCCGCCTCGGCATCGCACCGCGGACCGTCGCCAAGCACCAGGAGAATCTGCAGCGCAAGCTGGCCACCTGCGACCGGCTCAACACGGTGCTGCGGGCGCAGCGGCTCGGACTAGTACCGGTTCCGGATCCGTCGGCCCATGCCGGGCAGGCGGAATCGGCGGACACAATCAGCCGATGCGGGTAGCCATCCTCGGTCCGGTCCGCCTCTTCCGCGAGTCGATCCGCGAGGCGCTCGCGCAGAGTTCCCGGGTCCTCGTCCTCGGTGACGCGTGTCCCGACGCCGCCGGCATCACCCGGATCCGCCGGCTCGGGCCGGACGTCGTCCTGATCGACGTGACGCAGGCCGGAACGCTCGGCACGCTGCGCAACGTGACCACCGGCCTGCCCGGCATCCGGGCCGTCGCCGTCGGCGTGCCCGCCGGCGACGACGACGCCCTCGCCTGCCTCGAAGCCGGCGTGGCGGCCTGCGTGCCGCTCGAAGACGACCTGTCCCGGCTGATCGACACGCTCCACCAGGTAGCCGCCGGCCTCCCGGTCTGCTCGCCCTCGATCATCGGCGGCCTCTTCCGCCGCCTCGCCGACCTCGCCGACCAGCGCCGCGGCACCACACCGGCCGAGCCGCTCACCCCGCGCGAGCGCGAGATCGCCGCCCTGCTCGCCGAGGGCCTGAGCAACCGCGAGATCAGCCGCCGCCTCTTCATCGAGGTCACCACGGTGAAGAACCACGTCCACAACATCCTGGACAAACTGCGCCTGACCGGCCGCGCGGACGCCGCCTCCTGGTACGACGCCCAGCATTCCCCTCATCCGGCCTCGGTCTCGCCCAGGATGTCGACGGTGAGCCAGGCGTAGTAGCGTTCGCCGAACTCGCTGCGGGTCAGTGGTTTGCCGAGTTTCTGGTACTCGCGGGCTATCCCGGCGATCACCTGGCGCGCGGTGACGGACGGGTGCTCGGGGTTCGCGTCGACGGCACGGTAGACGGCGTCGACGACGGCGTTGTGGATGTTTCCGCCGGAGAGCTGGAAGCGGGTGGCCACGTCCTCGATGACGTCGGGGCCGGGGTGCGGGAGGCCGGGTGGGAACGAGAGCTCCCAGATGCGGGCCCGCGCGGCGGCCGGTGGTTGCGGGAACTCGGCGGTGATGCCGATGCGGCGCAGGAACGCCGGGTCCAGGTTCTGGCGCAGGTTGGACGTCAGGATGACGACGCCGTGGTACTCCTCGACGCGCTGCAGCAGGTAGTTGGTCTCCAGGTTGGCCCACCGGTCCTGGGCGTCCTTCACCTCGCCGCGGCGGCCGAACAGCGCCTCGGCCTCGTCGAAGAAGAGGATCGCGTTGGCGTCCTCGGCGTCGGCGAACAGGCGGTGCATGTTCTTCTCGGTCTCGCCCACCCACTTGCTGACCACCGCGGACAGGTCCACCTTGTACAGCTCGACGCCCTGCTCCTGCGCGAGCAGTGTGGCCGCCATCGTCTTGCCGGTGCCGGACGGGCCGGTGAAGAGCGCGACCAGGCCCTTCCCCAGGTCCAGGTGCCGGGTGACCCGGCCACGGTTGCGGATGCGCGCCCGCAGTTCGTCGAGCTGGCGGCGGTTCGGCGGGGGCAGCACCAGGGAGTCGAACGTGATGCCGGGGCGCGGCTCGACCCGGCGGGCGAACGAGATGATGCGCCGGCCGGCCCGGCGGCGGCAGCCCTCGTACAGGTCGTCGAGGGTGACCTCTCCGGCCGGGTCGCGCTGGACCGCGTGGCCGCGGGCGGTGGCGATCGCGTCCACGATCTGGCCGCCGGTGAACTGGAAGTCGTTGGCCAGCGCGGCGGCCGCCGTCTCGGTCAGCGCGGGCATCCTGCGCTGCCACAGGCGGCGGCGCAGGTCGAAGCCGGGCACCGGGAAGTCCAGCCGGACGTGCAGCGGGCCGCCCGCCGGGTCCCACGCGTCGGAGCCGCTGACGAACGTGAGGCCGGCGCCGGGCGTGGCCCACAGCGGATGCCACTCGTCGGCCTGCGCGGGGGTCATCGCGTGCCAGAGCACGGCCGCGGAGCGCAGGGTCGCCTCGCGGCGCACGACGTCGATCGCCTCGGCCCAGCCGGTGCCGGCGGCCACGAGCCGGGGCACGTCGGCCAGCAGGAGCGGGGTGCCGTTGTGGGTGCAGAACGCGCGGGCCGCCGAGCGGCGGCCGCTGCCGGGCGGACCGTGCAGCAGGAATGACACCGTGCCGCCGTCCCACCAGTCGGCCAGGGCGGTCAGCCTGGCCCGGCGCGCGTCGGTGAGCACCAGGTCGTCCCAGGCGAGCGGCGCGGCGACGGTGAGCCAGTCGGCGGCGGCCACATCGGCGAGAGCCGACCCGAGCAGGAACTCGATCACGCGGTCGTCGATGCGTACCTGCCGCAGTGTCAGCGGGCCGCCGTCGTCGAGCCTTACGATCCGCCGGGACCGCAGCGTGCCGCCCGCCGCGAACGCGGACCGGCCGGCGCCGGGATCGGGTTCGCCGCCCTGCAGGATCTGCAGCAGCAGCTCCACGGTGGGCAGCCGCCGGGACGCGTCGTCCTGCAGGTACGCGAACAGCCGCCGGTACCGGTCGTCGAGCTCGGGCAGCAGGCAGAGCGCGAGGATGTCGCGTTCGAGGTCGGTGAGGCCGAACCGCTCGCGCAGCACCGACAGGCTGGAGCCGGGATGGACACCGACGCGCTCTGCCTGGTCGCGCAGCGGCGCCATCTGTTCCCGCAGCTCGGCGCTGAGGTGACCGGGCGGGGTGAACGGCGCCCGCAGGAAGCCGTCGATCTCGTCGTCGGTGACCAGCACCATGCCCCAGTAACGGGCCGGTTTGCTCGCGCCGACGGTGGCACGCCAGCGAACCGTGTGTGCGCGGACGAGGGCGTCGACGCGAGCCAGGTCGGTCCAGAGGCCGGCGGCGGTCATGACGGCGTCCCACGGAACCGGACATGCCCGGCGAGCAGCGGGGTGGCGTCCCAGTCGTCGAGGTACCCGGCGAGGGCCAGCACCTGGTCGAGCGGCCGCGGCTCCAGCTCGACGATCAGGTCCGGCCCGTCCGGCACGACCCGGCCCGGCCGCCTCACGAAGGTGGTGAGGAGGTACTCACTGGTCGACGAGCCGAATCCGCGCAGCCAGCGGGCCCAGTCACGCAGCAGCCTGTCACCGACCGCGGCGATCGCGCGGTCCATTCCGTCCTCGCCGCCCTCAGCGCCGAGGATCCGGGCAGACCAGTCTCGGGCCGCGGGAGCGGGCACGGCGTCGAGGGCCGCACGGAGGTCGGCGGCCGGGAGACCGGTATCCGCGCCGGCGAGGAGGCAGAGGGCGGGGTCCACGCGGCCGTCGGTGACGGCGGCGGGGCCGGACCAGTGCACGGCCAGGGCGAGCACGATGAGCCCGAGCGGCGGGAGGGCGGGGTCGCGGCTGAGGGCCGGCAGCTGGGCGTCGGTGATGGCCGGAAGCAGAACGTACGTGCCGGCGCAGGGTGATACCGGTACGGCGGGGCGGGCCGCGGCGTAGATCTCGACGAGGTCCGGGGCCTCGGCCGCCCAGCGCGCGGTGATCGGCTCGCCGCGGGCGTGTGCCCCGGCGGCGGACAGCAGTTGCGAGATCATCGCGGTGGCGGTGACGTCGCCGGCCCAGGAGGAATCGGCAGCGGTCAGCGCGGCAGCCAGGGTCAACGCGTTGGCCGGAGTGCCCGGCGGGCCGGGTGGCAGCAGGCCGGGCCGCCAGGTTCGGCGCAGGCCGGTGAGGACTCGCTGCTGCCGAGGGGTGAGCGAGCCCGGTGGCCGCACGGGCAGGTCGCCGCGCGGCACGGGCCCGTCGAGCCAGTCGAGGCCGGGCAGCGGGATCCCGGCCGAAGCGTCGTCGGGAAGACGGAGGTCGCCGCGCGCCTCCAGCAGGCGGAGAACGGCCAGGACGGCGTTCGTCAGTTCGGTGCGGTCGCGCCAGTTGGCCGGCGGGGGAGCGGTCGCCAGGAAGGCGGCCAGCACCTCGTTGCCCGCCGGTCGTGGGCCGGTCCACCAGCCCATCCGGTCGGCGAGGCGCATCGCGGTCTCGACCAGCGGCGACGCGGACGACGGGGGTTCGAGACCGGCCCGCCGGAGTTGCTCCTGGGACTCGGTGTCGAGATGGGCGAGGACCCGGCCCAGCGCGCCGGCGGTGTGGAGCCGGGCCAGCACCGCCGGGGCGTCGCCGTCCGCGTCGAGCAGCACCCGCCGCACGATCCCGGCGGTGTCGCGGTCCCGGAGAGTGGTGAAGGCGCCGTAGTACCAGCGGTCCCAGGCGACGCCGGTGACCAGGTCGGCGAGGAAGGCGGCCCGGAAATGCGCGTCGTCGTCGAATCGCACCACGTCGGCGGGTTCCGAGGCGATCGTCGCGGTGACGGCCCGCGCGAGGCAGCGGCTCCACCGTCCGGCCAGTCCGTCCGGATCGGCCAGATCGTGCGTGAGGGCGACATGGACGCGGCGGACGACGTACACATGCGGGTCTGTCCCGAACGCCGCGTCCAGCGCCTCGCTGAGCGCGACCATCAGCGTGCCTCGCGCCACCCGCTCGATCGGGCGGACCGCGGCGGCGGCCGGGATCCGCGGCCGGACGACCCGGTACCGGCAGCGAAACATCCCGATCCGCCCGTTCATGGCACCGCCTCTCCGCCCGGTGCCGGGGGCGGCGGCTGCAGCGCGACCCGCAACCGGGCCGCCACCTCGGGGTTCTCGGCGATCATCGCGGCCAGCTCGACCAGCCGGTCGTCGTCCTCGGTGACCAGGCCGGCGGCGGCACGCAGCAGCGGTGTCGCGGGCGGCGTCGTGGTGAACGGGCTGCGGTAGAGCCGGTCCAGCAGCACGCTCGCCCCGCCGACGCCGCTCAGGAAACCGGCCAGGGCGAGGTTCTTCACCGGCTCGGGCAGGGCGGGCTCGATGGGCGCGGCACTGAACGTCCTGCCCTCGACCACCAGGTCGCCGTGCACGGTCACGTCGCCGGAGGAGTCGATGGTGAGCGCGGGCCGGAACTCCTCCTCGTCGGCGTCCCAGGATCCCACCACCACCCGGTGACGGCCGGGCGCGGCCACCGGGATCTCGATGCGCAGCTCGTCGGTGCCCTTCTGGGTGTCGGCCAACCGGTACATGCCCCACAGCCCGTCGCCGGCCGGGCGCTCCACGGCCGCGCCGAAGGCGACCGCCCGGCCCGGGACGCCGAGATCGCCGTCCACGGTGGTGTCGCCGGCGATCCGCAGGGTCTCCTCGACCCGGCCGGCCTCGGTGGTGACCGCCCGGGTGACGCCCAGCCACGGATCGCGGGTGCCGGCGAGGCGGACCGCGAAACGGTACGCGTCATCCACGTCCTCAGCGTCCAACTGGACCGACGCCCGGCCGTCCGGCGTGACGATCCGGCGCCCGACGAGACCGGCGTACGGCCGCCCCGCCCCGTCCACCCGGTAGGGCTGCTCCCGATCAGCGAGGTCACGGGTCACCGTGCCGAGGAACACCGGCCAGTCCTGGTCGGGATCGTCGGGCGGCGTACGACCCGGGTCGAACTGCCTGTCCTCCACGGGCACCGAGTCCGGCGCACGAGGGTCGGCGTACGGATCATGGCGCATCAGCACCAACCGGGGCCGCTCGATCCACCGGTTGAACGGCGTCTCACCCGCACCGCATCCGAAGTACCCGGGCTCGGCCGGTGACCCCTCCACCCGGTCGTACGCGACGAACACCGCCAGCACACCCGTCCCTTGCTCGTCGAAGGCGCCGGTCGACACGGTGAGCCGGTCGGCCACCACGACGTCACGGCCGTACCCGTCGACGGCGAATCCCGGCCGCACCCAGACGCTGTCGCCCTCGGCCGCGATCTCCAGCCCGGACACGATGCCCCAGCTGTGCCCGCCGATGTTGTGCCGCCGGTGCGCCGCCAGGTGGTAAGCCTGCTCGTCGGTGAAATCCTCGGTACGCAGGAACTGCCGGGTGTAGTAGCGCACGCGTGCCGTGTCCGTCACGGGATCCCCCCGACCACGATCTGCCAGGTGCTGGTCGTGAAGCCGTTCACCACCGCCTGTTCCGGCCCGGTGGCGCGGGCGAGCACGGTCACCGTGACCGTGTACGCGCCCGGGATCAGGCCGATGTTCCGGTCGGTGTCCTTCGTCTGATCCTTGGCGAGGGCGCCGAACTGCCCGCTGATCGCGTGCGTGCTGACCGTGTTGGCGGCGTTGGTGATCCGCACCTCGCCCGCCATGATCACGTCGGTGAGCGGATCGCGGCCGTCGTTCTGCACCCGGACGGTGAGCGCCGCGCCGGGCGTCGGCGGCGGGATCTCGTCCGGTCCGACCGAGACGGAGAGCGCGTTGTTGTAGCGCTCGTCGAGGGCCCGCCCGGCCGAGGAGTTCGCGATCGACCAGCTCTGCAGCAGCACGGCGCCCAGCCGTGGGTCGCTGATGTCCGGCTGCACGGGTCCCTCGACCCGGCCACCCTCGACGGTCAGGTTCCCTCGGATCCGGGTGGTGCCGTCGGAGCCGACGGTGAGAGCACCTCCGGCACCGAACGTGTGCAGCGCCGGGTCGCCCGCCGTTCCCGGGTGGTTGATTTCGAGGCGCAGCCGGCCCTCGGTGCGGTAGATCCGCCACGGCGACGGCCCGGCCGGCACCGGAGCCGCGTCCGGGAAGGCGAGGCGCTTTCCGATCCGCAGGGTCCCGCCGACCCGCGTGTCCCCGGTCAGGACGGCCCGTTCGGGCGTCACCCGGATGCGCTCGGCGTCCCCGACGGAGACCACGAAGTCGCTGCCGAGACCGAGCCGCGCCGTGCGACCGGGCGTGTCCACGGACGCGCCGGTCAGCTCGGCGGGTGTGCCGTGCGCCGCCTGCTCGTGCCGCCGCCGCTGCCCGATCCGGAACTCCTGCTCGGCGGTCAGGTCGGCGGCGCCGAGCGGCTGCCGTTCGACGTAGCGGACCCGATCGGCGGTCACCGGGTCGCCTCCTTCGCCTGGTCGATCCACTGCTGGACGACCCGTTCGCTGAGATCGGGCAGCAGCTCGCGGACGCGGGTGGGCGTCGCCTCGGCCAGCTCGACCAGGTTGCGGATCCCACCGGCGCGCAGGATCTCGGCGCGGCGCTCGGCGATGCCGCTGATCAGGATCAGCTCCCGGCCGGTGACGTCCGGCATCACGTGGACGGTGTGCGCGACCGGGCCGGCCTCGGCGACCACCTGCCCGTCGACGATCGCCTCGGCCGCCGCCTGGTTGGTCTGCGGCCCGGTCACCGTCTTCGGCACCTCCCAGTTGCGCAGCGGGAAGTCGTGGTGCTCACCGGGTCCCACCTCGGCCTGGCCGATCGGGCCGAGGACGTTGTCGCCGACCGCGATCGGCAGGGTGACGTGCTCGCTGTCGTTGTACACCCGGAACCGGAACTGGACGACGGCGCCGGGAACCGCCTTCTTCGGGCCGCTCTTCTCCAGGCGGATGCGCGGGACCGGCAGGGTGGTCTGCGCGGTGACGACACGTTGCCGGGTGCCGGCCTTCGCGGTCACGCTGACCGTGTTCTTGACGGTGCCGGTGGCTCCCGCGGACGTGGGGACGGCGTAGTTGTACGAGACCTCCTCCCCGGGTTTGAGGGTGCCCTGCTCCTTCCACGTGGGCCAGCCGGAGTCCACCACCACGATGTCGACGTTCGTCTCGTCGTCGTTGCGCACCCGCACCTCGTAGTCGACGTTCGCGCCGGGTCTCGCGTACCCCTGCTTCGCCTTTTTGAAGACCGCGACGGCGAGTGGCCGGTCGCCGCCGCAGAAGCCGACGACCCGCTGCTCCGGGCCGTAGAGCTCGATCTTGACCGCGTCGTGGCACGGGATGAACGGGTCGCAGGCAAGTGCGCTGCGGAGGGCGGCGACGGTGGCCGGGACCGTGAACGTGCTCGTCCCGGTGACCTTGACGCCGAGGTCGGCGAAGCGGGTGCAGGCCTCCGGCCAACGATGCCAGATCATCTGCGCGGCGTTCACCGAACCCAGCGGCGCCGGCCAGGCGTCGGTCGAGAGCGGGCGACGGTACGGGGGATACACGTCGATCGTCCGGATGCCCCACACGTTCTTGACGCGCGTCAGTTCGGCGCGGGCGAGCCGCACACCGTCGCACGGCGTCTCGCAGGGTCCCGTGAGGTAGGCGCCGCGTGCCTCCTGGACCAGCTCGAACAGCCACTGGGTGAGGTCCTTCTCGGACGGCGTCGCGGTGACGCGCGAGCGCAGGTCGCACCAGATCCGCGGGGTCCGCTTGTCGATCCACTGCCACAGCCAGCGCTGCATGTCCTTGCCGAACTTCGGGTCGAACGACGGGAATCTCTTCCGGAACTCGTCGACGACGCCGAGACAGGCGTCGTAGCCCAGCTTCCAGGCGGCGGCGTCCACCGGCTCCTCGGCGCGCCGGGCGTACGCGTGGAAGCCCTCCCGCGTCCGGCTGTTCTCGCAGGCGGCGGTCTCGGCGCAGCACGACTTGGCGAACGTGGTGTGCGGATCGGTGTCCCGCTCGCCGTAGTCGAGCAGCACGTCGACCGTGAGCGTGTTCTCCTTTTGCTCGTCCTCGGCGACGGCGGCGAGGTCGAGCGTATGGTCGTGGCCCACGAGGATGTCGTTGCCGAGGGCGCCGACGGCGTACCCGGGCCGGATCGTGACCGTGGTGGGCCTGCCGGGCGTGCCGCGCACGTCGAGACCGCACACCACACCCCAGCCGTCCCGGTGCCGGACCAGGCCGAGGCGCTGCCGGGTCCAGTCGACGAGCGCGGACATGTCCAGGTCGGTGAGCAACTGCCCGCAGTAGAAGCGCGGACGGACGATGGTCTGCATGACGTCTCCTTCCAGTACTACCGCTCAGACGACCCGGAACCAGCTCTCGAAGGTGCCGCCGGGTACGCCGTTGCCGCTCGGCCGGCGGCCGCCGATGTGGTTGCCGTCGACCGCGACGTCGTGGCAGTCCAGGACGAAGTCGCACTTCAGCGTTACGAGGACCTCGTTGTTCCGGAGGTTGCGGTAGTCGTCGAAGGCGGCGTCGTTGATGACGAACCGCGCGTGGCGCCGGTCGCCGGTCAGCTGGGGCGGTACCCGGTACCGCAGGAACTCCAGGTCGTCCTGCAGGTTGCGGTACTGCACGACGAACGTGTGCCCGTTGATGCCGCGCCGCAGCCGCCGGTCGAAGGTGATCTCCAGGGTCCGCCCGAGGACGCGGTCCAGGTCGGACAGCGTGATCTCCCCGCCGTGCGGCCAGTTGACCTTGGCGATGTGGGTGAGCCGGGCCGGTCGTGAGCCCAGGTGGCGGCGCACCCGCCGGTCGATGCGGAACGGCTTGCCGTGGCGGCCCGGGAACACCACGCGTGCCAGTGGGACGAGGTGGCCGCACGGGCAGGCGGGCCGGTGGCAGCCGTCGCGCCGCCGGTGCCGCTGGTGGCGCCGGAACTCGTCGGCGGTGAGCACCTGGACGGTGGCGACCTCGCGGACCCGGTTCGCCTCGGACCGGCCGGGCTCGCAGCCGTTCTCGTGGTAGAGCACCGGCACGTACTCGATCGGGCGCTCGGTGTACGCGAGGCAGACGAAGAACTCGTGGTCGTCGCCGGTGCCGGCGGGTGGCGGCAGTTCGACCGCCTCGTCGCGGTGCAGCACGAGCTCGCGGCCGAGGCAGTCGACGGCGATGCCGGCCTTGACGCGTACCCAGCGGTCGGCGCACTCCGGTCGCGGGTGCCGGCGCACCTGCAGGCCGGTGACGATGCCCCAGCCGTGCAGCAGCCGGTTGTGCATCCGGTGCCGGGCCAGCAGGTAGTCCGGGTCGGCCATGAAGTCGCGGGGCGCCATGTACTTGCCGGTGAAGTAGCGGTTGCGCTCGTCGGCGACGCGCAGATCAGTCACGGTGACTCCTTTGATGCGTGCCTTTGATGCGTGCGGGACGCGTCGGCGTGCCTTTGATGCGCGCGGGGCGCGTCGATGCGCCGGCCCGGTCCGAGCGCCGGCGCGGCGGCGAGGACCATGTCGAATCCCAGGCGGTGCTGGGGTGCCCGGCTCGGCGGCCGGTCGTCGTGCCGGCAGGCCAGGCGGGCGTGCGGCCGGGCCGCGACGATCGTGTCGACGCCGACCGTCGACTGGACGCCGACCCTGGTACGCGCCTCGACCAGGCAGATCTGATAGGACGTGTGCGCCGGCCGCTCGGCGTCGACACACCGCCGGACCAGCGTCTCGTCGGCCTCCGTGCGCACCCAGGACGCCGGCAGGAAGACCGAGAAGCGGTGGGCGTACTCGTGGAACACGTCGCGCTCCGGGTCGCCGGTGGAGACCAGCCGCACCTCGCCCTCGCGGGAGAAGACGTCGAGCTGCAGCCGGCCCACCACCGCGGGACCCCACAGCGGTGCCGGGCCGGGGCCGCCGAGCGCGTACCACCGGCGGGTGGTGTGCCCCTCGATCAGCCGGGGGTATCCGTCGTCGGCGGGCCGGTGCCCGGTCATCGCCTCCAGGTAGACCGTCAGCCACTCCCGGATCGCCGCCGCCGTGCCGCGCCGGGGGTAGAACCGCCCGGCGGCGGCCAGCGCACCTCGCAGCTGCGGCGGAGTCCAGTCGCGTTCGACCGGCAGCGCCAGCCACGAGCACAGGTAGCGCAGGAACTCCTCCGGCGCCGAGGCCGGCGCGAAGTTGCGCTCGACCGTCCGGGTGCGCTCGCTGATCGCGTCCCACTCGGTCTGCGCGATCGACAGGTAGCGCTCCAGGAACCAGCGGCTCTCCTCGTCGGCGGAGAACACCGCGGGCAGGTGTTCCAGGTAGGACTCGCGCGGGAAGTGCGCACGCGCGGCGGCCACCGACGGCGTGGCGTGACCGTCGCCGCGCAGTTCGACGCGGATCCACAGGTAGCGGCCCGGACGGCTCTGCACCAGGAACTCGTCGCGGGCCGCGTCGCTCTCACCGGTCGGCTGCACCCGGCCGGTGATCCTCCGCTCGGTCTGCCAGGTGCTGTCCGGCCGTGGTCCGGGCTGCGGCTCGGCCGCGCTGAAGGTGGACACCACGACGCTCGTGCCGGCGGGCAGTGCGGCGATGTCCAGGTCCACCCGGTGCCACTGGCAGCGGTGGACGGCGCTGTCGAGGGCCGGGCTGATCCAGCTGCCGCCGCGCGAGTGCAGGTCGGGTCCGGCGGGTTCGTCCGGCGGGCGGGTGACGACGCGGCCGGCCCGGTCGAAGCGCAGGTCGTCCAGGCCGGACACGACGAGGCGGCCGTGGTTGTCCAGGCGGACCGCGGGCGGGTCGAAGCGGTCCCGGACGGCGCCGGCCGCGGTCACCCGGCCGGCCGGCGTCCCGTCGGGCTCGAACACGTCGAGCGCGCCGGCGCCGGCGTCCAGGGCGTAGAGGAGGCCGTGCCGGTCGACGGCGATCCGCGACCATCGGCCGGCGGCTTCCGGCCGGGCCACGACGGGACGCAGCACGTCACCGTCGGCGTGATGGATGCGCCCGTGCGCGGCGTCCAGGATGTAGCGGCCCGCCACGTCGGCCGGGTCCCAGCCGCCGAGCTGCCAGATCCGGGCCAGCGTGAGCGAGCGGAGGTCGAAGGTCTGGACGCGGCGGTTGCCGCGGTCGGCGACGTGCAGGTCGTGGCCGGCGATCGCGAGTGCGGCGGGCCTGCGGAAGCGCCGGGCGTCGCGGCCACGGCCACCGAGATCGGGTACGCCCACGAACTCGCGCCGCGACCGGTCCAGCCGCAGGACCCGGCCCGTCCGGCGGTGCAGCAGGAGCACGGTCCCGTGCCGGTCGGCCGCGACCCGCGCCGGCAGCAGCAGGCCCGCCACCCCGCGCGGGCCGTCCGGAACGGCGCTCAACTCGAGTGACGTCCCGACGGCCACGCCCGTGGCGGTGCCGGCCGGCCACCCGGCGCTGCCGCCGAGGAGCAGGGATGTCGGGGATCGTGGCTGCATCGGCTCTCACCGGTCCCGGAACGGCTGGACGGTGATCTGGTGGCCCTCGCCGTAGAACAGCTCGCCGGGGCCGGCCACGATCTGCTCGGTGACCTCGCGCCGCCGGCCCTGCACCTCGATGCTGAGGCTGGTCACGTCGCGGACCTCGGGCACGCTCTGCAGTACGCCGTAGAGCAGGCTGGGCACCAGGTCGGCGCCGAACCCGCGCTTCACCGGGTCGAGGTGGGTGCCGAGGGCGGCGAGGACCAGGCGCTGGACTGTGCCGCCGGCGACCGTGGGGTCGGCGCGCACCGCCGCGGACACGCTCACCCGCAGGTAGTGGGGGCCGGTGACGTGCAGTTCGGTGGTGATGAGCCGGGCCGGGTCGAGCCGCTGCCGGACCACCGCGAGGAGGTCCGGTGTGGGCACCGGCGGGACACCGCCCTCTTCCGGGACCACCACGACGGTCACGGCGCCGGGCACCTCGACACCGGGGTGCCGGGGATGGGCCAGCGGGACCGCTACGGCCCGCCGCACGCCGCCGATGTCCTCGGCGAGGGTGGCGAAGTCCTCGGCGGAGACCGCCCGCTCACGGTTGCGCAGCATCCGCGGCGCCGCGTCGATGAGGTCCTCGGCCGGCTGCTCGTCGCGGCCACCGGTGGCGGCACGTACGTTGGTCACCGACTCCACGCCGGGCAGGCTGGTCTGCGGCGCGGTGATCCGGCCGGCGGCGAGGTTGCCGTTCTCGCCGCCGCCGTGCTGGTAACGCGTGGCCACGATCCGTGCCCCGCCGGGCGGGATGAGGCCCTTCGCGCCGTCGCCGAACACGATCAGGCCGGTGGCCGCGGTGAGCACGAAGTGCTTGTCGGCGGGCCCGGAGGCATAGAGGTCGTCGGCCCGCTCCCAGACCCCGTCCGGTTCGATCTCGATGGTCAGCGACTCCGGCAGCACCGGTGCCGACGCGAGGGTGAGCGCCTGCCCCGGGCGGCCGTCGCCGGTGCCCAGGATCTCGTTGCGGACCGTGGTGAGGTTGCGGGCCGCGATCGTGTTGCACCGTACAAAGTCGATCTCCGGTGCGCCGCCGGCCGGGTACGCGCCACCGGCGAGCCGGGCCCGGATCCAGTATCTGTCCCCGGCGAGCTTTCCCTCTCCGGTGGCGACCGGGCGGGACGGTCCCTCGACGCGCACGTCGCCCTCGCGTGTGAAGCCGCCGCTCCCGTCGAGGTACGTGTTGAGCTCACGCCAGCGGGTGGGCCGGGCCGCCGCCGCGTACTCCCAGACGATCTCCACCTGGGGCGTGGTGACCGGCGGGCGGGTGCCGGGTGCCGGCGGCGGGAGGAAGACACGCAGCCGCAGCTCGTCGGGGAACACCCGCCCGGTCACCGGCTGCTCGGGCGGGGTGAAGCCGAGGTAGAGCGCGTTGCCCGGCCGCGGCACCCAGCCGAGCGGCCGGAACGGCGTGTTCTCGGACTCGTTGGCGGTGCTGAGATCCGTGAATGCGCCGCCGTCGCTGACCTGCAGCGCGGCGAGCGGCATCCGGACCGGGTCGAAGCCCTCCACGGTCTCGAACAGGACCTGGGAACCGTCCGCCGCCTGACCGGCGACCGCGGTGCCGGCCTCGACCGGCGGGAAGCCGGGCGCCGTGGGGTCGGGCGCGAACGTGAGGTGTGCGACGGCGGGCTGGGCGGGGCGGCGCTCGAACCCGAGCATCTGCAGGACCTTGATGTAGGTGCGCTCGGGCACGCGGTTCATCTCGTACAACATCTGCTCGGTGAGCCAGGCGTACAGCTGCAGCAGGGTTATGCCGGGGTCGCTGTCGTTGAAGTCGGTCCACTCGGGCGTGTAGCGCGGTATCCGGGCGCGGGCCTGCTCGTACAACTCGTCGAAGGTGTGCCGGTCGAGGTTCGGCGGTTCCAGCGGCATGTCACTCAACGCCTTCGGCGAGGAAGAACGGGTAGACGAGGTTGAACAGGGCGTTGTTGGCCCGGAGCCGGTAGTCGATCTCCACGGTCATCACCTCCGGTGCGTCCGGCGGGGCCTGCACGCGGACGTCGAGCACGTCGATCCGGGGCTCCCAGCGCACCAGCGCCTCGCGGACCCGGATCTGCACCAGCCCGCGGACCGGCGGGGTGTTGGGCTGGAACACCAGGTCGTGGATGCCGCAGCCGAACTCGGGGCGCATCTGCCGCTCGCCCGGTGAGGTGCTGAGCAGCAGCCAGATCGCCTGGCGTACCTTCTCCGGCCCGCTCAGAAAGCCCAGCGCACCGGCCGGGCGGGGCGGGAACGGCCAGCCCCGCCCGGTGATGTCCGCGCGCGTGTCAGCCACCGATGGTCACCGTTCCGGACGCCACGACCGTGCCCACCGGGGCGTCCTTCGGGTCGTTGCAGGTCTCGGCCGTGTCACCGGCCCGGGCGGCGGCCTTGCCGTTGATGAAGACCGTGCTGCTGCCGCGCGTGATGCGGCCCCTGTTCGACGGCGGCTTCACGAAGACGCCGGTGAGCGGGATGTGCGGGGGTGTGTTCGTGGCGGTGCTGTCCACGGTGGCGGCGGGCTGCCCCTGGATCGTCACGTCGGAGCTCAGCCCGCCGTCGATCACGCCGGAGAAGACGTGGCCCGGTGTGGGCGACTGGACCTGCCCGACCTGGCAGAGGTGGGTGTCGGAGGCCTTCACGGAGTCGCCCCGCTTGGCCGCTGGCTTGCCCATGACGGCTCCTAGGGGTTGATGTCGACCTTGCGGCCGCGGATGGTGATGGTGCCGCCCGCCTCGATGAGCAGGTCGTCCTTGGCGGTGACCGAGACGTTCTTCGCCTGCACGGTGGCGCGGCCGTCGGTGGCCGTGACGTCGACGTCGCCCTTCTCGCAGGCGACCGTGATCTTGCCGGTGCTGTCGATGACGACCTTCTGCTTGCCGTCCTTGGCGATCAGCTCGATGCGTTCCTTGCCGGCGGTGTCGTCGAAGCGGAAGACGTGCCCGCTGCGCGAGGTGAAGAACCGCCAGTTGTTCTTCTCCGGATCGCCGTCGTCGGCCGGGCGCTTGTCGGTCTGCCCCCATACCCCGCCCAGGATGTACGGGTCCTCGGGGCAGCCCTCGCGGTACGCGACCAGCACCTCGTCGCCCTTCTCCGGGGTGAAGACCGCGCCGCGGCTGCTGCCGGCCATCATCGACACCATCCGGCACCAGCGGCGCTGACCACCCACGTGGGCGAGCTCCACCTCGACCCGGTTGCGGTTCTTGTCGTCCTTGAGGCTGGTCACCGTCCCGATGACGATGCCGTTCCCGTGTGGTTGCACCGCTGCTCCTATTCGTGCCGGCACTCGAAGCCGGTGGTGTAGCCACCGCCGCCGATCGTGTGGGTGGTCGAGGTGAGCACGTAGCGGCCCCGGAAGCGGCTGCCCACCTTGTCGATCTCGACGACCGCGCCGGCGCGCAGGCCGGGCAGGCCGACGACCGAGCCGGTCGCGGTGAGCATCTTCTTCGCGTTCTCCCGCAGGACCGCGAGCGCCCGCTGGTCGGCCTCCTCCTGGGTCTTCACCGACGCGTCCGAGACGATCTCCTCGCGGTCGCCGAAGCTGTCCTCGGCGGCCCGCTGCGCCGCCGCGCTCCCGGCTGTCGTCAACCGCACCTGACTGCGCTCGGCGCGGCCGGTCAGCGCCGCCTTCGTGACGCCGTCCCAGGCGTTCACCACGACCTTGCCGACCTGGTCGAGGGTGTCCAGGGCCGGCTGGAACTCGCTGAGCGTGCTGCCGTACGCGAGCCTGTGCACCACGGTGGCGACGCCGCTGGTCGGCCCGAAGTAGAGCCGGCTCTTCCCCCCGCCCAGCTCGTCGACCAGGACCTCGTAGTCGATCCGGCGGGCCCGTTCGAGCAGGAACGCCAGCGTCGACTCGTTGCCCTGCATCACCGGTGAGATCTTGATCTTGCCGGCTCGGGCGGACTGATCGGTGCGCACCGGGACGTTCACCCGCTGGGCGATCACGGCGGCGATCGCCTCGTCGGTCTCCTCGGTCTCGTACGGGCCGGGCTTCTTCTCCCGCTGGAGCTTGCGCATGAGGATGCTCTGCGCGCCGACGGTGAGCGCCGGTGCGCCGGACGACGGGAAGGACGCCCGGCAGGTGACGATCCGCGCGTTGATCATCGTGGTGAGCGGGGTGCCGCCGTGGTAGCCCATCGCCACGGTCAGCTCCTTGCCGGGGTCGAACAGGTCGCTGTCGCTGTACTTGAACGCGCGCTTCGCGACGTCCCAGTTGTTGATGGTCAGGTCGACCTGGGGGATGGTGTCGAGCCCGTCGCGGAAGGTCACCTGCAGGACGTCGCGCTGCACCTCCCGCGGCAGCTTGCCGCCGGCGAGCATGCGCACCTCGAAGGCGGGCACGTAGAAGTCGCGGCCCGCGGCGATCGACACGGCGGCGGTCATGTGGCGGCCCCGCCGGTGACCGGGTCGAGCGGCGGGATCTCCAGGGTCACGCCGGGGGTGAGGCGGCGGACGTCGGGCACCACGTCCGGGTTCGCGTCGGCCAGTACCCGCCACTGTGCCGGGTCGCCGTACTCGGCGGCGGCGATCGAGCTGAGCGTCTCGCCGTTGCGGACCACGTGGCGTTTCGTGTGGTCCGACGACATCAGGTTGAGATCCGAGAGCTGCTCCTCGAGGGTCCAGGACTCGCGGAACGTGACGGTGACGGTGGCCCGCATCGGGATGCCCGACTCGGCGAACAGGGTGAACTGCTCCTTGACGTCCTCGACCACGCCGTTGAAGAACAGCTGCGGGCCCCAGACGAACCGGACCCGCGGCGGCGCGTGCGTGGCCGGCTGCACCTTCACGAGCTGGTGCAGCGGCACGGTCATGGTGCGCACGTCCAGCGCCACCGGCCCGGCGGCCAGGTCGGTGGTGTCGTAGAACAGCTCCACGGTGAGCCGCTCGGCCTGCCCGTGCACGAACTGCACCAGCGGCGAGTCCAGCCCGGGGATCGCGATGTCGGCGAACTGGCTGCCCTTGGCGACGCTCAGCTCGGTCGGGTTGAACTGCACCGGGAACGCCGGCGGCAGCCCGCGGCGCATGCTCGACGGCTTCCAGTCGAGCACCATGATGACGGCCTGGACCAGCGGCATCGTCTCACCCCCGGGTCTCGAGCGGCGGCAGCACACTGCGGCGGATCCGCACGGCCTCGCGGCTGTGCTCGGCGTCGCGCTGCCGCTGCTGCAGGCGGGCGGCGACATGCGCGGTGATCGCCTCCAGCTGGCGCGGGCTCAGCGGCAGGTCGCCGTCGACCACGGTGATGTCGCTGGTCATGTCCTCGACGTGGATCGGCATGGCGTCGTCCCCCTCAGCTCCGTCGGTCCAGGCCCTCGTGGCACAGCTCGAACGTCTCCACGGCCACCGCGTTCTGCGTGGCGTTCAGGTCCGGGCCGGTCCACTTGCAGACGAAGGCCCGGCGGAACTGCCACTCGGCCACCACCGACGCCCCGGACGGGTCGCGGACCAGCACGGATCCGTTGCGCCGCACGACGAGGCCGCCGATGATGCCCGCGTACCAGTCCCACAGCGCCCGGTCGACGACCCCGCGGCGCAGCGTGAGGTTGCCGTGCTTGGTACGCGTGACGAACCGGTGCACGTGCGTGTTGAGCCCACCCTCGGGGTAGTCGTGCACCTCGGTCTCCGCCTGCAGCCCGGCGCACTCGCTGAACCCGCCGGCGGCCAGCCCGTCCAGCCGGATCTCGAACCGGAACGCCAGGGCCGGGTCGACGCGGGCGCCGGTGCTAGCCACCGGGCACCCCCGCGGACTCCTCGAACGCGATCGCGGTCGCGTCGCGTACCACCCGGACCACGACGAACTCCGCTGGTGCCGGCGGGCGGACGCCGAACACGCAGACCAGGCGGCCCTCGTCGATGTCGGCCGGCGTGTTGGTGGTCTCGTCGCAGCGCACGAAGTACGCCTCCTCGGCGGTGGCGCCGTCGAGCGCGCCGCGCCGCCACAGGTCGTCGAGCAGCGCCCGGACCACCCGGTCGAGATCGCGCCACAGCCCGGCCGCGTTCGGCTCGAAGACCGCCCACTGGGTCTGCTCGTCCACCGCCTCCTCGATCGCACTGAGCAGCCGCCGCACGTTGACGTAGCGCCACTGCGGCCGCGCCGACATCGTGCGTGCCCCGGCCACCCGCAGCCCACGGGCGTGCCACTGCCGGATCACGTTGACCGCGCGGTCGTTGAGCTCGCCGTGCTCGGAGTCGCCGACCGGGACGGTGACGTCGTACGCGCCCTCGACGATCTCGTTCGCCGGTGCCCGGTGGACGCCGTCGCGCAGGTCGGTACGGGCGAACACCCCGGCCACGTGCCCGCTCGGCGGCACGTCGCGCAGCTCGCCGGCCGGGGTCAGCGGGTCGGGCACGCGCAGCCACGGGTGGTAGAGGCCGCCCCACTCGCCGAGGCTCTCGCTGTCGAACCTCGACCGCCACGCCGTGACGGCCGCCGGGTCACGGTCGAGGCGGCGGGTGTCCAGGACGGCGAACCGGTCGTGGTGCAGACGGCAGTGCCGCAGCAGTGCCGTCTGCAGGCTCGCCACCTCGGCGCCGGTGAGCGCCGGCGGCCGGTCGGGCCGCTCGGGCGGGGGCAGCGCGGGTGGCGCGGGCGCCGGGTCGAGATCGCGGCAGTCCGGGCCGGGCGGGTCGCGGAACACCGGCTCGGTCACCGGCGCGCGCATGATGTCCGGTATCGCGACGATGCCGATCTCGTCCACCTCGTCCAGGGCGGCCAGTCCGTCCTCACCCAGGTGCTCGGGCCGCAGGGCGGCGAGGCCGTCGTGGCCGCCTTCGAGGCGTACGGGTGCGTCGCGCGGCGTTGTGTTCCCAACTGCCTCCGCGCGGACCAGGGTGGACGCCTCCAGCACGGATACGGCGAACCGGGGGTCGGCCGGGTCGGGGGAGAGGCCGTGGAACTGCTCACCGCTGCCGTCCGGCAGGCGCAGGTTCAGCGTGAAGCGGCCCTCGACGGTGCGCACCACCGAGGCGGTCATCCGGTGCGCCCAGGTGCCCGCCGAGGTCGCGGTCAGCCGCAGTACGGGCCGGCCGCGGTCGTCGCGCAGATCGGCGGTCGCCACGGATGACGTGCCGGGGTCGGCCACCCGGACGACCCAGCAGGTGCGGCCCTCGTTCGCGAAGAAGCCGGCCACGGCGTACGGAAGAAAGCCCGCCGGCACGTGCCCGCCGAACACCGCGGTGTACTCCGCCCAGCTCCGCACCCGGACCGCGCGGAACAGCGGCCCGCGCTCGGCGACACCGGCGAAGCCCGCCACGTCGGTGCGGCGCAGGCCGATGCCGGGCTGGGTGCCCAGCCACTCGACGTGCACTCCGGGAGTTCGGTGGGCGTACATGTCAGGCCATCTCCAGGCCCTCGTGGGCGATCTCGAGGGTCTCGATCGCCACCTCGTTCTGCTTGGCGTCCAGCGACGGGCCCTGCAGCTTGGCCGGCCAGCCGTCCCGGAAGTTCCAGCGCAGCGCCTCCTCCCGGGCCTCGTTGAGCAGCACGATCGAGCCGGACTGGCGCTGGGTACGCCCGTCGACGACCCGCTTGCGCCACTGCCACAGCAGCTTGTTGTCGGTGTAGCCGCGGGTCAGCACGATGTTCGGGTACGTGCGCAGGCCGGGCAGCTTGCGCACGGTCTGCGTCTCGTCACCGTTGCGGTACTCGATCGCCGCGTTCTCCTGGTCGAGCCCCTTGACCGAGTTGAAGCCGGCCGCGATCACACCGTCCACCTCCACGAGGAAGTTGAAGCCGGCGTACGGGTCGTTGCGCTCTCCGGTGGCCATCCCTGATCTCCCCTAGGACGCGAATTCGATCGTCTTCTGACTGATCCGGAATATGACGAACTCCGCGGGTTTCACCGGGGCGATGCCGATGTAGCAGATGAGCCTGCCGTTGTCGATCTCGTCCGGTGTCATCGTGGTGCGGTCGCACCTGACGAAGAACGCCTCCTCCGCGGTGACGCCCGCCAGCGCGCCGTCCCGCCACACCCGGGTGAGGAAGTTCGTGATGCTGCGGGTCAGCGCGGCCCAGGTGGGTTCCGCGTTGGGCTCGAAGACGACCCACTGGGTGCCCTCGTCGATCGACTCCTCGACGAAGATGAACAGGCGCCGCACGTTCACGTACTTCCAGTCGGCCTCGGCCGCGAGGGTGCGCGCGCCCCACACCCGGATGCCGCGCCCGTCGGGCCGGAAGTCGCGCAGCGCGTTGATCCCGGACGGGTTGAGAAGGTCCTGGAAACCCTTGCTGACCGCGGTGGCCAGCGGTTTGCGGTTGCCGCTCAGGTCACGGGTGATGATGCCGCGCACGTCCTCGTTGGCCGGTGCCTTGTGCACACCACGCTCGGTGTCGGTGCGCGCGTAGATGCCGACCACGTGCCCGCCCGGCGGGACCAGGACCGTGTCACGGGTACGCGTGTCGAAGACCCGGATCCACGGGAAGTAGATCGCCGCGTACTTGGTCGGCCTCGGCCTGGAGCTCTTCAGCTCGGTCGCGCTGGTGATGTTGTTCCGGTACTGCAGCACCGCGAAGCGGTCCTTGAGGCGCTCGCACTGGAGCACCAGCTGCTCGGTGATCTGCCCGGTCGGGGAAAAGACCTCATCGGGTACGCAGAGAAGCGCGATGTCGTCGATGAGCTCCAGCGCGGCCAGGCCGGTACGGTCGTCCGGTGCGGCGTCGGTGTCCCCGATGTAGGCGGTGTCGTAGTCGGCGGCGTCGCCGTCCTCACCACCCTCCAGCGGTGTCCAGTCCGCCTCCTCGGGCACGCCGGGCGGGTCGTCGCCGAGCACCACCTCGACGAGCTGGGAGCCGCCCTGCAGGGTCGTGACGACGTACGCCGGGTCCAGCTCGTCGACCGACAGGTTGTCGAAGTCCTCGAGCAGGTCCGGGTCGCGCCGGTCCGGGTTGCCCAGCTGGTCGGCGTCGAGCGGATCGACGAAGTCGCCGTCGGGCAGCCGGCCCGGCCCGTAGTAGAGGACGGTGAGCCGGAACCCGCCGGCCGAACCGTCGCGCACCAGGACCCGGACCCGGCTTCCCCAGCCGCCCGGCCCGGTCGCTCGCAGCACCAGCGGCTCCCCGTCGGTGGCCAGCTCCAGGGTGGCCGTGCCCGCGGTGTCGCCGACGACCCGCGCGACGAACAGCCGCTGCCCGCCGTTGTCGAAGAAGCCCTGCACCGCGAAGGGCAGGAAGCTCACCGACGGGCTGATGTGCCCGCCGTACCATCGCTGGTACTCCAGCCAGCTGGTCACCAGGCGCGGCGCCAGTGGGCCGCGCTCGGTCTGTCCGACGAACCCGGCGGTGCTGGTGCCGACCCCTTCGATCGGTACCGGTCCGGTCCGGATCTCCTCCACGTACACGCCGGGCGACAGGTACTCGGGCATGTGGACACCCCTGCTCTTGTTCAGAAACGGAACTGGTCGACGGTGGTGCTGTCCCGGTCGGTGCGGATCGGAACCCCGGTGCGCGTCTGGGTGGCGCCGCCCGGCAGCGTGGCGGTGACGTCGGCCGCGGTGGCGCCCGGCGGGCCGGGGATGACCCACTGGCCGTCGCGGCCGGTGACGTAGGTGCGCGGCCATCCGGCCACGCTGACGGTCGCGCCGCGCACCGGGGCCCGGGCGGCGCCGGTGACCACGCCGCCGCGCAGCAGGGCGAGACGCCGCCGGCCGGGTGGGGCCGCACCGGCGAAGGGGTACGTGACGCCGGGCCAGAGGTCGACCCGGACCGGCGCGGTGGCCGGGAGCGTCAGTGGCTGCTCGACCGGCTGGTAGTGCTCGCCCTCGGTCCGCAGCGTGTAGTCGCCGGGCGGCAGGTGCAGCCGGTAGCAGAGGTGGTATCCGCTCGGGTTGCGGATCACGGTCAGCGGCACCGGCCGGCCGCCGGTGATCACGTGGTACGCCAGGCGGCCCAGCGGACGGGGATGCGGGCCCGCGGTGCGCTGCTCCCGCGCGTAGGCGTCCTCGGCGTCGAGGATCAGGGCGGCCCGCAGCCGGCGCAGCTCCAGGGTCATGGCGCCACCGCCGCCATCACCGCGCCGGGCGTGCCGTACCACGCGTCGCGCTCGATGACCCGGGCGTTCGACGTGCGCCGGTTCGAGTCGACCCGGGCCAGGCGTACCTGGTACCCGACCGACAGCCGGTACGGCTCGCGCAGCGCCTCCCACACCCGGGTCAGCTCCTCCAGGGTGAGGCGGGACAGCACGATGTGCAGCTCCTCCACGATGTTCTCGACCGGGTCGCGCAGCAGCACGATCGCGTTGTCGTAGAACACCCGCAGCGCCCGGCCGAGCAGCAGATGATCGGACTCCCCGGACGTCGCGAACGGGGTCAGCAGGTAGTAGAGGTTGAGCGCCAGCGGCGCCGGTGTCGCGGTCTCCGGCCCGTTGGCGCGGAGCGCGGGCTGATTCTTGACGTACTCGTTCTCGGCGATCTGGTAGAGCCACAGGGACAGCCGGTTGGCGGTCTCCTTCGCCGTCTCGGTCGGGTTGAGCAGCACGATCGCGGTCTCGTTGCCGACGATGTCGCGCAACACCGGGTCCTGCTCGAAGTCGGACCAGAGGATCGTGCGCAGCGCCTTGCTCACCGCGCTGATCACCTGATAGTCGCTCACGGCTGCTTCTCGGCGTGCTCGACGATCCGGGCGATCCGCTCGGACCGCAGCGTTGCCAGGGCCTGCTTCGCCGCGGCGGCCGTGAACGTGGCCTTCGCCCGCTTCTCGTCGGACTCCCGCAGGGCCTGCTGCCGGTCGGCGAGCGTCTTCCACGCGGTGATCAGCTCGGTGCGATAGGCGGCGATCTCCTTGAGGTCCACCTTCTTGAGCACACGGTCGAACTCGAGCAGCGTGGCGTAGCGGAGCACCGGCTTGTTGTCGTCCTCAGCCTTCTCCATCGCCGTACGCAACCCGTCGACGGTCTTCAGCCAGTCACCGAGCGCCTTCACCCGGTCCTTGGCCGCCGTGTACGCGTCCTGCGCGGCACCGGCCGCGGCCTGCTTCGCGGCGAGGTCCCGCTCGGCGTCCACCCGCGCGGTCTCGGTGTCGGTGGCCTTCGTGGCGGCCTCGGACTCGCGCTGCTCGAACCAGGTGACCGCGGAGTCGACCGCGCCCTTGCGGGGGCCGACCGCCAGCACGACGGACGGCCGCTTCTCCTCGGCGTAGTCGGCCAGGTCGCCCTTCTGCTGGCCGAGGCCGGGGCGCGCCTTCGCGTACCCGTCGACGGCCTTGTCCAGGTCCTGGCTCGCCTTCTCCAGCGTGCCCAGGTCGGCCTTGAGCGACTTGGCCTGCGAGCCGGACGCCTGCGCGGTCGCCTCGGCCTGCGCCAGCAGGTCCCGCAGCCGGGCCAGCTCGGCACTCGGATCGACGGGCGCCGGCGGCGCCGGAGGTACTGGATGGCTCATGCTCGCCCCCACGGATTCCTCAGATGTGCTCGGAGTCTTTCCGCCGGGCAGCGGGCCCCACCATGGAGCAACGGATCCGGAACGGGCCGCGCGGGTACCGGATCCAGGACCGCCCACGGTGCTCGTACGCGCTCGGCCCGGGAGCCGATCCGGATCGTCCGGCCCATGGCGGCCCGCACCCGGCGACCCGGACACTGCGGGAACACCTCCGACTGGGGCAGGCCGCCGTGCGACAAGCTTTCGTCCTCATCGATCTTCGCGGCGTTCTCGGCGGCCTCGTGACCTCACTGCTGCGCGACGCCTACGGCGACACCGCCGTCGACGAGGTCCCGGCGGGCATGCCGCTCACCGTCGCGGTGACCACCCACCGCCCCCGCATCCTGATCACTTCCCTGGCCCCCGGCGCCGACCCCGCGACGCTCCCGCCGGCGGTCGGCCGCCTCCTGCACGACCACCCCCACCTGCGCGTCCTGATCGTCGAGTCGGATGGCCGGGAGGGCTCGATCTGGGAACTCCGCCCCCACCGCTCCGCCCTGGGCGAACTCTCCCGCTCCGGCCTGGTGCAGGCGATCGGCGAGGTCCCGCCCGGAGCGTGACGCTGGTGCCGCGCGACCGGCACCAGCGTGCGTGGGCGCTCAGGCGGCGGGCACCGTCAGGATGTGGAGTTCGGCGCGGTCGGCCGGCTCGGTGTCGTCGTAGGTGACGGCGTAGACGCGGCGGCTGTTCGGGGACCAGGCGACGCCGCCGCGGGCCAGGGTGGTGGTCTGGCCGTTCAGGTTGACCTGGGCGACGACCAGGCCGTCGGTGCCGAAGACGTGCAGTTGCCGGGAGTCGAAGGACTGCACGGTGGCGGCGATGCGGGTGCCGGCGCGGTTGAGTTCCAGGCCGGCCGGGAAGGAGCCGAGGTGGTAGGCGTGGATCTGCTGGGACAGGTCGGGAGTCCAGTACGCGCGGACGGCGCCGGGGCTCATGGCGACCGTGTACGCGAACTCGCCGGTCGGCTCCAGGGCGATGTCGACCAGGTTCTCGTTGGTGAAGTCGAAGACCGGGGGACTGGTCAGGGTGAGGGTGCCGCGGGCGCCGATGCCGTACGTCCAGAGCCGTGACGGGCTCGGGTCGGTCTCGCCGACGAGCAGGATCGACGGGTTGTCGCGCGCGGCGGCGAGCAGCGGCGGCACGAAGAACTTCTGGCCGGCGAGCCCGGTGGTCACCGCGGCGGCCGGCCGGCGGCGCAGGTCGACGCGGCCGATGTCGCTGTCCCACTGGCCACAGCCGTAACCGAACCACAGGTAGCGGCCGGTGACGGTCACGTACCACGGGCAGGTGCCGGCGCCGGTGCTGTAGCGGGCCGTCTCCCGCAGTGTCCTGGTGTCGAAGACGGCGATCGCGTCGGCGCCGGGCAGAGCGACGTAGAGGGTGCGGCGGTCGTCGCTCAGCTGCAGGTCACCCGGGCCGGGCAGGCCGTCGAGAACAGCGGTGACGGCGCCGGCGGTGTCGGTGACGGCGATCTGAGTGGTTTCGCGGCCACCGCTGACGAAGACGCGGTCGGCGGTCGCGACGACGTCGGCGGCCCGGGTCAGCGGCAGCACGGCAACCGCCGGCGGCGCAACGGGCGCGGCGGACGCCGGGGCGGGGCCGACCACGACAATGGCCAGGCAGGCCGCGGCTGTCACGGCGTACGCATGTTTCTGGATTTTTCTCATGGTTCCCCCTTTTCGGGCGCGTCGGTCGAGGCGCAGGAGGAGGAACGGAACTCGGCCACCCCCGTGCGCCGATCCGGAAACCGAAGATGTACCACAGCCCGGCAAGGCCCTCGAATGCCTCATCCGGGCACGGCGGGCGGCCGAAGAAAGACTCGTGGAGAGTGCACCGGACGAGGCTGCCGTTCCGCGGTGGCGGCTTACCCGCACGCTCACCGCGGCCATCTGCGTGGATGCGCTCGCGTGGGCGTGGTTCGGCGTCGGCCTCGGCCACCACACGCCGGCCGTGGTCGGGTGGACGCTGCTGATGTTCGCCGTGCCGATCGCCGCCACCATCGCCTGGCGGGCGGGTGCCGCCGGTCGCACGTTCTGGCGCTACGCGTCGGCGGGCATGGTCGGGCTCGGGCTGGCCTCGGCGGCCGCGGCGCGGGACTTCTTCAGCGGCGAGCAGACCGGCCAGCACATCGGCGGAGTCACCGCCGGGCTGTACGTCGCCGCCCTGTTCGCCTTCCTGCTGGGCCTGCTGCGGATTCCCGGCGCGCAGCGCTCGCGCACCGAGTGGAGCCGGTTCGGCCTGGACGTGGCCACCATGATCGTCACCGTGGTGACGTTCAGCTGGCACCTCGTGCTGCCGCGATGGGAGAGCTGGACCGACGGCAGCGCCGCCGGTACCGCCTCGGTCGTCGTGGTGGCCGTCGCCGCGATCATCGGCATGCTGGCGTTCGTCAAGGTGTCGTTCACCGGCACCGGGCCGATCGACCGTCCCGCGCTCTACATCCTGGCGCTGACCGGTGCCGTCGGCGCGGGCGGCGGGGCGATGGCGCCGCTGCTGGCCGAGCGGCCGTACCTGAACACCGGCCACGTGCTGCTGCCGACCACCTGCCTGCTCGTGTGCCTGGCCGCCGACCGTCAGCTGCGGGCGATCCGCGCGGGACACCGGCCCGCGCACCGGCCCCTGTCGCGGCGGCCGAGCATCATGCCGTACACCGCTGTCCTGGGCACCGGCGCGCTGCTGCTGGCCAGTGCGTCGGGCGACGCCGGTGACCTGGTCGCGGTCGCGACCGGCTCGGTGGTCGTCACGCTGCTGGTCGCCACCCGGCAGATCCTCGCGCTGCGGGACAACGCGAAGCTGCTCGACGCGCTCGACGCCCGGCAGCGGGAACTGGCGTACCAGGCGAGCCACGACGGGCTCACCGGCCTGGCGAACCGCTCCGTGCTGACGGCCGAGATCGACGCGGCACTCGCGGCGGACCCGTCGGACGTGAGCGTGGCCCTGATCGACCTGGACGACTTCAAAGCGATCAACGACGACCTCGGGCACACCGTCGGCGACGCGCTGCTCGCGGCCGTCGCCGAGGAGATCGCCGAGCGGGTGCCGTGCGGTGTGGTGGCCCGGCTCGGCGGTGACGAGTACGCCCTGCTGCTGCGCGGCGACCCGGCCCCGGCGCTCGCCGCGCTGGCCGCCCATCTGCGCCGCCCACTGCACGCCGGCGGTTACGAGCTGGTCGTCGAGGCCAGCATCGGGCTGACCCCGGCCCGCGCCGGTGACACCGCGAGCGAGCTGCTGCGCCGGGCCGACGTCGCGATGTACGAGGCGAAGAGCCAGGGCAAGGGGCGCCAGGTCACGTACACCGAGGAGATGGACCAGCGCACCGCTGAGCAGTCCCGGCTCGCCGCCGACCTGCGCAGCGCGCTCGACACCGACCAGCTGCACCTGCTGTACCAGCCGATCGTCTCGATGCCCGGCGGCGAGCTGTTCGGCGTGGAGGCGCTGGTGCGCTGGACGCACCCGGAGCGCGGCCCGATCGGTCCCGGCTTCTTCATCCCGGCGGCGGAGCGGACCGGCCTGATCGTGCCGCTCGGCGCGTGGATCCTCGAGGAGGCGTGCCGGCAGGCGGTGCGGTGGCAGGCCGAACTCGGCGACGCCGCGCCCCGCACGGTCACCGTCAACGTCTCGGCACGCCAGCTGCGCGAGGCGGGTTTCGCGGGCGAGGTGGCGGCGGTCCTTCAGCGTACGGGTCTCGCACCGCACATCCTGACCGTGGAGGTGACCGAGACGGCGGTCTTCGACGGCGGCACCGCGCTGGACGAGCTGAAGGCGATCGCCGCGCTGGGCGTGAAGATCGCCCTCGACGACTTCGGCACCGGGCACTCGTCGCTGGGACTGCTGCGCACCTGCCCGGCCGACATCCTCAAGGTCGACAAGTCGTTTGTCGACGACGTCACCGAGGGTGGCCACCAGGCGGTCATCGTGGCCGCGCTGATCGGCATCTGCGACGGCATGCACCTGCGCGCCGTGGCCGAGGGCGTCGAAACCGCCGCCCAGGCAGCCGAGCTGCACCGACTGGGCTACCGCTACGCCCAGGGCTACCTCTACGGCCGCCCCATGCCCGCCACCGCGATCGCAACCTACCGCCCAGCCCTAACCCCCGCGTGTTGAGTTGGGGTGCGTGGGTGGGCCGTACTCCACACGCGGCTGGCGAGGGCCGGCGGATGACGGGTGTTGCGGCGGCGGTATTCAGCGTTACTATGTACCGGTACTCAGCAACACCAAGTAGTGCCGGGGAGGCGCGGTTCCGTGGGTAAGCAGATGACCGAGATGCTCAAGGGCGTGCTGGAGGGCATGGTCCTGGCGCTTCTGGCCGTCCGGCCCGCCTATGGCTACGAGATCACCGCGTCGCTGCGGGAGCGGGGCTTCACCGACATCGCCGAGGGCACCGTCTACGCGCTGCTGGTCCGACTGGAGCAGCGCGGATTCGTCGACGTCGAGAAGGTCCCGTCCGAGAAGGGCCCGCCGCGCAAGGTGTACACGCTCAACGCCAGAGGCCGGGAGTACCTCGCCGAGTTCTGGACGAGCTGGAGCTTCCTCGCCGAGCGGCTCGAACAACTCCACGAGGGAGAGAGATGACGACGGCGATCGAGATACGAGGGCTGGAGAAGTCCTACAAGGATCTGCACGTGCTGCGCGGCGTGGACCTCGAGGTGGCGCGGGGTGACATCTTCGCGCTGCTCGGTTCGAACGGTGCCGGCAAGACCACTGTCGTGCGCATTCTGGCCACCCTGCTGCGCGCCGACGCCGGGTCCGTGACCGTCAACGGTTTCGACGTGGCAGGGCAGCCGTCCCGGGTACGTGAGTCGATCAGCCTGACCGGGCAGTTCGCGGCGGTCGACGAGATCCTGACCGGCCGGGAGAACCTGGTCCTGGTGGCCCGCCTGCGGCACCTCCCCGAACCGGGGAGGATCGCCGACGACCTGCTGACCCGGTTCTCGCTCACCGATGCCGCCGGCCGCCGGGTCGCCACGTACTCGGGGGGTATGCGGCGGCGCCTGGACATCGCGATGAGCCTGATCGGCGACCCGCCGGTGATCTTCCTGGACGAGCCGACGACCGGGCTGGATCCCGAGGCCCGGATCGAGGTGTGGGAGGCGGTGAAAGGTCTCGCCGCCCGGGGCACGACAGTGCTGCTGACCACGCAGTACCTGGAGGAGGCCGAGCACCTCGCCGACCGGATCGCCATCCTGCACGAGGGCCGCATCGTGGTGAACGGCACCCTCGAGGAGCTGAAGCGCCTGCTGCCGCCCGCCAAGGTCGAGTACGTCGAGAAGCAGCCCACCCTCGAAGAGATCTTCTTCGCCGTCGTCAAGGACCAGTCATGAACCGGCACTTCCTCGGCGACACCACC
Organism: Actinoplanes sp. NPDC051861; assembly: GCF_040681145.1. Taxonomy (NCBI): domain Bacteria; kingdom Bacillati; phylum Actinomycetota; class Actinomycetes; order Micromonosporales; family Micromonosporaceae; genus Actinoplanes; species Actinoplanes sp. NPDC051861. The sequence continues at coordinate 163,476 of NZ_JBFAYE010000016.1, forward strand.
GTCCTGGTCGGCCGGTCGATGAAGCACGTCACCCGCAGCGTCGACACGATCATCACGACCGCGATCACGCCGGTCGCCATGATGCTGCTGTTCGTCTACGTGTTCGGCGGCGCGATCGACACCGGCTCGGGGTCGTACGTGAACTACATGCTCCCCGGCATCCTGCTGATCACCATCGCGTCCGGTGTCGCGTACACGGCGTACCGGCTGTTCATGGACCTCCGCAGCGGCATCTTCGAACGCTTCCAGTCGCTGCCGATCGCCCGCTCGGGTGTGCTGTGGGCGCACGTCACCACCTCGGTGGTCGCCAACCTGATCTCCCTGCTGATCGTCACGGGCGTCGCCCTGCTGATGGGCTTCCGCTCCGGCGCGGGACCACTCGCGTGGCTCGCGGTGGCGGGCATCCTGATCCTGTTCACGCTCGCCCTGACCTGGATCGCGGTCATCGCCGGGCTGTCCGGTCAGACGGTGGAGGGCGCGGGGGCGTTCGCGTACCCGTTGATCTTCCTGCCGTTCATCAGCTCCGCCTTCGTGCCCACCGAGACGATGCCGGGACCGGTACGCGCCTTCGCCGAGCACCAGCCGACGACCTCGATCGTGAACGCGATCCGCGACCTGTTCGCGCAGCAGCCGGTCGGCACCGGGATCTGGACGGCGCTCGCCTGGTGCGGCGGGATCCTGGTTGTCTCGTACGCCTTCGCGGTGGTCATCTACCGTCGCAAGATCGCCTGATCCTTCCTCAGCCGAGGAGGACGGGCAGCTCGGAAAGTCCGCGAGCGCGGAAGGACGGCAGCCACCGCACCTCCTCGGCCGGGATCGCGAGCCGCATCTTCGGGAACCGGCGCAGTGCGGTGCCGAGGGCGATCTCCAGCTCGGCGCGGGCCAGCGGTGCTCCCACGCAGTAGTGCACGCCGTGGCCGAACGAGAGATGGCCGCCCTGGCGGTCCGGGTCCCGGTTGGCCTCGCTCACCACGAGCAGGACGGTCTCGCCGCGCGGCAGCACCGCACCGCCGACCTCGATGTCCTCGACGGGGAAACGCCGCAGCAGCATCGAAGCGGGCGGCTCCTGACTCAGCAACTCCTCGACGGTCTCCGGTGTGACCGGCGTCCCCGGGTGGCTCAGCAGCGTGAGCAGGCCGGTGCCGATCGCGTGGACGGTGTTCTCGTAACCGGCGATGAGCAGCAGGAAGGCGAGCGAGGTCAGCTCGTCCTCGGTGAGCCGGTCGCCGTCCTCGCGGGCGGCGATCAGGGCGGAGAGCAGATCGCCCGCCGGCGCGGCGCGTTTGACGGCAAGAAGCCTTTGAAGGTACGCGTGGATGCTGCCGATCGCGCGCGCCGCGGCGGCCCGGTCACCTCCCGGGGGCAGCAGCATCGTTCTGGTCCACGTGCGGAAGTCCGGCCGGTCGGTCTCGGGGACGCCCAGCAGCTCCGAGATGACTGTCACCGGCAACGGCCCGGCGTAGTCGCGGACCAGGTCGGCCTCTGCCCGCCCGTCGAGCGCGTCGAGCAGTGCGTCGGCGGTCTGCTGGATGAGCGGGCGGAGGGCCTCCACGCGGCGCGGGGTGAACGCCTGTGACACGAGCCGGCGGATCCGGGTGTGGTCCGGCGGGTCCATGTTCAGCAGGTTCGCGTCCAGCGCCGGCGGCAGGGAGAAGCCGCGCCAGCTCCCGTTGCCGTTGCTCTTGTCGACCGACAGGCGCGGGTCGGCGAGCAGCGAGCGGACATCGGTGTAGCGCGTGACGAGCCAGACCGGGGAGCCGTCCGGCAGCTCGGTTCGAACAGTCACGCCGGCGCGCCTCCTCACAGCAGGAGGCCGGGCATCCACGGGGGAAGATGCCCGGCCTTCGGAATAGATCGAAGCATACGAATGGACTATTCCGCTACCCTGCCCACGAGTTCGGTGATGCGGATGGCGTCGCCCCAGGAGAGTGTGAAGCCCGCGCCGCCGTGACCGTAGCAGGCGAACACCGGCCGGTCGTGGCCGGCGACCTTCTCCACGCGCACCCGGGAGCGGGCCGGCCGCAGCCCCACGGCGCGGGAGAGCACCGGCTGCCCGGCCAGCTCGGGCACGAGCGCCACGACACGGCTCAGGATTCCGCTCTCGATGCGGGGATCGATCTGCTCGTCCCAGGAGCCGACCTCGCCGGTGCCGCCGCACACGACGTCGTTGCCGCGGGGCACCATATATGTCAGGCCGCCCGGGTTGTCGCCGTCGATGAACCACTCGGTCAGCCCCGGGTTCGCCAGGCGGACCACCTGGCCCCGGATCGGGAAGGACTCGGTGTCGTCGCCGAGCAGCGCGGCCGAACCCAGACCGGCGGCCACCACCAGGGCGTCGGGCTCGTCCTCGCGCAGCAGCTTGGTCACCGACCGCACCTCGGCCGTGCGCATCCGCACGCCCAGGGCGAGGGCCGACGCGCGCAGCCAGCCCAGGTAGAGGTCGGTCTCGACGAGCGGCACGGTGCAGCGCACCCCAGCACCGCCGGCCAGCCGCTCATGGTGGGGGACGGCCCGCGTCCACGAGAGGTCCGGGTCGGGCCGCCGGGTCAGAACGGTGCCGGTACGCATCCGCACGCCGGTCCCGGGATCGCGCGCCAGCTCCTCCAGCCGCTGGTAGGTCACCCGGCCCGAGTCGACCACCGCGCCGGAGACCTCCACGTCGTGCGGGAACCAGATGGCTGCGGCGACCGAGGAGACGCTCGCCGAGGCGTCCCGCGAGGCCACGACGCTGACCTGATGGCCGGCCGCCGCGAGCTCGTGGGCCACGCTCAGCCCGATCACACCGGCACCGACCACCGTCACCTTGCTCACGCTGGTGACTCTAACCGGCGGGCCGGCCCGCGAGACGCTCCGCGGTCAGGCCCGGAACTGGCCGACCAGCACGCGTAGCTCGTTGCTCAGCTGGGACAGCTCCTGGGTCGCCTGCTTGATGTCGATGACGCCGCTGGTGGTGTGCTGCGCGCTGGACGAGATCGTGGCGATGGTCGCCGCGATGTCCGCGGAGCTTGTCGTCGAGTGGCTGATGTCGCGGCTCATCTCGTCGGTCGTGGTGGTCTGGGCGGCGATCGCCGACGTGATGCCGGTCTGGAAGCCGCCCAGCCGGCCCGCGATCTCGACGATGCCGCCGATCGCCTCGGTGGCCGCCGTGGTGTCCTGCTGAATGCTCTGCACCTTCGCCTCGATGTCGCCCGTGGCGGCCTCGGTCTCCTGCGCCAGGTCCTTCACCGCGCCGGCCACCACTGCGAAACCCTTGCCGGACTCGCCGGCCCGAGCCGCCTCGATGGTCGCGTTCAGCGCGAGCAGGTTGGTCTGCGCGGCGATCGCGGCGATCGCCTTCACGATGTCGCCGATCTCCTGGCTGGAGGTCGTGAGCCGCCCGATCACCGCCTGCGTGACCTGAGCCGCCGCCAAGCTCTGCTCGCAGACGCGGGCCGCCTCGGCGGCGGTACCGGCGATCTTCTTCAGCGAGCCGCCCATCGAGGACGTGCTCTCCGCGACCGTACGCATGTCCGCCGCCACCTCGTCCGCCGCGAGCGCCACCTCGCCCGACTGCCGCGACGTCGCCTTGGCATCCACCATGATCTCGATCGCGGTGGTGGTGAGCGTCTCGCTGGCGTGCGCGACGGTCGACGCCGACTCGCTGATCTCGCGCACGGCGCCGGCGATCTTCTCGACGAACAGGTTGAAGGAGCGGCTGACGTCGGTGAACTGGTCGTGGCCGGTGGTCTCCAGCCGCAGGGTCAGGTCGCCCTCGCCCTCGGCGATGTCCGCGAGCCGTTCCTGCAGCGCGCCCAGCGGCCGGATGATCGAGAGCGCGAGCAGGACCGCGAGCACGATCGCGACGATCAGCGCGAGGCTGCCGACCACGTTGGCGACGCGGCTGGTCCGGTCGGCGGTGTCGTCGGCCAGCCGGTGCGCGACCGCCTCGCGCTGGCGTGCGCTCTCCAGCAGGCGGTCGACGCCGCCGGCGATCACCGCGTACAGCTCCAGGCCCGGCCCGGCCACCAGGTCGTTCGCCTTGTCGGCCTGCGCCCGGGCGCCCGCTCGGTAGGCGGCGATGACCTCGTCGTCCATCTCCTGGAACTGCTGGAACGCGGTGCGGATCGTCGCCACGTCGGCCTTCTCCGGCCCGGTCAGCGCCAGCGCCGCCATCGCGTCCAGCTCGGTGACGAAGCTGGCCGTCGCGGCGAGGAACGCGGCCCGCTCGGGCGCCGTGTCCTCGGTGGCACCCGGGGCGCCCCGCACGATGTTGAACGCGTATCCGGCCTGCCAGCCGCTGACGTCGGTCACCCGGTACTTGAGTTGCTGTGCGGCGTCCAGCTGTGCCTGCGAGCGGGCCAGGGCCTGAGCGGTGTCGCGGGTGCTGTCGGCCGACCAGACGGCGGCCATCCAGATCGCGACCACGCACAGCGCCAGAAGGAGGAATCCGGCCACCAGGCGCGTGGTCACCCGCAATTGCCGAAGCAGTTTCACGTAGACCCCTCCGCAGCCATGTTATCCAGGAACTTTGGGCAGCGCGGCGAGGTCCTGGCGACTTACCCGTACCCGTACGCTTCAAGCGCCCGCAACCGACGTCCTGGCCGGCGGCAGATCCTCGGCCTGGCGCTGCTCCTCGGCCGGGGCCTCGTCGCCGGTCGGCTCGGTCCCCGGAGGCTGACGGTTCGGCGTCGGCTCACCCTGCGGATGATCGATCAGGTAGCGGATCGCGGTGTTGAGAACGGCCAGCAGCGGCACCGCGATCAGGCCGCCGACGATGCCCGCCAGGACGATGCCGGCCGCGATCGCCAGGATCACGGCGAGCGGATGCAGCGCCACCGCCCGGCCCATGATCAGCGGCTGCAGGACGTGCCCCTCGAGCTGCTGGACGCCGATCACGATCGCCAGCACGATCAGCGCGCTCACCGGCCCGTTCGCGACCAGCGCCACCAGCACGGCGGCCGCCCCGGCGACGGTGGCGCCGATAACCGGGATGAACGCGCCCAGGAACACCAGCGCGGCCAGCGGCAGCACGAGCGGCACGCCGACGATCATCAGCCCGATGCCGATGCCGAGCGCGTCCACGAACGCGACCAGCACCGTGGCGTGCACATAGGAGACGAGCGTGTGCCACGAGTAGTGGCCGGCGCGCGCCGTCGGCAGCCGGGCGTCGCGGGGCAGCAGGCGGCACAGGAACGACCAGATCTGGCCGCCGTCGCGCAGGAAGAAGAAGAGCGTGAACAGCACCAGGAAGAACCCGGTCACCACCTCACCGACGGTGGCCGCGGTGCTGAGCGCGCCGGAGGTCAGCGAACCCTGGTTCTCGGTGATCGCCGCCCGCGCCTGGTCGAGGTACTGGTCGAGCTGCCGGTCGGTGACGTGCAGCGGGCTGCGCGCGAGCCACGTCTGTATCTCCCGGATGCCGTCGCTGACCTGTGTCGACAGGTCGCCGAGCTGCGCGATGAAGGTCCGGACGATCAGCCCGAGCCCGCCGAAGACCAGCACCAGCGCGGCGAACAGGACCAGACCGGCCGAGAACGAGCGGTTCACACCGCGCCGGACGAGCGCCGCGCTGGCCGGCTGGAAGAGAGCGGCCAGCAGAATCGCCACCACCACCGGGATGATCACTACGCGGAGCAGGGCGACGACCCGGAGAAAAAGGTACGCGGCAAGCACGAACAGGATGAACCGCCAGGCCCAGGCGCCGGCCGTACGCACCGCGCGCGGCAGCACCTCGCTGTCCGACTTGTGGCCCACCACCACGACCGGCGGGGGAGTGTCGCCGCCCATGTCCGGCCCCGCGACGAACGGCGGTGGCGCGTTCCGGCTCTGCGCCTCGGAGATCCTGGCCCGGGCGCGCTCCCGAACCGTCCGTGTCCATGCCATGCCGCCGGGATGCCCTGCGCGGCGCCGGTTCAATCCCACCCGCCTCAGGGGGCGGTCAGCTCGTTGTAGGCGGCCACCCCGTCACTGTCGGCATAGGCGCCCGGGGGCAGCGCCGAGGTGCCCAGGTACCAGTTGTCGTGCTGCCAGTAGCTGATGATCGTGAACCCGTGTGTCGCCAGCCAGGTGCGGGAGGCGCGGATCGCCGGGCCGCGCGACGCGCGTACTCCCTGATCGTCGTCGATGCCCCACTCGGCGAGCGCGAGCGGGCGGCCCAGCGCACCGAAGGCGTTGTGCCACCGGATCATCCGAGGATCAAGACCGATACTGTACGGGTCGTCAGGCTCGCTGCCACGCGTGCTCGCCTGCCAGTACAGGTCGAAGCCGTAGGCGTCCGCGTACGCCACCGGCACGATCCAGTCCTGGATCTCCCGGTCGCCGCCGGTGCCGTTGTTCGTGACCTTCGTCGAGCCGGAGCGCCACTGGTACGACATGTGCACCGGCACCACGCTGATCCCGGCGTTGGCCAGTTTGGCCTTCTGGTACACCCGGGTGAACGCCGCGACGAACTGAACGCCCGTCATGTCGTCCTCGGGCTCGTGGTAGTACGTGAGGTACCCACCCGCGGGCATCGCCGTCGCGATCGCCTGGATCTCGGCGTCGCACAGCCCGGCCGCGACGCCGGCCGGTGTGCACGTCGTCTTGAACGAGTACCAGAGCTTGCCGCCCTGCACCACATGACAGTTGACGGCGTCCGCGTTCGGCGGTGAGCCGTTCGCGGTGAACACCCGGCGGATGGCGAGCGGCCCGAGGTGGGTCCGCTCGTCGAGGAAGCCGGCACACGTGTTCCCGCTGCCGACGGTGTCGCCGGCCGACGTGGTGGCCCCCACGACGAACGGCGCCACGGCGGCGGCCGGGCCGGGCACCACCACGGCCAGGCCGCAGAGGAGGAGAATCGCGGCTAGTCTGCGTCCACCCATGACATCGACGCTACGACCGATGTCGATGGAAACCGCGTGCGATGAGGTGAGTGAACTGGAAGCCCTGGAGCGGCGGTGGGCGCGCTGCTGGGCGCCCGGCGAGGTCGCGCGGCGGCTGGCCGGTGCCGAGGTGCCCTGGTACGTCGCGGCGGGATGGGCTCTGGATCTGTTCCGGGGCGGGCAGAGCCGCACGCACCACGACATCGAGGTCGGTGTGCCGGCCGGCCGGTTCGCCGAGATCCGGTCCCGCTTTCCGGGCCTGGTCTTCGACGCGGTCGGCGACGGCCGGATCCGGGAGGCGGCGTCCGCGGAGGACCTGGCCGAGACACATCAGACCTGGCTGCGCGACCCCGCGACCGGCGACTACCTGCTCGACGTCTTCCGCGAACCCCACGACGGCCCGACGTGGATCTGCCGCCGGGACCCGTCGCTCCGGCTGCCGTACGCCTCGATCATCCACCACACCCCGGACGGGATCCCGTATCTGATCCCGGAACTCGTGCTGCTCTTCAAGGCCAAGGCCACCCGCCCCAAGGACCAGGCCGACTTCGAGGGTGTCCTGCCGCTGCTGTCCGCAGCCCAGCGCTCGGCACTGGCCGGCTGGCTGACCCGCGTCCATCCCGCCCACGCCTGGCTGGCCGCGCTGGATTCCTAGGCCCATTACGCGTTCACCTGCGTCAATGCGTCGGCCTAAAAATGGGCGCGCTCCCATCTTAAGGAAACCTTTACTTTCATCGATGAGGGTCATAGATTCGTCGCATCCGACGGAACTTTTGACTTTTCCGAGAAAAGTCTCGTTCACGCATGAGATTCCGCCTGCACCGCATCCCAGGCCGGAGGACGCGCATGGAAGACAACGTTGTCAACGGGGATCCGGTACGCCGGAGATCGCTGCTCGCCGCCGCGGGAGCGCTCGGGCTGACCGGTGGCGCGGTCGCGCTGACCAGGGGTGAACCGGCGCGGGCCGCGGCGGGGGCCACCAAGAAGGTCACCATCTACGCCGAGGCGCTGCCGGGCGGCCTGATCGGTTACGGGCTGAGCCGCGGCGGCGCCACCGTGCCGGGGCCGGTGCTGGAGATGTACGAGGGGGACACGCTCGAGATCACGCTGGTCAACACGACCACGCAGCGGCTCTCCATCCATCCGCACGGCGTCGACTACAGCACCGACTCGGACGGCTCGCCCTTCAACGACAGCTTCAACCAGCCCGGCGAGACGCGTACGTACGTCTGGCGCTCGCACGAGATGACGGCGGCCGCCGGGCGCCGGTTCATGCCGGGCAGCGCCGGCTACTGGCACTACCACGACCACGCCCTCGGAACCGAACACGGCTCGGGCGGGCTCGCGAAAGGACTGTACGGCGCGCTGATCGTCCGGCGGCGCGGCGACATCCTGCCGGACAGACAGTTCACGGTCGTGTTCAACGACATGCTCGTCAACAACCGGAGCGCGCCGGACACGCCGATGTTCGAGGCGAATCTCGGCCAGCGGGTGGAATGGATCGCCATCGGGCACGGCAGCCTGTTCCACACCTTTCACCTGCACGCGCACCGGTGGGCCGACAACCGCACCGGAATGCTCGAGGGGCCGTCCGACCCCAGCCAGGTGATCGACAACAAGGACCTCAATCCGGGCAGCTCGTTCGGGTTCCAGGTGCTTGCCGGTGAGGGGGTCGGGGCGGGGGCGTGGATGTACCACTGCCACGTCCAGATGCACTCGGACACCGGTATGGCCGGGATCTTTCTGGTGCGCAACGCCGACGGGAGCATGCCGGTGGGTGCTCAGGAGGCGATCGACCGGTTCCACGGCCACCAGCACCGGGCGGCTGCGGCGCGGGAGACGGCGGCGGCTGCGGCTGCGGCGGCGGCGGCGCGGGAGACGGCACAACCGCACGTACACGGAGGGAATGGATCATGAGGCTCCGAGGTCCCGGCGTTGTCCACAGTCGCTCGTCGTCCACAGGGCGTGCTCCGAAGATCCGCAATTCCGGCCACAATGATCGGCGGGGGTTCCCCCTGGGAAGGGCGGGGTCGGCGGTTTTGGCGGCGATCTTGGCGGTTGGTGTCGTGCCGCCCGGGGAGGCCACGGCGGCCCCCGGCAACCAGCCCGGCATCCTCGTCTTCTCCGGCACCGCCACCGCCCAACAGGACCCGGTGACCCGAGCCGCCGCCACCATCAAAGACCTCGCCACCGCCCAGGGCCTCACCACAACCACCACCACCGACCCCTCCGTCTTCACCCCGAGCAGCCTGGCCCCGTACCGATCAATCGTCTTTCTCTCCGCCGACGGCGTCACCCTGACCTCAACCCAGGAATCCGCCCTCAAATCACACCTCAACGCCGGCAACGGCTTCCTCGGCATCGGCGACGCCGCCCGCGCCCAACTCGACTCCGCCTGGTTCACCGGCCTGATCGGCACCCGCCCGGCCGGCGCGATCCCGCCCGCGCAGCCGGTCGCCACGGTAACCGCGAGCGGCGAGAACCCTCCGAATGAGACGCGCGCCAAGCTCACCGACGGCGACGCCAACACCAAGTGGCTGGTGCGCACGCCGACCGCATGGATCGGCTACGAGCTGGCGACAAACATAAAGATCACGGGGTACGCGCTGACGTCAGCCAACGACTCGCCCGGCCGTGACCCGAAGGACTGGACGCTGCAGGGGTCGGCGGACGGCCAGACGTGGTCCGACCTGGACCGCCGCACCGCGCAGACGTTCCCGGACCGGTTCCAGCTGCGCCGCTTCACCGTGGCGGCTCCGGCGGACGTCAAGTTCTACCGGCTGTCCATCACGGCGAACGCCGGTGAGCCGCTGACCCAGCTGGCCGACCTGCGCCTGTACACCGGCACCACCGAGACGCCCGCGCCGCCCGCCGTGAAACAGGGTGTGGTCGACATTCTCGACCGGCAGCACCCGGCCACGAAGGGTCTGCCGCTGACTGTCGCGCGGGAGGACCGCTGGTACGGCTGGGATCCGAGCCCGATCGGCACGGTGCACACGCTCGCGCAGGTCGAGGGCCAGGCGAGCCCGTTCCACCCGGTCTCCTGGTGCCGCGACTACGACGGCGGCCGCTCCTTCTACACCGGGATGGGGCACACCGAGGCAGGGTACGAGGAGGAGGCGTTCCGGAAGCACCTGACCGGCGCGATCGGCTGGACGAGCGGCATCGTGCGCGGCGACTGCCAGGCCACGATCGCCGCCAACTACAGGGTGGAGCGGCTGACCGCGGCGAACAAGACCGGTGAGCTGGACCAGATCGGTGAGCCGCACGGCCTGACGATCGCGCCCGACGGCACGGTTTTCTACGTCGGCAAGGCTGCCTGCCCGACCGGGCCGGTGGTCAGCTGGGACGACCCGAACGTCGGCCTGGGCTGCGGCACGATCCACGCCTGGGATCCGGGCAGCAGGACGGTCAAGCTGCTCACCACGCTGCCGGTGATGGGCAACCGGGGCAGCGGCACCGAGCTCGTGAAGAACGAGGAGGGCCTGCTCGGCATCGTCCCGGACCCGGGGTTCGCCACCAACGGGTGGCTCTACGTCTACTGGATGCCGCACGCCTCGATCGATCGGGAGAAGCGCATCGGTCAGCGTACGATCTCGCGATTCACGTACGACCGGACGGCGCGCACGATCGACCAGAGCACCCGCAAGGACCTGCTGCAGTGGCCGGTGCAGATCCACAGCTGCTGCCACGCGGGCGGTGGCATGACGTTCGACGACGACGGCAACCTGTACGTCGGCTCGGGTGACAGCAACTCGTCGCAGGGTTCGAGTGGGTACTCCGGCAACAACTGGACCGCGGAGTACGCGGGTACCTCGTTCCAGGACGCGCGGCGCACCGCGGGGAACACGAACGACCTCAACGGCAAGATCATCCGCATTCATCCGGAGGCGGACGGCACGTACACGGTCCCGCCGGGCAACCTGTTCCCGCCGGGTACCGCGAAGACACGGCCGGAGATCTACGTGATGGGCGTGCGCAACATCTCCCGCCTGCAGATCGACCCGAAGACGCAGTGGCTGACCGCGGCCTGGGTGGGCCCGGACGCGGCGGCGCCGAGCCCGGAGCTGGGACCGGCCAAGTACGAGACCGCCACGATCATCACCGAGGCCGGCAACCACGGCTGGCCGTACTGCATGGGCAACCGGCAGCCGTACCGCGACCGCAGTACGACCGACGCCACGGTGCTCACCGGCTGGTACGACTGCGACAACCCGAAGAACGAGTCGCCGCGCAACACCGGCCTGGTCGACCTGCCGCCGATCAGGGACAACATGATCTGGTACTCGCCGGACGGCGGTGGCCCGGTCTTCCCCAAGCGGCCGGACAGCAACATCCCGACCTACAAGGCCGCCGACGCCACGTACACCCAGCCGTATCTGCGTGGCGGTGGGCAGGCCGTGATGTCCGGGCCGACCTACCACCGCGATCTGGCCGACCCGGCGAGCACGGTGGCGTGGCCGTCGTACTGGAACGACAAATGGTTCATCGGCGACCAGTCGAACGCGGCGAACCGGGTCGCGGTCACGGTCGACCAGCCGGGCCGGCCGCCGGCCTTCGCCGAGTCGCTGCGCACGATCATCCCGGCGGGCGGCGGCGCCACCCAGCTGCAGTCCTGGATGGACGCCAAGTTCGGGCCGGACGGCGCGCTCTACCTGCTCGACTACGGCGGCGGCTTCTTCACCCTGCACGCGAACCAGAAGCTGATCCGGATCACCTACCAGGGCGGGGCGCCGACACCGGCTCCGGCCGCGCGGGCGGTGGCGGTTCAGGACAAACCGTTGACGTACGCCTTCAACGGTTCCCGCTCCGGCGGCGTGTCGTGGCAGTGGAATTTCGGCGACGGCGCGACGTCGACCGAGGCGGATCCGCGTCACACCTATGCCAAGGTGGGCAGCTACAACGCCACGCTGACGGTGACCTATGCCGACGGGACGACCACGGTCACCCGCACGACGGTCACGGCAGGCTGCGTCGTGGCTGATCCGGCGAATACCGTACGCCTGGACGCGTCCGAGACCGGCGTGGCCAACCGGGTCGTGGGGCACGGGTGCACCGTCGACGACCTGATCGACGACGAGAGCACGTGGGACACCCACGACGCGTTCGTCCGGCACGTCGACCTCGTGGCGGGCCGGCTGCGGGCCGACGGCGTGCTCAGCGGCCGGGAGGCGGGGACGCTGACCCGTGCCGCCGCGTCCTCGCCGATCGGGCGGCCCGGCCACACCGGATACGAGTCGCTGTTCAACGGCACCCCCGAGTCGCTGCTCGGCTGGGCGCAGGCGCCGAGCGGGCAGTTCACGATCCAGCCGGACGGGTCACTGCGGCCCAGCGGGGGACTGGGCATGCTCTACCACACCAAGCCGGTCAGGGACTTCTCGCTGACACTCCAGTTCCGCGACGTCGCGCCGGGCACCACGCGGGGCAACAGCGGGGTCTTCACCCGCTTCCCCGATCCGCGGATCCCGCTCGACCAGCGGCCCGAGGGGTGCAGCACGACCGGCTCGGCCCGCACCTCGCAGGCCTGGGTGGCGATCTACTGCGGGCACGAGATCCAGATCTACGACGGTGAGACCGGCGAGCCGCAGAAGACCGGATCGATCTACAACTTCGACCCCAACCCGCTGAGCGCGGCCCGCGTCACGGACAAGAACGTCTGGAACACGTACGAGATCAGGGTCGTCGGCCAGCACTACACGATCATCCGCAACGGCACGGTCATCAACGAGTTCGACAACACCCCCGGCAAACAGTCCTCCCGCGCCGGGGACCCGCCCACCGACCTGCGGCAGTTCGCCGAGGGCCTGATCGGCCTGCAGAACCACGGCGACGCCGACCTGGTCGAGTTCCGCGACATCAGGGTGCGTGCACTATGAGGAAACTACTGCTGCTCCTGGCCGTACTGGTGCTGCTCACGCCGGCGGCACCGGCGAACGCGGCACAGACTCTCACCTGGACCGCCGACGGTGATGTGACCCGCTACAGGTCGGCGCCGGCCACGGCAGTCGCCGGTGTCACCACGATCGTGTTCGAGAACAGCGAGGCGACCGGCAACACCACCGGCATGCCGCACACGCTGACGTTCGACACGTCGGCCGAGGGGTACAACCACGACGTCACGCTGAACATCCTGGCCAACCCGTTCGACACCAGCGGCGGCCGGCACGAGGCCACGGTCACCCTCACCCCGGGCAGGTACCGCTACTTCTGCGCCATCCCGGGCCACGGCACGATGGTCGGCGAGCTCGTCGTCACCGGTGGCGGCGGGGAGGACACCACCCCGCCCACCGTCACCGCCGCGGTGACCGGCGACGGCACGGCCACGGCGACGGTCACGGTGACGTCGTCCGAGGCCGGGGTCATCGAGTACGCGCTGGACGACGGCGCCTTCGCTGCCTACTCCGCGCCGGTCGTGGTGACGGCCGTCGGTGAGCACACGGTCCGCTATCGGGCTACCGACAACGCCGGCAACACCTCCACGGTGGGCTCGGTGGCCTTCGAGGTGGTCGACTCCGGGCCGCCGGAGGACACCACGCCGCCGACGGTGCAGGTCCAGCTCGCCGGGACGCGGAACAGCGAGGGGGCGTACGTCGGGACGGTCACCGCCACCCTCACCGCCGGCGACACCGGGTCCGGAGTGGCGCGTACCGAGTATCAGCTCGACGGTGGAGCCTGGTCCGCGTACACAAGTCCGGTTTTGATCGAAAGCCCCGGCGCGCACATGCTGCACTATCGGGCGACCGACAACGCGGGCAACACCTCCGCCGAGCAGATGTCGCACTTCACCGTGGTCGCGCGGGACACCTCGCCGCCCGTCACCGCCGCATCGGTCACCGGTTCGGACACCGCCACGGCGACGGTCACGGTGACCTCCTCGGAGCCCGGCGTCATCGAGTACGCCCTGGACGGTGGCGGCTGGATCCGCTACACCGCACCCGTCGTGGTGACCGCCGCCGGTGCGCACACGCTCAGGTACCGGGCGGCCGACGCCGCCGGAAACGTCGCGCCGGAGAAGTCGGTGTCGTTCACGGTGGCCGGCTCCGGAGAGGACGCCTGCCCCGGGTCGGACCTCCGCGAGACGGTGGTCGTCGACGGCTACGACACCGGTGTCCCCAACGAGGACACCGGCGACGGCTGCACCGTCAACGACCTGGTGGCCGAGAACGGCGAATACGCCGACCACGCCGCGTTCGTCCGGCACGTCGAGTCCGTCACCGCCGCGCTCGTCGCCCGCGGGTTGCTCACCAAACGGCAGCAGGGCGCGATCGTCCGCGCGGCCGCCCGATCGTCACTTTAGGGAGTACCGCCATGCTCAACCGAACCGCGATTCTGGCCACCCTCTCCCTCGCCGGCCTGTTCGTCGCGGCCCCGGCCGCCAGCGCCGCGCTCGTCACCCATTGCGTCGGCACCGGCGGCGCGGTGACCGTGCCCAACGACCTCTACGTCCCGGCGGGCGAGTCGTGCGAGCTCACCGGCACCATCGTCACCGGCAACGTCAGCGTCGCGGCCGGCGGCAACCTGGTCGTCACCGGCGGCACGTTCTCCGGCGACGTCCGGATCGCCGGCAACGGATACTTCGACGCCTCGAACACCGACATCACCGGCCCGGTCGTGCTGGCCGCCGGGGGATACGGCGTGTTCCTGTCGGACGCCACGAGCGGCGCGCTGACGGTACGCCCCAAGGGCACCACGACGATCGACAGTTTCCTGTACACCGAGGACAGCACGATCACCGGCACGGTCAACGTCCAGGCCGGCGAGGTGCAGGTCGACCGCACGTCGATCGAGGGCAACCTGAGCAGCACCGGCACGTACTACACCGACGTGCACGACTCCTTCGTCGACGGCACACTGTCGGTGCTCAACAGCGCCACCGGCAGCGTCGTCTGCGGCAGCTCGGTACACGGCAAGGCCACCTTCGCCGGCAACGTGGGCGGCATCCAACTCGGCCCGAACGGCGCCCTCGACTCCTGCGCGTCCGGCGGCTTCTGGGGCCGCGACCTCAGCGTCACCAGCACCACCGGCGCCGTCACCATCGACGACAACATCGTCGACGGCGTCCTGACCGCCACCGGCAACTCCCCGGCCGCCCAGATCGCCCCCAACAACCGAGTCCGCCGAGGCATCGTCACCGACCCGGCCCCGGCCAACGCCCGCGCTGCGACCGCCGCCCGCGCCGCGGCGCCCGCCAGCCGCGAGGAGAACACTGCCAAGGCCGGCGCCCGTCGCACCGAGGCAGTGCAGGAGGCCAGGGTCGCCGGTCCCGCCGACCTCTGACCTCCGCGCACCCGGCCCGCCGTTCCCGCGGCGGGCCGGGTGTCATTCCTGGCCCGGCCCGGGTTGAAAGGCGTTGCTCTGCCCGTTGTGATTGCCGATCTGAACGCCCCGCGCGTTGATGAACGTCACGTGGTACCGGTCCATTGCCACCTCGATGCGGCCGTCACCACCCGGCTTCGGAATCCCCGGATCCGCGCCGTGAAGAAGAAAATCGGCGACCCATTGACCTGCCTCACGGGTGCCGAGTTGCACGAGAAACGCTCCGAGCCGGTAGGCCATCTCGTCGTCGCTGAACATCAACTCCATGACCAGAGCCTCCGCGACGGCCTGGACGGTGTTGAGATGGCGCGGCAGGCCGGGCACCTGGGCGCGCAACCCGGCAAGGTAGCGACCGGCGAATTCCGGCGCCGGGGAGGACGCGCGCAACGCCGAACGCAGTGCGGTGTAAGCGTACGGGTCGAACGGGCCCAGAGAGATCAGCCGGTCCAGCCCGGGGACGTGCCGGGCCAATTCGGGGACCGGCACCATCATTCCGATCCGGTGGTCCCGCGCAGCTGCCTTGATCATACCGATGACCCGGCCGGTGCTCACGTGGACGGCGGCGGCACCGGCGAAGCCCTGCTGCAGCCACACCCCGACGTTGTCCTTGGCGTCCACCTGAACGTTGCGCCCCAGCATGCGCACCGGGCTCGCGGTGAACGTGGCGCTGACGCCGATCTGTTCGAAGCCCGGCGGGAATCCGTATGCGGTCAGCTCCTGTCCCGCATAGAGATCCACCGACGAGTACGGCCCGAAACGCGCGGGCTCGACGGTCACCGGCTCGGCCAGTTCGAGGACGGCGACGTCGGCTGCGTCCGCTGTGCTCGTCCACCATGGGCCGCTCGTCAGCAGACGAGCCTGGCGCGGGGTCGGTGTGTCACCCAGGAACACCATGGCAAAGGGGTCGTGATGGACCACGTGGGCGCAGGTCAGCACGTGACGGTCGCTCACCAGGGTGCCGCTGCCCCGCCGCCCTGACCCCGGGACCTCGACGCGAGCATGCCAGAGGCCGTTCCTCATCGTTCGAGTAGAGCAGAACCGTCTCGACGTCGGTAGCCGCCTCTCCGGTGCGCTGAATTCGTATGCGTGCACGGCGTTCGCGCGGTGCTACGCTCGCTGCGATGCCGACTTCCGCGCGGGGTGACCGAGCAGAGCCACCGGGCGGACCTCAGCGTCCGGCCGGGCGTTCGGTCGTCACGATGCGGGACATCGCGGCGGCGTCGGGGGTTTCGCAGAGCACGGTTTCGCGGGTGCTCAACAACGCGCCGACGCGGGTGCCGATCGCTCCGGAGACCCGGGAGCGGGTGATCCAGGCGGCCCGTGACCTCGGTTACCGGCCCAATCCGCTGGCGCGTGGACTGCGCGGTGCGTCGACCAACCTGATCGGGGCGGTTGTTCGGGACTTCAGCGACGTCTTCTACGCCGGTGTCATCGAGGCGCTGGTGCTGGAGTCGATGGCGCACGGATACAACGTCGTGCTCGGGCACGTGCACGGGCGGCTGGCCGAGGGGACGCCGCTCACCACGGTGCTGGAGACGCGGCACACCGACGCGATCATCCTGCTCGGCGACATGATGGCCTATCCGGAGCTGCTCGCTGACCTGCGCGGATCGACCGTGCCGGTGGTGGGGCTGTGGCAGGGTGTGAGCCCGGTGGAGTTCCCGACGGCCAACCCCGACGACCGCGCGGGCATCCAGGCGGGGCTCGAACATCTGGCCGCGCTCGGGCACCGCCGGATCGGGTTCCTGAGCGCCGAGCTGCCGAATGAGTATCGGATTCGCGAGGAGGCCTACGCCGACTTCATGCGGGACCGGTTCGACGGGGTGCCCGCCGGATATCTGCGGCGGTGTGCCGGCACTCTGGACGGTGGTGCCGCGGCGCTGGCCGATCTGATGAGCCTGCCGGAGCCGCCGACAGCGGTCGCGGCGTCCACCGACCTGGTCGGGGTGGGCGCGCTGCACGCCGCGCACGGGCTCGGCATCCCGGTGCCCGGCCGGCTCTCGGTGGTCGGCTTCGACGACATCCTCATCGCCTCGCACACCGTGCCCGCGCTCACCACGCTGCGGATGCCGATCGGCGAGATCGTCAGCTTCGGTGTCGCCCAGGCGGTGTCGCTGGCCCGCGACCCGTCGGAGGCCCGCGAGCCCGGCGTCACCGTTTTCAAACTGCCACTGATCGTGCGGGACTCCACCGCCCCGCCGCCGTGAACAACGGAGATCAGAGCGGGATCCACACGCGCATGCCGCCAACGCCGCGGTTGGCCCACGCGAAGTACGGAACGGCCCCGGCGGTCAGCCCGCCCCTCATCGGCACGTCCACACCGACGAGCGACTCGGCGACGTCGGGCCGCGTCACCACGGTCAGGTGCCGGTCCGGATCCCAGCGGAGCTCCTCGATCTCGACGCGCTCCGGTGCGTCCGCCGCCTCGATGCAGTAGACGAGTGGCCCCCTCTCCACCGCTGCACACCCGCGGACCGCGTCGACGCGCGGATCCGGTTCGGTGATCCGGACCGGCAGGTCCAGGTTCAGTTCGACCAGGTCGCCGGGATGCCAGCGCTGGTGTCTTTTGACCACGCCGGCGCCCGACGACAGGGTCTCCGTGCCGCCCGGCCCGGTCACGGCGGCCGAGCGGCACCAGCGTGGCAC
The DNA here is from genome assembly GCF_040681145.1 of Actinoplanes sp. NPDC051861. Lineage (NCBI taxonomy): Bacteria > Bacillati > Actinomycetota > Actinomycetes > Micromonosporales > Micromonosporaceae > Actinoplanes > Actinoplanes sp. NPDC051861. The sequence continues at coordinate 181,277 of NZ_JBFAYE010000016.1, forward strand.
CCGCAACGACAGCGTCCACGGCCGTGGCGGTGTCGCGACGAAGTGGACGGCGATGCGGCCCTGCCACGGATAGCCGGTCTCGACCCGCAGCTGGACCGGGCCCGCCGGCAGCTCGGTGGCGATCTCCGCCGAGGCGTACTGGTGCAGCTGGACACCGCCGTCGTCCCAGGTGGCCAGGTACTGCTGCCAGGAGCCGAGCATGCGCATCAGGTTCGGCGGGCAGCACGCGCACGGGTACCACGGTTGCCGCTGCCCGGTGCTGCCCGGCGCCCGGTGGGTGCGGCGCTGCAGCGGGTTGGTGTAGAAGAACTCGGTGCCGGACAGCGATAGGCCGGGCAGTACACCGTTGTACATGGTCCGCTCGATCGCGTCGGCGTACCCGGGTTCGCCGGTGGCCAGCAGCAGGCGCCAGGCGAGCATCACACCTGCGATGGCCGCGCAGGTCTCGGCGTACGCGCGGTCGGGCGGCAGCTCGTACGGATCCCCGAACGCCTCGTCCCGGTGCCGGCTGCCCATCCCGCCCGTGAGGTAGGTGCGGGTACGCATCAGGTCGTCCCACCGGCGCCGCACCGCACCGAGCAGCCGGTCGTCGCCGAGTTCCACGGCCACGTCCACGGCCCCGCAGTCGAGGTAGAGCTGCCGTACGGCGTGGCCGGCGACGGAGCTCGCGTCGCGTACGCTCTCATGGTCCTGCCAGTAGGCCGCGCCGAAACGGTCCGCACCGGGCAACGTGCCGTGCCCCCGCATCTCCAGCATGGCGGCCGCCATCGTCAGATGGCGCCGCTCGCCGGTGACCCGCGCGAGTTCGACGAGCGCCATCTCGATGTTGGGATGACCGTCGAGAAGCGGGCCGGGCAGATGATCGGCGGCCCGGACCGCCACCTCCAGCAGCCGGTCGTCGTCACGCGCCCGATGCCAGGCCACGGCGGCCTGGATGAGGTGGCCGAGACAGTACAGCTCGTGGCCCCAGGACAGGTCGCGGTAGGGCTGGCCGGCCCGGACGAAGCTGTTCAGGTAGCCGTCGGGGCGCTGCGCCTCGGCGACCAGGCGGATCACGTCGTCCGCTGAGGAGGCGCCCAGAGCGGACGTGGACCAGCCGACCGCTTCCAGCCACTTGTACACATCGGAGTCCAGGAACGGCAGCTCGGAGTTGTAGGTGCCGGTGGGCCGCAGGTTGTCCAGCGTCCCGGAGTCACGGAGCTGCCGGAGCCCGTGCGGGATGGTGCGCTCCTCGTTGATCCGGGCCCGTTCGGCCCAGAAGCCGCCGGCCAGGGAGACCTGCCGGGCGTCGAACGGGCGCAGCCGGGTCGACGCGGTCCGGGACGGCTGCACTACTGCCACGCTCATTTGACGGCTCCGCTCATCAGGCCGGCCATGTAATACCGCTGGAGCAACAGGTAGACCAGCACACACGGAATGATCGAGATCGTGACGCCGGCCTGGAGCATGCCCCAGTCGGTGCCGCCGAGGCTGGTCTCGGTGCGGGCGGTCGCCAGGATCACGGGAAGGGTGAACTTCGCGCTCGAGCTCATCATCACCAGCGCGCCGAGGAACTCGTTCCAGGACGTGATGAAGGCGAACAGGGTGACGGTGACGACCGCCGGGACGGTGGGCGGGAGGAAGACGCGTACCAGGATCTGCAGCGATCCCGCCCCGTCCATCACCGCGGCCTCCTCGATCTCCCGGGGCACCGCGGCGAACGTGTTGCGCAGGATGTAGAGGCTGAACGGCAACTGGATCGTGGTGTGCAGGACGGCCAGCCCGATCAGCGAGTTGGTCAGGCCGACCCGGGCGAACATCAGGAACATCGGGGTGAGCAGGGCCTGGTAGGGAATGATCAGCGCGAGCAGCAGCACGACGAAGATCAGTTCCCGGCCGGGCACCGGGAAGCGGGACAGGCCGTACCCGGCGGGCACCGTCAGCAGCAGCGTGAAGACGATCGTCAGGACCGCTGTGCCGAAGCTGTTCCCGAGGTAGGTGAGCAGCCCCTCCTGGTACTCCCAGAGCCGCCGGTAGCTGTCGAGACTCACCCCGTGCGGGAGGTAGGTCGGCGGCGCGGCGGCCGCCTCGGCGGTCGGTTTGATCGAGGCGAGCACCGAGTAGAGCAGCGGCAGCAGCATGATCGTGCTGATCGCGACGCAGCCGGCCGCCACGAGGTATCCGGTTCGCCCGGTGCGGGCCGGTCCCACGGCGGCCCGCACCGGAGCTCTCTGCAGCGTGGCGGTCACGACTCGCTCCGGCGGGTCAGGACCATCTGCACGACGGTGAAGGCGAGGATCGTCACCGCGAGGATCAGGGAGAGCGCGGCGCCGTACCCGAGCTTCAGGTACGGGAACGAGTTCAGGTAGACGTAGAAGACCGAGGTCGCCGTCTCGTTCTGCGGCTGCCCGGCGGTCATGATGTAGAACTGGTCGAACGCGAGCAGCGAGCCGATCACGCTGACCAGGGTGACCAGCAGGACCGTGCGCATGGTCAGCGGCAGGACGATGCGGCTGACCCGTTGCAGGTAACCGGCACCGTCCACATGGCTCGCCTCGGTGATCTCGGACGGGATGGCCTGGATCGCGCCGACGAACAGGATCATCCCGAAGCCGATGACCTTCCACACGACCGACGTGCTGATCGCGAAGTTCGACGTGCCGGCGTCCACACCGAGCCACAGCACCGGCTCGTCGACGATGCCGAGATCGAGCAGGATGCGGTTGATGACGCCGAAGTCGGTGCTGAACAGCCAATACCAGAGAAGGCTCGACACGCCGAGGCCGATAACTACAGGGACAAAGATTATGGTACGGGTGAAAGCACGCATTTTCGACACGGGTGCGGTGAGCAGCGCCAGCAGGTAGCCACCCACGATCAGCACCGGCGTGATCAGGAGCGTGTACTGGCACGTGAACAGGAACGACGCCAAGAACTGGCGGTCGCTGAACGCCTGGCGGAAGTTGTCCGCCCCGATGAAGCTCGGTTCGGCGATCAGCGACCACTCGTGCAGCGACATCCAGATCATCCGCCCGAGCGGGTACACCGTGAACACCAGCACGAACGCCAGCGCCGGAGCCACGTAGGCCAGGCCGGTCAACCGGTTGGACCGGGTGCGCTGCATGACCGCCTCCTTCGTCAGGACTTCGCGGCGATCTCCTTCATCGCCTTCTTCGCGTCGGCGATGACCGTGTCCAGGTCGTCGTCGCTGTAGTAGGCGCGCTGCAGCATCTTCAGCCACGGCCCCTGCGGCGAGTTGATCTGCTCGAAGAACGTCAGCGTGTACGGCGTCCGGCCCACGGTCAGCGCCTTCGCCACGTCCTGGACGAGGGGCTCGGCCTGGAAGTACTTGTTGTCGACCATGTCGCTGCGGGTGGTCAGGTTGAGCGCTTTCGCGTACACCTCGACCTGGACCTCGTCGGAGAGCAGGAACTTCATGAAGTTGACCGCGTCGTTGACCCGCTTGCTGCCCTTCGGCACGACCACGAGGTCACCGCCGATGAACGAGGCGCTGGAGCCGGGCTGGACGCCGGGCAGCAGGGCGATGCCGAAGTCCATCTTGGGGTTCTGCTGGCGGGCGAGGGTGATGTTGAAGTTGCCGGTGCCCATCATCCCGACCTTGCCGGAGCCGAACTGCAGGTGGAACGTCTCGCCGTTCTCCGTCCGGTCGCCCTCGTGGACGTTGCCGGCCTTGACCATGTCCCGCTCGAACTGCAGCACCTGCTTGATCCCGTCGCCGACGAGCGGCTCGTCACCCGGCCCGGCCGCCTCGATCTTGGCGTCCGAGGCCCACATCAGCGGCCCGACCGTGAAGATGTTGCAGCCGGCGCAGTTGCCGGGCAGGTAGTAGCCCTTGACGTCCCCGCCCAGCGCGGTGATCCGGTCCGCGTACGACCGCAGCTCGGCGAGACTGGCCGGTGGTTTGGCCGGGTCGAGGCCGGCCCGCTTGAACAGGTCCTTGTTGTAGAAGAGCGCGGAGACGTCGGCGTACAGCGGGACGCCGTAGAGCTTCTCCTCATAGGTCGCGACGGTCATGTGCCCCTTGCTGGCGTTCACCAGCTCGGGCCAGTCCTTGATGCGGCTCGTGAGGTCGACCAGCTGGCCCGCCTTCTCGAACTGCGGTGCGTAGATCAGGTCCATCCCCATGAGATCGGGGACCTGGCCGGAGGCGATGCCCTGGGCGATCTTCCCGACCATCTCGGTGTGCGGAATGTATGTCAGTGCGACCTTGCAGTCGGGATTCTTCGTGTTCCAGGCCGCGACCAGCATGTCCACCATGTCCTTGTTGCCGCCCGAGCGCTCCCACATGGTGAGCTCGCCCTTGGTGGCGCAACTGGTCGTGGCCGGCACGGCCTGCTCGGCCGCGGACTCCGGTGTTTCGGTCCCCTGGGAACAGCCGGCGACCCCGAGAAGGGCCGCGACCGTCAGGAGGGACAACCGCTGGGTCCTCATCCCACGCGCCTCCTGCCTCAGCCCGGCCCGGTTGCCGGGTAGTCGGGACCGTACTCGCACCGCATACGTTTGCGTACATACGTTTGCTCAGTCTGTCGCGACGTGTGTGACCCGACATAGCCGGGCTATCCACCTGAATTGGGTAGGACATCGACTCTGATCGACTTGTAGGGTGGCGGGGTGAGTCACGGGGTCCTACAAACACGTCTATTTACCGACAACGACGGTCCCGTCACCGCCCGGCCGGGCCTCGCACGCGCGGCCGTGGGGCTGGTGGTCGCGGCGGCGGCGGTGGTCTACGCCTGGGGCATCACCAGCGTCCAGATGCACGTCTACTACGCGCCCGCCGTGCGCAGCATGTCGTCCAGCTGGCGGGCGCTGCTGTTCGGCGGCTTCGACCCGGACGCCTCGATCACCCTCGACAAGCTGCCCGGCGCGTTCCAGGTGCAGGCGCTGTCGGCGCGCGTCTTCGGCTTCCACGTGTGGTCGCTGATGCTGCCGCAGGTCGTCGCCGCGCTGGTCTCGGTCGTGGTGCTCCACCTGGTCGTGCGCCGCTGGCTCGGACCGGTCGCCGGCGTGCTGGCGGCGGTCCTGCTCGCCACGACGCCGGTGCTGGCCGCCCTCGCCCACTCCCAGATCGCCGACGCGCTGCTGGTCATGCTGCTGCTCCTCGCCGCCGACGCCGCGCAGCGTTCGGCGCTCACCGGCCGGCTGTGGTTGCTCCTGCTCGCCGGTGCGTGGCTCGGGCTGGCGTTCCAGGTCAAGATGTTGCAGGCCTGGCTGGTGCTGCCGGCCCTGGTGGTGGGGTACGCCCTCGGGGCGCCCGGTCCGGCCCGTCGCCGCTGGGGCCACCTGGGCCTGGCCGGTCTGGTGATGCTGGCCGTCTCGTCCTGGCAGATCGTGCTGTTCGCGGTGACGGGTTCGCGGCCCTATGTGGACGCCTCCACGGACGACTCGCTGCTGTCGATGATCCTCGGCTACAACCTGTTCGGCCGTTTCGGGGTCTCGGGTGGCGGCACGGTCAGCACCGGCGCCGGCGCGGCCGGGCCGCCGGCCGGGCTGTTGCACACGGTTGTCCATGACGTCGCGCCGCAGGTCACCTGGAGTCTGCCGCTGGCGATCGCGGGCCTGGTCCTGGGAGTCTCGGCCTGGCGGCGCAGCCGCGACGTGGGCTGTCTCGTCTGGGGGCTGTGGCTGGTCGCCCACATGGCCGCGTTCAGCACCGGTCAGGTCTCCCACTCCTATTACGTGGTCGCCGCCGCGCCGGCCCTGGCCGCCCTGGGTGCCGCGGGCATCGTCCGCCTCTGGCGCGGGCGGGCTTCCCGGCCCTGGCTCCTGCCCGCGATCCTCGCCCTGACCGTTGTCTGGGATCTGTACCTCATATACCAGTTTCCCGGCTTTCATCCCTGGCTCGGCCCGGTCGTGGCGATCACCGGGCTGGCGGCGGTGGTGCTCCTGACGGTGCGCGCGGCGACCGCCCGGGCCGGGCTTGCGACCGGGCTGGTCGCCGTGCTGCTCGCGCCGGTGGTCTGGTCGGTGTCGACCGGCGACGCGCGGTTCCGGGGTACGTCGGCGGGCCCGCACGCCGGTCCGCCGGCCGCCTCCACCGAGCCGGTGCCGGACGGTCAGGCGGCGCGGCGGATCGGCGACTGGACGACGGCCGAGACCGATGCGCTGCGCACGTTCCTGCGCGGGCAGCACGCCGGCGAGAAGTATCTGGTCGCCGTCCAGGGCTCGGTCAACGCCGGTCCGCTCGTGCTGGCCGGCGAGTCCGTGCTGCCGATGGGTGGCTTCACCGGCAGCACGCCGTTCCCCGGACAGGCCGGGCTCGCCGAGATGGTCCAGCGGGGCGACGTGCGATATGTGCTGTTCGTTCCGGGCCGGCGCGAGACCACCCTCAACCCGGCGATCAGCACCTGGGTGGCGTCGGCCTGCCACCCGGCCGGTGAACCACAGTGGGGCCTGTCCGACTGCCGGCCGGCGGCGGGAGCCTGATGCGGGTCAGCGCGCTGGTCACCGCGTACTTCCCGGACGAGCGCCTGCATGCGGTGGTGGAGACCGCCGCGGCGTCCTGCACCCAGGTCATCGTCGTGGACAACACTCCGGCGGACGCCTTCTCGGCCAGCGCGCGCCTGGCCGCCCGGCCCGGTGTCGTGGTGCTGCGCCCGGGCGACAACCGCGGTCTGGCAGGTGGCCTGAACACCGCGGCCCGGAGCCTGGACCGGGACGCGGAGGCGGTGCTCCTGCTCGACCAGGACTCGGTACTCGGCCACGACCACGTCGGCGGCCTGGCCCCGCACCTGGCCGACCCGGCGGTAGCCGTCGCCGCACCGGTCCCGGTCGACGCCCGCTCCGGTGAGTCGTTGGAGCCGCCGCGCCGCCGCCGGCCGCCGGCGCCGGCCCTCCACGCGCTCCGGCGGCTCGCCCGCACGGACAGACGGCGACCCGGCGCGCCGGTGCGGGACCGGGACACCGTCATCACGTCGGGCATGCTCGTGCGGCGGAGTGTGTTCGAGCGTTTTCAGCCGTTCCGCGAGGAGTTCTTCGTCGATTTCGTCGATGCTGACTTCTGCCTTCGGGTGCGCCGGGGTGGCCATCGCATCGTCCAGGACACCCGGGTCACGCTGCGGCACAGCCTGGGCGAACGCCGCCGGTACCGCTTCCTCGGCCTCTCCCTCGCCGCCTCCGTGCACCCGGCGTGGCGGCTGTACTGGATCGCCCGCAACGGCACGGTGCTCGTCCGCGAGAACTGGCTGCGCAAACCGTGGTGGTCGGCGCGGACGGCCTCGTTCCTGTACCGCTGGTTCCTGCTGCGGGTCCTGTTCGAGCCGCCCCGCCTGCACCGGCCCGGCTGGATGCTGCGCGGCTTCGCCGACGGCTGGCGAGGCCGCCGCGCGAACTCGGGGCCGTAGGGGGTCAGGTGGGGTCGGTGGTGAAGTCGCGGGTGGTGCGGGTCAGTTCGGTGAAGCCGGTGGCGGTCAGGAAGGCGCGGTAGGGCTCCTCGTCGGCGCCGGCGTAGTCGAGGAGGCGCTCGGTGCCGCCGAGTTCCAGCCAGGTGGCGGCCTGGCCGACGAGCCACGTGCCGATGCCCTGGCGGCGGTGAGCGGGGTCGACCCACAGGTTGCCGATGTCGGCCCATGCGCCCATCCGGGACATGCGCGGGCCCGCGTCGAGGTTCGTGTCGACCTCGATCCAGCCGAGCGCGGCGGTGCCGGAGACGCCGGTGAGCCGGGTGCCGTTGATGCCGGCCGTGCGGCGTGTGGTCAGGCCGGGAACCGGTGCGGGTGGGCGGGGCAGCCGGTCCACCCGGGCGAGCAGGATCACCTCGATCGGGCCGGCGCTGTGGAAGCCGGCCCGCTCGTAGAGCGATCGGATGTGCGGCCACTGCTCGGGTATGCCGTACACGCCGGGGGCGGGCATCGCTCCGTCGGCGTAGCGGCGGGTCACGCCCCACCGCTGGAACTGGGCGTGGCAGGCCAGGGCCAGGGCGTCGCCGGCCTGTGCGGCGTCGGGCCAGTAGGGTGCGTCCGGCCAGCAGGCCAGCCAGCGGATCTCGCCGGCGTTCCGGTAGCGCTCGCCGGTGGCGGCGTCGTCCGCATAGCGCAGGAGATGGGCGGCGGCCACGACGCGTCCACGTTGCTCGGCGACCAGGGTGAGGCGCTCGCGGACCCACCGGTCGACGATGAACTCGCCGGGCTCGCGTTCGAGGTGACTCATCAGGGCCTGTACCGAGACCGACGCGCCGGGCACGACCGCGGCGACGTGGGCGTTGACGAGCGAGGTGACCTGTTCGCGGTCACCGCGGGCGAACTGGCGGATCAACATGGGCGGACCTTCCTCGCGGGGCGCGACACGCGCATTCCACTGGACGACCCGCTACCGAGCGGTACCCGGCCACGATAACAACCGGGGGCGACGAGCCTCTCAGCCCGCCGCCCCCGGTCGTCGATGTGCGGATCGGTCAGATGCGGCCGAAGTCCTGGGTCCAGTACGTGGTGCCGTCCGCCTTGATCACCAGGCCGACGCCCACCGCGATGCTCCTGCAGTTGAGGATGTTGGCGCGGTGGCCGGAGCTGTTCATCCAGCCGGTCACGACGGCCTGCGGGGTGCGGTAACCCTTGGCGATGTTCTCCGCCGACGCTCCGGTGTATCCGGTCCGCTTGATCCGGGTGACGAAGTCGCTGCCGTCGGAGCCGGTGTGGCTGAAGAAGTTCTTCGCCGCCATGTCCGCGCTGTGTGCGCGGGCCGCGGTCGTGAGCCGGTCGTCGGCACGCAGGGCCCCACAGCCGTTGGCGGTCCGCTGCGCGTTGGTCAGCGCGATCACCTCGGCCTCGTAGCTCGCCACGGTGCCGGACGGAGCGCTCGTGGTGGGAGCGACCGTCGGCGCCTTGGTCGGCGCGCTCGTGGTCGGGGCGGTCGTCGGAGCGGTGGTGGGAGCCGTGGTGGGAGCGGTGGTCGGCGCGCTCGTGGTGGGAGCGGTCGTCGGCGCCTTGGTCGGGGCGGTCGTGGGCGCGGTGGTGGGCGCGGTCGTCGAGCCGGGTGCGACCGACGCCAGCGCGGCCACCGGGTCGACGCGGCCGTTGCCGTAGTCGTTGTCGAAGCCCTTGTTGCCCAGGTCGACCGCGGTCTTCTCCATGGCGGCCTCGATCTGGTCCGGCGTCAGCGCCGGGTTCGCCGCCTTCAGCAGCGCGACCACGGCCGCGATGTGCGGCGAGGCCATCGAGGTGCCGCTCATCGTCTTGTACGAGGTGCCGAGGGCCGTCGGGTACGTGCTGAGGATGTTGCTGCCCGGCGCGGCGACGTCGACGTAGCTGCCGGCGCTCGAGTAGCTGCCGTAGCGGTCGTTCGCGTCGGTGGCGGCCACCGCGATGACACCGGCGTCGGCCGCCGGGTACGAGGTCGGGCTGCCCGACGTACGGCTGTTGCCCGCCGCCGCGACGACGGTCACGCCCTTGCCGCGGGCGTAGTTGATCGCGTTGGTGACCGCGGCGACCTTGGACGTCGAGCCCAGCGACATGTTGATGACCTGAGCGCCGTGGTCGGCGGCCCAGATGATGCCCTCGGCGGCGTCGGACATGTTGCCGCTGCCGTTCGAGCCGAGCGCCTTGATCGGCAGGATCTTGGCGTCCGGCGCGACCGCCGAGATGCCGACCTCGTTGCCGGTGAGCGCGGCGATCGTGCCGGCCACGTGCGTGCCGTGCCCGTTCCCGTCGGTCACCACGCCGGCCTTGTTGGTGAGCGCGTCGTAGCCGCTGAGCACCTTGCCGGCCAGGTCCGGGTGCTTCGAGTCGACACCGGTGTCGATCACCGCGACGGTGACGCCCTCACCGGTCGACCTCGTCCAGGCCTCGGCGACCTTCAGCTTCGCGAAGTCCCACTGCTTGCTGCGGCTCGGGTCCGATCCGGACGGTACGCCGAGCGCGTACATCGGCGCGTCGGCCTCAACGCTCACCGCGTCGGTCGTCTTCTGCCCCTGCTTGACCAGCTCGGCCGCGGAGGCCTTGTCGGTGGCCTCCCGCACCGAGATGACCGGCTTGCCGTCCGCGCCGATCGTGGTCGTGACGACCCGGGCGGGCTTCTCGGCGGAGACCGTGGCCGGGAGCAGCTGCTCCGGGCTGGCGGTCAAGCCGTAGGTGACGGGCTCCCAGCCGGCCGAGCCGGTCGGAAGTGCGACGGCGCCGACAGCGGCGAGAGCCCCGGCGGCGAGAGCCCCGGTGGCGACGGCGGTAACGGCATACCTACGGAACTGAACCTTCATGAACAACGTCCCCTCGTGTTGTCTACGCCAATCAGATTCGGAGGCGACGGTTGTCATTCGAGATGTCGGACTGTTGCGCTTCGGGTGTAGGCCCGAGTCCTCCACGGTGGACCGCGCTCTGTGGAAGGGTGGGGGCATGCCTCTTGACGCCTATCCCGTGCGCACCTCGGTCGCGGTGTCCGACATCCAGCGGGCGGTCGCGTTCTACGAGGGGAGACTCGGCCTCACGGCGCTGTGGTCCGGTCCCAGCGCCCGGATCACCGGCGGTGGCCGGGTCTACGGTTCCGGCGGTGGTCCCGCGCTGAACGTCTACCAGTCGGTCACGGCGGGCAAGAGCGAGGCGACGCTGGCGACCTGGTACGTCGCCGACCTCGACCAGCTCGTCGACGAGCTGACGGCGGCCGGTGTCGAGTTCGCCCGCTACGAGGGGCTGGAGCACGACGCCCGTGGCATCACTGAACGGGCCGGCGGCGGGCGGATCGCCTGGTTCCGCGACCCGGACGGCAACACGTTCGCGCTGGAGGCGGACGTCTGATCAGGCCAGCAGTTCCGTCAGCCGGTCCAGTCCGCTTCTGATCAGCCGCCCGTAGTCGTCGTCGCCGAGCGCGCCGATGCCGTCCCGCGCCTGTTCGAGGTGCTCGCGGGCGCGGGGGAGATCACCGAGCTTGCGGTAGCAGTCCGCCATGTTGAGATGCAGGGACGGATAGAGGGCGGCCCTGGTGAGCGGTACCCCGGTTTCGGCCACGCGGTCGTCGGTGAGGAGATCGGCCGCCGCGAGTGCCCGCTGGTCCCAGAGGAGTTCCTTGCGAGCGTCGTCCTGCACGTCGGCCATCGAGTGCGCCAGCACACACACGTGCAGTGGATCGCCCTGGTCTCCGCCGATCTCGTCCCACACGCGCGCGAAGAGCTCCCGGGCGGCGTCGCGCTGTCCCCGGCCGTGGTGCAGCTGAACGCCCTCGGCTATGCGGGCCATCGTCGGATCGGTGGTCACGGGCGTCATTCTGCTCTCACATGACGGCCGGATCTCATAGGCCGGCGCCGGGCGACGGCCTTGGGGATCGCCTCGCCGGCCCGCTCATGTGGCGGCAGGACGCGTAGCGCGTACCCGATGATGGTTTTGAATTTAAGAAGTCCCCCCATATGCCGATAAGGCGCAAGACTTCGGAATCGGGGGAAGATGCTGCTGCTGGGTGGTGCCGTGTGCGCGGCGCTGGCGGTGACCGCGACGCTGGTGCTGCCGGCGGCGATGGCGGATCCGCTGGTCGTGGCCGTGGACCTGACGCTGATCACGGCGCTGGCGCACGTCTTCTTCCGGACCGCGCGGGTGCCCGGACTTGCCCGGCCGACCGCCCGGTTCTGGACGAGCCTGGTGTACGCGCTGCTGGCCTACGCGACCGGCATGGCCGTCGACCTCGGCGCGCTGCTGATCACCGCGGGCACCGGGCGCGACATGCCGATGTACGGTGCCCAGCTGATCTATCCGATGGCCGGCCTGCTCACCCTCGCCGCCGTGTTCCGCTATCCGACGACGGTGCGGCGCGGCGCCGAACGGCTGCAGATGGGGCTCGACGCGGCGATCGTGCTGCTCGGCGCGGCGTCGTTCATCTGGTACTTCACGGTGAGTCACCGATGGACGCCGTCGGACGGCTGGCTGGCGCTGTCCGAGGCGCTGGCGCTGCCGGTGATGGTGCTGGTGGCCGGATTCGGTGTGGTGCGTGTCGCGCTGGCCGGGGCGAAGCTGATCGTCCGGCCGACGCTGATCTGTTTCGCGGTCTGCATCGGGCTGTCCGGGTTCGCCACCACGCTGCCGGACGACGCGGGTCCGGGTGCCGCGGCCCTGCTGCTGCTGGCCCAGCTGTTCTCGCTGGGCGGCGGGCTGGTGCAGTACCGGGCGACGGAGTCCGGGACGGCGGGGGCGGCGGGGGAGCGGCGGCCGTTCAGCGTGCTGCCCTACGGTGCCTCGGCGGCCGCGTTCGGCCTGCTCGTAGTCGTGGTCGGGCCGGGGCTGGACCGGCAGCGCTGGGGTGTCGTGATCGGCGTCGGGATCCTGCTGTGCCTGGTGACGGTCCGTCAGCTGGTGGCGCTGCGGGAGAACGGGCGGCTGCTCGCCGAGAACCGGGTGCTGACCGGGCAGCTGCAGCATCAGGCGTGGCACGACGAGCTGACCGGGCTGGCCAATCGCGCGTACTTCGCGCGGCACCTCGCGGACGCCGTGACCCGGTACGAGAAGACCGGCGCCGACACGGCCGTGATGCTGCTCGACCTGGACGGCTTCAAGGCGGTCAACGACACGCTCGGTCACCAGGCCGGTGATCAGCTGCTGCGCGAGATCGCCGCGCGGCTGACCGGCGTGGCGGGCGGTGACGTGGTCTGCCGGCTCGGCGGTGACGAGTTCGTGGTGCTGACCTCGCGGCCGGCGCAGGAGCTGGCCGAGCGGCTCGTCGCGGCGGTCGCCGAGCCGATGATCATCGGCGGGCGTCCGGCCGGTGTGGGCGCGAGCATCGGTGTCGCCCTCGTCAGCGACGCGCCGGGGGACCCGGCCGAGCTGCTGCGCCGGGCGGACACGGCGATGTACGCGGTCAAGCGTGGGCGCCGGTCCGAGCCGGCGCCCGTCGCTCTCAGCCAGTAGTGCAGGGCAGGCCGTTGAGGGTGAACGCGGCCGGTGCGGGTGCACTCGCGGTCCACGTGCCCTGCAGGCCGACGGTGCGGCTGGCGCCCGGGGCCAGCGAGCCGTTCCAATGCGCGTTGCGCAGAGTGACGGCCGGGCCGTCCTGCGTGTGGACGGCGTTCCAGGCGGAGAGGATCCGCTGGTCACCGCCGTACGTGAAGGCCACGGTCCAGCCGTCCACCGGGACCGTGCCGGTGTTGGTGACGGTCAGCGAGGCCACGAAGCCGCGGTCCCACTGCGCGGTGTTGGTGTAGCTCACCTTGCACGCCGGGGGCGGCGGTGGCGGTGAGCTGGACGGCGGGGGACTGGTCGGCGAGGTCGTCTCGACCGTGACGGTGTTCGAGGCGATCGACACGTTGTTCGCGGCGTCGCGGGCGCGGATGTAGTAGACGTTGCGGGTGGCGTACATCGGGGCGGTGTACGACGTACCGGTGACCGTGGCGACCAGCCGGGACGAGAACCAGCCGTCGAACCAGTACACGTTGTAGCCGGTCACGCCCACGTCGTCGGTGGACGGCGACCAGCTCAGGGTGGGGCCGGCCGGCGTCTGGGCGGTGACGGTGAGCTGGGACGGCGCCTGCGGCGGGACGGTGTCGGTGCCGTTGTCGGAGCGCGGGGTCACGACGGTCACCGGCTCGGAGGCGAGCGAGCTGTGGTTGGCGTCGTCGTACGCGGTGACCCGGAACGTGTACTGCTGCGCGGGGTAGATGCCCGCCGTGATCGTGACGCTGGTGGCGTTACCGGCCTGCGCGAGCCGGTAGACGTCGTCGAAGGCCTGGGCGTACGTGACGTTGTAGCCCGCGACGCCGCAGCAGCCGGGCTTGGAGGCGGTCCAGGACAGGGTCACCGAGGTGGACGTGACCGTGGCCGTGACACCGGTCGGTGCCGCCGGTGGCATCGGCGACTTGGACGGGCTCGGCGGGGTGACACCCGGCGAGGCGGAGGCGGACGACGCCGGGCTGCCCTGCGCGCTGGTGACAGTCACCGCGAGCAGGGCCGCGAGGGTCGCGACGGCGGTGGCGGTGACTGCCGCCAGCGTCCGTCTGGTTGCGGAGCGTGAATTCATGACCCCAGGGTGCATGTGCCATTCACGAGCGTCAATGCACCACGGCTGCTCCCCGCCGACAATCGCCGGGCACCCCGGGGTCGGCACCGTCAGCGGTATGAACAGCAGCTATGTCGTCGCCGGCTTCACGGACGCGTTCGGGATCCACCGTGCCGTCCCCGGCCACACCCGGGACGCCCTCACCGCGCGATTCGACCGGACGGCGGCGCTGAACAGCGACGTCGTCATCGCGACGCCCGGACGATGGCATCCGCTGCTGTTCGGCAAGGTGGAGCTGGAGGACGGCACGGTCGTCCGGGCCGAGGGGACCGTGGATCGCCCCGGATACCACCGGCTCACCACCGACGACGGCTCGACCCACCTGCTGCTGGCCGCTCCCGAGCACCTGCCGCAGCCGCCCCGCACGTCCGGCCTCGCGGTGCAGCTGTACGCGGCCCGCAGCCGCGACTCCTGGGGGATCGGCGACTTCCGTGACCTGGCCCTGATCGCGCGCTCGCTCACCGCCCGCCGCGCCGGTGTGATCATGGTGAGCCCGGTGCACGCCATGGCGCCGGTCGTGCCGGCGATGAACTCGCCGTACAGCCCGGCCAGCCGGATGTGGCTGAACGTCCTGCACATCGCGCCCGGCGACGCCCCCGGCGCGGAGCGGGTGGACCTCTCCGACCTCGCCGAGGCCGGCCGCCGCCTGAACGCCGACCGGCGCATCGACCGGGACGCCGTCGCCCGGCTCAAGTCGGCGGCCCTGGAACGGATCTGGGCCGCGATCCGCCACGACCAGCCGGCCGAGTTCCGGCGGTGGGCCGCTGAGCGCGGTGCCGCCTTGACCACGTTCGCCACCTGGTCCGTGCTCGCCGAGATCCACGGCGCGGACTGGCGGAAGTGGCCTTCGCGGTACGCGCACCCGGCCAACCCGGCCGTCGCGGTGTTCACCGGGGAGCACGCCGACCGGGTCCGCTACCACGAGTGGTGCCAGTGGGTGGCCGACCGTCAGCTGGCCACCGCGTGCCGCAGCGGGGCGACGGTGTGCCTCGACGTGGCCGTGGGATTCGACTTCGCGTCCGCCGACGCGTGGCAGCACCAGGACCTGCTCGCCCTCGACTTCGAGGTGGGCTGCCCCGCCGACCCGTGGAACCGGGAGGGCCAGCGCTGGTCGCTGCCGCCGTTCGACCCGTGTGCCCTGGTGAACGCGGACTTCGCGCCGTTCGTGGCGCTGGTGCGCTCCGGCCTGCGGCACGCCGGAGCGCTGCGCATCGACCACGTCATGCAGCTGTGGCAGCTGTTCTGGGTGCCGGTCGCGGGTTCCGTCGCGGACGGCGCGTATGTGCGCTATCCCGTCGACGAGATGCTGGCGGTGCTGCGGATCGAGGCGGCGCGGGCCGGTGCGTGGATCGTCGGCGAGGACATCGGGACGGTGGCCCCGGAGGTGCGGGAGACGATGGCGTCGATCGGGATGCTCGGCTACCGCACCGAGATGGGCGCGCGCTCCGGTGCGAACCCGGAAGGCTCGATGGGCGCCGCGGGCACGCACGACCAGGCGACGATCGCGGGCATCCTGACCGGATCGGACCGGGCCGCGATGGAGCTGATCGGCAAGGCGTTCGACCCGGAGTTCGTCGAGGACACCCGGCGGGAGTTGTGCGCGCGGGGAGGGATCGACCCGTCGGGGCCGATCAGGACCGATGATGTACGCGCTGCCGTCATAGCCGAGTACCGGGCCCTCGCCGCCTGCCCGTCCAGGGTGGTCGTGGCCACCCTGGACGACGCCGCCGGTGTCGCCGAGCGCCCCAACATGCCCGGCACGATCGACGAGTACCCGAACTGGCGGATCGGCCTGCCGGAACCCGTCGAGGACCTGCTCGCCGCGCCGCTGGCCGGTGACGTGCTGGCGACGCTCGCCGAGGGCCGCACCGTCTGACACCTTCGGAGGCGCCGGCATCGAGCCGGCGCCTCTCGGATTGACAATTGTCAACTTCCCGTTACCGTCGATTGGGAGCGCTCCCACCATCCCCGTTGGGTTCCCGGCCCAAGGAGCTTCCATGAGACGTGCCTTCCGTTCCCTCCTGGCCGTCGCGCTGTTCGGCGCCACGGCCCTGACCGGCTTCGTGCTCGCCCAGCCCGCCCAGGCCGACACGCTGATCTGTGAGCAGTACGGCGCCACCACCATCGGCGGCCGCTACATCGCGATGAACAACCGCTGGGGCGGCAGCAACGAGCAGTGCATCAATGTCACCGACACCGGCTTCCGGATCAACAGCCAGCAGAACGTCGGCAACACGAGCGGCGCCCCCGTTTCCTACCCGGCGGTCTACCTCGGCTGCCACTACACGCGGTGCTCGCCGGGCACGAACCTGCCGATGCGGGTCAGCTCGATCGGCAGTGCCACCAGCAGCATCTCGTACACGTACGTGTCCGGCGCCACCTACAACGCGTCGTTCGACATCTGGCTCGACCCGTCGCCGCGTACCGACGGTGTCAACGCCCAGGAGATCATGATCTGGTTCAACCGGCAGGGCTCGATCCAGCCGATCGGATCGGCTGTCGGCACGGCCAACGTCGGCGGCCGGACCTGGGAGGTCTGGCGCGGCAGCAACGGCTCCAACGCGGTGGTCTCCTATGTGGCGCCGTCGCCGATCAACAGCTGGAGCTTCAGCGTCCTGGACTTCGTCAACGACGTGAAGAACCGCGGGGCGATCACCGACTCGTGGTACCTGACGAGCATCCAGGCCGGCTTCGAGCCGTGGATCGGGGGAGTCGGGCTGGCGGTCAACAGCTTCAGCGCGTCGGTGAACGGCGGTGGCCCGACCAACCCGACGTCGCCGTCACCGTCGCCGTCCAATCCGAACCCCGGGACCGCGTCGTGCCGGGTGACGTACGCGACCAACGTCTGGAACAGCGGGTTCACCGCCAACGTGACGGTCGCCAACACCGGCAGCTCGGCGATCAACGGATGGGCCCTCGGCTTCACCCTGCCCAGCGGGCAGTCGATCACCGGCTCCTGGGGTACCACGCTGAGCGGGACGTCCGGGGCGGTCACGGCGCGTAACGTCAGTTACAACGGCGCGATCGCCGCCGGGGCAAGTGCGAGTTTCGGGTTCCAGGCCACGTACAGCGGCAGTTTCGCGTCGCCGCCGGCCTTCACGCTCAACGGCGCGACCTGCACCAGGGCCTGACAGCCGTTCCGGCCATACTCAACCTATATCGCACGGCGGGGCTTGCCGCAAGACCCGGGTGAGGGCGCACGATAGCCGTCCACCTGCGCAAACCCGGGGGACACATGACTGACGTGATCATCGTTGGCGGCGGGCCGACGGGCATGATGCTCGCCGCGGAACTACGGCTGCACGGCGTCGAGGTGACGGTTCTGGAGAGGGAACCGCACCCGGCGCCGTTCGTCCGCTCGCTCGGCCTGCACGTGCGCAGCATCGAGGTGATGGACCAGCGCGGCCTGCTGGACGTCTTCCTCGCGAACGGGACGAAGCACCCGATGGGCGCCTGGTTCGCGAGCCTGCCCGGTGCGGTGCCGCGGCTGGACACCACGCACGGTTACATCCTCGCCATCCCGCAGACCGTCACGGACCGGCTGTTGGCCGCGCACGCCGTCGCCGCCGGCGCCTCCCTTCGCCGAGGCGTTGCGGTGACCGGCCTGAGCCAGGACGACGACGGGGTCACTGCCGTGCTGGAGGACGGCACGACGGTTCGTGGGCGGTACCTCGTCGGCTGCGACGGCGGCCGCAGCACGGTCCGCAAACTCGCGGGCATCGACTTTCCCGGCGAACCGGCTCAGACGATGACACTGCTCGGCGAGATGGAGGCGACCGAGTCACCCGAGACGATCGCGGCCGTCGTCGCTTCGGTGCGCCGGACCCATCTCCGCTTCGGCGTCGGCCCGGTCGGTGGAGGTGGATACCGGGTCGTCGTCCCGGCGGCCGGGCTGGATCGGACGCCGCCGACCCTCGACGATTTCCGGCAACAGCTCAAGGAGTACGCGGGAACCGACTTCGGCGTCCACTCACCGCGCTGGCTGTCCCGCTTCGGCGACGCGACCCGCCTCGCCACCCGCTACCGCGTGGACCGGGTCCTCCTGGCGGGCGACGCGGCACACATCCACCCGCCGACCGGTGGCCAGGGGCTGAACCTCGGTATCCAGGACGCCTTCAACCTGGGCTGGAAACTGGCGGCCTCGATCAGCGGCTGGGCACCGGACGGCCTGCTCGACTCCTACGAGGCTGAGCGGCGCCCGGTAGCGGCGGACGTGCTGGACAACTCCCGCGCGCAGATGCAGCTGATGTCGGAGTCACCGGTCCGGCGCCTCTTCGCCCAGCTGATGGAGATCGAGGAGGTCAGCCGCTTCCTGACCGAGAAGGTGACGGCGCTCTCGGTCCGTTACGACTTCGGGCCGGGCCATCCGCTGCTGGGCCGCCGGATGCGGGACGTGCGGCTTTCGCGGGGCCGGCTCTACGAGTTGATGCGAGGCGGTCAAGGGCTGCTGCTGGACCGGACGGGGCTGTTGTCGGTCCAGGGATGGGCGGACCGGGTCGATCACGTCGTGGACGCCGAGGCGGAACTCGACGGCGACGTGCCGGCGGTTCTGCTGCGCCCCGACGGGCATGTCGCCTGGGTCGGCGCCGACCAGGAGGACCTGGCGGCACACCTGCCACGCTGGTTCGGTGCTCACCTCCCCCGCCGGCACGGCTGAGCAAGGCCGTGCCGGCGGGTTTCCCTCACGCGGCTGACGTTCGGGCGGCGCGGACGGTCTCCGCCCGTCGTGCGAGGGCACGCACCGCGACCACGATGATGGGGACGAGGGTCAGGTGGCAGAGGGCGAGCGTCACCGTGCTCGTCGTGTCGAAGTCGGCGGGCACGGTCATGCCGAGGATCGTGCCCACCGCCAGTGCCGGACCGGCGATCAGCGCGGCCCGGGTGACCCACGAGGCGAACGGCGCCAGCAACGCCACCACCGTGAGCCCGATCAGCAGCGGCACCGCGCTGAAACCGGTGACCGTGATCGCGTCCACCTCGGCCGGCCCGGTCGCGGCGGTGAACCGGAAGGTGCCGCCGGCTGCCCGGCCGATGCCGTGGACGACGAGGTTGACGACCACCGCTGCAGCGACGGCCGCCGCGACGACGGCGGCGCGGGAGCGGTCAGGCATCGGCGTACCTGACCAGGAACGCCTCGATGCGGGCGAACGCGCCGGCCCACACCTCGCCGACGAAGAAGTCGCGGATCTCCGGCACCGGGAAACCGCTCTGCACGACCGTCATCAGCGTGCCGTCGTCGTTCTTCTCGAACGTGATCTCGATGCGCGTCGTCATCGTCATGCCGTCCGGGCTGGAACCCGTGGACTCGGTGACCAGCCGGTGCGGCCGGTCGATCTCGATGAACGTCTGCGTCTCGCGGAACAGCGTGTCGCGGTTCGGCCCCCACACCGCCGTCTGTGTCCCGCCGACGCGCAGATCGACCTCGATCTCCACGATGCCGGGCTCCTCGTCGAGGATGCTGAACCAGATCTTCTGCTTCTCCGCGTCCGTGTACGCGTCGAAGACCTCCTCCGGTGTGGCCGGCAGCTGCCGCGTCATCCGCATGTCGAGCGTCATCGGGATCCTTTCGGGTCACGGAGCGTGAAGTAGGCGTCCAGGCCGTCCAGCCGTCGGGCCCAGAGGCGCTGGTAGAAGCTGATCCATGCCATCGCCTCGTCGAGGGGCGCGCTGCCGAGGCGGCACTCGCGTGCCCGGCCGACCTTTTCCGTGACGATCAGCCCGGCGTCCTCGAGGATCCGGACGTGCTTCTTCATGCCGGTCAGGGTCATGCCGGTGGGCTCCGCCAGCTCGCCGACGGTGGCCGGGCCCTCCCCGAGCCGGACGAGGATGCCGCGGCGGGTCGGGTCGGCGAGCGACGCGAACACCCGATCCAGAACCTCTTGCTGAACCATGTGGTTCACTTTATTACATTGAACCGATCGGTTCAATGTCGTACGTCAGGCGCGTGCGTGGGTGTGGCAGAAGGCGTCGATCACCCGGCTGAGTTCCGCGGCGTGGGTCAGGGGCATCAGGTGGCCGGCGCCGGCGATCGTCGCGACCGAGGCGCCGGGGATCAGGCCGGCCAGGCGGGCCACCAGGCGGTGCACCGGCGGCGGGCTGTCGGTTCCGAGAACAAGCAGCACGCGTACGCGAACCCGCGCGAGATCCACGTCCCACGCCCCCACGGCCGGCATCTCACCGGTGAAGAAATACGCGGACGGGGAGACGACGTCCACGCCGAGCACCGACTCCATCACACGACGGTGATCCGGCCCGCAGACCGGGGTCATGAACGCCTCGAAGGCCGCGGCCACGTCCCCGCGAGCGACCGCCGCCATGGCCGCACCGATGGCCGGCCCTAGCACGGCGTGGAGCTGAGCGAGGTCCTCCGGAGCGACCAGAGCGTCCAGCAGCGGTGGTTCGCAGAGGCTGAGCGTGCGGACCAGCTCGGGATGGTCGACGGCCAGCTGCAGTGCGACCGCGCTGCCCGACGAGTGCGCGACGACGTGGGCGGGCCCGGTGCCCAGCTGCCGGAGCACCGCCGCCGCGTGGTCGCCGAAGTCCCCGACGGTGAGCCCGCCGGGCACGGGTGCACCGGTGTACCCGGCACGCACCATGCGGATCACGCGGTGCCGTTTCAGCGCCGGCTCGGCCGCCATCGGCGTGAACCAGTCCGCCAGCCCGCCGCCGTGTATCAGCAGCAGGGGATCACCGTCGCCGCCGGAGTCGGTCCAGGCGAGTTCGGTGTCGCCGGACCAGAACCGGGTTTCGATCATGATGGTTCTCCGTTCTCGTAGTGGGAGGTCAGTCCGCGTACAGGCGGATCTCGATGCCGTCCGGGTCGTGCAGGCCGACCAGCACGGAGCCGCCCCGGTGCCCGGTCACGACGCCGCCGTGCGGCTGGCCGAGCTCGTCGAGCCGTCGCAGCCATGCCTGCACGGTGTCCCGGGCGGGCACGGCGAGGGCGACGAGGTCGAAGCCCGCCAGCGCCGCCGCGCGCTCCGGGTCGTGGCGCAGTGCCAGGCTCAGCGAACCGTCCGGATCGCTGAGGGCAAGGCCTCGCACGACGCCGTCCTCGGTGAACTCGATGTCCACGCCGAGTCCGAGGACCGACGTGTACCAGTCGCGGCTGCGGTCCAGGTCGGTCACCGGCAGTTTGACGTGATGGACGCCGGAGAGCTGGGGCATCGCGTACGCCTTTCGCTAGAAGTGCCTCTAGTGAGTTACTAGAGTAGGCTCTAGCGAATGACGAACCCTGTCAAGCGGACGACGAAAGGCGACAGTGCCGGGCGCCGGCTCACCCGGGCCGAGCAGGCTCGCGCCACCCGGCGGCGGATCGTCGAGGTGGCCGCCGAGCAGTTCGTCGCGCGCGGTTACGGCGCGACGCTGCTCGAACAGGTGGCCGACCGGGCCGGCGTGGCCGTGCAGACGGTGTACTTCCACTTCGGCAACAAGCGCACGCTGCTCAAACACGTCATGGACGTCGCCGCGACCGGTGACGACGAGCCCGTGCCGCTGCTCGACCGCCCGTGGCTCCGGGAGATCCAGGAGGAGCCCGACCCGCGGCGGATCCTCGAGTTGTGGCTGGCCGGCAGCCGGGAGATCCTCCGCCGGGTGGCGCCGCTGATGCGGGTGATGCGGGGCGCCATCGGCACCGACCCCGAACTCGCCGCCCAGTGGGAGACCAACCAGCAGCAGACCCGCACCGCGTTCGGCGTCCTCGCCGGGCTGCTCGCCGACCGCGCCGCCCTCCGGCCGGAGCTGGACCCGGATCAGGCCCGCGACATCGCCTTCACCCTCACCAACGCGGAGACGTATCTGCAGTTCACCGACGTGTGCGGCTGGACGCCGGACGAGTGGCAGGAGCGGACGGCCGCAATACTCGGTGCCGCTCTCCTGCGCAACAGTGATAGACAGGGCGAGTGCGAATGACCTTGGACTTTCCCGACCTGCTCCAGCTGATCGACGAGCGCTCGGCCGCGTTCCGCGCCGCCGTCGCCGCCGCGCCCAGCCTGGACGCCCGCGTGCCGAGCTGTCCCGAGTGGACGCTGCTGGACCTGGTGCGGCACCTGGGGGAGGGACGCCGCAAGTGGGCCGCCATCATCGCCGCGGGCCCGGCCGAAACGCTGCCGGACCCGTCGGTGTGGGCGAGCGAGATGCCGCCCGCCGACGACCGCGAGGCGCTGAACGCCTGGCTGGCCGAGTCGGCGGGGCAGCTGATCGGCGCGCTGCGCGAGGCCGGGCCGGATCGCGGCTGCTGGGCGTGGTGGCGCCGGTCGCAGTCGCCGCGGACCGCAGGTGCCGCCGCGCGCCATCAGCTGCAGGAGATCGCCGTTCATACGTACGATGCTCAGCTCACCGCCGGCGCCCCGCAGCCCCTGCCGGAGGAGGTGGCTCTGGACGGTGTCGAGGACTTCCAGTTCACCTGCTGCGCGACGACCACGCCCTGGCCGCACGAGCCGGTCGTCGTCGAGTACCACGCCACCGAGGGCCGTTCCTGGCGGCTGGACCTCTCCGAGGAGGGCGCGCGGGTGGCACGGCAGGCCGGACCCGCAGCCGGCCCGGCGGCCGGGATCTCCGTGACGGGGTCCGCGAGTGAGCTGGTCCTGTTCTTCTACAACCGCGTCCAGCTGGACTCCCTCAAGTTCGAGGGCGACCCCGTGCACATCGAGCGCCTGATCGACTGGGATCCCGGAATCTAGGGCGTGACCTGCGCCACATTCGTGGGGCAGAATGCTGCGCCATGGACTCGCCGTTGACCACAGTCGGGCTGCCCGTCGCGCTCGGCATCATCATGCTCGGCCTGGGGCTCGGCCTCACCGTCGCCGACTTCCGCCGCGTCGTGAGCTACCCCAGGCCGGCGCTGATCGCGCTCGTCTGCCAGACCCTGGTGTTGCCCGTGCTCTGCTTCGGGCTCGTCGTGGCGCTGGATCTGCGGCCCGAGCTCGCGGTCGGCATGATGCTGCTCGCGGCGTCACCCGGCGGCACGACGGCCAACCTCTACAGCCACCTCTTCGGCGGGCACGTGGCGCTCAACGTGACCCTGACGGCCGTCAACTCGGTCCTGGCGGTCGTCACGCTGCCGGTCGTGGTGAACCTGTCGGCCGCGTACTTCCTCAGCGACGCCGAATCCCTCGGCCTGCAGTTCGACAAGGTCGTGCAGGTCTTCGCGATCGTGCTCGTGCCGGTAGCGATCGGCATGGCGCTGCGGGCACGCTTCCCGGGCCTCGCCGACCGCCTGGCCCGCCCGGTGAAGATCCTCTCCGTGATCGTGCTGGTCGCGGTGATCGCCGGAACAGTGATCAAGGAACGCGACAACGTCCTCGACTACCTCGCCGCCGTCGGCATCGCTGTCCTGATCTTCAACGTGGCGAGCCTGGCCATCGGGTACGGCGCACCGAGGCTGGCCGGCGTCGGCAGGCGCGAGTCCATCGCGGCCGGCATGGAGATCGGCATCCACAACAGCACGCTGGCGATCACCATCGCGATCAGCCCGGCCCTGCTGAACAGCAGCGAGATGGCGATACCGGCAGCCGTGTACGGCATCGTCATGTTCTTCACCGCCGCCGCGTTCGGCCTCCTGGTAACCCGCGGGTCGCGAGCGGAGCAAGCGCACTCAGAACCCGTTCGCACCGAACCGGGTCAACCGTGAGGCCGTGCTCCAGACCCCAGAGCCAGTAGTCGGCGCAGCGGGCCACCACCCAGCCGTACGCGATCTCCGCGTCCAGCCGCCCGGCCTCGACGACGGTGCGGAGCAGGTGCCGCACGTCCGCGTCCGCACGCAGGTCGTCGGCGCGGGTCCACATCAGCTCCGGTACGGAGTACTCCGGCGCCCCGTGCACCGCGCGCGGGTCGACGGCCAGCCACGGCTCGCGTACCGCGGCGAGGACGTTGCCGTAGTGCAGGTCGGCGTGGACGAGGACCCGCTCCCCGGCCGGTCCCAGCTCGGCGGCGTACCGGTGCGCCGCCTCCACCCAGCGCCGCGGAATCGGGCTGCCCAGGGCGCGGTCGCGCCGGATCAGCCGCTCGGAGATCCCGGCCGCGATCGCGCACAGGCTGTTGACACCGGCCGGTGCGGGCACGGCGAGCGTACGGATGAGCGCCCCGGCGACCTCCGCGGCCTCCTCGATCGGCAGCGTGTGCAGGGAGCGGTCGTGGTCCAGGCGCTCCAGTAGCAGCGCGCCGGTCTCCGGGTCGGCGTCGTGCAGCGCCATCACCCCGTGGCCGTCCCACGCGCGCAACGCGGCGATCTCACCCACGGTGGTCTCCTCGGGCCAGCCGATCCGGAGCACCAGCGGCTGCCCGCCGCGACGGACCAGGACCACGAGGCTCAGAGCTCCGTACCGCACCGCCGCGTCGTCCACGGTGAGCTGCCACCGGACCGCGAGCCGTTCCACCAGCTCCGGCAGCGACTCCACCCACCTGCGACCGGCCTCGCCGTTCACGCGGGCACGCCACGCGGCGAAGTCTCCGGGTACCTCGATCACCCCCCGATTCTCCTTTGCGCCCGCCCGGCTCGTCGGGAAGGCTGGGCCCGGTGAGTGATCCGGCACCTGACGTGCGCATCGTCCATCTGAGCAGCGCGGCCTTCCACGCCCTGGCCCGCGGCGACCTGGCCGACACGCCGGTGCCGCTCTCGCCCTACCTGACCGGGTTCGAGTGCCGAGGGCTCTGGCACATGCGCGCCGTCCAGTGCGACCTCGATCCGGCGAGCGCCGCCTGGGTCACCGGCGTCATCTGGGACGAGGCTCGGCAGATGGCCGTCGGCGCCGCCGGCTTCCACGGCCCGCCCGACGACGAGGGCATGGTCGAGATCGGCTACCGCGTCGACCCGCTGCACCGCCGCCGCGGCTACGCCCGCGCCGCCCTGGAGAGCCTGCTCGCCCGAGCCGCCCGCGAGCCGGACGTCCACCGCGTCCGCGTCAGCATCCGCCCCGAAAACCTGCCCTCCTCCCAGCTGGCCCTGCAGTACGGCTTCGAGCAGGTCGGCGAGCAGTGGGACGAGGAGGACGGCCTGGAGCTCGTCTACGAGACCTCCGTACCCGGGCAGGCCCGCTGAGCCGGGAGCAGTTCCTGGACCGCCCTGGCTATCGTCGAGCTGTGCGATCTCCCTCCAGGCGCGACCGCCGGATGCAGGACGGCGTACGTGACCTACGACGAGCGGTCCGGCGACGTTCGCCACACAGCTGAGTTCCCGCCCGTCTATTACGGGCAGACCTACGCCTTCTACCTGACCAACGGCGAGAACCGGGTGAACTACGGCCGGATCACCGTCGCGGGCAGAGCCGCCCTGAGCCAACAGGTGGACCGGTTCCTTCGCGGTGTTCCTGACGTCCCGGCGACTGGACGCAGAGCGCTGGGGCAACGCCGGTGTCGCGTTCGCCGGTGCGGCGTTCGGCCTGGCGGTGGGTGTTCTTCCGGGCGCCTTCGAGACCACCGGACGGTGGCTGCGCAAGCGGCGCCGCCGGTCGTTTCTCCGCACGCCCAAGGAGCGCGATTGACCGTCCGATACGGTCTCTTGACTGATCGACGGGGAGGCGGGGGATGGCGGCGGGGAACGGGCGCGGGCCGGGTGTGGTTCACGGGCTGGTGTGTGCGGACGAGACCGTGATGGCCTGGGCGGACGGTGAGCGCGAGCACTGGCTCTCCCGGGCGGCCGCTATTGATCACGGCCGGGAGGAGGCGGGCTGGGGGAAGGCGGCCACCGGCGCCGACCGGCTCTCCGATCTGAGCCCGATGCAGATCTCCTGGCTGTTCGTGAAGGGGCCGGAGGCGTCCGCGCGGGCGCTGCTGCAGAAGCCCAGGGTGCTGCGGCACCGTCAGCGGATCGACGTCGGCCGGGTGGCGGTCGCGCGGTTCGAGCGGGACGCGCTGGTCTTCGTGCTCGAGGAGGTGGGTGAGGACGCCGACGGGCTGGGCCTGCTGATGCTGCCGTTCCGCGGTCCGGAGCCGGCCAGGGTGATCGCGGGCTGGCTGCGGCACCTCGGTTCCGCGCGGCTGTGGGCGCGGCTGTGGCTGCAGCGGCACCCGGAGGCGGCGGCACGGGCGCTGATCCCGGCCGCTGTCGGCAAGCCGAGCCGGGTGCGGCAGAACGCCGAGGAAGCGTTGCGCCATCTGGCTGCCATCGGTCACGGTCCGATTTTGATCAAAACCGCCAGAGGGTACGGAGAAAGCGCACTCGCCGCGGTCGGAGCACTGTTCGGCGTGCCGCCCGGGGAAGAGCTCACGCCGGAATCTGTGCTTTCACTCGTACCCTCGAAGAAAGCGAAAGCATCGCAATGGTCTCCTCCGGCGATGTTGCCGGAGCTTCGCCTGGCCGGCGGTGGGCCGATGGCGGAGAGCGACGTCGCGCGGCTGATCGACGGGCTGATGCGGCTGCGCCTGGAGGATCCGCCGGAACCGGCACCGGGTGATCTCCACCCGCCCGGCAGTGACCTTCCGCTCGCCGTCCCGTCGGCGGAGGCCGCGCAGCCGCTGGTGGCACCCCTGGATCCGGAGACCGAGAAGCTGATCGCGCGGTCCGATCCGGCGAGCCGCGCGGAGTACGGGCGCGCGCTTCTGGACGCCTGGCTGTCCGCTGACATGCCGGCGGCGGAGGCGTGGGTGGTGCTGGCGCAGGCCTACCTCGGTGACGACGCCACCATGGACAGGTTCGAGCCGCTGCTGCGATCGTGGCCGGCGAAGAGCCGGTACGCGCGGGCGATCGACGGGTACGCGATGCTGTCCACGGTGGCCTCCGACGTGGCGCTGCGGCATCTGCTCGCGATCGAGGAACGCATGTCGGGCGGCGCGACCAACGACCGGGTCCTCGACTACCTCACGCGGGCGTCGGCGCGGCGCGGCCGGACCGTCACCGAGCTGGCGGACCGGCTGGCGATCACGCACGGTCTGGACGCCGGGCTGACGCTGGACTACGGGCCGCGGCGGTTCGCGGTCGGCACCGACGACCACCTCACCCCGCACGTGGTCGGCGCCGACGGGCGGATCCTGGCACGGCCGCCCCGGCCCGGTGTGCGGGACACGAATCCGGGCGCCTACCAGTGGTTCCTTCAGCTCAAGAAGGATCTGCGGGCGACCGCGGCGGCGCAGATCGCGCGGTTCGAACGGGAGATGCTCGCGCACCGCCTCCGCCCGGCCTGGCACCTCGCGGAGGTCGTGCTGCCGCACCCGATCCTCGGGCGGATCACGCGGCGGCTGCTGTGGGGTGAGTACGACGGTTCCGGCAACCTGATCCGGGCGCTGCGGATCGCGGAGGACGGCACGTTCGCCGACATCGACGACGCGGTCGCGGTCGTGGACGGCGCCGCCCAGCTCGGGATCGTGCACCCGGCGTTGCTCGGCGCGGACCTGCCCGAGTGGGCGCAGATCTTCGGTGACTACGAGATCCTGCAGCCGTTCCCGCAGGTGCACCGGCCGGCGGTGGTGCTGACCGAGGCGGAGCGGGCGGCGACGAGCCTGCCGGGATTCGGGCCGGTCACACCCGACCAGCTCGCGCAGCCCAGGAACCGCGGGTGGGAGGGCAACGGTTATCACGACTCGTCGTACGTGCACACCCAGCTGACGTACCGGCTGGGCGACACCACGGTGATCGCCGAGCTGGAGCCGGGGCTGCCGACGTCGACGTACAACGTCACGCTCACCGACCAGCGGATCAGCGAGATCTGGGTGGACGACTCGCGCTCCGACCACTGGCAGCGCGCACGGGTCACCCCGATGGGCGCGTGCGACCCGGCCGCGCTGTCGGAGGCGCTGGTGGAGTTGTACGCGATCCGGGGGTGAGGCTCTTCGGTGCGCGGCTGAGGCTTTCCGGTGCGCGGCTGAGGCTTTTCGGTGCTCGGCGTGCCCAGGCGTCGGTCGCCAGCTCGCGCAGGATATCCGGGTCGATCGTCGCGAACCGCACGTCGGCGGAGCTGAGCCGCTGCCCGAAGCTCCTCACCGAGCACCACTGCGGCCACTCCGCGGCGGCCTCGCGGATGCCGTCCTCACCGAGCATCAGGTGCACGCTGTCCTGGCTGAGCATGCTGGCGAACCGCTTGCCGCGCACCCGGAAGGCGGGCAGGCCGCCGTGCTCGTACTCCTCGGCCTCGGGCAGCTCCAGAAAGATCCGGCGCACGTCATCCGCGTCCATGCGCCGGACCCTACCGTCTCAGGGCGTCTGTCAGGGTGCCTGGAAGCCCGCCTCGGTGAGCACCTTCGCGCCGTCGGGGGAGAGCACGTAGTCGATGAACGCCTGCCCGCCAGCCGCGTTCTTCGCGTTCTTCAGCACCACGATCGGGTACTCGTTGATCGCCTTCGCCGACTCCGGGAACTCCACCGCGTCGACGTCGGCCGCGGCGGCCTTGGCGTCGGTGCGGTAGACCAGAGCCGCGTCCACCTCGCCGAGCTTCACCTTGGACAGCGCCGCCTTGACGTCCTGCTCCAGTGTCACCGGCGTGATCTTCACACCGGCCGCCTCGACGGCGGTCCTCGCGGCCGCGCCGCACGGCACGGCCTCGGCGCACAGGGCCACCTTGAGGTCCGGCTTCGCCAGGGCGGCCAGCCCGGTGATCCCCTTCGGATTGCCCTTGGCCGTCGCGATGACCAGCTGGTTCTTCACGAACGTGACCGGTGTCCCGCCGCCGTTGCCGGCATCGGTGACAGCCGCCATGTTCTTCGGCGCGGCCGAGGCGAACACGTCCGCCGGAGCGCCCTCGTTGATCTGCGTGGCCAGCGCCGAACTGCCCGCGAAGTTGAAGGTCACGGTGGTGCCCGGATGGGCCTGCTCGAACTGCTTGCCGAGCGCGGTGAACGACTCGGTGAGCGAGGCCGCCGCGAACACGGTCACCGCACCGCCGGTCCCGCCGCTGGGAGCACCCGAGCCCGCGCCGGTGTCCGTGCCGTCGTCGCCGCAACCGGCCGCTCCCAGGGCGAGCGCGGCGGCGAGCGCCATCGCCGCCAGGCGAAATGTCCGCAAAGTGTCCTCCCTCACGCTGCTACGACGACACTCTATCGCCCGGCGATTGCAAGAGGATAGATCGACTGTGCCTGGCAGTCGCGACCTGCATCACTGTTTGCAGCCAGCAGGTGCTGTCAGGACGCACACCGCGGGGCGCTGCCCCCTGGTTGCCCGTAGGCGGCAGCCATGATTACCGTCGCCGGGGATCCGCAGCCCGTGGAGGAGAAGCAACCGATGACCACCACCGGCCCGGCGTCGCAGCGTGATGTCGTTCCGTTCCGCCAGGCCGTGCGCGCCTGGTTCGCCATCTCGTTGCAGACGTTCGGCGGGCCGGCCGGTCAGATCGCCGTCATGCAGCGGCACCTGGTCGACGAGCGCCGGTGGATCGGGCAGCGCCGGTTCCTGCACGCGCTCAACTACTGCATGCTGCTGCCCGGACCGGAGGCGCAGCAGCTGGCCATCTACGTCGGGTGGCTGCTCAACGGCCTGCGCGGCGGGCTGGTCGCCGGCACGCTGTTCGTGCTGCCCGGCATGGTCGCGCTGCTCGCCCTGTCCGCGATCTATGCGGGTTACGGCGACACGACCGTCGTCACCGCCCTCTTCGCCGGACTGGCACCCGCTGTCGTGGCGATCGTCGCGCAGGCCGTGTGGCGGCTCGGCAGCCGTGCCCTGACCAGTCGCCTGCTCGTCGGTTTCGCCGTGACCGCCTTCCTGGCCCTCGCCGTGTTCGGCGTGCCGTTCCCGATCGTGGTCGCCCTCGCCGGTCTGGCCGGATGGGTGCTGCTCCGCAGACAGCCGCCACCCGCAGCGCACGGCAGCGGCGACGACGGGCCCGCGCCGCTGATCTCCGACGACGCCCTCCACGACGACCGCCCCTCGGCCCGGCGCACCGCGACCATCCTGACCGTGGGGCTCGTGCTCTGGTTCCTGCCGGTCGTGCTCGTCGCCGTCACCACCGGCACCGGCAGCGTCTTCACCCAGCAGGGCCTGTTCTTCTCCGGCGCCGCCGTCGTCACGTTCGGCGGCGCGTACGCCGTGCTGGCCTTCGTAGCCCAGCGCGCCGTCGAGTACTACGGCTGGCTCTCCGCCGGCGACATGGTCCGCGGCCTCGCCCTCGCCGAGACCACCCCCGGCCCCCTGATCATGGTGGTCCAGTTCGTCGCGTTCCTCGGCGCGTACCACCACCCCGGCACCCTCGACCCGTGGGTGGCCGGCGTCGTCGCGTCGCTGCTGACCACCTGGGTGACGTTCGTGCCCTGCTTCCTGTTCATCCTGCTCGGCGCCCCGTACGTCGAACGTCTGCGCGGAAACGTCGCCCTCTCCGCCGCCCTGACCGGCATCACGGCCGCGGTCGTCGGCGTCATCGCGAACCTCGGCCTCTACTTCGCCGTGCACACCCTCTTCGCCACCGTCACCACCGGCCCGCTGAGCCTGCAGGTGCCCGACCCGGCGAGCATCCGCTGGGTGCCGGTGGGCATCGCCGCGGTGGCCGCCGTCCTGATCTTCACACTGAAGTGGCCGGTCCTGCGGGTGCTCGGCGTGTGCGCGGTGCTCGGCCTGATCGCCGGCCTGACCCTCCCACCCCACCTCGTGGGGTGAGCCGGGCACGCCACGGCCCGTTCCCGCGTGTGGAGTTGGGGTGCGCTGCGGGGCTGTACTCCACACGTTCTGTTGAGGGCCCGTTCCCAGTGTGTGGAGTTGGGGCGTGCTGTGGGGCTGTATTCCACACGTTCTGTTGAGGGCCCGTTCTCAGCGTGTGGAGTTGGGGTGCGCTGCGGGGCTGTACTCCACACGCTGGGTTGCGACGTGTGGGTCTCGGCGTCCTGACCTACGGCTGGACGTCGAGGAGGCGCAGGGCCCGGTGCACGTGGCCGTCGGTGGCGGCCAGGGCCTGGGCCGCCGCCTCCGCCGTGGCGCCCGCGATCAGCGTCACCACCGCCACCTTCGCGTCGCCGCCGGTCTCGTGCAGGGCCTCGCGGCACTCGTCCACGTCGGCGCCGGTCGCCTCGGCCAGGATGCGTAGCTGGCGGTCGCGGAGTTTGGTGTTGCTCGCCAGCATGTCGGTCATCAGGTTGGAGTAGGTGCGGCCCAGCCGGACCATCGTCGCGGTGGAGAAGGCGTTGAGGACCAGCTTCTGGGCGGTGCCGGCTTTCATCCGGGTGGAGCCGGTGAGGACCTCGGGGCCGGTGTCGGGCGCCACGTGGACGTCGACGCCGGGTGCGATCGGGGACGCGGGGTTGGCGGAGATCAGGACCGTGTGGGCGCCGCGCGCACGTGCGGTGGTCAAGGCGGCTTTGACGTACGGCGTACGCCCGCTTGCCGTGACCCCGACCACGACGTCGCCGGCGCTGACGTCCGCGACCGCCGCCGACCCCGCCCCCTCGTCGTCCTCCGCCGCCTCCGACGGTCGCGTCAGCGCCGGAGTCCCGCCCGCTATGTGCGCGACGACCCGGCCCGGCTCCAGGCCGAACGTCGGGATGAGCTCGGCCGCGTCGAGAACCGCGATGCGCCCGGACGTGCCCGCGCCGACATAGACCACCCGGTGCCCGGCGGCCAGCGCCGCCACCGCCAGTTCGACGGCGTCGGCCAGAAAGGGCAGTACGTCCGCGACCGCCAGCGGCACCTGACTGTCCTCGGCGTTGATCAGGCGGAGCAGGTCGAGGGTGCTCATCCGGTCGATCGACGTGCTGCGGGGGTTGCGTTGCTCGGTGCGCGCCAGCGGCGCCTCGTCCACGGGCCTCACCCGCGGCCCCCGTCGATACCGCGGCCGCCGTCGGCGCCGTCCCCGATGCCGCGCCCCCCGTCCCCGATGCCGCGCCCGCCGTCCCCGATGCCGCGCCCGCCGTCCCCGATGCCGCGCCCCCCGCCGCCGAGGCGGCGCCCCTTGATCGCGGTGTATGTGGCGTCCAGCGCCGTCCGCGTCTCCACGAACGTCCGCTGCGCGACCCCGACGAACACGCAGTCGATGACGGTCAGCTGAGCCAGCCGGCTGGCCGTGGCCCCCGAGCGGAACGTCGTCTCGCGGGCCGCCGTCGTCAGCACCAGATCCGCGTGCTTCGTGATCGGGGAGCGGGGGAAGTTGGTCAGCGCGACGGTACGCGCACCGTGCCGCCCCGCCTCGGTGAACGCGTCGATCGTGTCGCTGGTCGCGCCGGTGTGTGAGATCCCGAACGCCACGTCCCGGTCGTCCAGCAGGGCCGCGCTGGTCAGGGCCAGGTGGGTGTCGCTCCACGCGTACGCGGTCCGCCCGATCCGGTGCAACTTGAGCTGGAAGTCCAGGGCCACGAACGCGCTCGCCCCGACACCGTAGATGTCCACCCGCCGCGCCCCGGCGACCAGCGCGACGACCTGTTCGAGGACCGCGATGTCGATCTGCGAGGCGGTCTCCTCGACGGCCTTGGCGTCGGCGAACGCGATCTTCTTGACCACCTGGGACAGGTCGTCGCTCTCACTGATGTCGCTGCCGATCGGCTCGTCGGTGACCTCGTACGCCCGGCCGGACTCGGCAGCCAGGGTGAGCCGCAGCTGGGAGTAGCCGGCGAACCCCATCGCCCGGCAGAACCGGATCACCGTGGCCTCGCTGGCGCCGGCCCGCTCGGCCAGCCCGGTGATCGTGAGGCGCGAGGCCGCACCCGCCTCGTCGATGATCACCTGTGCGACCCGCTGTTCCGCCGGGGACAGCGACGGCAGCAGGCCCCGCGCTCGCACTGCTGTGTCGGTCATGAACACATGCTTCCTCTGCTCGACGGTACGGTCACCGGATGACGTTCGTTGTCGGCGTGGACGCGGGTGCCACGACCACGAGATGTGTGGTCGCCACTCTCGACGGCGCCGTGGTGGGCCGGGGTGTGGCCGGCGGCGCGAACCGCAACAGCAGCGGCGGCGAGGTGAGCGCGAGCCTGTGTGCGGCGCTGACCGAGGCGCTGGGCACGGTCGATCGTACGCGGGTGCGCCTCGGTGTCCTCGGCGCGGCGGGCTCGGCCGGCGCGGGCCGAGCGGCTTTCCGGGCCGCCGCGGACCAGGCCTGGAGTCACGCCGGGCTGACCGGCGAGGTGGTCACGGTGACCGATCTGGAGGTGGCGTTCGCGGCCGGCGCCCCGGACCCCGACGGGGTGCTCCTGCTCGCCGGCACCGGCGCCCTGGCCGCCCGGTTCCGCGACGGTGTGCTGGAGCACCGGTGCGACGGGTACGGCTGGCTGCTCGGTGACGAGGGTTCCGCGGTCTGGATCGGCGTCCGTGCGCTGCGGGCGTGCCTGGCCGCTCTCGACGGCCGCGGCGAGCCGACGGCGCTGGTCGACGCCGCGCGCCACCATTTCATGATAAAAGCCGACAAAAGAGAGGACAGTGCCCAAGCGCTGCTCGCGGCGGCCTTCGCCGTGCCGCCGGCGGCTCTCGGGCGGTTCGCCTCCGCGGTCAGCGCCGCCGCCGAGGGCGGTGACCCGGTCGCCGCGCGGATCTGCGCGTCCGCCGCCGAGCGGCTGCTGCACACGTTCGACAGCGTCCAGCCGCCACCCGGCGCCGTCGTGGTCCTGGCCGGATCGTGTGTTCTGCACCGGGTACGCCGGCACGCGCGCCTCCTCGGCGGCGAGCTCACGGATGAGCGTGTTGAGGATCCCGCGCGCGTGCCGCCC